>NZ_NNRM01000023.1 GCF_002252525.1 Brucella pseudogrignonensis
GCGACGGTCTGATAATGCGTCGTCGTGGAACCAAGCTGCGCGTTGAACGCTGTCGAAATGGCCGTATAGAGGCCGCGCATTGTGGATGGAGTGATATCCATGGGTCGTTTTCCTTATGCGCCGACAGAAACCCACGTGCGGCCGTCACCGAGACCGGCAATGGTGCCGACCTTCAGCTTGCCGCCCGTAGCGTCGAGCGTGAGAGTTGCATCATCGGTGGCGTAGACCGGCTTGCCGATGTCGGCGAAAGTGGCCTCAAATTCGAAACCGCGCGTGTCACGGATAGCAGTAACGGTCAGATCGCCGTCAGCTCCGTCGCGGTTGTCGATGTGAAATTCTGCCAGCCCAACGATCGCAACAGCATCAGCATGGGCTGCGGGTACTGCCAGACCAGCAGCGGTGACGGCGACGATAGACCGTCCGAAAAAGCGGATGCCCGCCTTGACCGGATAGCCGAACCGGGTACCGTCGCGGCTCGGGATTTCGAGATCGCGAGTAGCGGGCATCAGAACAACTCCTTGTGGGACTTCTTGGTCTTTGCGAACTCGGCGGGATCAATGCCCATCAGCTCGCAAATCTGCTGATCTTCGGGAGAGAGTGCCGGATCGCCACTTTCCTGCGGTTTGTAGTTGCGCAGCGTTGCCGAATGCAGCGAAGGGAGAAGCTTGATCTCGTCCTCGACTTCCTGCGCATTTTTCATGTGACGGCTGATGAAATGCTCACGGAGCGCCGGGACCACCTTGCCATCTTCGACAGCGCGATTGACAACCGCTTCCGCCTTGTCGCGCGCCGCCCCGTTGGTCAGGGTGGTAACCTTCGACTGAAGGTCCGTGACCGTCTTGCGCAACTCGACCTTCTCGGCATCGTCGCCCGACTGGCGGGACTGAAGCGAGGTGACGATCTGGTCGCCGGAGGCGTCGATATTGACGCCAGCAGTTTCCACGACCTTCGCAAGCGTTGCCGAATGCAAGGTCTTTTCCGTAACGGCGGCGAGGATCGCAGCCGCGTCGGCGTCTTCTGGAAGGCCAAGCGCCTTCCGCAGTTCTTCTTCCATGTCCGGTTCTCCGGTTAGGTTGGCTGTATGGAGGGAATTGAGCTTGAGGTTCGGATCGTTGGTGAGCGAGGCCCGACCGATCTCAAGAACACGGTGCGGCTTGCCCTCGGTCACGAAGAGCGCTGGCGACAGGTAGCCATATTCGCGGCCACTGACTGCCGCATTGCCGCGAGCGTTCCATTCAACCTTGCCCCAGATGCCGTCCTCGCGGGCTTCCATGTCCACGATCCACCCAAGGGCCGGGCTTTCGAAGCCCTGCGTTCCAAGCTTGTCTGTGGAATGATTGATGTCGATCGGAAGCTTGCGGCCAGCATTGCGGAACTGGGCTACGATCTGCTGGAGATCACCGGCAACGTAAGGGCCGCGACCGTCTGCCCCGCTGAAGGTGCCAGCAGGCATCAGGTGCACCCATTCCGGCACAGCGGTTACCGACACGTCATCGACGGCCGGAAGGTTCATCATAAGGGAGGTCAGACGCTTTTTCATGAACGTGAGAAAACCACGTTCGGCAAAAGCTTATCATGCCCGCGACGGCGGGCACCCATTAAGAGGCTTTAAATGCGGCGTTGAAGTGCGCTGAAAACGGTCTCGGAAATCATGACCTGGTCATCATCGGAAATACCGAGATAAGGACGCGCCGGTATCGTAACCGACTTTGCCAGCACAATGCCAGATGCCAGACGAAAAACAAGATGCGAAGCACTTTTCGGCTTGATGGTGGCGCCGAGCTGGTGGACAGCAGCATATTTCGCATTGGTTCCAACCGTCACCTGGTCACGGCCTGCGCGATGATTGATGCTGTCGCGCAGACGGCCGCTTTCCGTCAGGATACGACTATTGCGCTTGGTTTTCTTGTATTCCGAATTAAGCTTCTCCCAGGCCACGCCATCCGGTGATTTCTGCGAGACGAACCGACGATGTGTCGAGCCGACCAGGCCGGTGCCGATTGCGCTCATGATCGGGGTTGTGTCGCCCATCACGGTAATCAGCCGGGTGAAGGCCTGATGAACGGCCTTGTCCTCGATCTGGACATTGATGGAAATGCCACTCATGCTGCTTCTTTCCATGCCAATCCGGGATTGTATTCAAAGCCTGCATCCACGCCCTGTGGAACACGAACAGTGCGTCCCCCAACTTCCTCGGCACGGAAAATAAGAACCGGAGACGCATCAGGGCCATTCTTGCCTTGACGGCGGAGACCGCCCATCGAAACTGGAGTAACATAACAGCCGCACCGCCAGCCGTTCGGAGGGTAGTTTGTAATCCAAAACGGATCATCCGCCCGCAATACCAAACCGTCCCAGGCCAAGTGTTGATGGCGGGGGTTAATCGAGCCGGAATGATGGTACTGCCAATACGGGAACGCTTCGAGCGTTTCGGGTTCCGTGAGTTTGGCATAGCGGCCAGCAGCGTAGGCCGTGCGCAGATTGGTGTCGAAGATAATGCGGGTGCGCCAGTTCCGTTTGCCTCGATAATCCCAACCATGTTTTTCCACGATTGCATCAAATGACTGGCGGAACTCCTCGATTGTGGTGCCTTCTTCAAGCGCTCGTTGGATCTCGCGACGGAAGTCATCGAGCAGCGCATCCGTGGCAGCTCCGGCAACCATGAAAGCTCTCGAATGAGCCGCTGCATAAACATCGGTCCAAACTTGCGTCTTGACGCTGGCCTTGCCGCGAAAAAAGCGTATCGCTTCATCAAAGGGCAGATCGAGGGCCGATATCGCATCTGTCATCGTGGAAGCTCCCGAACCATCAAATTTGAAGGCCATTTGAAGGCCATAGACGCGCATTCCCGATTTTTTGCGGGATCGCTTCACAAAAGAAGCTGATGCGCGTCTGTGGCGGTTTATTTGCGTCCGGCAATGTCATCGATCAAAGCGGCCTGTCCGGCGAGATGCGCCAAAGCCATTCCGCGTGCCATGGCTTGTGAAAGCTCATCCGGTGAAAGTTTCATCCGTGCAAGCTGGTCGGCTGCGTCGGCAATCGTTTCCGCTGACATCAGCACCGTTCGGATGTCTTCGGTAAGGCCCGCAAGTGCTCCGGCAGCATCATCCTGAAGCCGGTCGGTCAGCTTCCCGACAATGTCTTCAGTCGGCGATTGCTTTTCGCGAGCATGCAGCATCTTGCGAACCGAGTTAAGCTCAGGCGCACGCCCGTCCGATTCAAACAGGCGATCCATCATGGAAGGCTGACGCCCGCCGATAACCTCTTCTCCTTCCACGGGTGCCGGAGCGCCGAGGCGTTCGCGGATATAAGATGCGCCAACCGTGAGACCGTGTTTGGCGAACTTGTCGAAGGCCTCGGCAAACTCCTTCAGCATCACTTCGTCCGGACGCCCGATACGGACGATCGGATAATGATCCTGCGGCCCGAAATTCATGGCGATCAGATTTGGAATAAGCTGGCGAATGATAGTCGCGGTGATCATCATTGCGTCCGCGCGCTCGATATCCTCCTGGACGAGGCGATGCTCGCGAGCAACCGCATGTCCCCCGCCGACAGCGTCTGTCGTGGTCGTCTGACCAAGAACGGCCTTCGATACCTGCCGGTCCATCCAGTCGGCGCGACGCTCGTAAAGGTCGATTGAAGTGCC
>NZ_NNRM01000024.1 GCF_002252525.1 Brucella pseudogrignonensis
TTTAGTATTTTCAGGGAAGGATATTGGTTGCGGGGGCAGGATCTAATCTTTACTTGCTGCCCGAGCAAGTAAAGATGGTTGCGGGGACGGGCAGCCATCATAACTTGCTCTTCGAAACAGCTGCATAACCTACTCGTGGGTGACCTATTGCGCGCTGTATCCGTCAATTTTTCGAACGGAAGCGACAACCTTCGCGGAGCAAATCGATGCGTCCAGTTTCATTACCCTGCCTGCGCCAGAGTTAAGTCCGAGCGAGCATAAGGTAGGCGAAGTAAGCTATGTAGCAACCGACAAATGCTGCCCCTTCGGCCCGCGACAGAGTTCTGCCCGTGAGGAAGGCTGGAACGCAAAGCACAGTTGCCGCAGCCATAACAGGAATGTCGACGGCGATGAGCGTTCTTTCCACGGTGATCGCTTCGCTCGGAACCAGCATCGTCAGCCCAAGAATGACTGCAATATTATAGACACTGCTGCCCAAAAGATTGCCTACCGCGATCTCGCGCTCATTGCGTACGGTCGAGACGATTGTCGTGATCAGTTCAGGGCTCGATGTGCCGATTGCAACGTAAGCGGCAAGCTGACCCCATCTGGCGTCAGTAGCGCGAGCTCAGCTATTGCGTAATGACTATTCACCAGCTGTGAGCTTCTATGTCTGCGCCTATCTCTGGAACTAGAAACTTTCATATGATCGAGGCCGTTCCGGAACGTTTTGAGGGCGCGCCGCGGCAGTTTCGGCGGCGTTGGTCCGATGATTTCAAGGAGCGAGCGGTGGCTGAGGCGATGGAGCCTGGAGCGAATGTCTCGGCAATTGCGCGTCGCATCGGCATACATCCATCACAGTTATTCGGCTGGCGTCGTGATGCTCGCGCCGAACAAGGGGGCTCTTCGGTGCCTGCGGCTATTGAGTCGGATTCGGGACCGGTTTGCGCGCAGGCGGTGATCGAGGTGGTTATCGGCGACGTGATTATCCGGGCGGGGGTGGATGCCGATGAAGGACACCTCAGTCGCGTGATCCGAGCGGTGCGGTCGGCATGATCCCGTCGAACGTGAAAGTCTTTCTGGCGAGCCATCCGATCGACTTCCGTAAGGGACCTGACAGCTTGCTATCACTGGTTCGAGATGCTGGCAGTGATCCGTTCAACGGAGCTCTTTATGTCTTCCGGGCGAAACGAGCAGACCGTATCAAGATCGTATGGTGGGATGGCTCCGGCGTTTGCCTTTATGCCAAGCGGCTGGAGAAAGCCCAGTTCTGCTGGCCGCGCATCGGACATAGCCGGGTCCAGCTCAACAATGCCCAGCTTCTGGCTTTGGTGGATGGAATGGACTGGAAACGCGTTCGATCAACACCCATCAAGCCACCAGAGATTGTTGGGTAAAACCCCTGCGGCGAATTGAATCATGCACCTGAAACTGCGGGCGGATCACAGCAAAATATGCTCTGATCATACCCATGACGCGACCCGAGATAGAGCTTCCGGATGATGTAGAGGCACTCAAGGCCATGGTTCTTGCCATGGCCGAAAAGGCCGCTCGCGTCGAGGCTTTGGAAAAGCAGGTCGACGATCTCAAGGCCCGAAATGCTGATGCCGATGAGCGCATCGAGCGGCTGACACAGATCCTGAAAGCTTTTGACCGCGCGCGCTTCGGGCGGCGTTCAGAGAAACTTGCAGCGGCCAGTGTTGATGACGAGCAGCATGCTTTTGTCTTTGAGGAGATCGAGACCGGTATTGCGGCGATCAGGGCCAAGGTTACGAGTGGCATCAACAAAGATGGCAAACGTCCACCGAGGCCACGCAAGGGCTTTGCGGCGCATCTGGAGCGTATCGAAGTGGTGATCGAGCCGGAAGACTTGCCGGAGCATGCGGGCAAGACGAAAATCCTGATCGGAGAGGACATATCCGAACGCTTGGATGTCGTTGCAGCGAAGTTCCGTGTCATTGTCACGCGCCGTCCCAAATACGCTTTTAAGAACGAAGACGGCGTGATCCAGGCTGCGGCCCCGACACATATCATTGAGGCGGGCATTCCAACAGAAGCGCTTCTGGCTCAGATCGCCGTGTCCAAATATGCCGATGGCCTACCACTCTATCGGCAGGAGGCGATTTACGCCCGCGACAAGGTCGAACTTGACCGCAGGCTCATGGCTCAATGGATGGGAAAGCTGGGGTTCGAACTCGACATCCTCGCCGATTACATCCTGGACAAAATCAAGAAGGCGGAACGAATATTTGCCGACGAGACGACCCTGCCGACACTGGCGCCTGGGTCCGGGTCGGCGAAAACCGCATGGCTATGGGCCTATGCCAGGGATGACCGACCGTTCGGAGGCAATGGCCCGCCCATGGTGGCCTATCGCTTCGAAGACAGTCGGGCGACCGACTGCGTGGCACGGCACCTCAGCGGCTATCGCGGGATTCTGCAGGTTGACGGGTACGGGGCCTACAGCAAACTCGCCCGCAAGGACGGCGGCAACGACGGCGTTATTCTGGCTGGCTGCTGGGCACATAGCCGTCGCAAGTTCTATGAATTGCATGTCGCGAAAAGCTCCAAGGTGGCAACAGAGACCCTCGAGCGAATGGCAACGCTCTGGGAAATAGAAGATACCGTCCGTGGTCAAAGCCCTGAGGCGCGTGTCGCTGCCCGACAAGAACGCTCGGCGGCGATAGTCCGTGACCTCTTCACTCTCTGGCAGACGACTTTGCCGCGAGTATCAGGCAAATTGTAGCGCGCAAAATCGCGTGGCAGCGAGCGCAAGATCGAGTGGCAACAGATTTACGATGTGAAAGACCCTCACGGTAAATTCAAATCGATCCGGAGGAAAAGTGTCCGGTATCAACTATCGTACGCTTGAATGCTTCATGAATGTCCGTCGAGAGATCTTTACTTAGGATCACTTCAGGAAGTTCTCTATTTGGTAGAAGCACCATTAAAAACCTGAACTCCTGTTCTACCTGAAATTTGTCTGGCTTGAGTGAAGCTTGTTTCGCCAGACGCATCATAAGATGTTGGCTGTCAAAGCCATTAAATTGATTTGCATCTAATATCTCTTGCCGTTCTCCGTAGCTAACCGGGCAACTTATCCAGCGCGTACGAACTCCAAAAAATTCATCGGTTGCAGCTACCAAAGCCTCATTGAGTTTGTCGGCATCCAGCGTCAGATATGCAGTCAGTTCTTCGTTTGGTGCGTAGGAACGATTTAGGTCGCCGCGCATAATAGCTTCGTGTCGCTTCGGATCGTATGCCCCAAGCGACGCACAGAACATAAGGCTGTTAATCTTATCATTGAATACGAGTGAAAAACCGCTTCCAGAACCGATAGACGAAACATTCTCAAACCGACTGCTTCCAATGTTGCCTGTAAAACTAACAAGGTCTCCTTGAAGTGAAAAACCGCCCTGTCCTTCAGCTGTATCGCTAAGTGTGCCTGCGGTCTCACCCTTAGAGTACTCCTCATGTGAGCCAATCTTGAAGTAACCATTTAACATGCGCTCGAGATCTAGCGGCCTGCAATGCTTAGTCAACAGCATACTCATTCCTCTCGCTCTGTAGAAATTGACTTATCCACTTGATGCCTGAAAGCGACTCGATCAGCAATATAACAGTGGAACAGTATCTCAAGTCGTCGAAAGTGAAGTGGTGAAACTATCAGAAATCTGGATGTGGTATTGTGCGGAGCGCTTTCCTTCCGAGACTGAGCTTCCTGCAATGGAGCCGGTATCACCTTGGGATGCCGTAGAATTATTTTTTGATCTGCATCCACTATTTACCGCACGATATGACGCGATCAAACTTGTGCCGTACGACACGGCATTTGACGATGAGGTGGATGGCGCTTTGGCACACATGGCTCGATCTGATACATTCGACGGCTGGGACAAGATGAGCGCAGGTGCATGGCGAGTGATGAGCGAACGTCTTTCATATGCAGAGGCAGTTGTACTAGCGAACGAAGCGCATAAGGAGCCGGCTATAGCTCACCTACCGATCGGCCTTGATCGCCAAACCCGGGCACGTGCCTTGCTGCTAATGTTTCTTTTAGGCGGCGCACGCTCCATCGACAGGCGATTGCTTCCAAAACAGCCAGATGGATCGCTGCCGTCGTTTCCGGCGACACTCTTACTGCAAAAACATTAGATAAAACGCCGTACTGCATTGCCGTCATGACTGCACCTGTGCGGATGGCCAAACGATAGCATCAACGATAGCGCGTGCTGCGGCTTCATCTTCCGCCGCATCAATGTCGCGCTTGGCACCAAGGCGAATGCTTTCGACCATTGCTCCGATTTGCTGCCACTGCGCAAACGCCGCAAGAACCACGTCCGCAACCTCATCAATCGTCTCAGCAGTGATACCAATTTCGGATGACAGGATCGGATAATCAGACGGCTGAGGATTGCTCGCCGCTTTGAATGCCTGAGCCTCTGTAACCTTCTGCTGATAGGTCATCGCCTGACCGTGGCCCGGCGTGATGTATTTGAGGCGCTCGGCTTCAGCAGCTGCATCAATGCCGACTTTCAGCGCCGACTTGATCTGTTCGAGCGTTGCCGGTGGCTGCATACGTGCAGCGTCTATTCCGGCCTGCCACTCGGTTTCCGACATTTCCGTCGCATCCTCTGGCAAATCTGGAGCGGAACCCCAAACCTCGCGTCCATCAACTTTCATATGGAAATATTTCATAGCGGCCTCAATCGGAAAGAGCGCGGATATAGGTGTCGAGAACAACAATCGGACCCGTTGCGAGATCCTTTTCCACCATCAGGTAAAGGGTGTATGTCGCCGTTGGATCAAGGTTGTTGAACTCAGCCGAAAGCGTCATTGGCTGTTGGATGCTGCTCGCTTCTGAACCGGAGCCGTTTGTGTAAAGGCCGAGATACTGTGAACCTTGATCTGCCTGACCAGATCGCCTCAAAACCAGATAGCCAATGACGCCAGCAAATGTTGTGCTGATATTCTTAACGCCGCAATATGCTGAAACCGACAAGTAGGTCACGCCGGTAATCGACGCGATGCTTTGAGCGCTGTTAGCAGATTTCACACCGGAAATATCAGAAAGAGCGACGCCAGGAGTGAAGGCATTCCATCGTCTTGCGGCTTTTGGTGCAAGCTTCTCAAAATACAGCATCGGGTTCATGAGAATGAACGCGGTACCATCGTAATAGAAGACGGCATCGCGTCCTGATGCCAATTCTCCTGCGAACACACCGCGACCATTGCTATAACGGATCGGCTTTGCACCCAGACCGTTCAGATTAAGCGTTGGGCCATCAGCAGTGTTTGTCGTTGAAATACGCACACGCGCGACCAGACCAGCCGCATATGCTTGTGTAGCAGGAGTGAGCGTGGCTGTAAGCGCATTTGCCGATCCACCGGCTACGGCATAGCTCCATTTGCCGGACTGGGCATCAAGCGCGAGCTTTTCCACATAGGCACCGCCTACTTTCTCGAACACACGCCCATCCGGCAGGCTGACACCATGCCCATCCTTAGTGTTGACGATGCGCCATGTTGAACCTGTCCATTCAGCAAGTTTTTGTTGATTTCCAGTCCAAGTTCCGCTTGCCCCAGCCGGTATTACGTATGCATCGCCTAGGACTGCATCATTCGGCGGCGCGGTCGTGGTCATAGAAATGACCGGCAACCAGGCTGCGCGGTTTGCAAAGCCCGGTGCCGCGATCGATTGCAGTGCTTCCCAAAGTTGCTGCTGGTTTTCCGGATCAAGGACAAATCCCGAATTTTCGATAACGGCGCAGATTTCTTCCTGCCAATCATTGAGGATTTTATCTGTTACTTCCGTGCCAGGAACGCCTGCCGCTGCATTCTGCGAGCGAAAGCCGCGCCTGCCGCCGCCAATATCGACCCAATCATTGCCGTTGACGCGATCCATGTCAGTTCTCCTGATACGAGAAAACAAGTTGTGTGTGGGCGGGCTTCAGGCGGCGAAGCTCGCATTCGATATCGCTGATCTCGAAGCCGCCGAGCGGTTGTCCTGCTGTGTTGACGCCTGCGCGGAATATCCATTCCGAGATCAGCTGAAGTTTCACGCGCCATGTGAACTGTTCACCTTCAGCAATCAGAGCTTGTCCGGCGCGAAGCACGCCGGCCTTGGAAGGCCAGAACTCCTCGATCTCGATCGTGTGGCCGAGACTTGCCGCCATCCTGACGAAATACGGGATGCTGGCTCCGCCCTTGGCGATCCAGCGCTGGTGTGCCCGACGCTGGCGCTGTTCAAGCGTCTGACTACCCAGATCGCGCCCGCAAGGATCAGGACCAAGAACCCGTTCAAAATCCGGCAACAGGGCATTGGCCGTGCGCGGATCGATTTCGTTCATCAGACTTTCAGCGTCAGCTTCTGCCTGGACGAGAACCTTGGCGATGCTATCGAGGATTGCGTCGAGAACGCCTTCACGCTTTCCAAGCACAAAGCCGCGTGGAAGCTTGCCGATCAGGCTGGCGAGGATGGATGACTGTGGACGCGTCATAGCGGTTCCTCGAAAGTGATCTCGCCGGGAAGCGGGTATTGGTCGCGATCAAGGGTGAACGGCGCTGACGGTGAAATCAGATCGTGAGCGTATTCGCCAGATGCAGCTGAGATCGCCTCGGAAATGCGTGACGGTTCAATGCGAGCGCCGATAGGGCTTTCGTTCTGATCGTCGTTCGCATCGCCGATCGTTGCGATGAATGCCGCATATGCTTCCTGAACTGCCGCGCGTGTGGCGACCTTGTCTGGACGAACGCGGACGGTGATAGGGATCGCCCGCATTTCGGCAGGCACAATGACGACATGGGCTGTGACCGGCCGAACGCCGGAAGACGAACCGGGAGCGCCCAGATAGCTAAGCATCTCGGTCATTTCCGATTCGGTCGGCGTACGGGCAGAAGTGCCATCTTTCATGGCGACAATGACGCCAACAGAACCACGACCGATCCAGTCGGTTTCCGGCTTTACGGCACGAACCGCGAATTTTTCCCGCAACCAGGTCGGATAATCGAAGCCAGCGCCGCCATGCGGGCGCTGCCGGATGTAGGCCATGGTTGCGTCGGCCAGTTCCGCTGGGGTTTCCGCCTCCGCGCCACCTGCAATTCCTTCAGCCGCGACTGCGATACGGTTGATCTCAGGAAAGGCGGTGACCGTGCGCAGCCTGATACCGGCTTCCAGATTGCCTGCCGGGCCAGCAACAGATGCGATGACCGATATTGCAGCCCCCCCATTCGGGCCAATGATCGCGGTTTCCGTGGTTTTAAAGATCGTGCCATCGGAACCAGCGATTTCAAGATCGGCAGGAATGGGTGTTCCTGCCGCGCCCTCAATATCCACCTTGCCGACAGCGAATGTGGCCGGACGGGCTACAATGCCCCAGATATCGGCATGACGCTGGACGAACTCGTCTTCGGCCGTATCAACAAAGTACTGTCTGCCCCACCATGCGACATGATCGTGGATCTCGCGCGCCTCCAGTGCTACGGCGCGGCTGATCATGGCGAGCATGCCGCGAGCCGAACGAACGGCACGGGAAATCGCAAGCGGATCAACAAGCGGCCGCACAACGGAAATGCTGAACTCCATGGCCGAGGCGATACGTTCAGCGATGGTCTTTGCGGATGGAACGGGCCAAGGCATCAGGCAGTCCTCCGGCCGGAAATAGCGGTATCATCGACCAAGACGCGCCAGCCGAGCATTTGCGGCGCGACCCATTCCGTCTCGATCTCGGCTGGAATGCCGGTATCGGAGGTCACCCATTCAAGGCTTTCAGCAAGCCAGCTCTGGTAAAGAAGGCGGGTTGTTTCGGTTTCCTTGGCGCGATCAAGCAGCCAGCAGCGCGAACCGATACGCTCGCCATAGGGATCAAGCGCGTCGGCTGCAGCACCTCGACGAACATCGATGCCGGACCCTGTCAGGAATTGCGAGCGGCCTTCCGGCAGCGGATCGTCGGGGTTGGCACGGCGATCAAGGCCGACAGAAAGAAGCACCGGCGTGATCGGGGTTTCATCAATGATGAGATCGCCGTCCGCGCCGATCTCCAGATCAGCGCGGCGGGTTTCGGGGTCATAGATGAGTGCCACATCGTAAAACATGCCCCGGTTCTATCGCGCGCGCGCGAAAACGATCATGCCCACCGAGGCGGGCACGAAACAGATTAACCTTGGGGAGGTCCACTGGTCCCGCTTCCGGGAACCACACCAATGTGTATGTGGGTTTTGTCTATCACCACACCATCGTGGGTAATCGTTCCGCCATCGATGTCAACGCCGCCCGGCGAGACCGTCACGGTAACGCCACCAACCTTCAGCACGATCGACGCTCCCGCCTGAATGCTGACGGTTCCGTCTGCACCCACGAGAATGCCGTCGCCGTGCTGATTATAAAGTGCCGTTTCACCCGGCTTCAGCCCACCCATACGGGCAGATGGATTACCGACCGGCAAGAGTACGATGTCATCCTCATTGCCGCCAATGGCAACCGCGACGGCAAGTGCGCCGTCTTCCGGTGCCGAGGTTGCCAGCCCATAAGGCTGCATGATCTCGACCTTGTCGCGCCAGATGCCAGGAGCAACTTCCACAGAGGCGGTCTGTGTTTCGCCATCGTCATTGACGTTCTTCAGAACGACGCGGCGAACAATCCCACGAACCTTGCTGGCAGTTTCATGATCCATGGTTGACCTCACATTATTCCAAGTTACAGGGCCGATGCAGTGCCGTCCAGCGGCCCGCCCGATCCCTTGCCCTTGCTCTTTTTGCCGCTCTTCTTGCGGCCCTTAACGTTCTTTCGACGGCCCTTTACAGGCTTATTGTCGAAGGCTTCCGGCGACGTGACTGCGATTTCGGTTTCGCAGCCGCTGTCCTCCTGCTGCAGGAAGGTCACGCGGGAAATCAGCATGTCGCGAAACACGTCCTGAAAGGAATCGGAGACCTCGACCATTTCATTGACGCGCCACAGACGCCCGTTCGCCTTGTAGCCATGAACGCGATAGGAGATTTCCTCGCTCTCGCCGCGCTTGGTACGCATGCGCCAGTCGGCTTCATCCTTGCAGCCCTTGTCGTCGGCCTTGGAGCGGGCCAGATGCACAATCGGACGATAGCGCCTGATTTCGTCATCAGTCGCCTCGCCACTGGCGACAACGCCGCGCCGTTCGCGTTCAGTTGCCGAACCGTCAGTTGCTTCCCTGTCTTCCGGGTTTACCGGAGCACTGCCGCCCAGAAGCGGAGCAGCGCGACCGTCGCGAACGGTAGCAGCCTTTTCCGACTGACCGCGCACGATAACCTTGGAATGCCGATCCTTATGGGTGAACTGGCCGGAGGAGCCTTTCACGTTCCCAGGCAGTGAAAGTGCTGCCGGAGCGCGATTGGCTCCGGTCCGGGTGATGACGACACCGCCGACGCCATCCGACATGACAAGTGCATGGCGCTGGCGTGTGCCCTTATCGATGGCGCTCAAGCCGGTTTCGGAAAGATCGATACCGTAGCGCGGGAATGCGTGGCCGGTATCGATCTCGGAGCGGACGGAAAGCCCGAATGGCTCAGCGATGCGCTTGACCGCCTCTTCCAGTTTGATGTTGTTAAATTCGGAAGGCCCGGTCGGCGCGGCGGTGCTGTCAACCAGATCGCCCGCCTTGTCCTTGCCAGATATCGAGACCATGGCGCGCTCTTCATCGATATCGGGCGAAACGGTTTCGATATAGCCTTTGAGGACGAGCTGATCCTCGACATAAGCTTCCGCTTCCATACCGGGCTTCAGCTTGAACACCGCATTTGCAGGCGATGCAAAATCGAAGGTGGACAACGCCCGGCTATAATCGCGCAGTTCGAAACTGAAGGAGCCGCTGAAATCCTTCAGGTCGCGGGTGATGTTGGCATTCGTCCACTGGTCGAATATCTGCCCGTTCACCTTCAGCCAGATCGAGCGCGCCATTATTCCGTCACCTCGACGCGGCCCGCAGGAATGCGGGCTGGATGGCGTGGCCGGTTGCGCTCGATGATCGAGAGGTAGCCGTCCTCGATCGCGGACGGATCGTCACCATAAATATGATTGGCGATCTGAAAGGCATCTGTCGGACGGTCCGTTTCGATGATGCGCGATGCTGGCAAGCGCCCGATCGCTTCATTGATATCGGCAATCAGGCACAAGCGGACATCGCGGGTGGCGCGGATGGTGGCGCTGGCCTCGGCAGCAAAATCGGAATCGGAAAGGCTGGATAGCAGATCGGTATAGGCATCCAGTTGGCCGACCAGGCTGTCGCGCAGCGCGCTTGCTTCCGCTCGTGAACCGAACTCGACATAGGCCGCAAGTTGACCAGCCTTGGCAAGCGCATCGCCAGCCGTTCCGGCCAAGAGCACCGTGTCCGGACGCGATACAGTATCACCGGCAAGAGCGACAAAAGCAGCCCCGGCACTGGCGTTGATATCGAGCGCCTGACGCGCAGACAGGCCGGTGTAGGAACTGGTTGCCTCTGCTGCCGGAGCAACCGCAGGCGTTCCGGCGAGATCGGGAACGAGATTGACGATCATGTCCGTCACCGAGCTGGCGGCGCTGGACAAGGCTTCAGGTGTGGCAGGCAAGGATTGCGGCAGGACTGCGGAGATCAGGGCAGAAGCCCTTCCGGCGCTGGATTGCCAGTAGGAAACAACTTGTCGAGCGGTGCGCTGTGTGGCGTCGGTGCGAAGCCGGGACAGGGTTCGCCTCGATGTCGATGTAGTGAGAGACGTGGCAAGCGAGACGAGCGAAAGTGCAGCACCTATCAGCGCCGAGGCGGTGGAGGCAAAGCCTGAAAGGCCCATACCATTGTAGCGCTTGAAGGTGGCGCTGAAGCGGACGACGCGCAGCTCGTGGGCGGCAAAGGAAATCTCGGCCGTCTCTTCCATGATGACCTGCATCGGGCCAAGCCATGGATGGATGAGCGTTCCCGGTCCCGGCGTCTCGAATGCGGCCTTCAGGGCTTGTGCCTGGGCAATATAGGAATCGCTGACGATCAGCCCTTCAACCTGGACGGTTTGTGTCGCAAGGCCGAAATCGTCATACGCCGCCTGATCGATACCGGGGAACAGATGCTCGGCAACGCGGCGCCCGACCTGTGTTGACGTGTCCGGTACGTGGAAGGAAATGCCACGATATGAAGCTGGAAGCAGTCCGGGCAGAACGTCGCTGATGCTGTCGAAGATCATGGTTGTCCCTATGCCCTGCCGATGACGCGGCCACGGTCGGTCGTAAGCCCGACATTCTTGTTGTCGGACGTAGCGCTTGCGAGCCTGCCCGGACCATCGACCTTGATGCGGATATCGCCACCGACATTGACCGACTGCGCCGCACCGGCAACAGCTGCAAGGCGTGTCGGCGTCGAGAGACTGGCGCGCTGATCAGGATTATTGCCGTTTGCGGGCGTCGGCCGCTTCAGCTCCGGCAATGGAGGAACCACAAGGTTTCCGTTCAACGCACCGCGAGCATCTTTTCCGGTGATCTGACCGTTGAAGTCTTTCATATCTGCCGGAACGCCGAGAATGGCTTGCTTCACGGCATTGACCGCGCTGACGATACCGTCGAGCCAGCCCTTGATCTTGTTGTAGACAGGCTCGAAACCAGCGGCGAGCGCATCCCACGCCAACACCGGCAGATCGATCGGCATTTTCAGGAACCCCCACAGCTTTTCGACGCCGGAAGCAAGGTTCCCAACAAGTTGACCGGCCTGTTCGGGAAACCACTTTGCCCAATCTGGCATCTGTCCACCTGCTGCCCACTTGGCCAGATCGGCCAGTCCCTTCGTCAGTGCCGAAATCCCCTGCCAGATTTTCTCAAGGCCGGTGAATTTCAGCAGTTCCAGCTTGCCGAGCCATTCGCCCATGGTGCGTGCAAAGCCGCTCATCTTGCTGGTGTCAAAACCAACGAGCTGCATCAGGTTGGTGGCAAGCGTACCGAGCGCACTGCCCATATCCTTCAAGTTGTTCCAGGTATCGCCCATGTGGCCAAAGGTGCGTTTCAGGCTTTCGCCGATCGGCGCCAGCGAAGGTTCGATGCCCTTGCCAATATCCTTCAGCGCGGTCCATGCGGTTTGAAGCCCGTTGAAGACGCCTTCAAGAACCTTCAAACTGCCCACTTTCAGGCTGTCAAAGTTGATGTTTGCGAAGATCGAGCGGGCACCATTGGAAATCCGCGACCATGCACGCGGTGCAGCATCTGCCACATAGTTCCAGGCACGAACCGCGCCGTCCGACACACGCGACCAGACGCGGGAAAGATAAGGCTGCGCCTGTCCCCAGAGCCGCTTCGTGCCTTCCCATGCCTTGGAGGCGCGATCCTTCAGGCCATCCCAGAACTTCATGAGTTTTGGCGCGACCTTGTCCCAGTTCTTGGCAATCAGGACGCCAGCGCCAGCCAGCAGGCCGATCACAATGCCAAGCGGTGACAGGATCACGCCGACCAACGCGCCGATTGCACCAAGACCCGCACCGATAATCGGAAGGACAACGCCGAGCGCGCCAAGCGCCGTGACCAGGAGAACGACACCGCCTGCGCCAGTCAGCAAGGTTTTCATCCAGCCGCCTGTTGCCTGATCGAACTGCCGCACCCAGCGAATACCGGCGAGCAGCCATTCATTGATGGTCGGAAGCCATTCACCGAAAGCAAAGCCGACCTCGCGAATGGACTGTGTGCCGATTTCATTGAGGATCGTCAGCTGTCGGTTCATGCCCGCCATCTGTGTCTCGAAGTCGGTGTCGATCGCTGCACCCGTCGCGGCGGCAACCTTCTCCTTGATGTCCTTGTATTCCTGCACGTTCGCCATGAACGGCACGATGAAATCCAGCACCTGCTGATCGGAGAACAGCTCGGACACCTTGCTGGCCGCGCCGATCGCTTCCAGCTGCTGGCGAACATAGGCAAGCGCTTCGGCACCCTTGAGGCCGTTCTTTTCTGCGGCCTTCATGTATTTGCCGATCTGCTCTTCGCCGACGCCGGTGAGCTTTCCGACCTTCTGCAGCATGGCTTCCAGCGGGTTGATCCCCTTGGATGCAGCATCCAGCATGACCGCCTGAATATCGACGCCCATGCCAGCAAAGTTCTTGATGGTGCGCTCAGACAGCGCCTTCGACAGGAAGTTCGAAAGATTGTTCGCCGCGATCGACGGATCGGACGTGCCCTTCATGGCGATCTGGAGAGCCGAGCCGAGGAAGTTGACGGCCTCGCGGCCCTTCACACCGAACTTTGCCACCTGCGAAGTCAGGCGCGGGAAATGCTGCGCCATGTCCTTCAACTCGAAGGAACCTTCCTTACCGGCGATCACAAGCGCGCCCAGGCTGTCGCGCATCTGATCGGCGGGAAGCTTCAGGTTGTTGAGCATGGCCGTGCCAACGCCAGCCATGTCGGAGAATTCTGCATTCGCGGCCGTAGCAGCGCGGCCGATATCGCCAATGGTGGCGTCGATCAGCTTTTGATCGACACCGGCAGCAATCATCTGGCCTGCACCGGCCGCGATCGTTTCCGACGCCTGACCGATGACAAGGGCCAGTTCCTCATACTCGACCTTGGCCTTGGCCGCGAAATCAAACGCGGCCTTGCCTGAGAGTTCGGCGGTGCCTGCAATGTCGAGCAGCTGTTGCTGGAAGGCTGCGGCTTCCTGAACCGGCCCCATGAAGGAAATAGCGGCGACCGCCGTACCGAGAACCCCGATACGGCGTGCAAAGCCGGTCAATTTCTGAAGGTTGCCCGTAAGGCGGCGCATCGGACTGGAGAGCTGATCGCGAAGCCGGACCAGAACATCGAGCGCCATTGATTTTGATGCCATGGTCTAGCCCTCTGCCTCTTTGATCCTGTTGCGAAACGCCATGATGCTGTTCCACCAGAAGGTGGCGGTTGCCGCGTCCATCAGGTCGATTTCAGCGGCAGAGAAGCCCGATCCATCGGCGATCCCGCCGAGGATTACTTGCCAGTCTTCCGGCCACTCGCCAAAAAAGAGGACAACACCTGCGCGGCTGCGGTGATGTCGGCCGCATCGAGCCTGTCATAAAGCACGTTCATGATGGCCTGGCTGATCCGCGTCGAACGCGAAAACGCGACGACGTTCATCGAATCTTCGGAAGTTGCAGAAATTGCCCGCTGATCAGCGCCGGTCAGACGATGGAAGGTCAGTTCGGAATATTTCTCCTCACGTACTTTCCCGCCCTTCTTGATCTCCAGTGTCCGAGGATAAAGCAGTGGCAGCGTGACCGAACCATTGTCATTCTGGACGGCATGATCCGGCAGGCGATCATTCGGATCGATATCCTCATCGACATCGGCGATCACGCCCGCCTTGGTGGAAGCAGGTCTGTCCAGGTCCACCACTGCGTCCGTGACCGGACGCTCTTCATCGGTGAGATCGAGATCGACAACATTCTTAGCCATTAAAGCACCTCTTCAGGAGCGCCGCCCGCCCACTTGAGTTCAATCTTGCCGCCTTCACCGCCGGTGATGTCCGGATGGTCGGTTAGGAAGGCGTCAGCGAAAATGAAGGTCTGGCCGGTATCGCAGACAACCTGCAATTCGCCTTCGCCCTCATCCCAGAGACCGCCGTAGCGCTGTCCCTTTTCGAGGTTCGTTGTCGCTGTGACCTCCGAAGCCTCGAACTCCTGGGCGCGACCGACCTTGCGGCCGTAGGTAACGGCATTGTTCTTGATGCCGCCAACCTTGATCTTCGCGCCCTTTTCGACGGGGATGTTTCGGCCCCGCCAAACGATGTCCACAATGCCAAGTACCTGTGCCATGGTTCTCGTTCCTTACCTTTAGACCTGGAATTCCAGTGAACCGGCGAGCACCATCAGATTGCCGACGATGTTGATCTGCTGTCGGCTTTCGAGACGGTTCTTGTCACTGGATGAACGCTGGAATGCGCTCTGCTTGATGGTTGCCTCGACGTTCTGTATCCAGACCAAGTCGCCATAGCGGCGGCAGCGGCCCGCCCAGGAGGCGTGCATCCGGCGCGGCGTGACGACCGAAGAACCGGGTTCCTCATCATCGCCGACATTGGTCGCGAATGCCGCACTGTCCTCATCATCCGTGAGCTTGGCACGCGGATAGAGCAGCGAGACGTAAGAGTTCCAGTCGTAACGGATACGCGACAAGGTGGCGGGCACCATGATGTCGAGCCACGCCTCGTCATCGACGTTAAGATTGGATTTGCGGTACGTGGTGATGAGACGCGAGATCGTGACCGAACCGTCCGAAAGACTTTCGAAGGTCGAGACACCCCGGCGAAGAAGCAGATCGCGTTCCGTCTCGATGAACTGGTCGGCAGCACTTGGCGCTTCCACGCCAGGCACAACAAGCGAGCGCAACTGGCGGGCCGGGTCGTTGGCAAGGTGGAAGCTTGCAAGCCCCATGACTGCCGCCGACAACACCCACGAGCTGGTTGGCGAGCCATTCAGGCCCACTGCCGTCAGGAACGGGCAGTTCGTCAGCTGGCCCCAGGTGCCGAGATCGGCAAACGTACCGCTCCTGCCGACATAGCCATGCGCATCGAGCTTCGACATCGCGGTGAAGCGATTGGTCAGGAAGTCTGCGAACACGCCCATATTGGTCGGATCGCTGAACGGCTGCTGGATCGCCGTGTACCAGGTATTGGCGATCACATCGAGCGCGGGCGTCAGATCGGGATTGCCAGAACCGCCAGCCATCTTGGCGATCGCAACGTTGAGGCCGGTCGGTAGTGGCTGCGCCTCGATGTCGACGCGCAGATCGATATCGTTGCCGACTTCACCGCCATGGCGGCTGGTGACGGTAACAACACCGGCAGCGGCTGCGGCTGTGACCGGCAGGCTGGTATTCTCGTTGATCGCGGCGGCGAGCGATGCTGCGAGCTGTGCGACGGTGGCAGTGGACTGTGCGGTGAAACGCACCTGCTGACCGGCAATCCTGAAGCGAAGGACAAGAGCTTGCGAGACCGCGCCGGTAAATGTGATGGTGCCGCTGGCCTTTACCGCGTCTTCATCGTCAGCGATCGCCATGACGAAGAGGCTTTGGGTCTTATTGGTCTTGCGGAACGCCTTCACCTGTTCGGCGCCAATCGAACCGATACCAAACAGCGCCTGACCTTCGGTGTCGCGAACGACTTCCGTGATGGTGCCGGGCTGCAAGGTGCCGGTTGCAAGCCTCAGACCGATGATCAGGTTCTGCACCGGATAATCGAAGATACCGAGATTGCGATAGTTCGGCTTGACCTCAAGATAGGTGCCGGGAGAGCGCCAGTCGGTCGGGATTTCGTCAAAAACGAAGTCAGCCATGATTATTTACCTCCGTTCCGGGCCTTGCCGGCCGTGTCGTCGTTGGCGTTGCTGTCAGTGCCGGTCGGCACTGGCGCGGCTGGAGCTTTGACGCCAACCTCGACCAGATCGCCGTCCGCGATGCGGCGGCGTATATAAAGAGTGACGGGGACCGTCGCGCCGCCTTCAGGCCAGTCACGGCCATCTTCCATGGGCACGGTGCGGCCGGGTGCGAGCTTCAGCTTTTTCTCAAGCATGGCTTTCCTCGGGGTTGATGGTGTCGGTGATGACAGGTTCTTCCGCATCATTCGTGATCCAGGTGATACCGAGCGACTTGAGATCGTCGGCAGTCTTGATCTGGAAGGCGGAAAGCGGCGACGTGAAACGCACATCAAAATCGATCTGGGCAAGCACAGTGGCGTCGTCGGCCCATCCATCAGCATAGACGGCTTCGGCGCGCGTGACCGTGCAAGTGCCAATGTCCGGCAAGGTGCAGCCGCTCAAAAGGACACTCGACACGTCGATCATGGCATCAAGGCCGATATCGAACCGATCGCCCTTGAAGCGGGCATCAAGATTGCTCGACGCTTTGACGACCAGGACAAGCCGCCAATTGGCAGCACCCGACAGCAACCGGCCGTGGTCCCGATCCGGCTGAAGGCCCATCCAGGCGAGACCGATAAACGGCTTCAGGCGAACAATGCGCTCAAATTCCTTGACGGTCAGAACGGCAGGAACGCGCTCAATCTGGAATTTCTTTTCCGGGAATGCGAGGCGCAACCGCGTAATAATTGCGGCTTCCATGACCCTGATCGGCGCTTTGGTGAGTTCAGGTTCAGCCATCTCACCAGCCCTTCAGCGATTCATCAGAGAATATGGCGGGACGGCCGGAAAAGCGCGGGCCGTTGGACTTTCCAAAGTTTCCAGCCGATGCGGCCTCGATGGAGATCAAGCCCTTGGCGATGTTTTCCAGCCAGGTAATGACTTCCTTGCGTTCAAGGCGCATCTGTTCGGTCGGCTCGGTACGCTCCCCCTTTGCAAGATCATAGCGGGCGAGAACGCATGCGGCGCGCACGATATCCTTCGGAACCTCTGCGAGCGGCACCTTGTAACGGCCGCGCAGATAGCCGTCGATCAGTGCCGTGGCGTCGGCCAGGGCAACTTCGATCTTGGCTGGATCAAGGGTTTCGGTTTCACGGTCTTCCGGCATGGAGAGCCGGACCATTTCCGTGTTGCCGAAACGCTCGACCATATTTGCGACTGTGGCGTACAAGAGCCATTCTCCAATTTAAGGTGGAAGCCGCCTGCCGCGACGGCTTCCGGGTCATGGCCTGTTTCAGCGGCGGCCCGGTATTAGTCGTCCAGCTCGATCAGCTCAGCGACCAGATCGGGATCGCCCAAAATCTGGTTGAGCTGGAAAGGCTCAAACTTATCGATCGGATATTCATTCGTGCCATTATGGCGACAACCGCCACGGCGGATGCCTTCGACCTTTGCCGTGATACGAATGCCGTTGCATCCAAATTTGCCGTGCTTGGCGGCATAGCGTTCGACCGCAGCTGCGATGAAATCAAAGCCCGCGTCCTTCGCGGCCTGGACGGATGCAGCGACAATCTCATCGACTTCGATCTCCGAAGCCACCACCGTCTGGTCGCTGACGGGACCGACCGTATTGCCGGTCCCGTCATTGGTCGCAGTCGCCGGGGAGGTATTGGTTGTCGTTGCATCGCCCTGGACGGCCCCGCCGTTCTGGCCGGTGTTGCCGGGTGTGTTCAGCAGAGGGCCACCTACTGGCTCGGCAGCGGGCACTTTCTTGGTGTCGTCGGTGGGCTTTGCAGCTTTTGCCATGTTCTTGCTCCGTTGTTTCAGGGCTTTTCAAAGGGGACTTGAGACCCTTTTGAGAAACCCTCCCGCCCGTTATGGCGGGAGTGCTTTTCAGTTCTTCTCGATCGGCTATTCGATGAGCGTTCGGGGAACTGGAAGTGGCAGGCGCACATCCATGCTTCTCGACTTGGCGAGGATGGAAACGTCTGTCGGGCGAAGCATCGCGACGAAGGCCAGATCAGAAGCTGGTTGCAGGCTCATGTCCTGACTGACGGTCGCCACCAGTGCCGAGGCGGGCACGAGCGCTTCGCTGTTAGCAGAGTAGAAATCGACAGGATTGGAGAGGATTTTTTCATAGGCGGGGATATCGACAGCCGATGCCGGTGCGATCGATGTGAGGGCAAAAGCCGCCACAATCGCGAACATGCTGCCGAAAAACAGACCCACTTTCCTCATGGTAAAAACTCCGGGTTCAAGTGCAGTGACAGGGTTAGTCCGGTATGCGCCGCCCGCTGTTGGTGCGGGCGGAACTCTTGGGGGCGCTGGATTAAGCCAGCAGCGGGATGACGACCGGCTCGGCCGTGCCTTTCCACTCGTTGCTCTCACCGTTCGCTGCCAGCTCGTTGAGCAGCAGCTTGCGAGCGGCTCCTTCCAGTGTGGACGGCACGAGCAACTTGCGCGGATTGATGGAGATCACTTCGCCGTTGCGTTTGCGGATGGAAGTCATCGCGGCGCGGGCAGCGGCATAGTTCTCGGCATTCAACGGCAGCTTGGACTTGTAGATCAGCTGCCAGAGGCCATAACCGGCATTGCAGCGACCATCGACGCCATAGACCGCCTTGCCGCCGAAGAAGACGGTATCGTCGGTCGCCTGATCCTTGCGGATGAGCTGGAAGCTCTTGCGGCTCTGATAGATGATCGGCTTGATGACCTGACTGTCATCGACCAGGTACCAGGCCGGAGACGAACCGGCAGCGAAGTTGGAGACCGAAGTTTCCTTGCCATCCTCATCGTAGCCGGGATGATCGGTGTCGAAAAAGTTCTGGCCGTCATAGCACTTGGTCGCTTCGCCGTTCTTCAGGAGCGGGAAAACCAGCTGATCCGGGAACTGCGCGGCATTCTGGCCGAGCTGCGCCGCCATGGATGAGAGGAAGCCCAGCTGATCGTCTTCCACCTGGGAGATGCGAACGCCGATCGTGCCTTCAAATTCCTTGTTGCGGATCGTGTAGGTCTGCATCGACAGGTCATGAACGATGCGGTCGCCGATCCATTCACGTATCCCTGGCAGATCGTCCATACGCGGATATTCGTTTGCCGCCGTGGTCGATGGAACGGTCATAGCGACGGTCTGATAATGCGTCGTCGTGGAACCAAGCTGCGCG
>NZ_NNRM01000025.1 GCF_002252525.1 Brucella pseudogrignonensis
CAAACCCGGCTTAGCCGGTGGGAACCGCGCGAGATTACATACCGGCCGCAGCGTTGGTTTACATTTGCCCGCGCAGACGGTGAAACGGTTGTGCTTCGTGATGATCCGGCAGAAGAACCGTTACCGGCTCACAAGTTTATCATCCACCGGCACCCGTCGAAATCGGGGCTGACGATCCGTTCCGGCATTGCCCGCGTGGCATCCTGGGCATGGATGTATAAGAGCTTCACGCTGAAGGACTGGGCGATTTTCGTCCAGAACTTCGGCATGCCGATCCGCATCGGCCGTTACGAAGGTGACGCCAAGGAAGAGGACAAGGATGTCCTGTGGCGCGCAGTGACGCAGATCGCTGGCGACATGGCCGCAATCATGCCTGACAGCATGAATATCGAGTTT
This sequence comes from Brucella pseudogrignonensis, assembly GCF_002252525.1. Taxonomy (GTDB): domain Bacteria; phylum Pseudomonadota; class Alphaproteobacteria; order Rhizobiales; family Rhizobiaceae; genus Brucella; species Brucella pseudogrignonensis. Next base: position 397 of record NZ_NNRM01000025.1, read on the forward strand.
CAGGAAGTGGCAGCGAAAGGCACTTCAATCGACCTTTACGAGCGTCGCGCCGACTGGATG
>NZ_NNRM01000026.1 GCF_002252525.1 Brucella pseudogrignonensis
CATGATCACCATGATCATCATCCTGCGACACGGCAACTCAGGTTGGCCCTTCCACGTCGGAGAGCAAGGATGCGATCAACGCGTCCCCCGCCTTGAACCGGCCGCGCCTCAGCTCCGGAGGAACGACCGCCTCGACCGCTTCCAGCTTCTCGGAGGGATCCATGCGCAGATAGACCTCGGTGGTGCGGATATCGGCATGGCCGAGCCAGAGTGCGACCTTCCGGATGTCGTGGGTGGCCTGCAGCATGATCACGGCACAGCTATGCCGGAGCTGATGTGGAGAGACGCGACGACCACGCAGCGATGCGCAGGTCTCGGCCGCTTTGCGGACGTGCTTGTCGAGGACATATTCGAAGCCTGCTCGGGTCATCGGCTCGCCTCGGGCGTTGACGAACAGTTCCGGTACGGGAACATTGCCCCTGACACTGAGCCACGCCCGAAGATCGCGCGCGGTTTCCTTCCAGAGCGGCAGGCAGCGTTCCTTGCGGCCCTTTCCCCGGATCGTCACGCTCGCGCCTTGCTGGAGCGAGAGGTTTGCGGTCAGGGTCCCGACCAGTTCGGAGACCCGCAAGCCGCCAGCAAAGCACAGATGCAACATCGCCCGATCTCGCACGCCGGATCGGGTCGTAACATCGGGAGCATTGAGGATCGCGCGAACCTCCTCCATCGTCAGATGACGGATGAGCTTCTGATCGTGGCGTTTGACCGGGATCGCATGGATCCTGCCAATCTGCTCCAGGGCCGACGGCACCCGGTACTCGACATAGCGCATGAACGCCTTGACGGCGGCGAGCCTCAGGTTGCGGGAGGAGACGCTGTTGCCACGATCCCGCTCGATATGCGTCAGGAACGCGACGATCATCGGCGCATCGAGATCCTCGATCGCAAGCCGCGACGGCCGGGTTCGCAACCGTTTAGCGGCGAAGTCGAACAGCAGCTTGAAGCTGAAGGCATAGGTCTCGCAGGTCTGAGGGCTGTAGCCTCGCTGATTGGGCATGTAATCGCGCAGGAAGCCGGTGATGAGCGGAGCGAGTTGCGTCATGTGGCGCTCTCCCCGACCAGCATTTCCGCAGCCGTGGCGATATCCGCCATCAACTCCGGCGTCGTTTCCAGATACCAGTAGGTGTTCCGGACATCGGCATGACCCAGATAGGTCGACAAGGCGACGAAGTGCCGGGCGACCGCACGACGCTCGGCGCCGCATTGCTCCAGCACCCGTGTCGCGAAGGTATGGCGAAGATCATGGATGCGGGGTTGCCGCCTTCGCTCCGGTGCGATCCCCGCGCGGCGCAGGACGCAGCGGAACGTGTAGTTCACCGTGGTGTGGCACATCTCGCGATGCTGAACGGATGTGAACAGCCAGGGACTTTCGAATGCATGTTGGCGACGAAGCGCAAGATAGCGATCGAGTGCCTCGATGACCGTCGCATGCAGCGGCACGAGCCGGCTTTTCCGGAACTTGGTCTCGCGGATATGCAACACGCCGCCCGGCTGGATATCGTCCAGCTTGAGCCCGAGCGCCTCACAGACGCGTAGCCCGGTTGCTGCGATCAGCCCGAACAGCATGACGTAGAGCTGACGCCTCAGGGGATTGGGCTTCTGATACCTCAGACTGCCGGCCGCATCGAGAATCCGGGCGATCTCGTCCGGCGTGTAGATGTAGGGAACGGGACGGGCCTGGCTTCGTGGCAAGTCAGCGCGCGGGATGTCATGGCGGGGATCCTCGGCGTGGAGGAAGCGCGCGAACAGAACGATCTCCGACATCCGCCGGGCCCGCGTGTTCGGGGTGCCGGCGACTGTTTCGAGCCATCGAAGAACCGTTGTTGCCTGGATATGAGTTTCGCCGCGGTTGGTGGCAAAGTCCGAGTAGGCACGAAGATGCCGCTCGGTCTTGACCAGCTTGTAGCCGAGCGTGCGACGCAAAGCGATATAGCGGTCGGTGGCGTCCCTCAACATGGCAGCCTCCCGCCCCAGGGCTGGGCGATCTCCGACAGCAGGCCGATATCTACCTTGGCATAGAGCGCGGTGACAGATGGCGAACGGTGCCGCAACACCGTGCCGACGCCGGCAAGGCTCGCACCGTTGCGCAGCATCGCGGTCGCAGCGGAATGCCGAAGCATGTGAGCACCGCGATGCGCACTGTCGATCTTCGCCCGGTCGAGGGCGCGCCGTACCAGGCATTTCACCGCGATACGGCCGACGGGTCTGATCGGCGCTGTTTCGGTCAGGAACATGCGCGTCGTCGCAATTCGGGGCCGTCCCTGCTTGATATAGGCCAGAATGGCGTCGCCAACCTCCTGTGTGAGCGGCAGGTGTTCCTCCCGGCGGCTCTTGCCGGACAGCTTCAGCAGACCGTTCTTCCAGTCGAAGTCGCCGAAGGTGAGATTGGCGACTTCGCTCGCTCTCAACCCCAGGCGGGCAAGCAGGAGGATGATCGCGCGGTCACGTAATCGGACCTTGTCCTCACACGAGGCGAGCAGGCGATCGATATCGGCTTGCCCGAGGAAGCGGGGCACCGTCGCCAATTGCCAGCTTGCGAAGGTCGGAACCGCATGCTCCCGTCCGATCGGGCAGTGTCCGATCGCCACGAGGTATTTGAGGTAGGCGCGTGTCGCAACGGTGATGCCCCGTGCGCGCCCGATCCCGTGTGGTTTGGCCCGCTCCAGCACGAAGTCGCGTATCGCTGTGGCCGTGTAGGCAGCCGGATCGGTTCCAAGTGCCGCAAGCAGATCGGTCAGGGTTTGCTGATAGGTGTCGAGCGTGGAATCCATGATGCCGCGTTGCTCCCGCATCCAATGCCGGAAGGCGGCGAGTTCCGGCCAGTTTTCCTCGAGCGACGGTTCGTGCGCCGGCGGAAGAACGCCTTCATTACGCAGATAGGTGATGAACAGCTTGGCGGCGCCCTGCGGTGCGCGAGCCTTCTTGCTGCCCCGGAACACCGACGCCGAGGCGGCAAGGCCCGCGTCGAGCGTTTCGAGTTCAAAGCCCTTCGCGCGGACCCAATCGGCCCACAATGCGAGCAGGCGCACCACCTCGATAATCGTTGCCGGCGAGTAATTCCGATCGTCGAGCCAGTCTTTGAAGCCCTCGGCATGCGGTTGTAGCCAATTGATCCGGACATCGACGCTCCGGCGATGCCTGCGTTTCCGTTTTGCCATCCTGTTTTCCTTCGAGTTGCTTGTTGGTGCCGGAGGGACCGGCGCATCGAACAAATCGAAGGCTGCGGTATTATTCCACGCGATATGCAATTTGCCGGCCCGGATTGAACTCGCAGCATCGGGAGCGGTCTGAGTTGCCGTGTCGCAGGATGATGATCATGGTGATCATGGTGGCGGGGAGGATTGCCCCGCCGCCCGTGACGCCGGTCATGCCGATGGGGTGCCGACTGCCCGTGTCGTTCTCTTCCGACAATGCAGCAAAGCCCCCATGCGGCCTCTCATCTGGGCTGGTCTGGCGCCGGTCCGGCCTTGATCTGCAACGGCTCCGCCGACCTTCTTCCCCTGGCCTGACGGCCATTCCTCGCGAAGCAACAAGCTCGGCTGCCGCCGCCCTCCGCTCACGCTGCGGCCCTTTTGGTGCAGCCGTCCGGCCCGTCGCCCCTCGACCGCCATCGAGACCGCATGGGGCGGCTTCGGACAACTCTCAGGAGATACGACAATGGCTCAGATCGGCACCTTCACCCGCGACGAAAACGGCACCTACGCCGGAACGATCAGAACCCTCACCCTCAACGTAAAGGCCACCATCAAGCCCTGCGACCACGACAGCGACAAGGCACCCGACCACCGGGTCACCGCAAACGGCGTCGAGTTCGGAGCCGGCTGGAGCAAGACCGCCAAGGAAACAGGCGCCGAGTACCTCTCGCTCAAGCTCGACGATCCCTCCTTCACCGCGCCGGTCTACGCCTCCCTGGTGCAGGGCGACAAGGGCGAGCACAAGCTCATCTGGTCGCGATGATCCAACAAGGGCGCTCCGCTCACGGCGGGGCGCCCGCCCACAAAGCCCGCGATTATGTGGAGCAGAATCCGCCGAAACAGCCGGAAAACCAGCCCTCAAGACCTGGCACTCCGCATAATACCGTTCTCGGCATAATCG
>NZ_NNRM01000027.1 GCF_002252525.1 Brucella pseudogrignonensis
ATGTCCACTGATATCGGAAACAACTGTGCCATCGGCAATGCCTATCCAACATTTGAAACCGGGCGCAAATATCTGGCACCCGGCATGTTCGGTCCATGCGGATACGGCTTTCCGTCCATCGTAGGCGCCAAGATCGGCCAACCCGATACCCCTGTGGTTGGTTTTGCAGGGGATGGTGCTTTTGGGATCTCGATGAACGAAATGACGTCCATCGGTCGCAAAGGCTGGCCAGCCATTACGATGGTCATTTTCCGCAACTACCAGTGGGGTGCAGAAAAGCGCAATACAACGCTTTGGTACGACAATAACTTCGTTGGGACCGAGCTCAATCCAAACCTGAGCTACGCCAAAGTGGCGGATGGTTGTGGCCTCAAGGGCGTCACTGTTGATACCCAGCAATCGCTCACTGAAGCCTTGCAGAAGGCAATTGATGATCAGTCCAAGGGTGTAACGACCTTTATTGAGGTCATACTCAATCAGGAGCTGGGCGAACCTTTCCGTCGCGATGCGATGAAGAAGCCGGTCGTCGTAGCTGGTATTGATAAAGTGGATATGCGCGAGCAGATGCCTGTTTAACGATGATGCCGGGAGGCTTTCCTCCCGGCCTTTCATGAGATTTTGCCATGCTTCCGTTGGAAAAAATTTTTGAAAAAGCCCGATCACAGCCACGTCACATTGTTCTGGCGGAAGGCGAAGACCCGCGTGTCATCCAAGCTGCCCTTTGTGCAGAGCAGGAGAAAATTGCGCATATTACTTTGCTGGGGTCGGCTGATGTCATAGCTGATCAGATTGCAGGAACGCGGATACAGATTATTGACCCGGCAATGTCTGATAAATACGCGGATTATGCCGATAAGCTTCATCAATTACGGCACGCCAAGGGCATGACGGAAGAGCAGGCCTTGAAAATAGTGAAAACTCCGCTTGGTTTTGCGGCCATGATGGTGCGCGATGGCGACGCGGATGGAACTGTCGCCGGTGCAATTGCCACAACAGCCGATGTTGTCCGCCACGCGTTGCAGATTATCGGAAAGGCGAAAGGCGCATCGCTTGTTTCGAGTTTTTTTCTGATGTTGTTATGCCAATCATATCATCAGAAAAAAGGGGCTTTCATTTTTGCGGATTGCGGCCTTGTGGTCGAGCCGGATTCCGGCCAACT
>NZ_NNRM01000028.1 GCF_002252525.1 Brucella pseudogrignonensis
GTATGTAATCTCGCGCGGTTCCCACCGGCTAAGCCGGGTTTGCCAATCGATCTCCATTACGGAGAATCCCTTGCCGATTGCGTCAAGCATATCGAACAGACATGCCCGCAGAACATCATCATTGATCCACGACTGCACGAACTCGGCGTGTTTCTTGTGATCGGCCGCGTCACTGGCTGGCTTCACTGTAATCGGGAGCTGCGCCACGGAACGCTTGCGGGTGGACATCACCCCGAAATAATGAAGGTCGCGCTCCTCGATGTCCTCTGCAAGTTCCAGATAGGAGAGCGGATCACCTTCAGCAGCTGCGCGATGAATGGCTGAAAGGCGACGTGGGTTAAGCCCCTCGGCCGGATGACCGGATATGACGGGACGAACGCCGCCGGTTGTCGGCCCGGCGTAGGGTTTGGTGACTTCCTGCCGCTTTAGCGGATTGCCATACTGATCGACCAACTGTGCCATCAGAGCGAACCTCTCAATTCTGGATTAATCGAACGCTCGCGATCATCGGATCGGCTGCGGCCATCGGGTGGCACATTGCGGCGTGTTTCGTACCCGTATTCCATATGCGGCGTACTGGCGGCATGGATGCCAAGGAACGCAGCCCACGTCCGATCGGCGTGATCGTCGTCTCGCTCGGCAACAAATCGCGGCGCGCCGGTCGGAGATGTGACCTTGCGCAGCTTGTGCAGATCGGAGCGAAGCGGAACATTGCCCATCGGAATACGAACGGTCCGGTCCTCGAAACGCTCCTTGCCGCCATTCGCCATGATCAGCTTGCTGCCGGTGCTAAACAGGACGCCCTCGACACGACGACCGTAGCGGCGCTGCGCGTCCTCGACCACTTTTTCGCCCATGCCGGTCTGGTCGATGCAGGCCCGCGCCACACGATAACGCATCATCACGTCATCAAA
>NZ_NNRM01000029.1 GCF_002252525.1 Brucella pseudogrignonensis
TATTTATCAGGCCGACGAACGGATCAGGGCGGCGCAGGCCGGTTATTACCCCAAGCTCAATGCCGGTGTGAATTCGGGCTATCAGAGCAATAATCGCGAAGGCTGGCGTCCACAGTTCAATGTTGCCGCTTCTCAATTGCTTTATGATTTTGGCAAGGTTTCGAGCGCGGTTGATACCGAGCGTGCTGGCAAGGAAATCAATCAGGCCCGTATGCTGCTAGCGGTTGATAATCTGTCAAGGGACACTGCCAGTGCGGTTGTCGAGGTCCAGCGCTATCGAAAGCTTTCGGCTCTGGCACAGGAGCAGGTCGAGGGCGTTAAGCGCATTGCGGGCCTGGTGAATGAGCGAACGGACAAGGGTGCAAGCACCATGTCCGACAAGGTTCAGGCCGATGCGCGTGTTGAAGCGGCGATGGCTACACAGTTTCAATATCAGTCAGAACTCAATCGCTGGCAGGTTGTGCTTGCTGCGATGATTGGGGGAGGAAGCGCAAACCCATCCTCTGACGTCCCTTCGTGGCTTGGCAAGTCTTGTGACATTGCAGCACCCGATTGGGATCAGGTTCCGGCGATGCTGCAGGCCAAGGCTGAAAAAGAAGAGGCGGTCGCACAGTTGGCAGCGAGTAAAGCAGAGGCTTTCCCGACTGTTTCGCTTGAAGCG
>NZ_NNRM01000030.1 GCF_002252525.1 Brucella pseudogrignonensis
TTGCGCGCGCTAGAAAATCCAGCGGTCTTCGGCGCATGGGTATCATTATCCCTCACGTAGCAGAGTTAGTTTGAGAGCTGAACGCTGTAATCCGGTTCCTCCCGGACCGGCCAACTCGCGAATGTAAAAGGAACAAAAGGTCTGTCTAAACTGTTCAGTCGTTTCATAGAACGAAGCGGAGAAGTGCAATGGCTATTGGATTTAGCAGCCTTAACGAACTTGTTGTCGTGGTCGTTGGTGCCTCCAGTGGCTTTGGGCGCGGTACCGCTCTCAAGCTAGGTAAGGCCGGTGCCAACGTTGTTTTGGCTGCGAGGCGAAAGTCAGTTCTGGATGAGCTTGTGTCTGAGATTACGGCTATTGGAGGCATGGCGATTGCTGTTGAAGCAGACGTTTCCGATGCCGACCAAGTGGCTGCAATTGCAAAACGCGCTGTCGAAAAATATGGAAGAATTGACGTCTGGATAAATAATGTTGGCGTCGGTGCAATAGGCTATTTCTGGGAAATCCCGCTGAAGGATCACTCCCGTCTCGTGGATGTGAACCTTAAGGGGTTGATTTTCGGTGCCCACTACGCTCTTGGGCTCTTTACGCATCAAGGTTATGGTACGCTCATCAATATAGGTTCGATTGACAGCGAAGTACCCATGGCGCTTCAAAATACATATGCCGCCACAAAATCAGCTGTCCTCAGCCTGGGCCGTTCGCTCAACGAGGAATTGAGGCTGGCCGGTCTCGATATGATCAGTGTCGCCACAATTATGCCTTGGGCAGTGGACACCCCCTGGTGGCACCATGCAGCTAACTATAGTGGACACGAGCCGCGCATGGCGATGATGGACGCCCCCCAAATCGTGGTGGATGCAATTGTAGAGTGTTGTCTCAATCCAAAAGCAGAATATCCCGTGGGCTGGAAAGCGAAGGCTTCCAATCTGTCGCATCGGTTAATGCCCGACCTAACCGAACGGTTGTCAGCGAGTATGGCGCAAAGTGAAGCCCGGCGCGGCAGCACGACCTCTGCCCATACGGGCGCGATCTATAATCCGGTGATCGACGGACTCGGCGTAGAGGGCGGCATTCGGCAACGCATGAAAAGAGAAGACTCCGAGCAGTGATCCGACCTGCAACCATGGGTATATGAAGTTGGGTTGAGTAACAGTCGTGTCAAAAAATCCTTCTCGAATAAACGATTCAACGAACGCGAAGGACTGCCTCACCAGCTGGTTATGAACAGCGTTTAAGGCGGCGAAGTCTTTCTTTTACAACATAGTGTCATCCCGGGGTTGCGTCATTCGACAAAGCGAGATGCGCGCGAGCTCGGTGAAGACGACTTTTTACAGTCCCGACGGAGCAATTAAGGATTTTTGCAGCATCATCATAAGGCATCCCATCGAAAATGACGCATTCCACCGTTTCTTTATAACATGGAGAGAGGCTAGCAAATGCTCTGCCTACATCCTGCAATTCCATAGCCTTATCTTGCGATGCAGCACAGGTCGGCGCTAACTCATCGCAATAGACGGTTTCACGTTGTAATTTCTTAAATCGAGTGCAAAAGGTGTTCTTCATGATGGTGAACAACCATGATTTGAGCTGGCCATTTTCTACATAACGTTCCTGATTGCTCAATGCTTTCAAAATCGTTTCCTGAACGAGATCTTCCGCATCCGGGTTTTGACGGCACAGAGCGCGCGAAAACTGCGTTAAAGCGGGCATAAGTTCGAGAATTTTCTCATGCAATACTGATCTTGACATCTTTCTCTCCCTTCCCCCGCAACAACAATCAATGTGCAGGATTAGAGTTGGTTCCGGTCCTTTTATAGTTATGTGAAAATAACTCGCCTGGTACGATACCGTACAGGCCGGTGTTTTTTGGAACCGTGGGTTCAGTTCTGAGTTCAGAACACCTATGACGATCCCGGTTTGTTTTCGCTTTTCGGGGCAAAAGGTCGTAACCAGTGATGTTGTCTTTCGTTAGCGAAAGCATTTACAAAAATCATTCAGAATAAAGACTGGACGCGTAGCGGTTTCTACGCGGAAAGTGGTTCCGTCCTGAATGCAAGTTAGAAATTAAAAGGAATGGGTAGTGGACTGCGAGAAAGACAGAAAAACCGTATTGATTGCTGAAGATGAAATATTCATTCGTATGGACGCGAATTATTTTTTGACGGAAGCGGGCCTCGACGTGATCGAGGCAAAGAATGCGGGGGAAGCTGAGAAACATCTCAGAAATACCACCGTCGATGTGCTTTTCACTGATATCGAAATGCCCGGCTCAAATCTTAACGGCTTGGAACTCGCAGCGCTCGTAGGTAAAGAATGGCCATCCATCCCAGTGCTGGTGACATCGGGGAAGGTGATACCCTCAAATGATGAGCGTAGCTTCGGCTTCTTACCCAAACCGTACCTCGCGCGAGATGTGATTGCCTGGATTAAGAAAGCAGTGGAACAGTCTTAGCTAATACTCGGGCCCAAAGTAATTTCAGGCTTTCCGCCGACCTTAATTTTGAATATGAGTCTATTTATCTTTCTGAGTGTGGAAAGAGTGTTTAAACGGGAATTTGATGAAAACAGACGCGGCTGGGAACGAAAAAAGTCGTCTTCAGGCTCTTGAAAGCTATGGCATACTCGACACTCCGCGTGAGGAACTGTTTGACAATATCGCCGAACTTGCCGCAGAAATTTGCGGCACTCCGATAGGTGTTGTTAATTTTATCAGTGATACTCGCCAGTTTTACAAAGCAGAAACGGGCCTGGGCGTCCGATCGACGCCGCTTGAAACATCGCTTTGTGCTAAAGCAATTCTCGAAACAGATTTTCTGATTGTCCCCGATACCACCCGAGATCCGCGCTTTGATTGCAACCCTTTAGTGGTAGGCGAGCCCTTTATTCGTTTTTATGCTGGTGCCCTGCTAAAATCCCACGAGGGATATCCTGTCGGCACTCTGTGCGTACTCGGCCATGAAGCACTTGACCTCACACCAACACAACAGTTCTCACTTCGGGTTCTGGCTGATCAGATCATGGCGCAGCTTGAGTATCGCCGTCAGATCAGTGATCTCACCTATGATCTCAGGGTCGAGCGTCGCCTATCATCAAAGCGAAAGGCGCATGTGGAAAGCGTTGGTGCTATCACGGAGAATTTGCAAGAAGAGCGGCAACTGGCTGCCGCCGCACACGATGCGGGGGGAATAGGTATCTTCGAAGCGAACGTCGAGACCGGGACGATGACCGTTTCGGAAGAGTTTTGCCGGCTGTTCGGTGTAGCCGGTAAAGGCGCGTTCGCAGCTGACTATTTTGAAAGCCTGATCCTTGATGAGGATCGCGCCTTTGCTTCAAACGCGCAAAACGGGGCTAGCGGGATAGCGAGTATGGAAGCTGAGTACAGAATACGGCGAGCAGATGATCAGAGAGTCCGCTGGATTGCTCGGCGGGCACAGTTCCTGGAGAATGACTGCGGCGAGCTCTCTAAAATGGTGGGTGTGGTTCTTGATATAACGGAGAGTAAGCGAAAAGAAGAACGGGTTGAAGCGCTCCTGATGCTTGGAGATAGGCTGCGAAGCGCGAACACGATCGTAGAAGTCGTGCAGGCAGCGTCGGATACGCTTGCGACCGGATTGAGTGCTGATCGAGCCGGTTACGCATCGCTTAATCCCCAAAATTCGACATTCACGATTGAAGCTGACACGTGTTCGGGACTGCTCGGCTCCTGGAAAGGCCAACATGGCATTGACCTTATTGCCAGAAATATCTGCCGGCTAACTTCTGGCCAAAGGCAGTCGGGGCATCACCTCAATGCAGATTGGCTTGGCGCGGACAGGATATATCTAAGCTCGATCGGTGTCCGGTCATTCTTGCACATACCGCTTGCAGAGAACGACGTTCTGACTGGCTTTCTCTTTGCCCACAACGCAACTCAACGTTTCTGGGACAAGGCTGAGTTCGACTTCGCGGATGGGGTGGCAGACCGCACCTACGCCGCAATTGCAAAGCTGCGCGCAGAAGCTGAACAGCGCCTGCTTAACCACGAACTCAGTCACCGACTGAAGAATACCCTGGCGATTGTTCAGGCCATCGTTTCACAGACACTCCGTCGCGTCTCGGACACAGCAGCAGTCAGTGCTCTCACCGGCCGGATTCAAGCCCTCGGCAGCGCGCACGAGGTCTTACTTCAGCAGTCGTGGTCGAATGCAAGTCTTAGGCAGGTGATTGTCCGGGTAATGACCCTTCATGCTAGCCCAGAACGCGTCACAATTGATGGACCGGATGTTCCGCTTGGTCCAAAAGCGGGGCTTTCGATGTCATTGTTGCTGCATGAACTCGGCACAAATGCAATTAAATACGGCGCGCTTTCAAACGAAACCGGCAGGGTTTCGCTCACCTGGACCATTGAAAATAACGAAAATGAGCCCGAAATCGAGCTCGTGTGGCGTGAAACGGGCGGCCCACTAGTGACAGCGCCCGCCGCTGAAGGTTTCGGTTCACGTCTGATCGGACTAGGTCTCAACGGCGCGGGAAATGTAGTGCGCAGATATGATCCTGAGGGCGTTTATGCCAGCTTCAGAGCACCTTTGAACGTGATATCTGAGATCGATTAAGCATTTATCTACCGGTTTGCTTATCCCGTTAGCTGTATCCTTTCAGACTGCCGGTCGCGCGCTATCCGCATGGCGCTTCGTGCGTGCTTAGAACGTGCGCCCACGGTAACTCGGTTATAAAAGCCCTATCGCGAAGTATTCCCTGATAATGATTGTTCCGGTAGCGCCGGAGACGCCTACTATAGCGCTCCAGCAGGCAAATTTCCAACGCCCAACAGCCGGCTCAGATCTTGTTTTAACACCATGCTGCGATCTTAAAATACCAAAGCAGGTTACCGTTTCTCATGCCACATCGCTGCAACACTTCACGGAACAAAATATTCTCCCAGCTGTTTGAATGTCGTTTTGTTATGAAAGGACAAGGCATAATGGAGCCATTCTTGCTTGCCAGCATCGGGCGATAAATAGTCAGTCCACGAGCGAAAAGACAGGTCAGCACAAGTAGCGATATGTTTGAGATCGAATCGCGCAAATTTGCGTTCGACAAGGACATCCGGCGATTAATAGCTTCGCCGGGGAGATGATTAAAGAATACTAAAAGACCTCCAAAGAACTGGAGTTTCTAAGGAAGATCATGACGATCAGGAAGAAGTGCGCGGAAATTCTGTCGTCCTTCTTAAGCGGTATAGTGAAGAGGGCGAAAATGCCGATTTGAACGATTGGCCGAAATTAACTGTGCCTGCTCTCGCGCACCACCTTGAGAAGGCAAAGCAGTTCAACGAACAGCATCAACTTTCTGCAGCCCATTTTTTGGTGCGGTGTAACGCAAAAGCCGGAAGTACCACGTTTCGTGGTCAGCTGTTGAGCATATGCATCTGGTCTGTACGCGATCAGACGGCCGCTTCTCATGTCCTATTGTTGGCACTGGAGCATTTGAAATGGACAAAAACGATCGGTTCGATACCGGAGAGGTGGATCAAGCCACAATAACGTTTCCTTTTGATCGAATGACAGTGCAGCGCTTTCGCAAGGAATTTCCGCGCGCGCGATGGAGCGATTGGCACAAAGCCTGGCTGGTTCCTGGGAAAACGGCTTCTCGGCGCATTGAACGATGGCTCGAGCGTGAGGCATCACGCGCAAATCCCTTTGCTGAGGAGAAAGGGAGAGACGCCTACGAATTCGAACCGATCCTCAGTTCGTATCTTTCGGTTGACAGTGACGGTATCAGTATCAAGACGCCATATTCGAAGCGCCTGGTTGAAGAAATCCGCCAAATATCCTTCGCTCGCTGGGACCCTCATTTCAAAATGTGGCGGGTGCCTTTTGCATCTTATGATGAGCTTCTCCAGCGTTGGGAGACTATCGAAAACGAGGCTAGACGAAGCGAACCGGAAGAGCGGCTTAAGCGCACCCAAGCGCGGAAAGGGAGCAAGGAAGAAAGAAGAGAGCGCTTGCGCGCGAATGAGCGAAGGCGACGGCGCATTCCGCTGACTGCCGAGGCGTTGCCACCGCTCAACCGCCCAATAACAACGCAAGCATATGGTATTATTGTTATTCGTGAAATTACCGGTGAATTGGTAAATTCTGAACTGATAAACGATGTCTATCCTGATCTTGAGGGCGACTATGTCTGGGGGTTTTGGCGCTTGCCATCGCTCGATGAACTTGTTCAAACATGGCCGAATAAAAAAGACCTGTCCGCGAGTGAGCGGCAACGCGGCTGGTGGCATCCTGACCTCGAAGAGTTACGCGAAGGAAGGCGCGTGGCGCGGACACGTGCACGTGCACGTCGAGCCGTGTCAGCTGCAACTGATTAGCTTGCGCCAATATTACCTGAAAGTGATGAGCTGTCTTTACTGACAATGCTGGCTGCAGGAAAGTTGTTCGGAAATTGAAAAGAGCCGTAACAATGCCTCCAGCATTTGTTTTGATACACCAGTTTGTGTTCGAGGCCCTCCCTGAAGGCTGCCACGTGTTAAATTGGGGTGACCTCCTTCTCTCCAACCTAATCACACGATTCCGACCTTGTTGCTTACTTTGCTTTGCCTTGCGTTGGCTGGCCATACCGCACCGTCTCCATTTTTTGCATGCGTGGATCGCGAATTTGTCGTGGCATTTTTGGCTCCTCCAGAGAATGAACGGCCCCTTCACTTTAAGCTATTGCAACTATCCCGGGTATCTGCAACCGCACCGATGTGATCTTGCGTAGCTGTCTGCAGAACAGTTCTTCATCAATGGCACCCAAAGACAGTTAACTGATAAGGGCTATGAGTTCCGACCCCTGCGGAAATTAGTTCCAAAGTGGTCTTGTCAGAAGCGCGCCAGTGCACGCTTCTTGCTTGCGGGGCTCTCATGATGCTCTCTGGATTAATGGATGCGCGCGGAGTTCTTCGGAGGGGGTGGGAATAGAACGTGTCCTATCCTCAACAGATCGCTGTCACGACCGCTTAACACGAAGCCCGCAGGATTCTTGTATTCCCGGGCCGGTGGCGCAGCAAATATGAAAGGAACAGCTTTCTCGTCCAATCGCGCGATCACGGGAAATATCAGAGTGGCGTCAAGTGCAATATCCAGGATCACCGCATCGATGGTCACACTTTCGACGGTTCTGAGCGCCTCCTCAATCGTTTCGACGGGGCCCAACGGAATGATGCCAACGTTTCTCAAACTGCTTTCGGTTTTTTTGGTGAGCAATGTGCTTTCTCCAAAAAATAAAATAAGCTTTCCGTCGAACATTTGCATTTCATTCTCGTTGGTCCTGTACATTACCAACAGATCCCCTTTATTATTGACTGATTGGGAGACCCAACAAATGAATTATCAAATTGTTTCGTAGAAGTTATAAATCGCCGATAGATATCGTTCATACGCTACAACACGCAGTTGTTATCGATTGTGGTCCCGCTCGAGTCGTTCTGCCGCGCTTCTGATGATGTGCGAGGCTCTTGAATAGCGTGATGCCGCCCAGCTTGGTAAACCTGGTTTTGTTCGGATGATGCCTTATCGCTGTACTCGTTGGATTCTACCGTTCATCCCTTTAGGGTAACTGCTCATCATGAGCAGGACTGAAGCTTCAGGAAGAGATTTAGTCCACAGACCATAATGAAGCGAATTCTCACTTCGATTGGGCCGACCGTGGTTGACGCCTGCGCCCGAGCCACTGCTGACGCTTCAGCAAGTTGAGTAGTTACCTGTCGTTTGGCCTTCTTCCTGTATCGTCTCCTCGAGAAGCTTCGCTACGTCCTTATCGCTCAGGGCGTCAGCCCAGCAATTCAATCTGTCATAGCTCCTGTTTTCATCATATTCGAGAGTCTGAGCAAACGATATAAAGCCGGTCTCAGGGAGGCACTCTCTTGAAACTCTCACAAGATTTCCATCCCACAACGAAATTCCTTCCGTGGCGTCGCACGTTTCGCAGTGCGCGCGCTTACCCACAATCCCAACCCTTCCTGGTGTCGTACCACTTGGGTCTGAGTATGCTCCCGATGCTTCTTAAATGCATTTTCCAGCTCCATCTGATGCCGCCCGAACCATGTTGGGAAGTGCTGTCAAAAACTTGGGATCCGCACAATAAATATCTTTTAAGAGATCGTAGAAGAGTTCTCCGAGAATGCGCTGTTTGATATTATCCTTTTACGGGGCTACCCCTTTCTACCGTATTTGTGTGCCTCTTTTGAAGACAGGGTGAGACGAGCCCCCGCCCGGAAGTATTGTTTGACGTGCGCTGGGAAACAAATCTGGCGGCAAGTGATCGGATCCCCTCATTCATCAGAGTGGACTTCTTACTTATCGTTAAGCTGTCCAAATGAGTTTCACATGGAACGAACAGGAGCTCAAAGCTTTATCTCATATACAATCGCACGCGATCGGACTTCCACCCGTTTCATCGGTAGATCGTGTCGCCAAAAGCAGCTGACATCGGATGTTCGTATGGTTTCATTTCTTCGGCGGGAAATCTTGTTAGTGCTGGCGCTCGGGGTCGGTATTGTTACATTTGCCCTTGAAACAACAATAATAGAAAATGGACCTGGTGCTGCATTACTTGCCACCTTCTGTCTTATTGTAGCTATCGTTGCGGTCTCTGTGCGCGTAGCGTATCGGGCGGAAGTGATCGCGTCTAAAGTAGGCGATCCGTACGGGACTATGGTCTTGACGATGTCTGCGGTTGGCGTCGAGGTACTCATCCTGCTCATTCTGATGAATGGAGATAGTGGCTCGCCCACGCTCGCGCGCGACACAATATTTTCCGCTGTCATGCTCGACATTAACGGAATACTGGGTCTAGCCGCACTCCTTGGCGGATGGAAATTTGGTGAACAGGCTTATAATGATGATTCCGGTAAGACTTACGGTGTCATGATCTTGACCGCAATGGGAATATCCATGGTTGTTCCCGAGTTTATTCCGCACGAAAAATGGCGGCTATATTCGCTCTTCACAGTGGGTGCGATGGCGATGCTTTACTGGGTGTTTCTAAGAAACCAAATTGGCCAGCATAGTTATTTCTTCAACTACAGCTACCCAGAAAAGAAAACGAGAAGCGGTCGCGCCCTGAGAAACGAAACATTTACTCCGTCAATTACCGTTCTGGTGGCTGGCATTGTACTCATAGGTTTTTTAGCTGAAACAATGTCTGGGGTTCTGTTGAACGCACTTCAAGCGATAGGGGCTCCGATTGCGCTAGCCGCCCTAGTCGTCGCCATTATGTCTGCAGCTCCCGAATTTCTGACAGCACTTCGCGCAGCTTTTGCCAATCGAATGCAAGTGGTCATAAATATTGCATTGGGCGCATCATTGTCGACCGTCATACTCACCGTTCCGGTCATTGAGGGATTCGCGCTTTACTACGATCAACCTATCGTCATGGCGATGACACCCCTTCAGACCATGATGGCTCTTATAACTTTGATTGTAGCCGCTATAAATCTCAACGACGGCCAGACTAACGCTATCGAGGGCATGACGCATTTTGTGCTGTTCGCAACCTTCTTAACGCTTTCCCTACTGGGCGTAGCAGGCGGATAGCAAACGTTTCGATAAAGCGCCAGGAAGGATGGACTCTGAGTATTGATAAGCGTGACTGCTAACAATTTTCCAGTATCTGGATCGAGCAGGCTTCTCATTTTATCTGCCATCAATAATCCCGCTTTGCGCGTTGGTTTCTAAAAAGGGTTATCGGAGCGGCGGTTGAAACTCTTTCGCGCAAGTAAACTAACTTCTTACTCGAAAAACTTGCTTTTTTGCGGCGATTGGTTTCTTCGCATTTCGCGTTTTATATTTTTTATGCGCTAATCGCGCCGCGATCGTGATCAGCTTAGATTGGTCGCGAAGACCACGTTCGTACAGCATGATGATGCAACACGCGAGTTCTTGAGCCGAGTAATGGCTGTCGCTTTCTTCCAAGTAAATAACTGCACTGGAGAAACAGTTACGCAGTAAGCTAATTTCGTCATTTTTATAAATGCGGCTCGCTTCGTTAAAAAACGGCATGTCGGCCTCCTCGAACTTGAATACAAAGGTTACTCTGAATCTTAATAATGGAAATCTCATCTTGTTCACTTTATATTAACGTCGTCATCGACCCTGACTGGCTTATCCCATGCCACCCTGCATCACCACTCCGGATTGGGATGTGCCTACAAAGTGACATAAAACGTACTCGGCAAGGGGAACTTAAATGAAACTGTCAAATGACAGAGCGTTCACGCTCATAAAAAATGCCGTCCCTGTTAACTACACTCTCGCAGAACCGTTCTGCGCCAAAGCTTTACGTGATGTCATTCGTGGCGGGAATATACAGACTATTACAGTTTTCTGGCCAATAACTGCACAGAAAATGTCCCCGACCACGCTGCGCTCTTTGTCAGGGTAGACCGGGGACGACATTGCATATTCGACCAGCCAGAACATCCAGATACGAAAATATCATAGCTAGAAGTGGTTCGGGAAATCTGCACAGCTAGGATAAGTGGAATTTCTGCCTGACATCGGCTTAGATGCCGGGAACAGGAGAAATCATGACAAGACGACCACGCCGGAACCATAGCCCGGCTTTCAAGGCAAAGGTGGCGCTCGCTGCCATCCGAGGTGAACAAACGCTGTTGGAATTGTCCCAGCAGTTTGATGTGCACGCCAACCAAATCAAGCAATGGAAAGACCAACTCCTTGAGGGAGCGACAGTCGTTTTCGGCGATGAAGCGAAGACGGAACCGACGGGTCCAACCGTCGATGTGAAAACGCTGCACGCCAAGATCGGCGAACTGACGTTGGAGAATGATTTTTTAGCCGGAGCGCTCGGCAAGGCGGGATTGCTGAGCGGAAAGAAATGATCGACCGCACGCACAAGCTGTCGGCCGCAAGGCAGGCGGAGCTCCTCGGCTTCAGCCGTAGCAGTGTCTACTATTCACCGCGCCCGGTATCGGATGGCGATCTGGCACTGATGCGCCGGATCGATGAATTGCATCTGGAATACCCATTCGCGGGAAGTCGGATGTTGCAGGGGCTTTTGAAGGGAGAAGGGCTTGAGGTTGGGCGGCTGCATGTCGCCACGCTGATGAAGAAGATGGGCATCGAGGCGATCTATCGTCGCCCAAACACCTCGAAGCCAGCGCCAGGGCATAAAATCTATCCCTATCTCCTGCGCAAGCTAGCGGTCACCAGACCCAATCAGGTGTGGGCAATGGACATAACGTATATTCCGATGGCACGTGGTTTTGTCTATCTGTGCGCTGTCGTCGACTGGTTCAGCCGCCGGGTTCTGTCATGGCGACTGTCGATCACGATGGAGGCGGACTTCTGCATTGAAGCGGTTGAGGAAGCTCGGGTCCGCTATGGAAAGCCTGAAATATTCAACACGGATCAAGGATCACAGTTCACGTCCATCGACTTCACTAACGTGCTGAAAAAGGCAGAAATTGCCATCTCGATGGATGGAAAGGGCGCTTGGCGCGACAATGTTTTCGTTGAGCGGCTATGGCGATCGATTAAATATGAGGAGGTCTATATCCACGCTTACAAAACCGTATCTGAAGCGCGAGCTGGCATCGGCCGATATCTGACCTTTTACAATAGCCGACGCCCACATTCATCGCTTGACCGGCAAACACCGGATCAGGTCTACTTCAACGCGCTGACACCAATGATGGTGGCGGCATAATCGCGGCGGAAATCCACTTAACGAAACGCCCGAAACTGTTCAGACAAACCGAGCCACCTCTGCTTTTCCTTCTCCTTGAAGGGTCAGTTGGTCGTGCAGACCGCCAGTTTGGCAGCCCCCAGGCCCAGTTCGTCCAGAACTTTTGAAGGATAGAATTCCTTCATCGGAACGAAAGGCGGTGGGAAAAGTTAGACAGCGTCTTGGCGCACGAGGAAGGTCTCCAATTGTCATGAGCAAGAAAAGACAAAGAGTGCTAAATCCTGATAATGTTGTCCGCGCTATACAACTTCTGAAGCGTCTGATTCATATTGACCAGAATCTCAGACCAAGAGAGGTTGCCCTAAACCGTTTAGCCGTTACGAACAAATTGCAGAGACAGCACATTCATGCGTTGGAAGTTGAGCGCGCCTTTAATATGCTCGTTCGCGACAAGATCATCATTCCGATCGGCAAGAAACGGGTTCTTTTCATGCTGACTGAATACGGTCACAAAACGATATTCGAAGAGCAACAATAACAGTTCAACAAATCAAGTTTTTGTTCCGGGCCCCCAAATAAACGGTCACGGTGTTGTCACGTTAAGTTTCTCTGGCCGGAAAGGCCAGGGG
>NZ_NNRM01000003.1 GCF_002252525.1 Brucella pseudogrignonensis
ATTGTTATCATTTGCAAGTCGCACTTCAAACTAGAACCCACCTAAACCGAACACTTCGATTGCATAAGATAGATTATGGAACGCAACTCTGTGATTTGGAGCCAGCATACGCCGATATTATCGGCGCTGAGCGATATATAAATGTCCTGGAACTGGCGAACCTTGCTCGCTACGGACGACAATATCCTCACAACGTATGCATTCCATGCCATGCGCAGATAAAAGCGCACGCACATAGGATTGTGCATGAGCAAAGCGCTGATAATCACCCACCATGAAATCACGTCCAGCAAAACGCTCGTCAGGCTGCGTTTCACTGGAGAAGCCGAAATAGCCTCCGGCTTGCAGATGATTGGCTACGCCTGAAAAGAACTGATCCAGCCCGCCCATATAAGGCAGCACGTCAGTCGCAACGATCAGATCCCAATTGTCTTCTTCAGTGGTCTCAAGAAAGCGAACAGCTTCTCCGACGAACAGCGCGTCGTAATCGCCTTTTTCATACGACACTTCGATCATGTTTTCAGAAATGTCGACGCCCGTTTTGTGGTCTGCCATGTCGTCCAGCGCATCGGCAGAAAGGCCAGTACCGCAGCCAAGATCAAGCATACGCTCAGCCTGAAACTCTTCGTCCATTTCAAGAAGCATTTCGCGCAGCTGCAATGGCACATCGTAACCAAGCTGATCGACAAGGATCGTGTCAAACATCTCGGCGTGTTGATCAAACAGCGTTGCAACATAAGCGTCTGGCGCTTTTGGCGGCACGTTTCCGCGCCCCATGCTGGCAAGACGCACAGCAGCGCCACCATGGTCTTCCGGGTCGAGTTCCAGAACGGCCTGATATGCCTTTTCAGCGGCATCCAGATCACCGGCTTTTTCCAGCGCAAGCGCATGGTTGTAAGCCTCGGCCAAAGCCTCCTGATCAAATGAATCCGTCGTGCCGGATTTGCCGTTCTGCTTGGACATATCAATTGCCTTTTCTTGAGCCCTTAGTGAACGCGGATAGCCACTAGAAAGCAAATAACTGGGTTAGGGCCGTCTGCTCCATAAAAGGAAAGGGCGAGGCGAAACCACTCGCCTGCCCTCCTACCCTCATATGAGGATCACAGCAAGAACCAGTTCTATTCAGCTGCTGCACTCGCCGTATTTGCAGCAGGCTTATGATCGGCAAGTTTACGCGCAATCACTGCGCAAGCCATCAGCTGGATTTGGTGGAAAAGCATCAGCGGCAACACCACGCTACCGACATTTGCGCCTGCAAATATAGCGCTGGCCATCGGCGCACCGCTGGCAAGGCTCTTCTTGGAGCCACAGAACATGATCGTGATACGGTCGGCGTGATTAAAGCCCAGCGCCTTGCTGCCATACCAGGTCGCCAACATGACAATCACCAGAAGCAGAATATTCACGCCGATCATTACACCGAGATCGTTCCAGGAAACTGTATGCCACAGACCTTCGACAATCGCTTCACTGAACGCCAGATAGACAACCATCAGGATAGAGCCCCGATCGACAAATCCGAGCGATTTGTTGTGACGACGCATGAAATTACCGATCCATGGCTGCAAAATTTGCCCAAGAACAAACGGTGCCAGCAATTGAAGCAGAATAGATTCAAGCGCATCGACAGAAATACCGCCGCCACCTTTCACTGCGAAAAGCAGGCCGACAAGCAATGGCGTCAGGAACATACCGAAAATGTTGGATGCAGATGCCGAAACAATGGCAGCGGAAACATTACCGCCTGCCATCGAGGTAAAGGCGATTGACGATTGAACCGTAGAAGGCAGAACGCAGAGATAGAGAATGCCGAGATAGAACGGCGATTGCGCCAGTCCCGGAATTGTCCAGCCTGCGGCCAGTCCCAAAATCGGGAACAGGACAAATGTCGAGCATACGACCGCCAAATGCAGTCGCCAGTGCGTAACACCCGCAACAACCGCTTCACGCGACAAACGTGCGCCATGCAGGAAGAACAGAAGCCCCACAGCGATTTTAGTAGCAATCCCGAACCATTCAGCGAAATCGCCCTGCACCGGAAGAAATGACGCAAGCAAAATGGTTGCAATCAACATGCAAGTGAACTTATCGGGCAGAAAACGCATTATCTCGGTAGTCCTTCATTACTTCGGGCCGTAAACCGGCCAGCCATCCCTCCAGTTGTAATAGTCCAATCAGACTTTGGTACAATACTTAAGGATAGGTGGCGCATATAGCCGGTTCACTTTTCCGGGAGAACAGGACTGAAATACAACAGCCCTACTCTACGGCTTTATTCATATCCGTTTGGATTTTTAGACTGCCAGTTCCACATGTCCTGACACATTTCACGAAGGTCTTTTTCAGCGGTCCAGCCCAGAAAATCACGCGCGAAAGCAGGATCGGCATAGCATTCGGCAATATCACCTGGGCGGCGCGGCGCGATCTCGTATTTGATCTCACGGTTTGACACATGCTCGAAAGCCTTGACCACATCAAGAACGCTGTAGCCCTGCCCTGTACCCAGATTGACTGAAAAGCACTTCGGTTCATCAAGCTTTTTAAGCGCTTTCAGATGCCCGGCTGCAAGATCAACAACATGGATATAATCGCGGACACCTGTGCCATCCGGCGTATCATAATCATTGCCCCAGATGTTGAGCTTCTCGCGACGGCCCGTCGCAACCTGCGCGATGATTGGCATCAGATTGTTTGGGATACCCTTTGGATCTTCCCCAATCAGACCGCTTTCATGTGCGCCGACTGGATTGAAATAGCGCAGGATCGCAATTTTCCAGCTGTTATCGCTGTTATAGAGATCGCGCAGCATATCTTCGATGACGAGCTTCGTGCGGCCATAAGGATTTGTTGCGGACAGTGGCTGGTCTTCGGTGATGGGGAGTTTTTCCGGATCGCCATAAACCGTGGCCGAAGAGCTGAAAACCAGCGTTTTGACGCCTGTGGTTTCCATCGCCTGCAACAAGCGTAGCGTACCTAGCACATTGCAATCATAGTAATGCAGCGGCTTTTCGCTCGACTCACCTACGGCTTTCAGCCCGGCAAAATGAATAACAGCCGTGCATTTGTGACGTGTAATGATCTGTTCCAGCAGGGTACGGTCGCGAATATCACCTGGTTCGCGAATTGGCGCACGCCCCGTAATCTTTTCCACGCGATGGAGGGCTTCCGGATTACTATTATCAAAATTATCGACCACAACCACGTCGTGGCCAGCCTCAATCAGCTGTACGCATGTATGAGAACCGATATATCCGGCACCACCGGTTACGAGAATCGTCATTCTTTAATTACCTGCTTGTTGAACATACTGGCCCGATGTGCGATCCCAAGGGCGTTTTCCAACTGACTATGCAAAAACCATAGCGGACTGCAACCCAAACCCTTCGATTCTCGCAGATTGCCTCAACAATGCGACATCAATTTAATGGAGCGAAGATGGAACCCTCCCGCAATATCGACCGTCTTCTCGAAATCATGGTCGCTCTGCGCGATCCTGAAACCGGCTGCCCATGGGATGTCGAGCAGACCTCAAAATCCATCGCACCTTATACGCTTGAAGAAGTCTATGAGGTTCTGGATGCCATTGAACGTGACGATGTGGATGATCTGCGAGAAGAGCTTGGCGATCTTTTGCTACAAGTCGTATTTCACGCACGTATGTCGGAAGAACAGGGAAAGTTCGGTTTTGGTGATGTCGTGGAAGCCATCACGCACAAAATGATCCGCCGTCATCCGCATGTCTTTGGCGATACTGAGGCCAGAAGCGCTGGCATGGCGAAGGGCTCGTGGAATCGCATCAAGGCGGAAGAGAAGGCCGAGCGTGCAGAACGCCGCGCTAAACTTGGTTTGGAAACTGTTGAGAAAACACGTTATCTCGATGATATTCCAAACGCCTTCCCTGCCCTTCTACGCGCGCTGAAACTCCAGCAGAAAGCCGCCAAGGTGGGGTTCGACTGGTCGGAAGCAGCGCCGATTCTCGACAAGATCGCTGAAGAAACTGCCGAGCTCAAAGAAGCAATGGCCGCTGAAGACAAAGCTAATATCGCCGAAGAATACGGTGATCTGCTTTTCGCGATGGTCAATCTCGGTCGACATCTGGAAATAGATGCCGAAACAGCCCTGATCGCGGCGAATGACAAATTCAAGCGCCGCTTTGATTTCATTGAGAAATCCTTGAAGGATACAGGCAGCAGTCTTGAGGCCGCAGAACTCGACGAGATGGAAAATATCTGGATCGAAGCAAAGAAAAAGGGGCTGTAATCAGCCCCCTCAAATCTGCAGCATAATTTTATGTCTATCTTTGCGCGCCTAGCAGGGTGATCGGCGCTCTAATCTTCCCACCTCGGTCGGAACATCTGATAGACGTCCTCGGTCGTCGCATAATCCATATAGCCAAGCCGTGTGACGGGCTTGGCTTTTCTTATGTCAAACAGTCCATCAGTCAGCACGCTTTCATCGATGTGAACGCCGACAACTTCACCGATGACCATATAATTGTCGGTCGGCCGGCCCTCTTTGTCCTGTAGACGTTTGGTCTCGACTGCAACGCATTCGAGTGCTGCATAGGCTTCTTTCACATATGGCGCTGCAATGACCTTGCTGTGGGCAATACCAAGGCCTGCATATTCAAACTCGCTCACACTGCGTGGCGCATTGACCGAAGAAGCATTCATCTTCTCTTTCAGATGGTCACTGACCAGACTGGCGGTAAACTCACCCGTTTCCTCGATGAATGTCACGCTATCTTTCACACCTGAAGACGAAAACATCACCATAGGTGGCGTATCGCAGACGGCATTGAAAAACGAGTACGGAGCCAGATTGACGCTTCCTGATGCCGAACGCGTACCGATCCAGCCAATCGGACGCGGAGCGACAATTGCCTTGAACGGATTGTGGGGCAGTCCGTGACCATCTTCTGGCTTATAAAACATCTTGTTTTCCGTAGTTTATCAGAGAAAACTAACCTAGTTTATTCAGTCCAAGGTCCACTATAAACGGAAACGATCTTTTCCATATCGGCGCGCGGACGCTCAGGCATCTTGTTTTCTGCTGTCCCGATATGCACGAAACCGGCAACCCGTTCATTCGGAGCAATCCCCAGATAAGCGCGTGCAGGCGCATCGTTGGAATACCAATTGGTGATCCAGTTGGTGGCATAACCAAGCGCATTTGCTGCGGTGCAAAGGTTCATTGCAGCAGCGCCTGCCGACAGAAACTGCTCCCATTCCGGAATGCGCTCGTGAGCGACCGGCGAAGAAACCACACCGATTACCAGTGGTGCGCGCGCAAAACGCGCCCTCTCCTGATCCTTGCGACTGTCCGGCAATGGGCCTTCCCGCTCTTCTGCGCGCTTGGCGAGATATTCACCAACCTTGTGACGAACATCACCACGATAAAGAATGAAACGCCAAGGTGTCAGACGACCATGATCCGGCACGCGTGCTGCCACTTTCAGCAATTCGTCCAGTTCAGCGCCTTCGGGTGCTGGTTCTGAAATAGCCGAAATAGGTGTGGAGCTGCGCTGAGCCAGAAAATCAAACACCGGATGTGTCACGGGGGGAAACCTCATCGCTAAAATCTGCATATGTCACTCCACTTAAAGCATAATGCGACCAGAGTGAAATGGAGATCGCCAAGAATATGCTGGAAATGGAATGGGACTGCTTCTCACCTGTCATTGTTGGCCTGTAAAGCCAAGAATCTGTGACAACGCATGGAGCGCCCATATAAATTGCCATGTCTATGGTCGATTTGGCCTTGAATTCGCCACCCGCTTGGGGTCAAAACATGTCCATGTCAGATACTATGGGTCTGTTTCGAGCAAACAGTGCAAAATCATCGCGCAGCAAGTCACTTGCCGCGACCCTTTCTTTTGTCCTGATTGCTTCGTCTGCTCTAGCGCAAGGCCCCGGTGGCCCGGGCGGACCAGGTGGTCCCGGCGGCGGAATGGGCGGGGGATTTGGCGGTGGTCCGCAGGGAGGTCCCGGCGGCGGCTTCAAATTACCGAATTTCCAGCTTGAGCCACCAGCACCGGCACCAGCTGCCCCACCTGCCATGCAGGCCCCTTCCGGCGGAAATGGATCAGTTCAGATTAACAGCACTAGCGGCTTGCCAAATTTTCCAGAGCCAAAGCTTAATTTGCCAACGCTCAGCCCCTACGCAAGCCCAATAAGCCCTGAAAACAATCCTCTTGTGAAAACAAGCGAACTGGATCTCAAGGCACGTCTCAAACAAGACGGTCCGGATATTTCGACCGGGCTTGTCTGGCGCGTCTTCGCACCTGAGGTTGGGGCAGACGGACAACTCGCGCTCATCGCTTCTTCAAAGGGCGGCAGCACAGTTTTCAATCTTCCTGAAGGTAGTTATCTCGTACACGCCGCCTATGGCCGTGCGGGAGCAACCAAGCGCATCACACTGACCAATGCCAGCCGCCATGAAGTAATGACCCTCGATGCAGGCGGCATGAAGCTCAGTGCAGTTCTGCCAGATGAAGGCAAAATCAAAAGCGACCTGGTGCGATTCTCGATTTATGCCGACGAAGACAACAATGACCGCTCGCTCATCGTGCCGGATGTAAAACCAGACACGATCATCCGTCTGAACAGCGGCACCTATCATGTCGTTTCCAACTACGGTTCTGCAAATGCCATCATTCGCGCAGATATTCGCGTCGAAGCAGGCAAACTGACGGAAGCCACCGTTCAGCATCGTGCGGCCGAAGTTGTGCTGAAGCTTGTTCGCGAAAAAGGTGGCGAAGCGCTCGCCGATACCTCCTGGTCAATCTTGAACGCTTCCGGTGACGTCGTTCGCGAAAGCGCCGGCGCCTATTCTTCACTCGTTCTCATCGAGGGTGACTATGTCGCCGTCGCCAAGAATAAGGACCGGATTTATCAGCGTGACTTCAAGGTTTCATCGGGCAAAAATGAAGATGTCGAGGTCGTCACAAGCAAGGAATTCGAAGCATCCGACGACACTGTAGATTGATTTCTCACCCATCTATAGCGCATTGCTTCCCTACGCCTGTCAAATTCAGCCCGTAAGAATTATCGTTCTGCGTATGGATGCATAAAAAAACCGCGCCTAAGCGCGGTTTTATTTGATTATTTCTTCAGACGAAGAAGATCTGGCGGTGTCGCCTCTTCCGTCAGACGAGCAATAGCTTCGTCCAGCGTCATGGCTTCCTGATCGCGGGATCCGAGACGGCGCATATTGACCGTCTTTTCCTCTGCTTCACGCATACCGCAGACGAGAATGACCGGAACCTTCTGCAACGAATGTTCGCGAACCTTGTAGTTGATCTTCTCGTTACGAACGTCAGTCACGACCTGGAGGCCAGCAGCCTTGAGCTTTGCTGCAACTTCAGCAGCATAACCATCGGCTTCCGAGGTAATCGTCGCAACGACAACCTGAATCGGAGCAAACCACAGCGGCATGTGACCGGCGAAGTTTTCGATCAGAATGCCAAGGAAGCGTTCCATCGAACCGCAGATCGCGCGATGGATCATCACCGGCTGCGTCTTTTCCGAATTGCTGTCGATATAGAATGCGCCGAAACGTTCCGGCAGGTTGAAGTCAACCTGTGTCGTTCCGCACTGCCATTCACGGCCGATCGCATCCTTCAGCGTGTATTCGAACTTAGGACCGTAGAACGCACCTTCGCCGGGCAGAATACCGGTCTTGATGTCTTCCGACTGTTCCGCGATTTGCTCCAGAACCGTCATCATCACGCTTTCAGCGCGATCCCACAATTCATCCGAACCCACACGCTTTTCAGGGCGGGTTGAAAGCTTGATCGTGATCCCTTTAAAGCCGAAATCCTTATAGACCGACAGGATAAGATCATTGATGCGAAGGCATTCGGCAGCCATCTGCTCTTCGGTGCAGAACACATGCGCGTCGTCCTGCGTGAAGCCACGCACACGCATCAGACCATGCAATGCGCCCGATGGTTCGTAACGATGCACATTACCAAATTCTGCAAGCTTTATAGGCAGATCGCGGTAAGACTTAAGACCATGCTTAAATATCTGAACGTGACCTGGGCAGTTCATCGGCTTCAACGCGAACACGCGATCATCGTCGGTATCGTCACCGGCAACAGTCACCTTGAACATGTTGTCGCGATACCAGCCCCAGTGACCGGATGTCTCCCAAAGGGACTTGTCCAGAACCTGTGGTGCATTGACTTCCTGATAGCCGTGGCTGTCGAGACGACGACGCATATAGGCGACCAACGTCTGGAACATGCGCCAACCCTTGGCGTGCCAGAAAACAACGCCCGGACCTTCTTCCTGAAAATGGAACAGGTCCATTTCACGACCCAAACGGCGGTGATCGCGCTTCTCAGCTTCTTCAAGCATATGAAGATAAGCGTTGAGATCGGCATCATTGGCAAATGCCGTGCCGTAGATTCGGGTCAGCATCGGGTTGTTGGCATCACCGCGCCAGTAAGCGCCGGCAACCTTCATCAGCTTGAATGAATTGCCGATCTGGCCAGTGGACGCCATATGCGGGCCACGGCAAAGATCGAACCATTCGCCCTGATTGTAGATTTTCAGGTCCTGACCTTCAGGGATCGCATCAACGAGTTCGACCTTATAGCTCTCGCCTTTATCGGCAAAAACCTGCTTGGTCTTCTCACGCGACCATACCTGCTTGGTGAACGGCTTATTGCGCTGAATGATTTCGCGCATCTTCTTTTCGATCACCGGCAGATCATCGGGCGTAAAAGGCTCATTACGTGCAAAGTCGTAATAGAAACCGTTCTCGATGACTGGGCCGATTGTTACCTGCGTTCCCGGAAAGAGTTCCTGCACAGCTTCAGCGAGAACGTGAGCCGTGTCGTGACGGATCAGTTCCAGCGCGCGCGGGTCTTCGCGGGTCAGAATTTCGATTGCACCGGAAGCGCCAAGCGGATCGGAGAGATCGCGCACGGTACCGTCAACGGCGTAAGCCACGGCCTTCTTTGCAAGTGATTTGGAGATTGATTCAGCTAATTCGGCACCGGTTGTTGCGGCATCATATTCGCGCACCGAGCCATCAGGAAACTGCATAGATACATTCGACATCATTTTCTTCCTTATCCAGTCCCGCCAACGATTGCGGGTGGTTTTGCATGAAACGATCCTGCTCAAGCTGTCAGAACCGCCTATATGTTGCTTGCACAACAGGAATTATAGCAGTCCAGCAAAAGCGCAAAGCGGTTCTGCGTCGGATACTGCGTAGAAACAAACAGTTACAGCGGCTCCAAAGATTCAGTCTTAACTGGAGCCGCTGTAACGTTTGGGTATTAATCTTTTTTGATTAATAGGTAAAGCAAAAGCGCCGTGGCAAACTGCATCACGGCGCCTTCGGCATTCTGGAAACTGGATGAACTCAGTTGCGGATGGCGAGGCAGGGAACGCCCTGCTGCTTGAGCTTCGCACAAGTCTTTTCAGCTGCATCCGAATCCTTAAATCCGGAGAAGCGAACGCGGTACATCTTGCGACCACGCGGAGCGGTCGAAATCTCAGCCTTTGTACCCGGCACCAGGCTGCTTACAACCGGCAAATACTTGGCTTGCAGCTCGTCTGCGCCCTTGCGGGATGGCGTTACACCAACCTGAACACGCCATGCAGACATGGCAGACTTCACCAGAAAGCCGCCGTCGCCCTGCTCGATCTTGTTGTCGTCGATCATATCGGCAACAGCATCAACCTTTGGCTTCTGTGGCTTAAGCGGCGAGATAACGGGCAAAGGTGTCTGAACCGAAGCTGTAACGATTTCGTCTGTGGACTTTCCAGCGCCTTCCGTGCCGAAGCGCGTCAGGAGTTTCGCCATGCGGTCATCACGCTCGCGCGATGAGCCAGCGCCAAGCACAACGCCCACGAGATGCTTGTCATTGATGATTGCCGACGAAACGAGGTTATAGCCGGAAACATCTGTATAGCCGGTCTTGATGCCGTCTACGCCCTGATAGCGATACATCAGATTGTTGTGGCCGTTGAACGGACGGCCTTTATAGGTAAAGGAGCGCTCCGAAAACAGCGCATACTCTTTTGGAAAATCGCGACGCAGCGACATGCCAAGCACGGCCATATCGCGCGCGGTTGTCAGCTGGGTCATCTTCGCCGTCAAACCCGATGGATTAGCGAAATAAGTGCTTTTCATGCCGAGGTTTCGGGCTCTTTGCGTCATCAGGCGGCCAAAGCCCGCTTCCGATCCACCGAGATATTCGCCAACAACCGTTGCGGCATCATTTGCCGAAACGATAACCATACCCATGACGGCATCACGAACTGAAATTGTTTCGCCTGCTTTCAGATACAGCTTCATTCTGACTTTGGCAGATGCGTTCTTGGAGATCGGCATTTGATCATCCCAATTCAGCCTGCCAGTCTTGAGAGCCTCAAAGGTCAGATAGAGCGTCATCATCTTGGCCAATGAAGCAGGCGCGTGCTGCTCGGTTGCATCGTCTTGTCCCAAAACGACGCCAGTATCGGCATCAAAAACCACCCATGAAACATTCGCCATGGCGTTGGTAGCGCAGAAGATGCTGGCACCAAGCGCAACACCGGCAATCAGCTGGGAGGTGCGGGACAACGATTTATGCATATTGGCTCACATGAAAAGAAAACTAGATGCAAATGAAGCCGAATTGCGGCGCGAAAAAGACGCCGGGCCGACCTGATTTCCTTTTCCCGATAAAACAGAATTATCATTAACGAATTCTAATCAACGGGCAATAAACTAACAGATTTGTTGCAATCTTTTAAAAACAAACACTTAGCTTGTGGGTGACGAGACCCGCCAGTAGCGCCAAGGCAAATACCAGCGATAATAAGCCGACAATTCTCGCGGAACAGGATCGAATCCGTGAGTTCCCATGGGGCCGCAACGCATTATCCGGAACAGTCCCATCCAGCTGCCGTTCCACAATCCGTAACGGGCCACAGATTCGTAGGTATATTCAGAACAGGTCGGCATATGTCGGCAGGAATTGCCGATAAAGGAGGACAGCGTGAGCTGATAAAGCCTTATCAGACTGGTGCCGAGCACCCTGCCCGGCGTTTTGCGCCATGGATCGGTAAAATTGCGGGTCTGGCGCTTTCCGGTTGCCGTCGCACCGCCCGAATGATCTTTCCCGCAACTGCACATATGCTATCCTAAGCCGCCTGCACCTTTTCTTCGATCTGGCGAATGCAATCGATAACCGCGTCGAATGTCAGAAGCGTCGATGCATGACGGGCTTTATATTCACGAACCGGTTCAAAATATTTGAGATCGTCAAAACGGCCTTCCGGCGCAGGGCCGTTTTCCTTGAGCATCTTATACATCGAATCGCGCACGGCGCGCAGCTCTTCCGACGTGCAGCCAACCACATTGCGCGCCATGACCGACGATGAAGCCTGTCCCAATGCGCAGGCCTTCACCTCATGCGCGAAGTCTGTAACCACGCCGTCTGACATGCGCAGATAGACCGTAACTTTGGACCCACATAATTTGGAGTGAACAGTTGCGACCGCATCGGGGTCAGCAATTCGTCCGAGTCTTTCAATATTCCCTGCAAATTCAAGGATACGTTTGTTATAAACATCGTCGATCATTGAGGGAAACCTTCCGCTTTTCCGGAGAAAAATGTAAAATTGTCGTCCGGTTACGGTTTGAAGTTGCAATTTCCTGTCTATATAATAGGCAAGTAGCGACTGCGCCATGGGTAGATTATCACATGGTGATGAGTAGCCGCGGAAATGCCCGTCCGGCAGCTTGGTGTTGCCGGATCAATACATCGCACGCTCGCAAATCAGACTATGGGGCGCATCGTTGTATTGTCCGTTTAACTCGTCTCCTCCTTGAAGGAGACTACTGGAGAATACTGATGGACGCTCGCATCCTCAAGATTGATGACGAATCCAATCCGTCTGCAGACCTGCCACGGCCAACTCAGGCCGACGCAGAAGCTGCTGTGCGCACTCTTCTTCTTTGGGCAGGAGACAATCCTGACCGCGAAGGCCTGCTGGATACACCAAAGCGCGTTGCCAAATCCTACAGCGAACTTTTCGGCGGCTATGCCGAAAGCCCGGAGGATGTGCTTGGCACCACTTTTGAAGAAGTATCCGGCTATAATGACATGGTGCTGGTGAAGGACATTTCCTTCTTCTCGCATTGTGAACATCATATGGTTCCGATCATCGGCAAAGCGCATGTCGCTTATCTGCCAGATGGTAAGGTGCTTGGCCTGTCGAAGATTGCACGCGTTGTTGATATTTTTGCGCGTCGCCTGCAAACGCAGGAAAGCATCACTGCCCAGATCGCTGAAAGCATTCAGCGCATTCTGAAACCGCGCGGCGTTGCAGTAATGATTGATGCAGAACATATGTGTATGGCGATGCGTGGCATTCGCAAGCAGGGTTCAAGCACAATCACGACGACCTTTACCGGCACGTTTCAGGAAGAAGTGAACGAACAGGTTCGCTTCATGAGCCTTATCCGCCAGTAAAAAGACAACCAGGCGCAACAATGAGCATTTTCCCCGTCCAGCCTTCTGACAAGAAGGCGATTGAAGAAGGCGCGGTTTTCATGCCGCGCTTTGACGCATCAGGTTTGATCACGGCAGTCGTCACCGACGAACGTGATGGCGAGTTGCTGATGGTCGCTCATATGAACGAGGAAGCACTGCGCCTGACGCTCGAAACCGGGATCGCGCATTACTGGTCGCGCTCCCGCAATACGCTTTGGAAAAAGGGCGAAACCTCTGGCAATCTGCAAAGCGTGATCGAGCTGCGTACAGACTGCGATCAGGATGCGCTTTGGCTGAAAGTCCGTGTTGCTGGTGATGGTCCAACTTGCCACACCGGTCGGCGCTCGTGTTTTTACCGACAGGTTCAGTCAGAAGATGGTCAAGTTAGCCTGTCTCTGAATGGTTCCTGCGACCACGATCACTAAATTCTCTCACGATCTGTGACCCATCTCAAATCGATGTGAAGGCGTGATTTTCTCTCGCGCCTTCAATTTGCAGCATTTATTGTTTCGATACAGTGTTTTGATACACTCGCCGAAATGAAAGGTGCTTGGTCGATATGCTCGCATGGGGTCAAAGGCGCAAGGCAGCCAATACGCAACCCTTGAAGCCGGAAGAAGAAGTCATCGAACTGCCGCAGGTACGGCATGAACCACGCCGCATTGCGCTTGCGCTTGGCGGCGGTGCGGCGCGTGGCTGGGCACATATCGGTGTGCTGCGAGCGCTTGATGAAGCGGGCATCGAAATCGAAATGATTGCCGGCACCTCAATCGGCGCACTGGTTGGCGGCTGCTATCTTGCGGGCAAGCTCGATCAGCTTGAAGAATTTGCGCGCAGCCTCACACGCCGCCGCATGTTCAACCTTCTCGACATCACATTTCGCGGCAGCGGCCTGTTTGGCGGCATGAAGCTTGATAGCCGTATGCGCGAGCACCTCGACGGCTTGCGTCTTGAAGATCTGGATCGCCCATTCGTCGCCGTTTGTACCGAACTGCGCACAGGCCACGAAATCTGGCTTTCGACAGGTCCACTGGTTGAAGCCATGCGGGCATCCTACGCCCTGCCCGGCGTGTTTGAACCCGTTCGCTGGCAGGAGCGCGTGCTGGTCGATGGTGCGCTGGTCAATCCAGTTCCGGTCTCGGTCTGCCGCGCCTATGAGCAACGCCTCGTTCTGGCTGTAAACCTGCATTACGACCAGTTCGGGCGCGCTGCCGTCATCAAACACGCTCAGTCTCGTCAGGATACCTTGAGCGAAACGATTCACGGTGAGAAGGAAAGCCGCCTCGGTATTACCGGCGTGATGATGGAAGCCTTCAACATCATTCAGGACCGTATTTCCCGCGCGCGTATGGCTGGCGACCCACCCGATGTTTCGCTGATGCCCACTGTCGGGCAAATCGGCCTTGCCGACTTTCACCGGGCATCAGAAGCAATCGATATTGGCTATGCGGAAACCGTAAAGCGGCTGGAAGACATTAAAAGACTGCAGGGAATAAGCGGTTAATGGGTGCAGCAGATTCGGCGTCAATCTATGGCAAATCCGCATAGATTGACGCCGAAAGCCGCAGAATGGCCACAATCTTGACACCAAGAAGCCAGGAAAGTTGAAGTTTTAAGCGCCTTATATTGCAGTATTACGACTTTTAGGCACTCTTTTTTGAAAAAGATCGGCAGAAGCACAAGATCGGGCTTGTGCCTGTCTGATCGATTTGCTAGATGCCTCCTCGCTGACAAGTTCAGCTTCTACCACACAGTGCGGTCGTGGCGGAATTGGTAGACGCGCAGCGTTGAGGTCGCTGTGGGGCAACCCGTGGAAGTTCGAGTCTTCTCGACCGCACCATTCTCTTCCCCTTAAAAATTTGATTTTTTTGCGCTGCAGCA
Source organism: Brucella pseudogrignonensis (assembly GCF_002252525.1). GTDB lineage: Bacteria > Pseudomonadota > Alphaproteobacteria > Rhizobiales > Rhizobiaceae > Brucella > Brucella pseudogrignonensis. Next base: position 14,384 of record NZ_NNRM01000003.1, read on the forward strand.
ATGAATAGCTTCTCGAATTTGGGATGTTATCCAACCTGTTAAAATGCTTTATTGCATCATGCAGGCGCCAATCAACGACGGGAAGAAACAATGAAAATCAGCGCACGCAATCGCCTCAAAGGCACAATCGTCGATGTCACCAAAGGTGCAACCACGGCGCATATCCGCATTGATATCGGACATGGTGTCGTTGTTACCTCATCCATCACCAATGAAGCCGTGGATGAACTTGACCTCAAGGTTGGCAAGACAGCCTATGCAGTGGTTAAAGCATCAGACGTGATGGTCGCCACCGACGACTGACCTACTAAAAACCCCGCTTAAAGCGGGGTTTTTGTTATATATCATTCTTATGCTCGCCCAGTTTCGGTGATCGCCTGTCGAGCTTCAGTTCGGCGTCCGAGAATCGGATTGGCGTACGTAAGCCTGGCACACCATCGGGATCGATTCTCATCTGCCGCGCGATGAATTGCGGATCGGCAAACACATCTTCAACCGTGTTGATCGGCCCGGCGGGCACCCCTGCCTTAGCAAGCGCTGCCAGAAGATCATCCCGTAACCATTGCGTTGTACGCTCTTCAAGTATTGCTGTCAGTGCATCGCGATTGGCGACGCGCGATGCATTGGTGAGGAAGCGGGAATCGCGCGCGATTTCACCGATTCCCAGCAAAGCCGTCAGTTTTGCAAACTGCCCGTCATTGCCGCAGGCGATAATGAAATAACCGTCCGATACAGGCAGCGTCTGATAAGGCGCAATATTGGGATGCGCATTGCCCATACGCTTGGGCGAAACGCCGGACGCCAGATAATTCATCGCCTGATTGGCAAGTACCGCCGACATGCAATCAAACAGCGCCATATCGATATGCTGACCCTTACCCGTGCGCTCACGCATGATGAGTGCCGACTGGATAGCGATGACGCTGTAAAGCCCGGTGAAAATGTCTGCGAAAGCCACACCGATCTTCTGCGGTTGCCCGTCCGGCTCGCCAGTCAGATCCATGATGCCGCCCATGCCCTGGATCATGAAATCATAACCCGCACGTTCTGCATAAGGCCCGGTGTGGCCAAAACCCGTAATTGAGCAATAGATCAGCCGCGGATTGATCGCTTTCAGGCTTTCATAGTCGAGGCCGTATTTATCAAGACCGCCGAGCTTGAAATTCTCAATCACCACGTCCGCATCGGCAACCAGCTTGCGCACAAGCTCCCTGCCGTCATCAGAGCGAAAATCAGCAATAATCGATTGCTTGCCACGATTACAGGCGTGGAAATAGGCTGCCGACTTTTCGCCTTCAACCTCGATAAATGGCGGCCCCCATGTGCGGGTATCGTCACCTTCAGGGCTTTCGACCTTGATGACGTCGGCACCAAGGTCGGACAGTGTCTGTCCGACCCATGGACCTGCCAGAATGCGGGCCAGCTCAATGACTTTAAGACCCGCAAGCGGTGTATTCTGCATTTCTCAAAACCTTTCCGGCGATCAGAGCGTGTTGCGCTTAATTGTAGCCACCACGCTCGCTCTATTCCTTTGTTTTGAAGCATGTCTTTATCCCAAAACCGGTTCCCACTTTTGGGAGACATGCTTTAGAAGAACGCCTGAATGCCGGTCTGCGCACGTCCGAGAATCAGCGCATGAACATCATGCGTACCCTCATAGGTGTTGACGGTTTCAAGATTCTGCGCGTGGCGCATGACGTGATATTCGATCTGAATGCCGTTACCGCCATGCATGTCGCGAGCTTGACGCGCAATATCGAGCGCCTTACCGCAATTGTTGCGCTTGACGATGGAAATCATTTCGGGCGCCATTTTGCCTTCGTCAAACAGACGACCAACGCGTAAGCTTGCCTGCAAGCCCAGCGCTATTTCTGTCTGCATATCGGCGAGCTTCTTCTGATAAAGCTGTGTTCCAGCCAGCGGCTTGTCGAACTGCTTGCGATCAAGACCATACTGACGTGCGCGGAACCAGCAATCTTCCGCCGCGCCCAGCACACCCCATGAAATGCCATAGCGCGCACGGTTGAGACAGCCGAACGGACCCTTGAGGCCCGATACATTCGGCAACAATGCATCTTCCGAAACTTCCACGCCATCCATGACGATTTCGCCAGTGATGGAAGCACGCAACGAAAGCTTTCCGCCAATCTTGGGGGCAGAAAGGCCCTTCATGCCCTTTTCAAGCACAAAGCCACGGATCGCACCGTCATGGGAAGTCGACTTGGCCCAGACCACAAAAACGTCGGCAATCGGCGAATTGGAAATCCACATTTTTGAACCGCTGATGCGATAGCCGCCATCGATCTTATCGGCGCGGGTTTTCATGCCAGCAGGGTCGGAACCGGCATCAGGCTCAGTGAGACCAAAGCAGCCGATCAATTCGCCGGAAACAAGACCCGGCAGATATTTTTTGCGCTGTTCGTCCGAGCCATAAGCATAGATCGGATACATGACGAGCGACGACTGAACGCTCATCATCGAACGATAGCCGGAATCGATGCGCTCGACTTCGCGTGCCACCAGACCATAGGCAACATAGCCAGCATTGGCTGCGCCGTATTCTTCGGGAAGCGTTACACCAAGAAGGCCAGCCTGCCCCATCAGACGAAACAAGTCCGGATCTGTCGTTTCATCAAGATAAGCTTTTTCAATGCGCGGCAGCAGAACATCGCTCGCGAAAGCCTGCGCCGAGTCGCGGATCATCCGCTCGTCCTCGGTCAGTTGCTCATCAAGCAGAAACGGATCTTCCCAGTTAAATGCGGCACGCGACATGAATAATCTCCTCAAATTCAGGTGCCCAAATGTGACTGGAAAAGCGGAATCATGCAATGAACGTTTACTCATCGATCTATTCCGTTTAGTAATAGATGATGACATCACTATCGAGACGCCTGCTTCCTTCGACAAGCGCGCTTGCTGCCTTTGATGCAGTGGCGCGACACGAAAGCTTTTCGAGTGCGGCGGAAGAGCTGTCTCTGACGCAAGGGGCTGTCAGCCGTCAAATAGCAGCATTGGAAGAACAGCTTGGCGCTGCTCTGTTTGACCGCACCAGCCGCCATGTTTTACTGACCGATGCCGGACGTGCCTATCTGAGTGGGATCAGCCCTGCCCTTGCCTCCATTCGCGCGGCCTCATTGCAGGTCATGTCGCAAATGCGTGGGACAACGCTCAATCTTGCATTTCTACCGACCTTCGGCACCCGCTGGCTGATCCCGAGAATTCCGCGTTTCGTCGCGCAATATCCGGATATTATTCTGAATTTTGCCACCCGCATTGGCCAGTTCGACTTTGAACGCGAGGGCCTTGATGCGGCAATCCATATTGGCCAACCGGACTGGCCGAATGCCGATTGCACATTTCTGATGGAGGAAACGGTTGCGCCTGTTTGCAGTCCAGCTTTTCTGAAACAGCACGCCATCACCGAGCCGAATGACCTGTTGCGCCTGCCGCTTTTCAACATGGCATCACGCCCCGGCGCATGGAGCCACTGGTTCAAAAGCCTCGACATTGCAGCACCTGTTGCGGGCGGAATGCGCTTTGAGCAGTTCTCAAATGTTTCTCAGGCTTGTGTCGCAGGTCTTGGGATTGCACTGATGCCGCTATTTTTGATCAGTGCGGAAATTGAAAGCGGGCAGCTTGTGGTGGCCTATCAGCACACTGTCAAAAGCCCGAGCAGCTATTACTTTGTGACACCGCAGGCGCGTGCAAATACGCCTGCGGTCAAAGCTTTTCGCGATTGGCTTCTTACTGAGGTCAATCGCGAGTTCGATCCTCACGCCATCGAGTTGCTGACGATCTCATAAGAACGAAGACGCTTCTGATGGTCATAGATCATGCCCGTCACCATCAATTCGTCCGCACCAGTGCGTTCGGCAAATTCGCGAATGCCCTTGTCGACGGTTTCAGGACCGCCCACCACACGACATGATAGCATCTGGCGAACCAGTGCCTGTGCGGAAGGATCAAGCTGCTCCTGATAGCCCACAACGGGCGCTGGCAACTTGCCCGGACGGCCGCTGCGCAAGTTCACAAATGCCTGCAATTGCGACGTGAACAGATGATGTGCTTCTTCATCCGTATCCGCTGCAATGACGTTAAGCCCAAGCATGACATAAGGCTTCTGCAAATATTGGGACGGCTCAAATCGTTCGCGATAAAGCTCTACAGCGCGTTCCATGTCAGCCGGTGCGAAATGGGAGGCGAAGCCATATGGCAGTCCCAGCATCGCAGCCAGTTGCGCGCCAAACAGGCTCGAACCGAGAATCCAGACCGGGACATTCAGCCCCGCGCCCGGCACGGCCTGAACGCGCTGTGCAGGATCGGCCGGCTTGAAATAATTGAGAAGCTCCACGACATCACGCGGAAAATCATTGGCGCTGCTTTCCAGATTCCGGCGAAGCGCATGAGCTGTCATCTGATCGGTGCCGGGCGCACGACCAAGGCCCAGATCGATACGCCCCGGAAACAGCGAAGCCAGTGTGCCGAACTGTTCGGCGATCACCAATGGCGAATGGTTCGGCAACATGATGCCGCCCGCACCAACGCGAATGGTGGACGTGCCCGCTGCCACATGGCCGATAACGACCGAGGTAGCCGCACTGGCAATACCGGGCATGTTGTGATGCTCCGCCAGCCAATAGCGCGTAAAGCCCAGTTTTTCAGCCTGCTGGGCCAATTCGAGCGTGTTGCGCAGAGACTGTCCTGCATCGCTGCCTTCAGGGACGGGTGAGAGATCGAGTACGGATAAAGGTATCATGCCTGCTCATATGGTGTGGAACGGTTGGAATGCAACAGAGCGTAATCCGACCGGAGTGAAACGAGGATCGACAAGATTATGCTGGAAAGAAATCAGAGCGCCGATCTGATAAAATCAGATCGAAAAGCGATTAATTCCCAACAAAAAGGGCGGCCCACATGTGGCCGCCCTTAATCTGATTATTCAATACAAGTTTCAGTGATGGGCAAGTTTCAGTGATGGGCTGCTGCCGCAGGCTCCTTGCCATCTTCCTGCGATGGTACGAACTCGCCTTCCACGTCTTTCTTGGCGATGAACGTATAGAACATCGGAACCACAAAGAGCGTGAAGACTGTACCGATGGTGATACCGGTGAAGATCACCAGACCCATCGAGTAACGAGCCGCCGCCCCCGCACCACTCGCGATGATCAGCGGAACAACGCCAAGCGCCATTGCAGCCGTGGTCATCAGAATCGGACGCAGACGGGTTTCTGCCGAGAGGATGATGGCCTCACGACGCGAATGCCCATGCAGGCGACGCTGCTGATTGGCAAACTCCACCATCAGAATACCGTGCTTGGTTATCAACCCGACAAGCGTAATCATACCAACCTGCGTATAGATGTTGAGCGTGCCAAGTCCCAGGTTCAGCGGAACGATAGCACCGAAGATCGAAAGCGGAACCGACATCATGATGATGAACGGATCGCGGAAGCTTTCGAACTGCGCCGCAAGCACCAGATAGATCACGATAACGGCAAGGCCGAAGGCGATCATGATCGTGTTGCCCTGCTCGACTTCCAGACGCGACTGACCGGAATAGTCAAGGAAGAAGCCTTCCGGCATCTTCTGCTGCGCCAGATTGACGAGTGTTTGCAGGCCCTGACCTGTGGTGACACTCGGCATTGGCAGAGCGGAAATCGTCGCCGAATTCAGCTGGTTGAACTGCTCGATAGCAGCAGGCGAAGAGTTCGTCTTGATCTGGATGACAGAAGACAGAGGAACCATCTCGCCCGAAACACTGCGAACATAGAAATCACCGAGCTTTTCAGGATTGGAACGATAGATGTCCGGCACCTGACTGATGATGTCATAGCTGTTTGAATCGCGGTCGAACTGAGCAATCTTTGCACCACCGGTCAAAAGACCGAGCGTCGAGCCAATATCACTCACCTGCACACCCAGCGTTGCAGCCCGGTCACGATCAATTGTGATGGTGGTCTGCGGTGCATTATAGGACATGGAGTTCTGAACGATAATGAACTGGCCAGTCGCCTGAGCTTCGTTTTTGATTTCCTCAGCAAGTTCGAACACCTGACTTGATGGCCCCGTCGACTGAAGAGCAATCGAAATCGGCAAGCCACCACCAGCACCCGGCAGCGACGGAGGCGCAAAGATGAAAGCGTCAACGCCGGCAACCTTGGTCAGTCGGGCAGTCAGGTCTTCCTGAATCTGCTTCTGCGAACGCGTGCGCTCAGACCAGTCCTTCAGCACCCAGAGAGCGATACCGGAGGTTGTGCCACCATCCATGCCGACGATCTGGAAGCGTGTGTCGAGCTCCGGCAGATCCTTGGTCAGACCATCGATCTGCTCGGCATAGAGGTTGGTATAGGCAGAGGTTGCATATTGCGGCGCCTGGAACATCGAGAACAATGCGCCTGAATCTTCTTCCGGTGCCAGTTCGCTCGATGTGTTCACAAACAGGAAGCCTGTGAGACCAACCAGAGCAATAACGATCATCAGCGTAATCGGGCGATAATTAAGCGACCCCGATACCAGACGATGATATCCCTTTTCGAGCTTCTTGAAGTTCGTATCAATGAACTTCTGGAAGCGCGATGCCTCGCCATGTTTCAACATACGCGCGCACATCATCGGCGAGATTGTCAAAGCGGCAACGCCGGAAATGATAACCGCACCTGCAAGCGTGAAGGCAAATTCGCGGAACAGCGATCCGGTCAAACCACCCGTAAATCCGAGAGGTGCAAACACCGCAGCCAGCGTGATCGTCATCGCGATAATGGAGCCGGTGATTTCCTTCATACCCTTGAAGGCCGCATCCATAGGACGCAATCCCTCTTCAATATGCCGGTGAATATTCTCCAGAACCACGATGGCGTCATCCACCACCAGACCAATCGCCAGAACCATTGCCAGAAGCGACAGAAGGTTGATCGAGAAGCCCAGAATATACAGGAAGAAACAGACGCCAATCAGCGAAATCGGGATTGTTACAATCGGGATAAGCACCGACCGGAACGAACCCAGGAACACGATGATGACCAGAATAACGATAGCGACCGCTTCGCCGATGGTCGTGAACACTTCGTTGATCGACGAGCTGATCTGCTCGGTCGCATCATAGACCAGATCAAGCGTCATGCCTTCAGGTAAGGATGCCTGAATGGCCGGAAGCTCTTTCCGGAACGCTGTCGCAACATCGATAGGGTTCGCTGAAGGCGTTGGGTAGATTGCAAGGAATGTACCCGCAGAACCATTGAACGAAACGATCGTGTCCTTGCTTTTCGCCGCCAGTTCCACCTTTGCAACATCGCGCAGACGAACGACTTCATCGCCGGAAGTCTTGATCGGCATCGCACCGAAAGCTTCCGGTGTCTGCAAGGTCGATTCAAGTGTAATCGAAGAGGCAACAAACTGGTTTTTGGTCGTACCCGGTGCCGACAGGAAGTTCGACGCATTGATCGCAGCCAGAACTTCCGGTGCGGTAATCTGACGAGCGGCGAGCTGAATTGGATCAAGCCACACGCGCATCGAATAGACCTGACCACCCAGAATTTCGGCCTTAGCCACACCCTGCACCGTGGAGATGCGCGGCTGCATGACGCGTTCCAGATATTCAGTAATCTGCTCGCTCGTCATGTTCGGGTTCTGTGCTGCCAGATACATGGTAGCAAAGCTCTGGCCCGTTCCCTTGACGATTACAGGGTCATCAGATTCAGACGGCAGATTGCCGCGAACCTGATTAACCTTTGCAATCACCTCGGTCAGTGCCGCATCAGGATTTGCGCCAAGCTTCATCTGCACCGTCACCGTGCTCGACGATGGACGGCTGGATGACGTGACGTAATCGATGTTTTCAGTGGTCGCCACGGATTCCGCGATTGGCGATGTGATAAAGCCCTGAATAAGCTCCGCACTCGCACCTGCATAAGCAGTGGTGACGGTAATAACGGTTTCATCGACCTTTGGATATTCACGCACCGAAAGCTGCGCGATACCCTGAAGGCCAAGGAGAATGATCATGAGAGCGACCACGGTAGCAAGTACGGGTCGCCGGATGAAAATATCGGAAAAACTCATCTTGCTCGCCTATTACTTGTCAGCCGCAGGCAGCGGATTGACTGTGTTGTCGATCGTAACAGCAGCACCCGGCGAAAGCCGGTTCTGACCTGCAGTGATCACGATATCACCAGCCTTCAGGCCATCGGTGATTTCAGCAACGCCGCCATAACGACGACCGACCTTGACGAAAACCTGCTGCGCGACCTGCTTTGCAGCCTGTCCTTCAGGAGCTTTTTCGCCTTCTTTTGGCTGCTCGGGACGAACAGCATAAACATAGTCACCGTAAAGGCTTGTCACGATTGTCGTTTGTGGCAAAGCCAGAATATTGTCTTCCTGTGGAAGCTCAACGCGAACCTGAACGAACTGACCAGGCGTCAAGCGTGGTTCATCATTCTGCACTTCGGCACGCACGGAGACCAGACGGCTTGCAGGGTCGATCTTTGGATCAATACCAACAATCGTGCCGTTATATTTCAGTGCGTCCATGTTTGGTCCGACCTTCACAGGCTGACCAAGCTTCAGGGAAGAAAGCGACTGCTCCGGTACAGAGAAGTCGATACGCATCTTGTCGGTTTCCTGCAAAGTGCCGATAACGGTGCCCGGCGTCAGGTACTGACCGAGATCGACCTTGGAAATACCGATAACACCGTCAAATGGCGCCGTTACGGTCTTCTGATCAAGCACTGCCTGCATCTTGGCAACAGCGGCCTTCTTGGCGCTGGCAGCAGCAGCAGTTGTGTCAACGTCAGAAACTGCACCCACGCCACGCGTGCGCAAGGTTTCAGCACGCTTCAGGTTCTGATCAGCAAGCACAGCTTCAGCCTGAGCAGCCACCAGATCGGCAGTCTCAATGCTGTTTTCCAGCTGAAGAAGGACAGTGCCCTTCTTTACTTCCTGATTGGCGGTGAATTCGATTTTATCAACGATACCATTGACCTGAACTGTCAGATCGACACCATTGATCGCATTGGCAGAACCAATCGCTTCAATGCCTGGAGTCCAGACGCCCGGCTCAAGCGTGACAGTCGAAACCGTCTTGGCAGGCTGCTGCATATTCGCGAAGAAATCCTTGATCGCCTGCGTTCTGAACAGGTTGAAACCAACGAGCCCCCCCACGACGATCACGAGGAAAATTATTGCCAGAATGAGGCGTTTGATCATTGCGGATGCACTCCAGGGTGTCGTTGGCGTGCTTCCTTTATGTTCCTCACAATTTGGTCGCACGTATTTTACTTGAATATCAGAGGGAAATAACTGTACCGTCTGGACGGTATTGTCAACTATCGAACTGTCAGGAGACCATAGGAATTGCACACAAAGAATAAGGTCTCTTCGCGAGAGCGCATTTTGCGCGCAGCAGTGGAACTCGCCCAAGAGGTCGGACCAGCACATATATCTCTCGACGCGGTTGCCGCCCGCGCGGGCCTCTCAAAAGGAGGATTGCTTTACTCGTTTCCAACGAAAGCAAAGCTGCTTGAGGGCGTGGTCGAAGAGTATATGAAAGAGCATGAACGTGCGATGGAGGTTCAGGAACGCCTGCAGAGCGGAGATAAAAACCGTGTCGCGCGTGCTTTTTTTGATGTTTATCGCGTTCAGGCTGACGATGAGCCCCCAGCCAGCGGAATTCTTGCAGCGTTGGTCGAGAACCCGGATTTCATGATCCCGGTCAGACATTATCACCGGGCCGTACTTGATCGGATGCTAAAAGACGCTTCCGACTCCAATCTCGTTTTGATTACTTATCTTGCGCTTTCCGGACTTGAATGCGGCCGCTTGCTTGATTGTGACATCGTAAGCGAAGAAGAGCGCCATTCCGTTATCTGTCGTCTGGAAAAGCTGCTCGAAGCTGGATAGGTTTATAGCATTTCCAGCAAAAATGCGAAGTAGTTTTGCGTCGGATAATGCGTAAAAACAAACAGTTACAGCGGTTCCAACGATTCATTTTTAACTGGAACCGCTGTAATAGACACAAAAAACGCGCCTAAAAGGCGCGTTTTACAACTCTAACAGAGATGAAAATCAAAGGGCTGGTATATCGCCCCTCTGCCATCCGGCTGTCGTTTCAGCCGCGAAGTCTTCAAAACGACCTTCAGCGATTGCCGCCCGAATGCCCTGCATGAGATACTGGTAATAGGCCAGATTGTTCCATGTCAGCAGCATCCCGCCCAGTGCTTCACCCGATTTGACCAGATGATGCAGATAAGCGCGGCTGTAATCACGCGTCGCCGGGCAGTTTGATTCTGGATCAAGCGGACGATGATCATCGGCATGACGCGCATTGCGCAGGTTCACCTTGCCAAAGCGCGTGAACGCCAGACCATGGCGGCCAGCACGTGTCGGCATCACGCAATCAAACATGTCGATACCGCGGGCGACCGATTTCAGAATGTCATCCGGCGTGCCGACGCCCATCAGATAGCGTGGCTTTTCTGTAGGCAGGATCGGGCAAACCACTTCGAGCATCTCGAGCATGACGTTCTGCGGCTCACCAACCGCCAGACCACCAACGGAATAGCCTTTGAGGTCCATCGCCTTCAATGCTTCAGCCGAGCGCTCACGCAGGCGCGCATTGTCACCGCCCTGCACGATGCCGAACATCGCCTTTCCAGCCTGTGTGCCGAACGCCACCTTGCAGCGTTCTGCCCAGCGCAGCGACAATTCCATTGCGCGCTCGGTGTTCTTTTCAGGCGATGGCAGCGCTACGCATTCATCGAGCTGCATCTGAATATCGCTATCAAGCAGCCCCTGGATTTCGATGGAACGCTCCGGCGTCATTTCATAAGGCTTGCCGTCGATATGCGAGCGGAAAGTCACACCGTTTTCGTTAAGCTTGCGGAGCTGCGCGAGCGACATGACCTGAAAGCCGCCGGAATCGGTCAGAATCGGGCCTTTCCAGCCGCCGAATTCATGCAGACCACCAAGACGAGCAACGCGTTCCGCACCCGGACGCAGCATCAGATGATAGGTGTTGCCGAGAATGATGTCGGCGCCCAAATCCTTCACCTGATCCATATACATGGCCTTGACGGTTCCGGCTGTGCCAACTGGCATGAAGGCAGGCGTACGCACCACGCCGCGCGGCATGGAGATTTCGCCCTGACGGGCTGCGCCATCACGCGCAAGCACTTTGAATTCAAAATTTTCGCTGGTCATGCCGTGTCTCTAATGAATTATGCCGAAAAAGGGAACCGTTTCATTTCCTCTCAAGAAGACTGGAATCTCCATAGGAATAGAAGCGATACCCGGTTTCAATGGCGCGTTTATAAGCGTCCTGCATCGTCTCAAAGCCACTAAAGGCCGAAACAAGCATGAAGAGCGTCGAGCGCGGCAGATGGAAATTAGTCATTAGCAGATCGACTGTACGGAACTTATAGCCCGGTGTGATGAAAATATCGGTTGGACCCGCCCATGGGCGAATGATGCCATCTTCACCGGCAGCGCTCTCAATCAGGCGCAGCGATGTGGTGCCGACACAGATCACCCGGCCACCTCGAGCATGAACGGCATTCAACGCATCGGCGGTTTCCTGCGAAACGTAACCGATCTCGGAATGCATCTTATGGTCTGTGGTGTCGTCGGCTTTGACAGGCAGGAACGTGCCTGCCCCCACGTGCAGCGTCACGAAATGTTCTTCGATGCCACGCTCGCGGATTTTTTTGAGCAGATCGGGTGTGAAATGCAACCCGGCAGTCGGGGCAGCAACAGCCCCTTCCTCACGCGCATAAACAGTCTGATAATCGCTGCGGTCGCGCTCATCTTCTGCGCGCTTGGATGCGATATAAGGCGGCAAAGGAATATGGCCGACCGAAGCAATGGCTTCATCCAGCATCGCGCCAGAAAGGTCGAACACCAGCAGAACTTCACCAGCGTCACCCTTCTCGGCCACGGTTGCATCGAGTGTTCCGAGGAAGCAGCTTGAACCGGAATGACCGAAACGGATGCGGTCGCCTTCCTTCACGCGCTTGGCAGGACGCAGGAATGCCTTCCAGCGATCAGGGCCGGTACGCATGTGAAGTGTCGCACTGACCTGCGAAATATTGCCATCGCGCTCGCGCATACCTTCAAGCTGCGCAGGAATGACTTTTGTATCGTTGAAAACGAGCGCATCGCCCGGCTGCAACAGATCAGGCAGCTCGAATACCTGTCGATCTTCGAATGGCTGACCGGGACGCACTCGCAAAAGCTTCGCATGGTCGCGCGGTTCGGCTGGACGCAGAGCAATGCTCTCTTCCGGCAAATCGAAATCGAAAAGATCAACACGCATCATAAACCTCATCAGAGCATTTCAAATTTCAGAAATGCATCAAAGCAAGAGCGGCCCCGGCAAAACCGGAGCCGCTATATTTCTATAGAAACGACTGAATTAGATGTCTGCAGCGATGCGTGCAGTTACGATCACGTCTGGATCGGTAACAGGTTCGCCGCGCTTGATCTTGTCGACATTGTCCATGCCTTCGATAACCTGACCCCATACGGAGTACTGACGGTCAAGCCATGGAGCGTCGGTGAAGCAGATGAAGAACTGCGAATTTGCCGAGTTCGGGTTCTGCGAACGAGCCATCGAAGCAGTGCCGCGCTTGTGCGAGGTGTTCGAGAATTCAGCCTTGAGGTCAGGCTTGTCCGAACCGCCCATGCCAGCACGCGAGCCATTGAAATGCGCGCCGCCCGTCTTGCCGAACTTCACGTCGCCGGTCTGCGCCATGAAACCGTCGATAACGCGGTGGAACACAACGCCGTCATAAGCGCCTTCGCGTGCCAGTTCCTTGATGCGTTCGACATGGCCAGGAGCCAGATCAGGGAAGAGTTCGAGAACGACATTGCCCTTGGTGGTTTCAAGAACGAGCGTGTTTTCCGGGTCTTTGTAAGCCATCGGGCCTCTCCTATTGAGCGTATCCCCAAAAGTTTGAATCATTTTTTGGGACAGGGATACGTGTTGAATTTAGAGCGCATCCCGAAAAGTGTGAAACGGTTTTCGGATAAGATGCGCGTTAAAACAGATATTTAGAGCGCCGATCTGTTTCAATCAGATCGAAAAGCGCTCTAAAACTCATTTCTTTTCGATCGTGGCTTTGATGATCTTGTCAGGGCTTTCGACCGAACCATTATCGGATTCACTTCCCTTTTTGATCTTATCAACCACGTCCATGCCACTGACAACCTTGCCAACAACCGTGTACTGGCCGTTCAGGAATGCGCCATCATTGAACATGATGAAGAACTGCGAGTTGGCGGAATTCGGGTCCTGGCTGCGCGCCATACCAACCGTGCCACGCACAAATGGTTCCTGCGAGAATTCAGCCGGAATGTTCGGCAGTTCAGAACCACCGGTGCCAACGCGCGATGCATTGAAGCCCTTGTCAACGTTACCGAACTTCACATCACCGGTCTGAGCCATGAAGCCGGGAATCACGCGATGGAAAGCCACGCCGTTGTAAGCGCCTTCCTGAGCCAGCTTTTCAATCTGTGCGACATGCTTTGGCGCAAGGTTTGGGCTCAGCTCAATAGCGACATTGCCGTCTTTGAGCTGCAGATTGAGGATGTCAGCAGCAAAGGCCGCACCTTGAGAAAACGCAACAATGCTGGCTGCGACAAGCGCCGAACGAACGAATGACATAATCGAGAAACTCCCTGAATCAGGATTTGAATTTTGCTTCCAGCGCAGCCGCAACAGCTGCAGGAACGAAGGGCTTTATATCGCCTCCCATTGAGGCAATCTGGCGAACCAATGTGGCAGTAATCGTGCGCACAGCAGGATCGGCTGGCAGAAAGACGGTTTGCAATTCCGGCGCCATCGTTCCATTCATGCCCGCCATCTGCATTTCATAATCGAGATCGGTGCCATCGCGCAGACCACGCACCATGAGCTTGGCGCCATGCTTGCGCGCAGCATCAATGACAAGGGCATCAAACGAAATCACGGAAACGCGCTTTGCGTCAGCCCCAAGCAAAGCCTTGGCGCTTGCATTGATAAGCTCGACACGTTCTTCAAAACTGAACAGCGGCTTCTTGCCCGGATGCACGCCAATAGCGACGATAACCTGATCGGCAAGACGCAGCGTGCCTTTCAGAACATCCATATGGCCATTGGTGACCGGGTCGAATGAACCCGCATAAATCGCGATCGTCATTTCTTCCAGCTAGCCTTTTCTAATCAGATTTTCAACAACAACCACAATTGAAAGAAATCAGAAACCAAGAAAACAGATGAATGCGATATGAACAACGATTTCACGAGAAGTTCACAACCGATTTACCAAGATAGGCGCAAGTTTGGTGCAACCTTTTCGCTTCTGAAGCGTATCTATAACGAAAGGATACCGCGATGATGATATTTCTTCTGGCATTATCCATGATGGTAGCAATGGCTGCATCGGCGATTGTTTTGCTTCTGGAAGAGAATGAAGCGAAGCGCCAACGCGTACGTCCCGCCGCTTTTAGTCTAAGCGCCATGCGTAAACTGAGTTCGCATTAAGTACAGTTTTGAGTTTCCAGAGATCGCCAGTTCCCTCCAGTCCTGGCATCTGAAAAAGGCCGATGGTGAACCATCGGCCTTTTTATTTGGAACATGAAATCCCCTGATACTGCTTGCATCAGGGAATTTCCTTTATTCTTCGCCACCAGCTGCAGGTGCATCACCTTCAGCTGCGGTTTCATCAACCTCGGCAGCGCCATTCTCTTCATCGCTTTCGGTTTCCGAAATGCGCTCGACCGAGACGACCTTTTCGCCGTCAGCCGTATTGAAGATCGTGACACCCTTGGTCGAGCGTCCAGCGATACGAATGCCGCCAACCGGCACGCGGATCAGCTGACCACCATCGGAAACCAGCAGGATCTGATCGCTTGCTTCGACCGGGAACAGAGCTACCAGCTTGCCGATTTCGTCGGTCTTCGACGTATCGGTTGCACGGATACCCTTACCACCACGGCCAGAAACACGGAACTCATAAGACGAGGAACGCTTGCCGTAGCCATACTCACTAACCGTGAGAACGGTCTGCTCGCGAGCCTTGAGTTCCTGATAGAGCTCTTCGGAAAGATCGGCTTCCACCGCAACTTCTTCACCGACAACAACAATATCATCGGCGTCGTCTGCACCCTGTGCCCGACGTTCAGCAATCGAGCGCTTGAGATAAGCGGCGCGCTGCGAAGCGTCTGCATCAACGTGGTGCAGAATTGCCATAGAGATGACCTTATCGCCTTCCGCCAGATTGATACCGCGTACGCCGATCGAGTTACGACCAGCAAAGACGCGAACATCCGTGACAGGGAAGCGAATGCACTGGCCACCAGCACAGGTCAGAAGCACGTCGTCGAATTCCGTACAGGTATCGACCGAGAGGATTTCATCGCCCTCGTCTTCGAGCTTCATCGCGATCTTGCCGTTGCGGTTGACCTGAACGAAGTCCGACAGCTTGTTACGGCGAACCGTACCGCGCGTGGTCGAGAACATGACGTCGAGGTTTGCCCAGGATTCTTCATCCTCCGGCAGCGGCATGATCGTGGTAATGCGCTCGCCCTGCTGCAATGGCAGCATATTGATGAGTGCCTTGCCGCGCGACTGCGGATTACCGACTGGCAGACGCCAGACTTTTTCCTTGTAGACGATGCCGCGCGAGGAGAAGAACAGCACCGGCGTATGCGTATTGGCGACGAACAGACGGGTTACGAAATCCTCGTCCTTCGTTGCCATGCCGGAGCGGCCTTTGCCGCCACGACGCTGCGCACGATAGGTCGCCAGCGGTACACGCTTGATATAACCGGCATGGCTGACGGTGACGACCATATCTTCGCGAGCGATGAGGTCTTCATCGTCCATTTCGGCGCCGCCAAGACCAAACTCGGTACGGCGCGGCGTGGCGAACTCGTCACGAACGGCAATCATCTCTTCCTTGACGATTGTCATAACGCGAATGCGCGAGCCAAGAATCTCCAGATAATCGCGGATTTCTTCGCCGATCTTGTTCAGCTCGTCCGCAACTTCATCGCGTCCAAGTGCTGTCAGGCGCTGCAAGCGAAGATCAAGAATAGCACGCGCCTGCTCTTCCGAGAGGTTATACGTGTTATCGTCGTTGATCGCATGACGCGGATCATCGATGAGGCGGATCAGCGGTGCCACATCGGCGGCAGGCCAACGACGTTCCATCAACTGCTCACGCGCGGTTGCCGGGTCCGGCGCACGACGAATGAGAGCGATAATCTCGTCAATATTGGCAACTGCAATCGCAAGACCAACCAACACATGCGCGCGATCACGCGCCTTGTTGAGCAGGAACTTGGTGCGGCGCGTTACCACTTCTTCACGGAACGCCACGAAAGCGCGCAGCATGTCAAGAAGATTGAGCTGTTCCGGCTTGCCGCCATTCAGCGCCACCATGTTGCAGCCAAACGAGGTCTGCAGCGGCGTGTAGCGATAAAGCTGGTTCAGTACGACATCGGCAACAGCATCGCGCTTGAGTTCGACGACAACGCGATAGCCATCGCGATCCGATTCATCGCGCAGATCAGAAATGCCCTCGATACGCTTGTCGCGCACCAGTTCGGCCATTTTCTCGATCATCGAAGCCTTGTTCACCTGATACGGTATCTCGGTGATGATGATAGCTTCACGGTCGCCGCGCATTGGCTCAATCGCCACGCGACCACGCATAATAACGGAACCACGACCCGTGCTGTAGGCCGAGTTGATGCCGGCACGACCAAGGATAATACCACCGGTCGGGAAATCCGGACCAGGAATGATTTCCATGACTTCTTCCAGCTCAAGAGCCGGATTGTCGATCAGCGCTACGCAGCCATCAATGACTTCGCCAAGATTGTGCGGCGGAATATTGGTTGCCATACCAACCGCAATACCGCCTGAACCATTGACAAGCAGGTTTGGAAAGCGGGCAGGCAGAACCATAGGTTCCCGCTCGCGGCCATCATAGTTGTCCTGAAAATCAACCGTATCCTTGTCGATATCCGACAGAAGGGATTCGGTGACTTTTTCCAGACGGCATTCGGTGTAACGCATCGCCGCTGGCGGATCGCCATCGATGGAACCGAAATTACCCTGTCCGTCCACAAGTGGATCGCGCAAGGAGAAGTCCTGCGCCATACGCACCAAGGCGTCATAAATAGAATAGTCGCCGTGTGGATGGTATTTACCCATCACTTCACCGATCACACCTGCCGACTTTCGGTAGGGGCGATTGTAAGCGAGGTTCATCTCGTTCATGGCGTGGAGAATACGGCGATGTACGGGCTTCAAGCCATCGCGCACATCAGGCAGAGCACGGCTCACGATAACGCTCATTGCGTAATCGAGATAGGAGCGCTGCATCTCCTCAATAATGGAAATCGGTTCGATACCTGTAGGGCCGCTTGGGCCGCCATCCATATCTTCGGAACCGGGTGGAGGTGTTTGATCTGACACTATTCAGATATCTTTCTCAACAGAATCGATAAAGTCACTTTATAGAATAAAACGTCACAAAACGCCAATTTCGGGGCCATTTCAACCGGCGAATTTCATTCATCGAATCAATAACTTGAAAGATATTCACATAAAGATCGCGCAATGATGTTGCCTGAGCGTGCGCTTTGCGTCGACCGAGCGCCACTCATCGGCTACAATCCGTTTCACAAATCAGGCAGAGAATACCAACAAAAGGGGCGAGTTTAGCATGGGGTTCTACGATACGGTTTTCAGCGCCTTCGTCACCCTCCTCGTCACCATTGATCCGCCCGGCCTCGCGCCGCTGTTTCTGGCACTCACACCTGGCATGGATCGCAACCATCGCGGACAGGTCGCGCTGCGCGCATCCATTATCGGCTTCATCGTTATGGCGCTGTTTGCGATTGCTGGCGCGCAGATACTCGGTATGTTTGGTATCAGCATCGGCGCCTTCCGTGTCGCAGGTGGCCTGCTTCTCTTCTGGATCGCTTTCGAAATGATTTTCGAAAAGCGAACCGAGCGTAAGGAAAAGAGCGCCGAAGTTGCCATTACCAAGGACCATATCCGCAACATCGCGGCATTCCCGCTGGCCATTCCGCTGATCGCAGGTCCGGGTGCTATTTCGGCTATCGTGCTGACATCAGATTCTTTTGACGGCATCGGTCCCCGTGCCGCCCTTCTCGGCGTCATAGCCGTCTGTTTGCTGATTACCTATTTCGTGTTGCTGCTCGCAGAACGGGTCGACCGGTTTCTTGGCGAAACCGGCCGTTCTATTCTGACCCGCCTGCTCGGTGTGATCCTCGCAGCGCTTGCGGTTCAGTTTGTGGCAGATGGCGTTAAGACACTCATCAATGGTTAGAGCGCATCGCGAAAAGTACGAAGCGGTTTTCGGGATGTGCTTTAAGCCGATTTCATCGCCTTCTTTCCAATCATCGCGTGGCGAAGCTTGGACGAGAACCAGTCGATAACAGCGACAGCGATCAGGATCATGATGATCAGGAAGGAAACGTCCTGAAGATTGAGAACCTTGATCTGCTCAGCCAGATGCGCGCCGATGCCGCCTGCCCCAACGATGCCGATGATGGTTGCCGAACGGGTATTTGACTCAAAGAAGTAAAGCACCTGACTGCCGATCAGCGGCAGAACCTGCGGCAGCACGCCGAAGCGATAGCCGTGCAGTTTGCTCCCGCCCGATGAGACAACGCCCTCGACCGGCTTCTTGTCTGCGCCTTCAATGGCTTCCGAGAACAACTTGCCGAATGCCCCGAAATCCGAACAGGCAATTGCGAGAATACCGGCAAACGGTCCGAGACCCACAACCGACACCCAGATCAGTGCCCAGATCAGCGTATCGACGCCACGAATGGTATCGAGGAAGCGACGGATGCCGAAATGCAGGAACACATTCGGGATGATGTTCCTGGCAGCCAGAAAGCCGAATGGGAAAGCAAGAATTGCCGCCAGCAATGTGCCGAGATAGGCGATTGCCAGCGTTTCCATCATCGACCACAGATAAAGGCTGAAACGCCCACCGGACGAAGGCGGCATCATCATCAGCGTGAAATCGCCGAGGCGACCCAGGCCATTGAGAATGCGCAGCAGCGAAAAATCGAGCCAGTAGAAAGCGAACCAGACGGAAGCAATCAAAGCTACGGTTAAAATCGCCAGATTTCGCCAGGCACGCGCGTTTCCAAACAATTCGGTATGTTCTGCCCGAAGTTCCTTTTCATGCGCATGCGCCTCACGGGAGAGACTTTGTGCAATATCGGTCATAATTCTCTCTTTTGTTTGAGCATGATCTTTTCCGAAAACCGGTTCCCACCTTTCGGGATCACGCTCCTCAACCAATGCGGCCCAGAAGCGCATGGCGAATACGCTGTGTAATGAGATCGATGGCAACAATGGTCACGATAATCAAAAGCAGAATGGCGCTGACATCGCTGTAATAGAACTGGCGGATCGAAGTCAGCAGTTCCTGCCCGATACCGCCCGCACCCACAAAGCCCATAACCGAAGCACCGCGCACGTTGATTTCAAAGCGCAGCAGGCCATAGGACGCAAAATTTGCGGCCACTTGTGGAAGCACGGCAAAGCGGATGACCTGAAAGCCGGAACCACCCGATGCACGAATGCCTTCCACCGGACGCATATCGATGTTCTCAACAACTTCGGAGAACAATTTGCCCAGCGCTCCCGTTGTATGAAGCATCAGCGCCAGCACACCGGCCATCGGCCCAAGACCAAAAGCGATGACGAAAAGCAGCGCGAAGACGATTTCGGGAACCGTACGCAGCAGCTCCAGCCCGCGGCGAACGACGAAACGCACCGTCGAATTGGGAGCCATGTTGGATGACGCCGCAAATGACGCGGCAAAAGCGATGATGCCGCCGATCAATGTTGCCAGATAGGCAATGAGCAGCGTCTCAAACAGCATCTTGAGCCAGCCGCCGAGATTCCAGTACCAGGCAGCGAGATCGCCCCAGAAATTGGCAATCGTCAGATCTGGCAGGATGCGGCCAAGATAGCTTGTAAAGCGAAAGAGATTTTCGACCAGAGTGCCCGGCCGAACATCGGCAACGACGGAGGCAGCAATGGCGACAACGACGAGCGCAAGGAGGAGCGCGATACCGTAGAGACGCCGTTTGCCGACTTCTCTCCGATAATCGGCAGGCAGGCTTTTTGCTCCGTTGCCGTCGAGTGAGGATACCGTCATGCGATCTTTCCTATAAAAATGCCCGGAACGGGTTACGTTCCGGGCACTTCAATTGTTCTACGGATTAAGACTTGCGAGCCTTGTCGTTGAACTTGAGCATCTCGATGATTGGCTCATATTCCTTCGCTTCGGTCGCTACGAATTCCTTATCCTTGCCGTCGGAAAGAGCGTCAAAGCCAGCCTTGTCCTTGGTTGGCATGTCGAGGAAAGCCTGCTTGATGTCGGCCTTAAGCTGATCTGGCAGGGTGCTGAGAACCGCAAATGGGCCTTCTGGAAGGAAGTCCGACTTGAAGATGATGCGGAAATCATCCTTCGTCATTGCCTTGCCGTTTGCATCCTTGAGAACGCCGCGGCTGACCATGCGGGTCAGGTTGGAATCGTCTTCCGAGTTCCAGGAGTTTGCAGCAGCGTCTGCGGTGCCCTGTGCGAGAGCGAGAACTGCATTTTCGTGGCTGCCAGCAAAGAAGTTCTTACCAAAGAACGTATCAACGCTATAGCCATCGCGGTTCAAGAAGAAGCGTGGCGCGTTGTTGCCCGATGTCGAGTTAGGATCGACGAGAGCAATTGCTTTGCCCTTGAGGTCATCCATCTTCTGGTAAGGGCTGTCGGCGCGAACATAAACAACCGAATAATAGCCGTTTACGCCGGTGTCATGACGCTGATTGACGAGCGGAGTGGTTTCAACGCCAGTCATCACAGCGCGGGCGTAGGAAGCCGGGCCATAGAATGCGATCTGAATGTTGCCAGCGCGCTGACCTTCGATAACAGCCGCATAGTCGTTAGCAACGCGCAGCGTAACCTTCGTGCCGAGTTCCTTGCCGAGATAAGCTGCCAGAGGCGCATAACGGTCGGAAGTGGTCGAAGCGTTTTCAGCTGGGATCACGCCCAGAACGATTTCTGGATAATCCTTGCTCCAGTCTGCAGCCTGTGCAGTGGAAGCCATCATCGGCATGGTCAGCGTAGCGGTAAGCGCAGCAGCCGCCAGAAAGTTTCTACGGTTAAGCATAGGTATCTCCTGTTAATCCCTGATTTTGGAGCGTAATTTTTTCCGGAGCTTTGTGCGCTCAGGCGGAAAGCTGACGCAGAACGGCTTCGGCCGACTGCGGAACTGGCATTGGCATTGTTTCAGCCTGTTCATCGGTATCGATGACGTCATCGGCTTCCATGCCGTAAAGGTCGCGTGATGCCATATCGGTCAGCATCGACGGTGTGCCGCGGAATACGATCTTGCCGGCAGACATGCCGACGAGGCGGTCGCAATAGCTGCGCGCAATATCGAGCGAGTGCAGATTGCAGAGAACCGTGATGCCATATTCGCGATTGATGCGACGCAAAGCGTCCATGACGCTGCGGGTATTGCGCGGATCGAGCGATGCAATCGGCTCGTCTGCGAGAATGATGCGCGGCTGCTGAACAAGCGCACGGGCAATGGCCACGCGCTGCTGCTGACCACCCGAAAGCTCATCAGCGCGATGCGCTGCAAGATGCGCAATATCGAACTGCTGCAACGCCGAAAGAGCGATCAGACGCTCTTCATCGCTCCAGATACGCAGGAGCGACTTAGGCGTCGAAACATAATTGAGACGCCCCATCAGAACATTGGTCAGAACATCAAGACGATCAACCAGATTGAAATGCTGGAAAATCATCGCGCATTGTGCGCGCCAATCGCGCAATCCCGAACCCTTGAGCCCGGTAACGTCGCGACCATCCCAGTGAATTGTTCCCTCTGAAGGTTCAACAAGGCGATTGATCATACGCAGCAGCGTCGACTTTCCCGCGCCCGAGCGACCAATAATTCCAACAAACGAGCCCGGCTCGATCTCGAGGTCAACACCCGAAACCGCCACCTTATCATTATAGCGGCGCGTTACGTTTTTTAGTTGAAGCATGAATTCGTCTCCATTCATGCTCACTATTGATCCGTTCAATGACACTGCAATGAACGGACCATGACGTTTGTGTAAACTTACATTCCGCTTTAAGATTTTAATTTAGGCAATTGTTTTAATGCTCATTTCCTGCAGGTGACGCAGGAAGGCATCTGTGGAAGCAGCCACTTCACCCGAATTGTCTATTATGACGACATCGTCTGCACCGTCATCGAAGCTCACTTCGCGCTTAAGTCGCAAAGCGATTTCTTCTCGACTTTCACGTCCGCGCGATGCAAGCCGCTCTGCAAGTACTTCCGGCCTAGCCGAAATGACGACCACGGACCGTTCCGAATAAAGCCTGCGGATATCGCCAAGTACACGCCGCGAGACATTGGCAATCACGACGATACCGTCGGCGATTTCATCATCAAGCGATTTAGGCAATCCATAGCTCAGGCCATGCGCCTGCCAGTGCAGCGCGAAAGCACCCTCGCCTGCGGCTTTTGTAAATGCTGCTTCATCCAAACTGTCGTGATCTTCCGTGCCCGGCATTTGCGGACGCGTGATGATCCGGCGCACAAAATGAAACCGCGTGTCGCCCGCAAGAGCCACACGCGCTGCATCCATAATCGTGTCTTTGCCGGCCCCACTGGGGCCGACAACGGCAACGAAACAGCCTTTCGGCGTATCGGATTGCATCTGCATCAAAGCACCCGTTCGCCTTCGCGCCAGACAGTGCGCACAACCGGAATTGCACCTTTCGGGCGCACGCGAACCAGATCGGCACGCTTTCCGATAGCGATTTCGCCGCGATCATCCATAGCCATGGCATCAGCCGGGTTCTTGGTTACGAGGCGGACAGCCTGTGGCAGCGCAATCGGACGCTCCCCCGAAGCAAGGCCGAAAGCCGACTGAATGAGGCTGAACGGAATGTAATCCGAGGACAGAATGTCGAGGCTGCCATTATCGACGAGATCGCGTGCAGCGATATTGCCGGAATGCGAGCCACCACGCACAATATTGGGGGCGCCCATCAGAATGGAAAGGCCTGCACCTTTTGAAGCACTGGCTGCTTCCATCGTGGTCGGAAACTCGGCGATCCGCACACCATGGTCAAGTGATTCATCGACATGCGCGCTGGTCGCATCATCATGGCTGGCCAGCACGATGCTGCGCGCTGCTGCCAGTTCGGCAATGGCGCGACGATGTTTGGCCGAATAGGCGTCCGAATCCGCCATACGCTTCTCACAATGCACCCGGAACTCCTCATCCGTGAGCTTCATCTTGCGCATGTAATAAGTGCGATACGTATTAAGATCAACGAATTGACGCTGTCCCGGTGCATGATCCATCAGCGAAGCGAGTTTAACGCGGTCATCACCTGCGAAAAGCTCGAATGTTTCAAGGCAATCTGCTGAGGATACTTCGCAGCGCAGGTGCAGAAAGTGGTCTGCACGCAGGCGATTTTCCCGAACACCGCTTTCGATGGCGTCAGCAAGCATCCGCATATCCTTGCCCACGAAGTCACGGTCATAATCAGAACCAACGCGCATCGCATCGAAAACTGTCGTGATGCCCGATGCTGCAACCTGTGCATCATGCGCCTGAACCGCTGCATCGACATTCCAGCGCACCTTTGGACGCGGCGCGTAATGGCTTTCCAGCTGATCGGTATGCAGCTCGATGAGGCCCGGAATGACATAATCGCCATCCATGTCATCGCCGCCATTGGTATTGCCCTGATCGATGGCGGCAATTTTGCCATCACGGATCAGGATAGAACCGGAAACGATCTCATCAGCAAGCACGATCTGCGCATTTTTCAGAACGGTTTCATTAGCCATTGGATAGCTCTTTCATGACCGCATTCGCATTGGCGGCCGTTTCATATTTCGAGAGGAATGCTTCGATATCGAGCGCGCGGAAATCATCGAGCGCCTGGCGCAGGCGATCATGGCTCCAGTCCCACCAGGCCAGTCGATCCAGACGATTGCCGGTCGCAGCGTCGAAGCGTTCGCGAATGAGACGCGCCGGAACCCCACCAACAATTGTATAGGGCGCCACGTCCCTGCTCACGACAGCTCCGGCACCGACAACAGAACCGTTGCCAACCGTCACACCCGGCAAGATGGTAGAGCCATGGCCAAGCCATGTGTCGTGACCGATTTTCACGGCATTGCCGCGACGCCAATCAAAGAACTCCGTCTCATCCTTTTCTTCCGGCCAGTAATCACCGGCGCGATAGGTGAAATGATGCAACGTCGGACGCCATGTCGGATGATTGGTGGCATTAATACGCACATGGCTGGCGATATTGGAAAACTTGCCGATCTCAGCACACCAGATTTCGCAATCGATACCGAGATAGGAATAGTCGTCCAGCACAGTCTCCGAAACACGGCTGCGCGCGCCGATCTCGGTATATCGACCAAGCTTGCTACCGTTTACTTCAGCCGTTTCGTGAACCAGTGGTTCTACCGAGAGCTTGGTCATGCTGCTGCCCTCGGCGAGAAAGCGGTTACGTCGATAATGCGATCAGCAACCTGTTCACGCACATCTTCATCGTGGAAAATGCCAAGCATTGCGACGCCTTGCGCCTTCTTGGCCTTGATGAGATCAACAACGACTGCCCTGTTTTTGGCATCGAGCGAAGCGGTCGGCTCATCGAGAAGCAACACCGGATGATCCGTGATGAAACCGCGCGCAATATTTACGCGCTGCTGCTCACCGCCAGAGAAGGTTGCAGGTGGCAATACCCAGAGCCGTTCCGGCAGGTTGAGCTGCGCGAGCAATTCACTTGCACGATTGCGAGCAGCATCGCGATCAACACCGCGAGCCACCAATGGCTCCGCAACGACATCGATTGCCGCCACGCGTGGCAATGTGCGCAGGAACTGGCTGACATAACCAATCGTATCACGCCGAACGGCCAGCACTTCGCGCGGATCGGCTGTTGCCAGATCCACCATACGGTCTTCGTGACGAATAAGGATAGAACCTGCATTCACGGCGTAATTGCCATAGACCATCTTGAGAATGGAGCTTTTACCAGCACCGGAAGGTCCGCCAAGCACGGCGCATTCGCCTGCTTCCAGATTGAAGTCCACACCACTTACGACTGGCAACTGAATGCCACCCTGCAAGTGCATCGTGAACGTCTTCGCCAGACCCGACACGGCCAGCGGAGAGGATGTTCTAACTTGTGTCATTTCTCACCTCACGCATGAAGTTTCGCTAATTTACGAACAACACGCTGCAAACATCTGTTTTAATTTACTAAACCTGCAGAATAGACGACACGAGCAGCTGCGTGTAAGGCGCTTGCGGGTCATCCAGAACGCGGTCGGTCAGGCCCTGTTCGACAATATGGCCGTCTTTCATGACCATGATGCGATGGGACAGAAGACGCGCCACTGCGAGATCGTGGGTCACGATGACAACCGAAAGGCCGAGATCGCTCACCAGACCGCGCAGCAGGTCGAGAAGGCGTGCCTGCACGGACACGTCGAGACCGCCGGTCGGTTCATCCATGAAAACAAGACGCGGAGCCGTGACGAGATTGCGAGCAATCTGGAGACGCTGACGCATACCGCCGGAGAAAGCGCGGGGCTGGTCGTCGATGCGGTCAGCAGCGATTTCGACACGTCCGAGCCATTCAGTTGCCGTGTTGCGAATATTGCCATAATGGCGCTCGCCAACAGCCATCAGCCGTTCACCGACATTGGCACCCGCCGAAACGGTCATGCGCAGACCATCCGAAGGATTCTGATGCACAAAGCCCCAGTCGGTACGCATCAGGAAGCGACGTTCAGCCTCTCCGATCTTGTAAAGATCACGGAACTCGCCATCACGCATCCGGTATTCCACACTGCCCGATGTCGGTTCCAGACGTGTCGCCAGGCAGTTGAGCAAAGTCGTCTTGCCCGAACCCGATTCACCGACGATGGCCAGCACTTCGCCCGGCCACAGCGAGAAATCGATATCCGCACAACCGCGACGACTGCCATAAAACTTCGAGAGATTGCTGACTTTCAGCAGAGGTTCGACGCTCATTTCAATACTCATTTCAGGGCTCCCTTGGCTGCGGCCTCATTGTTCGCTGCCAGATGGCCAAAGTGGCCATTCGCCTGACGATCTTCACAATAATCGGTGTCGGAGCAGACAAACATCGAGCCGCCACGGTCATCGAGCACGACTTCGTCGAGATAGACGCCGCGAGCGCCACACAATGCGCAAGGCTGTTTGAATTTCTGCACTTCAAATGGATGATCCTCGAAATCGAGGCTCACGACATCCGTATAAGGCGGTACGGCATAGATGCGCTTTTCACGACCAGCACCAAAAAGCTGCAAAGCAGGCGACATATGCATCTTTGGATTGTCGAACTTGGGCGTCGGCGACGGTGCCATGACATAGCGCCCTTCGATCATCACCGGATAATCATAGGTCTTGGCGATATGGCCGTGGCGCGCGATATCTTCGTAAAGCTTCACATGCATGAGGCCATATTCGGCAAGCGCGTGCATCTTGCGCGTTTCGGTTTCACGCGGTTCCAGAAAACGCAGCGGCTCAGGAATTGGCACCTGATAGACAATCACCTGCCCTTCAGTTAGCGGATATTCCGGAATGCGGTGACGTGTCTGGATGATAGTCGCCTCACCCGTATGGGTGGTCACGGCAACATCGGCAGTTTTCTGGAAGAATGCCCGGATGGAAACGGCATTGGTCGTATCATCAGCGCCCTGATCGATAACTTTGAGCACATCATCCTGACCGAGAATTGCCGCCGTCACCTGCACGCCGCCTGTGCCCCAGCCATAAGGCATCGGCATTTCACGGCTTGCGAACGGAACCTGATAGCCCGGAATAGCAATGGCTTTCAGGATAGCACGACGGATCATCCGCTTTGTCTGCTCGTCCAGATAGGCGAAATTGTAATTGGCTAGATCGCTCATTCTGCTGCTTCCTTGCCTGCGGCAATATTGGCTGCTGCTTCCTTGCCTGTGCCGATATTGGCTGCTGCTTCGGTTGCCAAAACTTCAGTCTCGTTGTTCGCTTGTTCATATTCCGCACGCATACGGCGGATGAGATCGAGCTCGGCCTGAAAGTCCACGTAATGGGGCAATTTCAGATGCTCGACGAAGCCCGTCGACTGCACATTATCGGAATGGGAGATGACAAATTCTTCGTCCTGCGCGGGTGCTGTCACATCCGCATCGAATTCGCGGACACGCAGCGCCCGGTCGCAAAGCGACATCGACATGGCTTTGCGCTCGCTTTGTCCGAACACCAGACCGTAGCCACGGGTGAACTGTGGTGCCTGCTTGGACGAGCCTTTGAACTGGCTCACCATCTGGCATTCGGTCAGCTGAACACGGCCAAGCGAAACGGAAAAGCCGAGCTCAGGCACATCAAACTCAACCTCCACCTCGCCAATGCGGATTTCACCGACAAATGGATGCGTGTTGCCATAACCGCGTTGCGTGGAATAACCCAGAGCCAGCAGGAAGCCTTCATCACCGCGCGCCAAAGCCTGCAAGCGCAGATCACGCGGCATCGGGAACGTCCAAGGTTCGCGGGTAAGATCGCCCGGCTCATGCCCCTCCGGCATCGCACCGTCTTCTTCGATCATGCCGTTGACACCGAGAATATCGGTCACGCGTGGCGTTTCTTCAGGCTCAGTCGCACGCGCTTCCGGCTCGGGAACACTGACATCACCCGCCAGTTCCGGATCAAGCAGACGATGCGTGTAGTCAAATGTCGGCCCCAACAGCTGCCCGCCGGGGAGGTCTTTATAGGTGGCCGAAATGCGGCGTTCGATAAGCATATTCGCGGTCTCAAGGGGTAGCGAATAGCCAAAACGCGGCAGGGTTGTGCGGTAGGCACGAACCAGAAAGATTGCCTCAATCAGATCGCCCCGCGACTGGCGCACGGCAAGTGCTGCGAGTTCTCGGTCATAAAGCGAACCTTCGGCCATGACGCGATCAACGGCGAGACCCAGCTGTTCGGCAATCTGGTCAAGACGCAACGCCGGAACCGAACGGTCGCCACGACGGCGATCATCAAGCAGACGGTGGGCATTGCGGATGGCGGTTTCACCGCCCTTTACAGCAACATACATGGATTAGCCCTCAATCTTTTCGACAGCATGATCTTTTCCGAAAACCGGTTCCCACTTTTCGGGATCATGCTCCAAACTTGCTATACGCGTGGTGCGGGGAAGCGCTGCGACTTTGCCATCAGCGACAAGCACCAGATCGATACCCAGCGGAAACAACGCGCCATTTTCACGCCATTGCGCAGCAAAATCCTGCGGCAAACCATCAACGGTGAGCACAGTTTCATCCTTGATGCCCGGGCCTTTGAGGCTGAAACCCTGCCCGCTCGTCAGAGACGAAACTGCTAGAACAACAGTCGTCGAACGATCCGGAAATTCAGGGTCTCCCTGCGCGAAGGAAGAAAGTGCCGGCAACGATTGCGTATCCGTTACAAGTGCGAACTGCGCTTTCGACTGATCGCCGACGATTGGTGCACCAGTATGGAATGTCAGCCATGCCGTCGCATCCTGATTGGCTGCAATTTCAGCATCGACCCAGACGCTTGCGTCGTGATCAAGAAGCGTTGCTGCGATCAGGCCAAGCTCAGGCGTAAGCGGCTTTGGTGGCACAGCCGCACTAGGCAGCGAATGGATACGACCAGGATTGGCCATTGCGTGCATAACTGCATGAAACGCCGACTGCGCTTCATTGACTGGATCAGCCAGTCCGCCTTCAAATGCAGAAGAAGAATGGAGCATCAGTTATCTCCCCGAACCATTGTGAAGAAATCGACCTTCGTGGCAGCAGCTTCGCCGCGCCGTTTTGCATCCGCAGTATCGACACGACCACGCAATGCGTTGAGCACACTGCTTTCGATCGCATCGCGGGTGGCCTCATCGAGCCAAAGCGCATCAAACAATGCAGCGAGCTTCGCCTTTTCCTGATCACGTCCCAGCGCATAGGAATGCCCAACCGAGCCATTCGCCAGACGAACAGTTGCGCGGGTGACGGTTGCCTCGCCAACATTGAACGGAGCACCGCCACCGCCAATACGACCGCGCATCATAACAAGTCCGGTTTCCGGACCACGCAAAACTTCAAATTCAGGCTTGTCTGCCCAGTTCTGCCAGAACGTTTTCAATTCTTCGCCGCTTGCGCGAGCGAGGAGCGCCATACTGGCCTGACGTGCTGCTTGACGTGCTGCCTGCGTTGCATCCGGCGCCAAATTGCTTCCAGCGATGGAGCCACCTCCACTTTCAACTGTGCTGTGCCGCGTAGTATGCTCCGTCGTGTTCATGAGCTTATCCGCCCTATCTAATCCGGTTGACTTGATCGCCTTAATTGTCTATTCATATAGACAACTATACAATACCAGAATGAATACACCCTGCCAATGACAGGACGATGACAATTGATGACAAAGGCGCAGATGAAAAAGAGCGGACGGATTGAGAGAAACAGCGGTGTAGCCATCTGGCGGCAGATTGCCGACGAGATACGCGGCGACATCATGGCCGGGAAACTTGCTACGGGCGCGCGTATGCCAGCC
Organism: Brucella pseudogrignonensis; assembly: GCF_002252525.1. Classification (GTDB taxonomy): domain Bacteria; phylum Pseudomonadota; class Alphaproteobacteria; order Rhizobiales; family Rhizobiaceae; genus Brucella; species Brucella pseudogrignonensis. The sequence continues at coordinate 44,034 of NZ_NNRM01000003.1, forward strand.
GAAATGGACCTGGCAGAACGATTTGGCGTCAATCGCCATACGGTGCGCAGCGCAATTGCGGCTCTTACGCAGGAAGGCGTATTGCGCGCGGAACAAGGACGCGGCACTTTTATCGCCAATGCAAAACGCCTTACCTACCAGATCGGACGCCGCACGCGTATTTCGCAATCGCTGGCTTCGCAGGTACGCGACATGAAGGGCGCATTGCTCGCTTCCGACACAGTGCCCGCTTCTCAAGACATAGCCGAAGCTCTTGCGATTGAGATCGGTTCACCTGTTACGCAACTGGAAACCTTACACAGTGCCGACGGACGCCCTGTGTCGCGCGCTACACTTTGGATTAGCGCCGAAAAATTTCCGGAAATCACCACGGACTATGCAGAGAGTGGTTCTGTCACCGTGGCGTTCAGAAAAGCAGGTCTTACGGATTATTTCCGCAAATCGACAATCATTTCCGCCCGACATGCAGATTCGGATGATCTGAAACATTTAAAACTTTCGCCAGGCGCCATTGTGCTGACAGCCAAAGCTATCAATGTGAACACGGATGGGGAACCGATCCAATATTCGCTCACCCGGTTCTCTGCAGACAATATGGAATTCTCAATCGAGACTTATCCCGGCGATCCTCAGATGAATGACATGAACTAGATCATACTAATTCAGATACTGCTAAAAGCGGCCCAGAAGCGGCTTTAATCACGCACTGGTGGTCTGATTCTAACATTTGCTCAGCATAAGTGTCAGCCGGGATTCAAACGACAAACTCAATCCACTAGGGCGCCGTGCGCCCTTTTTGGCACACAAAAGTCGCTCTAACACTTTATATTTACAGCATAGTTTTACCTTAAACTGATTCAATTTTAAGGAATTATGCTGTAACTAATTCAAGCAGGAAAACGCCGATGGCAGTGACTATTTTTCACAATCCGAAATGCGGCACTTCGCGCAATACGCTGGCAATCATCCGCGCCAGCGGTGAAGAACCAGTCATCATCGAATATGTACAAAACCCGCCTACACGGGAACGTCTGACAGGGCTTCTGGCGGCCATGAATGTAAAGCCGCGGGAATTGTTGCGCGAGAAAGGCACACCTTATGTCGAACTCAACTTGTCTGACCCGAAATGGAGCGATGACGCGCTGATCGACTTCATGATAGCTCATCCAATCCTGATCAATCGGCCTATTGTAGAAACACCGCTCGGCACGAGACTATGCCGCCCTTCAGAACTGGTTCTGCCTCTTCTGGAAAATCCCGTTGCTTCATTCACGAAAGAAGACGGCGAGCAGATCACATATCCGGATAGACCACACTGATAAGCCTCTTTAGAGCGGTTTCTGTTAAAGCCGAATCATTGGAACTGCTCTATCTCTTTGTTTTTACGCGCACCTTGTTCCGAAAACCGGTTCGCATTTGTGAGGATGCGCTTTAAATGCGCTCCTAGTTTGGCTTTCTCTGATTTTAGCAGCTAACAACCAATAGAAAAGGCGCTGTAAAAACAGCGCCTTATCGTGTTTATCTTATAAAGCAGATTATATCCGCTCTTAGAATGGAATTTCGTCGTCGAGATCGCGGGAGAAACCACCGCCGCCGCCACTCTGATTGGATGGGCCGGAGGAACCGAAATCACCACCGCCGCCGGAATAATCCGACATCTGGTTGCGATTGCCACCGCCACCACCGCCGAATGAGCGACCTTCGCCGCCGCCTTCACCACGGCCATCGAGCATCTGAAGCTCGCCGCGGAACTTCTGCAACACGATTTCAGTGCTGTAGCGGTCGTTTCCGTTCTGGTCCTGCCACTTGCGGGTCTGGAGCGCGCCTTCGATATAAACCTTGGCACCCTTTTTCAGATACTGCTCGGCAACCTTGGCAAGATTTTCGTTGAAAATGACAACGCTGTGCCATTCGGTACGATCCTTGCGTTCGCCGGTCTGACGGTCGCGCCAGCTTTCCGAAGTTGCAATGCGCAGATTGGCGATCTGATCGCCTGAATTGAGGCGACGAATTTCAGGATCGGCACCAAGATTGCCGACCAGAATGACTTTGTTGACGCTACCAGCCATCGAAAACTTACTCCGGGTCTCGCAAGCACGCCTTCCCGCACGTCTTCATCCAGACTTCATCCAGATTTATCCAGACAAGGGGTGCTTTCCAAAATAAAGATCAGGCGCAACCATGCGCCATCACCAGAAACTCAGCAAACACTCTACAACAGCCACTCTCCATGCGCTCTCATTGGAGGGGCTATTTTAATAGTGTTCCACAGAAGTTATGTTCTTGTTTTGTTCAAAATGCAATAACTACTGACAATTTTCAGCAGATAATTCCTGAGAGAACAGAGATAAGCCCTGCCGCTCACTGTTTATTAGGCGCGCAGGGCTTGGGGTTGAGCAATGCTCTTATATCGACAGTACTTCGCCGATAAATCTAATCGGAAATCTGAGGTGCGACACCATATTTCCGCGCATGTTTTAAATTTTCTGCAATTACCTGTTTCAATCAAAAATGCATCATTCCTTGCAGATGAGGCAGCTATGACCGCAGGCAATTGTGCTTTCATCAATATGAAAGCTAGGCAACGTAGTCAGGTGGACTCATGCTCCTTTACCTCCCTGTTGCGTTGGCTCGACTGACTGGGACCTCTTGTCGATATCGTTTCATCCCTTCCGATATCTCCCCATTCAGCGAGTAAATGTAGTCTGCTCCTGTCAGGAGTAACAGTCAACGCTCTTGCGTTCACATTTCGTATCGCCTATCAGAAGGCTGGTTGTTCGATCTTTGTTCTGGTGCTAAACCTGCATCGAACGATTGACCGGCCCCCTTTCCCTGGAAGGGGTTCATCCCCATATTATGGAGCGGCGCGACGTATATCGGCGCCCGAACACTCCATGACATGACCAAACAGGCAGGACGCGGAATGAGCGATCAGAAATTCATTTCCATACGTGGCGCGCGTGAACACAATCTGAAAAATGTCGACCTAGATCTGCCACGCGACAAGCTGATCGTGATGACAGGCCTTTCAGGCTCCGGCAAATCATCGCTGGCCTTCGATACGATCTATGCGGAAGGTCAGCGCCGCTATGTCGAAAGCCTTTCGGCTTATGCGCGCCAGTTCCTTGAAATGATGCAGAAGCCGGATGTCGATCAGATCGACGGTCTGTCCCCTGCCATCTCCATCGAACAGAAGACGACAAGCCGCAATCCGCGCTCTACCGTCGGCACCGTCACTGAAATCTACGACTATATGCGCCTGCTTTTCGCGCGTGTGGGTGTGCCTTATTCGCCAGCCACCGGCCTGCCGATTGAGAGCCAGACAGTCAGCCAGATGGTTGATCGGGTTTTGACATTTGAGGAAGGCACGCGACTTTATATCCTCGCGCCTATCGTTCGCGGTCGTAAAGGCGAATACAAGAAAGAGCTGGCCGAGCTTCAGAAAAAGGGGTTTCAGCGTGTGAAGGTCGATGGCACCTTCTATGAAATCGCTGACGTTCCAGCCCTCGACAAGAAGTACAAGCACGATATTGATGTGGTCGTGGACCGTGTTGTGGTACGCGCTGATCTCTCGACCCGCCTCGCCGACAGCCTTGAAACCTGCCTCAAGCTCGCTGAAGGTCTGGCGATCGCCGAATTTGCCGACAAGCCGCTGCCGCCTGAAGAAACTGCCGAAGGTGGTGCCGCGAACAAATCGGCCAACGAGACACATGAACGCGTAATGTTCTCGGAAAAATTCGCCTGCCCTGTTTCCGGCTTTACAATCCCGGAAATCGAGCCGCGCCTGTTTTCCTTCAACAATCCGTTTGGCGCCTGTCCGACCTGTGACGGCCTGGGAACCCAGCAGGCAATCGATCCAAACCTGATTGTTCCAGATGTGAATGCTGCCCTGAAAGATGGAGCGATTGCGCCCTGGGCTCGCTCATCTTCGCCTTATTATAATCAGACGCTCGAAGCGCTCGGCAAAGCCTATGGTTTTAAGGTCAGTGCCAAGTGGTCGGATCTTTCCGGTGAAGCTCAGGACGCCATTCTCTATGGCACCAAGGGCAAGGAAATCACCTTCCAGTATGATGATGGCCTGCGTTCCTATCAGACCACCAAAGCTTTTGAAGGTGTGATTCCCAATCTCGAGCGCCGCTGGAAAGAAACCGATTCGGCATGGTCGCGTGAGGAAATCGAACGCTTCATGTCTTCGACGCCCTGCCCGGCCTGTAAAGGCTTTCGCCTGAAGCCGGAAGCGCTGGCGGTGAAGGTTGGCATGAAGCATATCGGTGAAATCACCAGCATGTCGATCCGTAATGCGGATCAGTGGTTCCGCGATGTCGATGGCACATTCAACGACAAGCAGCGCGAAATTGCTGCCCGTATTCTCAAGGAAATCCGCGAACGTCTGGAATTCCTCAACGATGTTGGTCTCGATTATCTGACACTGGCACGCAATTCCGGCACGCTGTCGGGTGGTGAAAGCCAGCGTATTCGCCTTGCCTCACAAATCGGCTCCGGTCTGACTGGCGTGCTTTACGTGCTCGATGAGCCGTCCATTGGCTTGCATCAGCGCGACAATGCCCGCCTTCTCGACACGCTCCGTCACCTACGCGATCTCGGCAATACCGTTATCGTCGTCGAACACGATGAAGATGCGATCCTGACAGCAGACTATGTGGTCGATATCGGCCCGGCTGCTGGTGTTCATGGCGGCAAGATCATCGCGCAGGGCACGCCGAAAGACGTTATGTCCAACCCGAATTCGCTCACCGGCAAATATCTGTCGGGTGCGATGGAAGTAGCTGTTCCCGCTGAGCGCCGCAAGCTCACCAAGAACAAGCGCATCCGCGTTGTCGGCGCGCGTGGCAACAATCTGAAGGATGTTTCAGCGGATATTCCGCTTGGCACATTTACAGCCGTTACCGGTGTCTCGGGTGGTGGTAAATCAACCTTCCTGATCGAAACGCTGTTCAAGGCCGCTTCGCGCCGTATCATGGGCTCGCGCGAACATCCGGCGGAGCATGACCGCATCGAAGGGCTCGAATTCCTTGATAAAGTCATCGACATCGATCAGTCGCCGATTGGCCGCACGCCGCGTTCCAACCCGGCGACCTATACCGGCGCGTTTACACCGATGCGCGATTGGTTCGCCGGCCTGCCGGAAGCCAAGGCTCGCGGTTATCAGCCCGGACGCTTCTCGTTCAACGTGAAAGGTGGACGCTGTGAGGCCTGCCAAGGCGATGGCGTCATCAAGATTGAGATGCACTTCCTGCCGGATGTCTATGTCACCTGTGATGTCTGTCACGGCAAGCGCTACAACCGCGAAACGCTGGAAGTGCAGTTCAAAGGCAAGTCGATTGCCGATGTTCTCGACATGACGGTTGAGGAAGGCGCTGAGTTCTTCTCCGCAGTTCCAGCCGTGCGTGACAAGCTTGAAACGCTGGTGAAGGTTGGCCTCGGCTATATCAAGGTCGGCCAGCAGGCAACGACACTTTCGGGTGGTGAGGCGCAGCGCGTGAAACTCGCCAAGGAACTGTCGCGCCGCGCAACGGGGCGCACGCTCTATATTCTTGACGAGCCGACAACCGGCCTGCATTTCCACGACGTTGCAAAGCTTCTCGAAGTGCTGCACGAGCTGGTCGAACAGGGCAATACGGTTGTGGTCATCGAGCACAATCTCGAAGTCATCAAGACTGCCGACTGGGTTATCGACCTTGGTCCGGAAGGTGGTGATGGCGGAGGCGAGATCGTGGCCGTTGGACGTCCGGAAGACATCGTGAAGGAAAAGCGCTCTTATACAGGCCAGTTCCTGAAAGAACTGCTGGAGCGGCGCCCAAAGGGCAAAGCAGAAGCTGCTGAGTAAGTGTATATATCAGAGCCGGGCCCTAGTGCCCGGCTTTTTGCTATTCAACAAATCCCACAATCGGGCCATATCCGCCATGCCACGAGATATCGTTTCTCCCCATGGCTGGATTGTAAATTCCAGCACCGCCACCACCGTCGAGGAACAGTGCGTTCGCGCATTTCAGCTCATCTCGAAACAGTGACGCGAAATCATAGAAATTCACCGCATCTTCGCTGATGGCAAAGCGGATGGTCTCATCGGCGCAAACACCAACGCCGCTTCTGCGGGCCCGGTCCGTCGATCCTTTGATCAGAATCGGATTGAGCTTGTTCTGAATGACCAGCATCGGTCCGGATTGAGTCGCAAAGCGCGCCTGCGGCCGACGTTTCAAAAACCTGTCAGTCGAAACAATGCCGGCGCTGTCATTATCAAAATAGAAAACACCATTGGGCTTTTTATAGAAGTTCGGAATTGGGCCAGATGCGCGCTGAGGCACTTTCGTATCGGCAGCAACCAGTTCCTGCCAGTCCTCGACAAAAAGCCCCATAGGCGCAAAATCTTCCCTGTACATTCCCGCATTAAACGCGAACGACAGCGTTTTGCCTTTTGCAGCCACAGCATCCGCAACTTTCGAGAAATTGCGATAAGGCTCGCCATCTGCGCCCTTCCAGAACAGACGCAGGTTTTCTTTGGCCTTCACCGTGCAGATGATGAATTTGGTGTCCTGAAAGACCTGCTCGCCACAGCTTTCCGCCTGCGCGGATTGGATACCCAAAAGCAGCCCTGCAAAGCCAATAACCGGGAGAGCCATACTCATTTTACGAAAGCGCATCGCGAAACCTCCCAATCAAAATTATAGACCGTAGAAATGAAAAAAGCCCGGTCAAACCGGGCCTTCTCGCATAACTGATCGCGATCATGCCGCGCCAGTTCATAAGGATTAGCCGTTAACGGCATCCTTCAGGCCCTTGCCAGCCGAGAACTTCGGCACGTTGCGGGCAGGAATAGCAACTTCCATACCGGTCGAAGGGTTACGGCCAGTCGAAGCTGCGCGATGCGAAACGGAGAAAACGCCGAAGCCTGGCAGGCGTACTTCTTCGCCAGCCTTGAGAGCACCGGTGACAGCTGCGAGTACAGCGTCAACAGCAGTTCCTGCGTCGGCCTTAGTCAAACCGCCCTTTTCCGCTACTGCGGCGACCAATTCGTTCTTGTTCATAGGCATTTCCTTTCTTTATCTACCGGAACGAATAACGCGACCGGATTGGGTGCAGTTTATTCAAATCGGTTGACAAACCAAGCCTGTCAACACGAAAAACCCCCGGAAAACCGGGGTTAAACACAGAAATGCCGGGCATTTAGCCCGGCATTGTATGCTTATTAGCCACTAGCAATGACTAATGTGCTGTTGAAACACCTGCATCGTCGTCCACAGGAGCGGATGCAACAGGCGTTTCAGGCTCTGTCCACTCGATCGGCTGCGGCTCACGAACCAGTGCATGTTTCAGCACTTCACCGACTCGCGACACTGGAACGATCTCAAGATTGTTCTTCACATTGTCCGGAATATCCGCCAGATCCTTGGCGTTTTCTTCCGGGATCAGAACCTTCTTGATGCCGCCACGCAATGCAGCAAGCAGCTTTTCCTTGAGACCGCCGATAGGAAGCACACGGCCACGCAACGTCACTTCACCGGTCATCGCAACGTCCTTACGAACCGGGATACCGGTCATAACAGAGACAATTGCCGTGACCATGGCGATACCAGCCGACGGGCCATCCTTTGGCGTCGCACCTTCCGGTACGTGAACGTGGATGTCGCGCTTGTCGAACAACGGAGGTTCGATGCCGAAATCAACCGCACGCGAGCGAACATAAGATGCCGCCGCAGAAATCGATTCCTTCATCACATCGCGGAGATTACCCGTGACAGTCATGCGGCCCTTACCAGGCATCATGACACCTTCGATGGTCAGCAATTCGCCGCCCACTTCAGTCCATGCCAGGCCTGTGACGACACCGACCTGATCTTCGCCATCAATCTGACCATAACGGAAGCGCTCGACACCGAGATAATCGGAGAGGTTCTTGTCAGTGATCTTCACCGACTTCTTCTTCGACTTCAGAATCTCGGTCACGGCCTTACGTGCCAGAGTCATCATCTCGCGTTCGAGGCTACGAACACCGGCTTCACGCGTGTAAAGACGGATAACGTTACGCAGGGCATCGTCCGTAACCGAAAACTCCTTCGGCTGCAGAGCATGGTCCTTGATCGCCTTTGGCAGCAGGTGCCGCTTGGCAATCTCGAGCTTTTCATCTTCGGTGTAACCGGCAATACGGATGACTTCCATACGGTCCAGAAGCGGACCAGGAATGTTCAGCGTATTGGCGGTCGTCACGAACATGACGTTCGACAGATCATATTCAACCTCAAGGTAATGATCCATGAAGGTTGAGTTCTGTTCTGGGTCCAGTACCTCAAGCATTGCCGATGACGGATCGCCGCGGAAATCCTGGCCCATCTTGTCGATTTCATCGAGCAGGAAGAGCGGGTTGGACTTCTTCGCCTTCTTCATCGACTGGATGACCTTGCCGGGCATCGAGCCGATATAGGTGCGGCGATGACCGCGGATTTCAGCCTCGTCACGCACGCCGCCGAGCGACATACGGACATATTCACGGCCGGTAGCCTTGGCAATCGAACGAGCAAGCGAGGTCTTACCAACGCCGGGAGGTCCAACGAGGCAAAGGATCGGACCCTTGATCTTGGTCGAGCGAGCCTGCACCGCGAGATACTCGACAATGCGCTCCTTGACCTTTTCCAGACCAAAGTGATCGTCACCGAGTACGCCTTCGGCAAAGTTCAGATCCTGCTTGATCTTCGACTTCTTGCCCCAAGGAATAGACAGCAGCCAGTCCAGATAGTTGCGAACAACAGTCGCTTCCGCCGACATCGGGCTCATGCTGCGCAGCTTCTTCAGCTCAGCCTGTGCCTTTTCGCGAGCTTCCTTGGAAAGCTTGGTCTTGTTGATGCGTTCTTCGAGTTCAGCCGCTTCATCGCGACCATCCTCACCATCACCAAGTTCCTTCTGGATCGCCTTCATCTGTTCGTTGAGGTAGTATTCGCGCTGCGTCTTTTCCATCTGGCGCTTAACGCGGCCACGGATGCGCTTCTCAACCTGCAGAACCGAAATCTCGGATTCCATGAAGGCAAGTGCCTTCTCAAGACGCTCACGCACCGAGAGAATCGACAGCATTTCCTGCTTTTCAGGAATCTTGATAGCGAGATGCGAAGCAACCGTATCGGCGAGCTTGGAATAGTCGTCGATCTGGCTGGCAGCGCCAACCACTTCCGGCGAAATCTTCTTGTTCAGCTTGACGTAGTTTTCGAAGTCGGAAACCACCGAGCGGGCCAGAGCCTCAACTTCAACAGCATCTTCTTCCGGCTCAGGCAGAGCCGTTGCGTAAGCTTCGTGATAATCCTCACGATCGGTAAACTTGGAAACCTTGGCGCGCGCAGTGCCTTCGACGAGAACCTTTACAGTACCGTCTGGCAGCTTGAGGAGCTGCAGCACATTGGCGATCGTGCCGATTTCATAGATTGCATCCGGTGCCGGATCGTCGTCAGCCGCATTCTTCTGCGTTGCGAGCAGAATCTGCTTGTCGACACCCATCACTTCTTCAAGTGCTTTGATCGACTTTTCACGTCCAACAAACAGCGGAACAATCATATGGGGGAAGACTACGATATCGCGCAACGGCAGAACGGCATACAGCCCGTCTTCGCCACCCGCTGGGGTCTTCTGTTCAATACCCGTCATTATTCAGTCCTTTCTCAGGTCATTCGACCCGATTGCCACAGGCTGTGGCCCCTTTCATTATGAGGCAGTCCACAACCAGTGCTTCGGTCCATAATTGGAGTGTCGAACTCCTTAATTCAAGCTGCTTTAAGGGGCAGCATTCATAGAATCGTCATCTATCCTGCGCCGTCACGGGAATTTGTACAATAACAAGCGCTCGTTGTATTCAGCATCAGCCAAGACATAGACAAGAAAAAGGCCGCTTGCGCGGCCTTTTCCAAAAGTTCTCGCAATCGTCAGGCCGACGCATTGCCCTTTTCTTCCTGCCGCTCAGCGTAGATATAGAGCGGACGAGCGCTTCCATCCACAACATCACCGGAAATGACCACTTCCTGCACGCCTTCCAGCGTTGGAAGCTCGAACATCGTGTCGAGCAGGATCTTTTCCATGATCGAGCGCAGGCCGCGAGCGCCGGTCTTGCGTTCAACTGCCTTGTTGGCAATCGCGCGCAGAGCGTCGTCGTGGAAGCTCAGCTCGACACTTTCCATGTCGAACAGACGCTGATACTGCTTCACGAGCGCGTTCTTTGGCTCGGTCAGGATCTGTACCAGTGCATCGACATCCAGATCTTCCAGAGTAGCGATAACAGGCAGACGACCGACGAATTCCGGAATGAGACCGAATTTCAGCAGATCTTCGGGTTCCAGTTCCTTGAACACGTCACCGATGCGACGCTCATCAACCGACTTCACGTTTGCACCGAAACCAATCGATGTCTTCTCGCCGCGTGCCGAGATGATCTTGTCGAGACCAGCAAAAGCGCCACCACAGATGAACAGAATGTTCGTCGTATCCACCTGCAGGAATTCCTGCTGCGGATGCTTGCGACCGCCCTGCGGCGGTACGGAAGCAACGGTGCCTTCCATGATCTTCAGAAGCGCCTGCTGAACGCCTTCGCCCGACACGTCGCGGGTGATCGAAGGATTGTCCGACTTGCGGCTAATCTTATCGACTTCGTCGATGTAAACGATGCCGCGCTGCGCGCGTTCAACGTTGTAATCAGCCGACTGAAGCAGCTTCAGAATGATGTTTTCGACGTCTTCACCGACATAGCCGGCTTCTGTGAGCGTCGTGGCATCAGCCATGGTGAACGGAACATCGATAATGCGTGCGAGTGTCTGAGCAAGATAGGTCTTGCCGCAACCCGTAGGGCCAACCAACAGAATGTTGGACTTTGCCAGTTCGATGTCGCTGCTCTTCGTCTGATGCGCGAGACGCTTGTAGTGATTGTGCACGGCTACAGCGAGAACGCGCTTGGCGCCCTTCTGGCCGATGACATAATCGTCAAGAACGTCCATAATTTCCTGCGGCGTAGGTACACCTTCGCGCGACTTCACCATCGAGGTTTTGTTTTCCTCGCGGATGATGTCCATGCAAAGTTCGACGCACTCGTCGCAGATAAATACGGTCGGGCCTGCAATCAGCTTACGAACTTCATGCTGGCTTTTGCCACAGAACGAGCAATAAAGCGTATTCTTTGAATCGCCGCCGCTGTTGCTGACTTTGCTCATTGCAGTTTCCTTTCAATTGACCGAATTGAACGCCATTCCGCGATGCGCCCACTTCAATCGTTTCTTCCGGTTCGGATCCAATTGAGGGAACAATACACCGCCGCCTCAATGGTCGTATCAGCAGTCAAAACGCACTGCTTACATTCTCTGGATTCCAGTCACCGCAGGCTTCCCGACCGAAGAAGCCTGTTTTGGCGACTTTTGCAGAACCTTAGGCGGGGAACAATTGAAAAATCGCCATTCCTGCCAGTTTCTGCACAATCTGAGCGATTTTAGCGCCCTGAACCCCAACAGATGCTTAACGCCACTCGTTAACCTTCAGGTACGAACAACAAATAAGCCGCTTTTGTGGCAAAGAGCACCAAAATATGGAGAGGCAGTCAAACTGCCTCCCCAAAATTACTTGGCTTCTTCAGTGCCTGCGTCGCGCGATTCGATCACCTTATCGATCAAACCGAACTCAAGAGCTTCCTGTGCGGTCATGAAATGATCGCGATCAAGGGTACGCTCAATCGTCTCATAATCGCGACCGGTGTGCTTGACGTAGGTTTCGTTCAGACGGCGCTTCATCTTGATGATGTCCTGCGCATGACGTTCGATATCCGACGCCTGCCCCTGGAAGCCGCCCGAAGGCTGGTGAACCATGATGCGGGCATTTGGCAACGCATAACGCTGGCCAGTGGCGCCTGCAGTCAGAAGCAGCGAGCCCATGGAAGCAGCCTGGCCCATGCAGAGCGTGGAAACAGGAGGCTTGATGAACTGCATCGTGTCGTAGATCGCCATGCCGGACGTAACAACGCCACCTGGCGAATTGATGTACATGTTGATCTCTTTCTTCGGGTTTTCAGACTCGAGGAAGAGCAACTGCGCGCAAATCAGCATCGACATGCCATCTTCGACAGGACCGTTGACGAAGATAATGCGTTCTTTCAGCAAGCGCGAGAAGATATCATAGGCCCGCTCGCCACGGTTGGTCTGCTCGACCACCATCGGCACGAGGTTCATGACGGTTTCAATGGGATCTCTCATAATGGGCCTCTGCATATTTATGGCGAATATGAATCGTACGGATGTTCCATACATAGGGCTTTGCAGCCCTGTTCCGCAAGATGCCGATCAATCCCAGTCGGAATCCTGTTCGACAGGCTTAATGCCGCGTTTCTCATCGAGCATTTTGCGTGCCGTTTCAGTCAGGCGGGCCTGAATACGAACAGAGCCATCTTCCAGATCTTCGCGCTTCACGTCGCTGCCATGCTGGTACATCCAGTCGAGGATACGAAGCTCGGATGGAGAAAGCACAACATCAACAGTACCAAGCGCGCCTGCAATGCGGGTCTCGATCAAAGAAAGCAACCTGTCAACGCCTTCACCGGTCCAGGCTGAAAGCGGGATCGGACGCCCCTCCTCGCTGCCTGCAGCAGCCAGACGGGAAGCCGCTTCACGGCCAGCTTCGTCCAGATTGTCGATCTTGTTCCAAATCTGGATCACGCGCTTATGATCATGCGGCTCAACGTCGAGACCAGCCAGAATGCTTTCGACATCCTCGGCCTGTGCTGCATTATCGGGATCGGAAATGTCGCGAACATGCAGAATCAGATCAGCCTCAACCACTTCTTCCAGCGTTGCACGGAATGCAGCAACCAGATGGTGTGGAAGGTTCGAAATGAAACCCACAGTATCCGACAGAATGACCGTCTCGCCATGCGGCAAACGAATACGACGCAATGTCGGGTCGAGCGTGGCAAACAGCATATCTTCCGCCAGCACATCCGCGCCCGTCATACGATTGAACAGCGTTGATTTGCCCGCATTCGTATAACCAACGAGCGCAACAACCGGATGCGGCACCTTGCGGCGCTTCTGCCGGTGCAGCGTACGTGTACGCACAACCGTTTCAAGCTCGCGCTTGATCTTCAAAATCTTGTCTTGAAGCATACGTCTGTCGGCTTCGATCTGCGTTTCACCCGGACCACCGAGGAAGCCGCTACCGCCGCGCTGACGCTCAAGGTGGGTCCAGCTACGTACCAGACGGCCCTTCTGATAGTTCAGATGCGCAAGCTCAACCTGCAACGCACCTTCCTTGGTGCGCGCTCTCTCGCCAAAAATCTCGAGAATGAGGCCGGTACGGTCAATAACCTTGACGTTCCACTCTTTTTCAAGATTGCGCTGCTGCACAGGCGTCAGCGCATGATCAACGATAACAAGGCCAATCGCCTTTTCTTTGACGATTTCAGCAACAGCCTCAACCTTGCCGGTTCCCAGAAGGGTCGCAGGCCTCGGCTGATTGACGATCACGTTTTCGGCATGGGCAATTTCAAGATTGATCGCACGCGCAAGACCGACGGCTTCTTCCAGCCGCGCTTCATTGGAGCGCTGGAACTGGGGTCTCTCGCCTTCTTCACTTGCAGTGCTTGTATTGTGCCGCTCTGGCAAAATTGGAACGATAACCGCCGCTCTTGTGGGTTCTGGTTCAGACACACCAAATCCCTTATTTTCATCGGCAGGCGATACGTTCTTACCCTTGAATTTCGACAAATAAACTTACTCCGGGATACGGAAACGAACTATCCAGCAGATAGGTCTCCGCACTTGCGGTTTCAAACAGAAGACGCCCCGGCTAATCAAATCATGATCCAAATGGCCCAAACCGGGCATGGATCGGAATCGAAAAAACTGGAGCGGTGTGACAGTTTCAAGAGATCACCACGCTCCAGCATAAAACTGGTCAGTTATAAACTGATAAGCGTCAGACTTCCTCACCCTCGAACATCTGTACCGGCTGGCTCGGCATGATGGTCGAAATTGCATGCTTGTAAACAAGCTGCGAATGACCATCGCGACGCAGCAATACGCAGAAATTGTCAAAGGACGTCACGATACCCGTGAGCTTCACGCCATTAATAAGGAAGATGGTCAGTGAAATTTTCTGCTTGCGTACAGAATTGAGGAAAAGGTCTTGAAGATTTTGCGATCGTTCAGCCATTGTTTTTATTCCTTTAATCGATCAGCAGTTTGTTCGTTTAATGTCAGACGAACACGCGCACACACATAAATCAAGCACCCGGATTGCGCAAAGCCTGGCACTGATCGCAATTGCTGTGGAAAGACAACTGCTTCGCTCTTTAGCTTCGGTTAACAGGATGGGAATCTTTGCGCAACCAGCAAATTCAAATGCAGGCAAGCAATTCTTTCTAGGCACCAACGGATGAGCACTGATTTTGCTCGAAAGAAAGTGGCTCACCAAGCAGCGGTCTCACGCGGTCAATCGCCCACATATAGAAGCTTCCCGGTTGCATCGAGACGACTTCCTTATGCTTCTTATGGATATGAAAGCCAATGAAATCAGGATGTTTGGTAGGTTCAATCCCATAAGCCGGATCGTAAATCCGCGTCGCTTCCTTACCGACCCAGTAATAGAAATTCTCCTGCGGAGCTGCATTTCTGAAGATGCCATACTTGCGCGCCAGCCGGGATATGCCGTCATTTCCAAAAATAGTGATTCCAATGGCGGCGGGCGTAACTTCCTTACCGATCACGCGATAATAAAGCGGGCGCAGCTTTCCACGTCGCAATCCAAGCCAACGCGGCAACGGATAGCTGGCAGCCACATAAGCTTCAAATTCGCGGATAATCGGATGGTCATGCGGCAGATAAAGCGCGGACACGCCAACACGGAATCGATTCTCGCGCGCGAGATATGGCTTTGACGGGTCGGGATGAAATTGCTTGAGCAGGTAAACATCCGTATCGAGCCACACACCCTGCTTATGCTTCATCAGCATTATACGGAAAATATCGCTGAACTGAACGATCGTTGTCCGGCTGTGGAAATTCGGATAGCCGGGATCAAGACGCTTAAACACCAGCTCAGGCAGAATGCTGCTGGCATCGTGTAGTTCGACGCCCGCTGGCACGTTCTCGATAGGCGCGTATGAAAACAGCTTCACACGCTGACCGGTCATCACCATCGATGCCAGACAGATGCGATCAACATCGCGCAGCCGCGGCCCATACCAGAAAGTGCAGATATCCATGAATGACACCGAGGAAGAAGAACTGCGGCATCATATAAAGATCAGCTAATAAAATAGATACATCAAATTGCTAGCTAGAAGAACTCGAGGCTTACGCGGAACATTTGCTCCACATGCTTGATAGCATCGGCGGTCGCAAAGATCACAACACGGTCTTTCGGCTTGATGCGAACATTGCCATTGGGCTGGATAACCTGACCGTCGCGATAGATTGCGCCGATTCGCAGGCCTTCCGGCAGATCGAGATCGCGCAGAGGCGCACCGACCAGCGACGACGTCTCAAGCGCTTCCGCCTCAATGATTTCCGCCATGTCCCGATAGACACTATAGACGGCACGGATACGACCACGCCGGACATGCTGCAATATCTTCGATACGGTAACGGCTTTCGGATTGATATAGGCGTCAATCCCCACCATGTGGGTGAAATCCTGATACGCAACCGTATTGATCAAAGCCATATTGGCCTTACAGCCAAGGCGCTTGGCCATGATACTGGAGAGGATATTGACCTGATCCTGATTGGTCAGCGCCACAAAAAGATCGGCGTCCTCGATATCGGCTTCCTGCAAAAGTGCCTGGTCAAGCGCACTGCCATGCAGAACCATGGTCCGGTTGAGCTGGTCGGCAATCGCGAAGGCGCGCTCGTGCTCGCTCTCGATCATCTTGATACGCGTCTGCCACTTACGCTCTTCAATAGCCTTGGCGACATAAAGCCCGATATTACCACCGCCGGCGATGACAATACGATGCGCTTCCGGCTTCTCATGCCCGAACAATGACAGCGTTCTGCGGACCTGCTCACGGGTCGTGACGACATAGGCAAGATCACCGGCATGTAGTTGATCGTTGGAGCGTGGAATAAACAGGCTACCATTGCGCACAACGCCCACGACTGTCGCAGCCAGTCCAGGAAAAAGGTCGGACAGCTGTTTCAGCGGCGTATTGATAACCGGGCATTCTTCCAGACATTCGATGGCGAGACCGATGATCTTATCATCGGCAAATCGCAGCACATCGGTCGCGCCCTGTAAGGCGATGCGCCGCAAAACCACTTCACCGACCTCAAGCTCCGGCGAGATAATCACATCAATGGGCAGGTTTTCGCGCAGGAACAGGTCCTGATATTCGGCCTTGAGATAAGACTGTGCGCGAATGCGCGCAATCTTGGTCGGCACATTGAAAACCGAATGCGCCACCTGACAGGCCACCATGTTGACTTCGTCAGACAGCGTCACCGCAATAATCATATCGGCTTCGTTGGCACCGGCGGCGGCGAGCACATCCGGTTGCGAGCCATGGCCGACGAAGCCACGCACATCCAGTGTGTCGCGGACAATCTCGATATGGCGCGCGGACGTATCAATGACGGAGACGTCATTTTCTTCGGCAGCAAGCCGCTCGGCAATACCATAGCCGACCTGCCCTGCTCCGCATACGATTACACGCATATCATCCCGCCTACTTGAATATTAAACGCCGAGCGACTTCAGCTTGCGATGCAATGCCGAGCGTTCCATGCCGACAAATTCAGCCGTACGCGAGATATTGCCACCAAAGCGATTGATCTGCGCGATGAGATACTCCTTCTCGAAACGCTCGCGCGCCTCACGCAACGGCAATGCCATGATGTGCTGATCGGATTCAGTCGGCGCGCGCGGCAGCGTGTCGCCAATTTCTGCAGGCAGAAGATCAGCGGTTACAGGTGCTTCCGGATCATCGCCACGCGCCAGAATCATCAGGCGTTCAACATTGTTACGCAGCTGGCGAATATTGCCCGGCCAGCTATGCGCCTGCAGAACTGCCATGGCGTCAGATCCGATTTTGCGCGGCTTGATACCGGCCTGCTCGGCAATCTGAGTCATGAAATACTCGACCAGCGATGGAATGTCTTCGCGGCGCGCTGCAAGCGGTGGCACATGCACAGGCACCACAGAAAGGCGATGGAAAAGGTCTTCGCGGAAAGTACCCTCGGCAATCATGCCTTCAAGGTTCTGTGCCGTAGAGGAAATGATGCGGACATCCACCTTCACGCGCTTGGTTCCGCCAACGCGTTCAAACTGCTGATCGACGAGAACGCGTAAAATCTTGTTCTGCGTTTCGCGCGGCATGTCGGCGACTTCATCGAGATAAAGAATGCCGCCATGCGCTTCTTCAAGCGCACCGACCTTGCGTTCACCACCATCCATTTCAGTGCCGAAAAGCTCGATTTCCATACGCTCCGGCGTAATGGTTGCAGCATTCACGGTAACAAACGGGCCATTGGCGCGGCTCGATTGCGCATGAATGGCGCGTGCCGCCAGCTCTTTACCAGCACCCGAAGGGCCAGTGATCATAATGCGGCTATTGGTTGGTGCAACGCGCTCTATGGTCTGGCGCAGCTGGTTGATCGCAAGTGACGCGCCAATCAGTTCCATACTGTTACCGCCGCGCTTGCGCAGATTGGAAACCTCACGCTTCAGCTTCGACGTTTCCAGCGCACGTTCAGCAACCAGAATAAGACGATCCGCCTTGAAAGGCTTTTCGATAAAATCATAAGCACCGCGGCGGATCGCAGACACAGCCGTTTCAATATTGCCGTGACCGGAAATCATCACCACTGGCAGATCGGGATGCTGCTTCTTGATTTCATCGAGCAGCGCAAGACCATCAAGGCGGCTGCCCTGCAACCAGATATCGAGAAACACCAACCGTGGCACGCGATCATCAATCGCCGCAAGCGCACTATCGGCATCAAAGGCTGTGCGGGTTTCATAGCCTTCGTCGCTGAGGATACCTGCAACGAGTTCCCGAATATCCGCTTCGTCATCAACTACAAGAATATCGGCTGCCATATCAGTTCACCTGTCCAATTATCTCGTTTCCGGGATTTCCCTCTTCCGCACCGGATGGACCGGCGGAAACCTCAGGAAAGATCATACGTATCATTGCGCCACGTCCTCCGTGGAAATCTGCTGGCGCATCATGCAATTCCAAATGTCCGCCGTGGTCTTCCACGATCTTGCGGACGATAGCGAGGCCAAGGCCCGTGCCTTTTTCTCGCGTCGTCATATAAGGCTCCAGAAGCTTCTGACGATCATCACCCGGCAGACCTTTGCCGTTATCGATGACATCGACGATCAGGTTCCCGTCCGCCTTCATTGAGCGCACAAGAATATGCCCCTCGCCGCGCTCTTCCTTGGGCACAGCATCAATTGCTTCACTGGCATTCTTGATGACGTTGCCAAATGCCTGACCGAGCAAGCGGCTATCAAACGAACCAATCAGCTTTTCAGAACCATATTCATTGGCGAACTGAATATCCTGACGGCTGACTTCAATGAGGAACGATGCTTCCCGCAGCGCCTCGCGCATATCCATGGCCTTCATTTCAGGCTTGGGCATACGCGCAAAAGCGGAGAATTCATCGACCATACGACCAATATCGCCAACCTGACGAATGATCGTGTCGGTGCATTGATCGAAGACTTCGCGATCCTCGGTAATCACCTTGCCATAACGACGACGAATGCGTTCAGCCGAAAGCTGGATCGGTGTGAGCGGGTTTTTGATCTCATGTGCAATGCGGCGCGCAACATCAGCCCATGCAGACGAACGCTGTGCTTGAACAAGATCGGTAATGTCATCAACGGTGACGACATAAGAGTGATCGTCGGATTCCGCATCCTCAACAGTTACCTGCACGTTGAAGGTACGCGCAACACCGCCACGAGTCATGCTGACCTGCTCGCGATGAACAGTACGACCCGTCGTGCGGGCAACTTCAAAAGCCTGTCCGATTTCAGGAGCAATGCTGCTTAGGCTCTTGCCGATTGCATCCTCTGAGCTGACCCCGAACATATGCTCCGCAGAGCGATTGAGGATCGAAATCGAGCCATCCGTTTCGATGCCGATAACACCGGCTGTAACGCCCGAAAGCACGGCTTCGGAGAAGCGACGGCGTTCATCGATCTGGTCTTTCGCCGACAGAAGTTCGTTACGCTGGCTCTTAAGCTCGGCGACCATGTTGTTGAAGGTGCCCGAAAGCGCACCAACGTCACCATCCGACGAGCGTACCGGCACAGAAATATCGAGATTGCCAGCAGCCACATCATCAGCAGCGCCAATCAGCAGCCTGATCGGGCGCACCAGACGGTCAGCAACGGCAATACCGGTCCAAATAGCCGACAACAGAACAATGAGAGTCAGACCAAAATAGAGAAGCGCAAAAGCGATCTGGGTCGGAATGCGCGTAGCGTCCATCTCCTGATAGCGTTCTGTATTGGCTTTCATCAGACGCATTGCGTCCAATATCTGCTGATCGATAGCCCGAACCGTGTAAAGATACAGATCCGGTATTTCGCGCATCTTGATAACCGCGCCGACAAAGTTCAGGTCGCCCGGGGGAATGATAACCGGCTTACCGTCAGAGGCTGTTTGCAGAGCATCTTCGGTAGGAGGTGGAAGTCGTGTTTCCACACCAGTTTCGCTTTTAACGATAACGGTGCCGTCTTCACGAACCAGAAATGCACCAAGCAGCCCGCGGCCACCGGCTTGCAGCGTCATATAGCGGATGAACCCGCCCCTATCGAGACTGTAAAGCGTGCGTTGAGCATCAAGCTCCTGCAGCATCGAAAAAGAGGTGCTCTGCAAGTTAAGTGCCGTGTCGCGGAGATAGGAATCGGCCAAACTCTGCGACGAACTCACGATATCGCGTGTATTCGTATCAAACCACCGATCAAGTCCGAGATTAAGCGTCACGGAAGCGACAATTGCCACCACGATTGCCGGAACAGCCGCAATCAATGAGAACAGCGCGACAATGCGGACATGCAGACGAGAAGCTGCTTTTCCCGATCTGCGAGCCGATACGATACGGAAAATCT
Organism: Brucella pseudogrignonensis; assembly: GCF_002252525.1. Lineage (GTDB taxonomy): Bacteria > Pseudomonadota > Alphaproteobacteria > Rhizobiales > Rhizobiaceae > Brucella > Brucella pseudogrignonensis. Next base: position 64,131 of record NZ_NNRM01000003.1, read on the forward strand.
CGCGGCAAATCAGCAGGATAAGAAAAACAATCAGCGCAACATTGACGATAACCAACGCAATCGTCACGTTGCGATCAGGCGTGATTGGCGTGATACCGATGAGGATGGCAAAAGAAATTGACGCTGTAACCAGCGCCAACACAACGGTAATGATACCGGGCAATGCAAGAAGCCTGCGCCCCTCACCGCCTTGCGATGATCGCCCCACCTTATCCATATCCGTCGTCAGATTCGCTGTATTCATGTTAACCATGTTACCCAATAGCGTTGCATCTATGCAACGCATTGTGGCGAAAATGCAACGATTGTTTACAGCTTAAATGAGACTTCGCGAAACTGTGAGCGGTCTTACTGCCCGGTTTTTACTGCTTTGTGCCCCGATAGATGTTCACGCCAAGCTCTCTGATCTTCTTACGCAACGTATTGCGATTAAGTCCAAGAATCTCTGCAGCCTTGATCTGATTACCCCGCGTTGCGGTCAGACAAGCAAGAATCAGCGGATACTCCAGTTCCGCCAGCACGCGATGATAAAGCCCTGGTGGGGGCAAATCAGCACCAAACGATGCGAAGTATCGCTGCATATTCTGCTCAACGACCTGCGATATGGTGATGTTTTCAATGTCGCCCGCAACCGCAATTGGAATATCAGGCTTTGAAAGCTCTGACTTCAGCTCGGTCTCGATGATTTCCGGTGAAATCTCATCCTGCGGATAAAGTGCTGAAAGCCTGCGCACGAGATTTTCGAGTTCGCGCACGTTACCCGGCCACGGATAGCGACGCATCATTTCAATGCCAGCGGGCGTAATGCGTTTCTCTGGCAGGCCTTCTTCGGCAGCGCGCTTGAAGAAATGACGAACCAGATCAGGCACATCTTCGCTGCGCTCACGAAGCGGCGGCAAGCGCAGTGGCACGACATTCAGACGATAATAAAGGTCTTCGCGAAACAGACCCTGTGCGATGAGCTGGCGCAAATCCTTGTTGGTTGCGGCCACGATGCGCACATCGGTCTTGATGGGCGTGCGGCCACCGACCGTCATATATTCGCCCTGCTGCAACACGCGCAGCAAGCGCGTCTGCGCTTCCATCGGCATGTCGCCGATTTCGTCAAGGAACAGCGTACCGCCATTGGCCTGTTCAAAACGTCCGCTTGAACGGTTCTGTGCGCCGGTAAAGGCACCTTTTTCATGGCCAAACAGTTCGGATTCGATCAGATCGCGTGGAATTGCAGCCATATTGATGGCAACAAACGGTCCTTTGCGACGGCGCCCATATTCATGCAACGCGCGCGCGACCAGTTCCTTGCCTGTGCCCGACTCACCTGTGACCATCATGGTCAGGTCGGTTTGCATCATGCGGGCCAAGACGCGATAGATTTCCTGCATGGCGGGCGAACGGCCAACGAGTGGCATATTTTCAGCCTGCTCATCCTGCAACACGGCAGCTGGTTTATGCTTTGGCTCTGAAAGCGCACGACCAACAATATTGATGAGCTCTGTCAGATCGAATGGCTTTGGCAGATATTCATAAGCTCCCGCTTCCGAAGCCCGGATCGCGGTCATGAATGTATTTTGCGCGCTCATCACCACAATCGGCAGATCGGGACGCATTTTCTTGATGCGCGGCAGCAGATCAAACGCATTTTCGTCTGGCATATTGACGTCGGTAATCACCAGATCGCCATCGCCAGCTGCCACCCAACGCCACAGCGAGGTCGCGTTGGATGTAACCCGAACATCGTAGCCAGCACGCGAAAGTGCCTGATTGAGCACTGTGCGAATTGCAGCATCGTCATCCGCAACGAGAATCGTACCTGTCGGACGTCCGGCAATCATGCGTTATCTCCTGTCTTTGCAGACATGCTTGGGCTCTTGGAGCCCGTGTTATCAGCAGAACTTTTCCATGCAGGCATGAGAATGCGGAACGTAGTGCGCAATGGATGACTATCGCACTCGATCACACCGCCATGATCTCCAATGATTTTGGCCACAAGCGCCAGTCCGAGACCTGACCCGTTGGTCTTGGTCGTCACAAACGGATCAAACAGGTGCGGCAGCATATCTTCCGGCACGCCCGGACCATTATCATGGACGCAGAACTCAAGCGGCAGCGCAACACGGTCACTGGCACCCGGCACTTGCAGGCGAATACCCGGACGATAAGCCGTCGAGAGCGTGATCTCGGCACCTTCACGGTCGCCAAGCGCCTCAGCAGCATTTTTCACCAGATTGAGAAAAACCTGCACAAGCTGATCGCGATTGGCATAAACCGGCGGCAGCGACGGGTCATATTCCTCGACAAAGCGGATATGCCGCGCGAAACCGTTTCGCGCCAACGTCTTCACATGATCCAGCACCGAATAGATATTGACCGCCGTGCGCTCGATAGGCCGCTCATCGGAAAACACTTCCATACGATCAACGAGCTTCACGATGCGATCGGTTTCATCGGTAATCAACCGTGCCAATGCGCGGTCTTCATCACCCACCACCTGTTCAAGCAGTTGAGCGGCCCCGCGAATGCCTGAAAGCGGGTTCTTGATCTCATGCGCCAGCATGGAAGCAAGCCCCGTCACCGAACGTGCGGCTCCGCGATGGGTCATCTGACGGTCGATCTTCTCCGCCATGGTCTTTTCTTTAAACAGAATAACCACAGCACCCGGCGTTTCGATGACCGGTGCCACGTAAAGATCGACAATGCGTTCGGCACCGAGTTTCGGCGATGAAATATCGACGCGATACTCGTTCACCGGAACCTGAGCGGTGCGAACCTGATCGACAAGAGCCAGCAATGGGCTTCCGAAAGGCAGAAAAGATTCAAGACGGTTACGCGCCAGAATGGACGAACCTGAGCGGAAAAACTGCTCCGCATCCATATTGGCATAAACAATACGATTGTCGGCGCTGACCATAATGACAGGCTGATTGATTGCATCCAGAATGATTGCTGGAATGCCGTTCGTTTCACCTCTAACGCCCATCACGCGACCTTTCTGTCTGCTTCACGCAGAAAAACGCGGGTCAATGCCGCGATAACCGCTTCCGGATCGATGAGCGTCATGATTTCAGCCTTGTCTGCGGGAGAAAATGCTTCGACTGCATGGCGATCCAGATACCAGCCAAGATGCTTTCTTGAATGGCGAATACCCGTCTTGCTGCCATAATGGTCGAGCATATCTTCGTAATGTCTTATAATATAAGAAAGAATGCCATCTTCCGACCGCGGTGCGAAATCGCTGCCTGCGATCAAGCCTGCAAGCCAGGGCTGACCATAGGACGCACGTCCGACCATCACGGCATCAGCGCCTGAGCGACGCAGCAATTCTTCCGCATCTTCGCGTGACGACACATCGCCATTGGCGATCAATGGAATCTTCACGACATCGCGCACCGCATGAATGGCGTCCCAGTCGGCTGTGCCTTCATAAAACTGGCAACGTGTGCGTCCATGAACCGTCACCATCGCAATACCCGCATCTTCGGCACGCTTTGCAAGCTCCGGTGCGTTGATACTGTTTTCGTCCCAGCCAAGACGCATTTTCAGCGTAACTGGCACTTTCACGGCATTAACGGTTGCTTCAACCAACGTCATGGCATGATCGAGATCTCGCATAAGGGCTGAACCGGAATAGCCGCCCGTCACTTTCTTGGCAGGGCAGCCCATATTGATGTCGATAATATCCGCGCCCTCGCCCTCGGCGATGATGGCTGCTTCGCCCATCCAGTGCGCTTCGCGGCCTGCAAGCTGCACGACATGCGTGCCAAGCCCTTCGCCGGATAAGCGCAACATGCTTTCCTTATGGCGATTGCAGAGTTCAGCACTTGCCACCATTTCCGAAACAACCATGCCCGCACCAGCCTCGGCGGCGCGCTTTCGGAACGGAAGATCGGAAACGCCCGACATGGGCGCGAGAAATACGCGATTTGGCAGTGTCACACCGCGTATATTCAGAGGTTGTTCAAGGGTAGTCACCAAGAAATGCCCATTTGATGTGCATGATGCAATTAGCACACACTTTAATCACTCAATGCATTGAACGCAAGGAAAAGCGCGTAGCTGCGATGATAAATCGATTGCCGTCTGGCAATTATTTGCGCAAGGCATTATTCCGCATGTAACTAGATGAATCTTTTGGCGAAGGCGACCGACATTTCACGGGCAGCAGCAGTCATCGTAGCCGCAGGACGCGGCGAACGGGCGGGACAAAGCACTGAAGGGCCGAAGCAATATCGGCGGATCGGCGGCGAAGCAGTGCTTTCGCGCACGCTGCGTGCTTTTGCGCATTGCGCTGAGATCGATCAGATCATCGTGGTCATCCATGCTGATGATGCGGCGCTTTATGAAAATGCCATCACCGAATATTATGAGAATGTGCGCGTTGTCACCGGTGGTCCGACGCGACAGGAATCCACGCGACTTGGATTGCTGGCGCTCAACAAGAACGCCCCTGACTATGTCCTCATCCATGATGGTGTGCGTCCATTCATTGAGCAGGATTTGCTTGCGCGCATATTCGACAATCTGACACCGCAGGAAGGCGTGCTGCCTGCCCTTGCCGTTTCGGACACGCTGAAGCAATCGGCCAGTGATGGCACTGTTAGAACGACTGTCCCTCGTGCTGGTCTTTTTGCAGCACAGACGCCGCAGGCCTTTCCATTTAACCCGATCCTGGACGCCCACGAAAAAGCTTATCTCAGCGGCCGCTCGGATTTTACCGACGATGCCTCGATTGCGGAAGCTTATGGACTTTCCGTGCGTATCATCGAGGGTTCGGCAGACAATACCAAACTCACATGGGCCAAAGATATTGAAATGGCCGACAAACGCTTGAGGCATGGCATGACTTCATTTCCAGATATCCGCACCGGCAATGGCTATGACGTTCACAGTTTCGAGCCGGGCGACCACGTCACGCTTTGCGGCGTGGCCATTCCGCACGACAGGAAACTGAACGGTCACTCGGATGCCGACGTGGCCCTCCACGCACTGACCGATGCCCTGCTTGCCACACGCGGCGCAGGCGATATTGGCACACATTTCCCGCCTTCCGATCCGCAGTGGAAGGGTGCTGCATCGCATATCTTTGTTGAACATGCGGTCAAGATCGTGCGTGAAGCCGGTGGTCGTATCGCCAACGCAGATGTGACGATCATCGCTGAAGAACCTAAGATTGGTCCGCATCGCCCGGCAATGATGGAAGCCATGGCCAATATGCTCGGCATTTCGCATGACCGTGTTTCCGTCAAAGCGACCACCAACGAGAAAATGGGCTTTGTTGGTCGCGGCGAAGGCATTGCTGCTATCGTTACGGCAACAGTCATCTATCCCGGTGAAGTTCCTGCCTATGAGGTTCCAGAATGACACTTGTTGCGGAAACCCAGGCCATCGACGTACTCAACGCTTGCCGCAAACACGGCATCATGATTGCGACAGCAGAATCCTGCACAGGCGGGCTTATCGCGGCAGCACTCACCGATATTGCAGGTTCATCCGATGTGGTGGATCGCGGCTTTGTAACCTACTCCAATGAAGCCAAGAATGAGATGATCGGTGTCCCGATGGAACTGATCAACCAGGTGGGTGCGGTTTCAAAAGACGTGGCAATAGCTATGGCAGAAGGCGCGCTGAACAATTCACGCGCTGGCATCAGCATTGCCGTTACCGGTATTGCCGGCCCCGGTGGCGGGTCAGCAGAAAAGCCGGTCGGTCTCGTGCACATTGCCAGCGCGCGCAAAGGTTTTGCCACGCTACACAAAGAATGCCGTTTTGGTGAAAAGTCACGCGAAGACATTCGGCATGAAACCGTGCTTTCTGCGCTGGCACTGGTCCTTGAGGCGCTGAACTCTAAAGCCTAAGCCAGACCGTAAATCGCGTCAGCACGCTTCTCAAAGGCTTCTGAGAACTTGCGGAAAGCCAGATCGAACATTGATCCCATCAGCAGCCCAAGCGTGCGACTTTTGAATTCATAATCGATGAAGAATTCGACGTCACATTCATAACCATCGCTAACCGGCTTAAATGTCCAGCGATTGTCGAGATAGCGGAACGGGCCATCGACATATTTCACGTCGATGACGTTTTCGTCCGGCTTCAGAAGCACCTGGCTGGTGAATGTCTCGCGGATCAGCTTATAGCCAACCGTCATGTCGGCGATCAAAAGCGTCTTGCCCTCCCGCTCCTTTCGGGAGCGAATTGAGAGTGCTTCGCACATCGGCAGGAATTGCGGATATTTTTCAACATCCGATACCAGGGCAAACATCTGGTCTGCCCTGTGATGAACGCGTCTGACATTCGTAAATTGCGGCATGCGAACTTAAGCCTGTGCTGCAACCTGCGCTTCGCGAGCAGCCTTGAGCTTTGCGAAATCGTCACCGGCATGGTGCGATGAACGCGTCAGCGGGCTGGACGCAACGAGCGCAAAGCCCTTGGTACGACCAATTGTCTCGAAAGACTTGAATTCGTCTGGCGTTACGAAACGGATCACCGGATGGTGCTTGCGGGTTGGCTGGAGATACTGACCGATGGTCATGAAATCTACCTCAGCAGAACGAAGGTCGTCCATCAGCTGAAGGATTTCGTTCCGCTCTTCGCCAAGACCAACCATGATGCCGGACTTCGTGAAGATTGTCGGGTCGAGTTCCTTCACGCGCTGCAACAGGCGGATCGAATGGAAATAACGAGCCCCCGGACGAACCTTGAGATATTTCGACGGAACCGTTTCCAGATTGTGATTGAACACGTCAGGGCGTGCCTTGACCACGACCTCAAGCGCGCCTTCCTTGCGAAGGAAGTCTGGCGTAAGGATTTCAATCGTCGTCTTCGGGGTCGCCGCGCGGATCGCGCGAATAACTTCGGCAAAATGCTGTGCGCCGCCATCGGCCAGATCGTCACGGTCAACAGAGGTAATAACGACGTGGGTAAGGCCCATCTGCTTGACAGCCTTAGCGACATTTTCCGGCTCATTTGGATCAAGAGCCGTTGGGATACCGGTCGATACGTTACAGAAAGCACAGGCGCGGGTGCAGATTTCGCCCATGATCATGAAGGTCGCGTGCTTCTTTTCCCAGCACTCGCCAATGTTCGGGCAACCTGCTTCTTCGCAAACGGTAACAAGCTTGTTCGAGCGGACGATCTCGCGCGTCTCGTTATAGCCGCGAGAAACCGGGGCCTTGACGCGGATCCAGTCCGGCTTCTTCAGAATTTCGGTGTCTGGACGGTGAGCCTTTTCAGGGTGCCGCTGACGTCTCTGGTTCACTGTATCGAGAACTGTAACCATGCTGTTTCCTGCCTATCTGAAACAAATGCCTGAGAGCTGATCTGTTCCAATAATGGGTAGACCCCTGACTTAACGCTTGCCCTAACAATTTGATACGCTGCAATGCAATGGCATTTGCTGCGGCTTACCGTCTCGCTGCCATACCTAATGCTCTGAAAACCAGCGCCCAGATGAGGCCAAACAGAAAGCCGCCTAATCCGAGAGCGAATGTCAGTATCCAGACGCCGTACCAGCCAGCGATAGCCATTCCGTTGACCGATATGGTGTTTCCGCCGAGCAAGCTCAAGCTTCCTGCCAGAAAGCCTAAAGCAAGACCGCCTGTCGTACACCATTTAATCATGGGCCAAGCGGCACGCCGCCATGGCCCTCCATTATCAATCAGCGGAATGAGTTCACTCCTTTAAGAGCGTTTCCTCGTGAATTGAATTCAAAGTTTGAAAACCGACATTTGCACAACACTTGTTGTGAAGAGGTGCAAATGTCGGAATCAGATCTCTGAATTACATATTCAGCGCGCGGCCATATGCATCCAGTACGCTTTCCTTCATCGTTTCGGAAATCGTTGGATGCGGGAAGACCGAGTGCATCAGTTCTTCTTCAGTGGTTTCAAGGTTCATCGCAACGACGAAGCCCTGAATAAGTTCGGTCACTTCGGCACCAACAAGATGCGCGCCCAGCAGCTGTCCGGTCTTCTTGTCGAAGATCGTCTTGACCAGTCCCTGATCTTCACCAAGTGCAATCGCTTTACCGTTTGCTACAAATGGGAAACGACCGACACGAATGTCGAGGCCTTTTTCCTTTGCCTTGGCTTCAGTCAAACCAACCGATGCAACCTGTGGGTTACAATAGGTGCAGCCTGGGACCATATTGCGGTCAAGCGGATGAACATTTGGCAGACCTGCAATCTTTTCAACGCAGATAACAGCTTCATGCTCAGCCTTGTGAGCCAGCATCGGCGGTCCAGCAACGTCACCAATCGCATAAATGCCGTCAACATTGGTCTTGCAATAAGCGTCGATGGCAATGCAGCCACGATCAGTCTTAACGCCAAGTGCTTCAAGACCGATATTCTCGATATTGCCCTGAACGCCAACAGCCGAAATCATGCGATCAACGGTGAGTGTCTGAACCTTACCATCCTTGGTTTCGATATGAGCGGTCACATTGTTTGCGCCCTTCTCAACTTTGGAAACCTTGGCTTCGGTGATGATCTTGAGACCGCGTTTTTCGAGCTGCTTGCGTGCGAAAGCCGAAATTTCCGCATCTTCAACAGGCATGATCTGCGACATCAGTTCAACGACGGTAACATCAACGCCCATGTCGTTATAGAACGAGGCAAACTCAATGCCGATTGCGCCCGAACCCATGACCAGCATGGTTTTCGGCAGTTCCTGCGGCACCATCGCTTCAAAGTAAGTCCAGATCAGCTTGCCATCTGGCTCAATGCCTGGAAGCGCACGCGGACGCGCACCTGTTGCAACGATGATGTGCTTAGCCTTGTAAGTGCCTTCGCCAAGCGTGTTCTTCGGCTGAGGTGCCTGTGGCAGCATCGGCGCCTTGGAAGTCTTGGAAACGACGATTTCACCCGGCTTGGAAAGCTTTGCTTCGCCCCAGATCACATCGATCTTGTTCTTCTTCATCAGGAAGCCGACGCCACCGTTCATGCGCTCGGCAATGCCGCGCGAACGGGAAACAACAGCCTTGATATCGGCAGTGATTGAACCTTCAAGCTTCAGACCATAATTTTTGGCATGATCAGCGAGGTGCTTCACTTCAGCCGAACGCAGAAGCGCTTTGGTCGGGATACAACCCCAGTTGGAGCAGATGCCAGCGAGATGTTCGCGCTCTACAACAGCCGTCTTGAGCCCGAGCTGTGCTGCGCGGATCGCCGCAACATAGCCTCCAGGACCGGATCCGATAACAATAACGTCGTAAGTGTCGGCCATATTGTTCCTGCCTTTGCTCAGTTCACATTCCGGGTAAGCAATACCCAGTCATGAACTTTGTCCTGCCCGATACGCTTCACAGCTTCGAGCCGTTCCATTTCTTCAAATCCATAACCGCGATAAAGCGAAAGCGCTACGCTATTATGGCTTTCTGTTATCAGGCTGAGACTGGCGTTCCCGCTCAGTTTTGCCTGCTCGATTTCATTTGCAACGAGTGCGCGACCGATGCTCTTGCCACGAAATTTCTGATAAACGGCAACGCTGTCTATAAAACGGCTGCCGATCACCTTGCATTGAAGTGCAATAATTTGAGCCAGAACCTCGTTCTGTGGCTTTAGCTCATGCAAGCTTTCGTCCAGAGTAAAACCGATGGATAATCCAGCTGTAACGCCATCCCACTCGGCGATGGTCGTTCCTTGCCAGCCCTCCATGCCAGCTTCCTGCATCTGACGTAAGCCCGCCTCCATCACGGTCTCAGCGTCGCAATCATGCATAACACTTTGCCACAACCAATGTGCGAAGCCATGAGAAGAGATATCGACCAAAATGGCTATCTCGGCAGCATCATGGCGTTCAGCCGGGCGAAGTTTAAGTAGTCCTGCCATTTTCAAAACCTCAAGCGCCGCATTCTGAGAATGCGGCGCATTTAAAGGCCATCCAATCAGACCAGCATACCCATCGGGTTTTCGATGTGACGCTTGAAGGCCTGTGCAAGTTCAGCGGCCAGAGCACCATCGACGGCACGGTGATCGGTGGAAAGGGTCACGGACATAACCGTCGCAACCTTGATTTCACCGTTCTTGACCACTGCGCGCTGTTCGCCCGCACCGATTGCGAAGATCGTCGCATGTGGTGGGTTGATGATTGCTGCAAAGTCCTTCACGCCGAACATGCCGAGGTTGGACACAGAGGTCGAACCACCCTGATATTCATCAGGCTTGAGCTTGCGATCACGCGCACGCTTGGCAAGATCCTTCATCTCGTTGGAGATGGCGGACAGCGTTTTGGATTCCGACTGACGCACGATTGGCGTAATCAGACCGCCAGGGATCGACACAGCAACGCCGACATCCGCACGCTTGTGCTTAATCATGCCGCCTTCAGTCCAGGAGACATTGGCTTCAGGAATGTCACGCAGCGCAAGAGCAACAGCCTTGATCACCAGATCGTTGACAGAAAGCTTGTAGGCCGGAACCTCACCCTTCTCCGTCTTGGTCAGCGGTGCAGCCGAATTGATCTGCGAACGGAGAGCCAGAAGCGCATCGAGTTCGCAATCGATCGTCAGATAGAAATGCGGAACAGTCTGCTTCGATTCAACCAGGCGGCGTGCAATGGTCTTGCGCATACCGTCGTGAGGAACGATTTCGTATGTACCTTCCTCAAAGAGCTTGAGGATGGCATCATCCGACTGAGGCTTCGGAGCCGATGCAGCTGCCTGCGGTGCAGCGGATGCTGCTTTCGCTCCGCCGGACTTAATTGCAGCTTCAACGTCACGCTGAACGACACGGCCATGAGGGCCAGTGCCTTTTACAGCGGAGACATCAACGCCTGCATCCTTGGCGATGCGACGAGCAAGCGGCGATGCGAAAACGCGGTCGCCCTTGTTCTCGGCACTCTTGGCTGCTGCCGGAGCAGCTGCTGGGGCTTCAGCCTTTGCAGGAGCCGCGGTTGCAACTTCCTTCTTTGGCTCTTCCTTAGCTGCTTCTGCCTTTGGTGCAGGAGCGGAATCGCCGCCTTTAGCTGCTTCTGCAACATCCTCGCCGTCTTCGGCGAGGATTGCGATCAGCGCGTTAACCTTGACGCCTTCGGTTCCAGCAGGAACGACGAGCTTGGCAACAACACCTTCATCGACAGCTTCGACTTCCATCGTCGCCTTGTCGGTTTCGATCTCAGCGATCACATCGCCGGACGTAACCTTGTCGCCTTCTTTGACCAGCCACTTGGAGAGATTGCCCTCTTCCATAGTTGGCGAAAGTGCTGGCATGGTGATTTTAATCGGCATGTCCAGTACCTCCTCAGGCGGTGTAGGTCACGGCTTTCACCGCTTCCACCACTTCTGCAACAGTTGGCAGAGCCAGCTTTTCGAGATTTGCCGCATAGGGCATCGGAACGTCCTTGCCAGCGATCGTCAGGATTGGCGCATCGAGATAGTCGAAAGCCTGCTGCATGACGCGGGTGGCAATTTCAGTACCAACGGAAGACTGTGGGTAGCCTTCTTCAACGGTAACGAGACGACCGGTCTTCTTTACCGATTCAACGACCGTTGGAATATCCATTGGGCGGATGGTGCGCAGATCGATGATTTCGACATCGATGCCCTGTGCAGCCAGCTCTTCAGCAGCCTTGACCGCATAGGTCATGCCGATACCGAACGAAACGATGGTCGCGTCCTTGCCCTGCTTGTGAATGCGGGCCTTGCCGATTGGCAGAACGAAATCGTCAAGCTTCGGCACATCGAAATGATGACCGTAGAGAATTTCGTTTTCAAGGAAGATGACCGGATTTGGATCGCGGATAGCAGCCTTGAGAAGACCCTTCGCATCAGCAGCCGAGTAAGGCATGACGACCTTCAGGCCCGGGATCTGGCTGTACCATGCTGCATAGCACTGGGAGTGCTGGGCGGCAACGCGGGCAGCAGCGCCCGAAGGACCGCGGAACACCATCGGTGCGCCCATCTGGCCACCCGACATATAAAGCGTCTTCGCAGCCGAATTGATGATCTGGTCAATCGCCTGCATGGCGAAGTTGAACGTCATGAATTCGACAATTGGCTTCAAGCCAGCCATTGCTGCACCAACGCCAACGCCGGCAAAACCATGCTCGGTGATCGGGGTATCGACAACGCGGCGTGCGCCGAATTCGTCGAGAAGGCCCTGTGTGATCTTGTAGGCGCCCTGATACTCGGCAACTTCTTCACCCATGATGAAGACGTTCTCGTCGCGGCGCATTTCTTCAGCCATGGCGTCGCGCAGTGCTTCACGCACAGTCATCGAAACCATTTCTGTACCGGCTGGAATGTCCGGATCGGAAGCAACTTCAACTTTTGGAGCAGCGGGCACGCTATCAGCCTTCTTTTCCTCAGTCTTTGGTGCTTCTTTTGCTTCTTCTTTCGGTGCTTCAGCTTTTGCAGCAGGAGCAGAACCGATGTCGGAGGCGCTTTCGCCATCGCCGAGCAGAACAGCAATTGGCGTGTTGACCTTCACGCCTTCGGTTCCTTCTGCGATGAGAATTTTACCGACGGTGCCTTCGTCAACAGCTTCGACTTCCATCGTCGCCTTATCGGTTTCGATTTCGGCGATCACGTCACCGGATGTGACCTTGTCGCCTTCTTTTTTCAGCCACTTGGACAGTTTGCCTTCTTCCATAGTCGGGGAAAGGGCAGGCATGAGAATTTCTACGGGCATGACAATACCTTTCCTGAATTAGAGCAGAATATCCGTGTAGAGCTCGGAAACATCCGGCTCTGGATCGTTTTGAGCGAAATCGGCCGAATCAGCGACGATGTCGCGGACTTCCTTGTCGATTTCCTTCAGCTCTTCTTCAGTGGCCCAGTTATTTTCAATCAGGCGCTGTTTGACCTGTTCAATCGGATCGTGCTCGGAGCGCATCTTCTGCACTTCGTCCTTCGAGCGATACTTCGCAGGATCGGACATCGAGTGACCGCGATAACGATAGGTTTCCATTTCGAGAATCAATGGACCCTTGCCAGCACGCGCCCATTCAGCAGCGGCTTCAGCAGCAGCTGCAACGGCGCGAACGTCCATGCCGTCAACCTTGATGCCCGGAACGTTGAACGAAACGCCGCGCTTGGAGAAATCTGTTTCAGCGGAAGAACGCGAAACCGACGTGCCCATTGCATAGCGGTTGTTTTCGATCACGTAGATCACCGGAAGCTTCCACAGCGATGCCATGTTGAAAGCTTCATAGACCTGACCCTGATTGGCTGCGCCATCACCGAAATAAGTGACGGAGATATTGTCATTGCCGCGATACTTGTTCGCAAAGGCAAGACCAGTGCCAAGAGGAACCTGAGCGCCGACGATACCATGACCGCCGTAAAAGCCCTTTTCCTTCGAGAACATGTGCATGGAGCCGCCCTTGCCCTTGGAGTAACCTCCACGGCGGCCGGTAAGCTCGGCCATAACGCCACGCGCTTCCATGCCGGTTGCCAGCATGTGACCATGGTCACGATAGGAAGTGATGATCTGATCACCTTCCTTGAGCGCACTCTGCATACCAACGACGACAGCTTCCTGACCGATATAAAGGTGACAGAAGCCACCGATAAAGCCCATACCATAAAGCTGTCCGGCCTTTTCTTCGAAACGGCGGATCAACAGCATTTCACGGTAAGCGTTCAGTTCCTGCTCTTTAGTGAAATCAGCTGGCGCTGGAGTCTTGGGAACATTCCCAAAAGACGCCTGCGATTTTCCAGCCGACGCCTTATTAGCCTTCGGTGCCATATCTCGCTCCCTACAGCATGCACCCAAAATCGGAATCGATTTTGAAAGCAACATGCGTCGATTCAAATTATCAGAGCACATTCACGCACACGAAGGACGCGCGGCGCTCTACGATTGTCGTTCTATTGTGACGTTATACGGGCAATTTACAAGATACAATATGCGCGTAGAGCATAGCTGCTATGCCGCCAAGCCCTTAAAAACATATCACAAAAAGACAATTAACCGGGATTTGGTTAATTCGATCGATCCTCCCGAGAAACGATAATTGTCATTTCATCGGGATGAGAGAGATTAAGCGCTCTGCGGGCCTGCTCGTCAAGCATGTCCTTTTCAATCGAACCATCACGTAAAAGCGTGACTCGCTTTTCAAGTGCTGCTCTGTCGGCAGTCACCTTATCGAGCTGCTGCGTCAGCAAGCTCTTCTGTTCTTCAAGCTGGATGCGGGAATAAAGACCGAATTCGCCATGATAGGCGTGAAAGCCGAAATAGCTAAGAAACGCAGCCGTCAGAATAGGCAGCACAAAACGGCCGCGGATAGATTTACGTTTCTGCTTGGTCCACATTTCGACTTCCTTCCCGGACATTCAGAGCGGCTTTGATTCTGAATTAAAGCGCACCCCGAAAAACGGGAACCAGTCTTCGGAACAAGTTGCGCATTAATAAAGATAGTCAGAGTGCCGATCCGTTAGAATCAGATCGCACGCGTTCTGACCACGTCAATCCGATTTCCACCATGAAGCATTATTTTGCTTAACAGAGCTTTACCGCAGAGTGATGACAGGGCAATTCCGGCGTAGAATTTTTACGACATATGACTCTCGCCTGAATCAGAAATGGCGGCCGAAGCCGCCATCTCATCAACGAATCCTGTGCAAATCACACATCAAGAATGGTTGAGAAGCCCCCCATGATCATGCGCTTGCCATCAAATGGCATGGTATCGCCCATGTCCTTCATGCGCGGATCGCTCATCATTTTTTCATTGGCAGCATCGCGCGTGGCTTTGTCCGGATATTCGAACCACGAGAAGACAACCTCTTCGTCGTCCTTGGCCTGTACCGCACGGCGGAAATCGGTAACTTTGCCATCAGGCACATCGTCGCCCCAGGCTTCCACCATCCGCGTCACACCGAATTCCTTGAACAAGGCCGAAGCCTTGGCTGCGTGTTTCTGGTAGGTTTCCTTGTTCGCCTTAGGAACTGCGACGACAAATCCTTCTATGTAAGCCATTTCTCTCTCCCATTTTGGCCCACCCATTTTTGATTAGATGCGTCTGCCCTCGGTCAGCATTCCCTAGAAATAGGACACCGAATGAAACTGGCAACCGCACTTATATTGATATCAATGTAATTTGTTTTGTCAAATCGACTATAACGGCTGCAAAGGCCATAAGAGGAATGGAAGACAGCTATAAGATAAGGCTCTGCCTGATTTAGTTCGAATGGTTTGTGAGAAAGCTCAGCGCTGTGAAAGCACCGAATGCCACAAAGTCGGCTTCTGATCGTAGCCACCGCCCTGCCAACTCTCCAGTGACACAACATTCCAAGCTGCATTGTCGTTCCAGATGCGGGCGATCTCTTCAGCACTCATATAATTATAGTAACGTCCCAATGCGTCATGGCCCTCACCGGGGCCGTCTTTGAAACTGGCCCACAGCCAACCGCCGGGTTTTAATGCACGATGCATATGTTTCACGATATTTGGTAAATCGGCACGCTTTGCATGAAGAAGCGACGCCGAAGCATAAATGCCATCGTAGCGGTCAACTGCATCAAGCTCGTGAAAAAGCAGCTGCCTAACAGGACGCTGCAACAGCGCCGAGGCTTCCTGAGCAAGTTCGGGTGAACCGTCGGTCGGATCGACATCGAAGCCACGCGAAAGCATTGCCTTCGCATCCTGCCCGCTTCCCGTACCAAGTTCGAGAATGCGCCCAGTTGGACGAACTTGCTTGAGAAAGCTATCGAGTTTGCGATTAATGCTGGAACTCGCAGCATAAGTCGCGGCGTTATTGGCGTAAAAACCCAGCGTATCGTTCGACATGACTTTGCTCCCCGTTTGTAATCTTAGAGAACAAGCAAATGTGTCTGCACGAAGACACAAAGAAAAAGGCGAGCCGAAGCCCGCCTTTTAAATTCAAATATCAGTTCGATCTTAGAGGAACTTCAATGCGCTGCGGCCTGCATAGCGAGCCTGCTTGCCAAGTTCTTCTTCGATGCGGATGAGCTGGTTGTACTTTGCAGTACGGTCTGAACGAGCCAGCGAGCCGGTCTTGATCTGACCGCAGTTGGTTGCAACTGCGAGATCGGCAATGGTCGAATCTTCGGTTTCGCCTGAACGGTGCGACATGACCGAGGTGTAACCAGCCTTGTGTGCGGTTTCGACGGCATCCAACGTTTCGCTGAGCGAACCGATCTGGTTGACCTTGACGAGGATCGAGTTGGCAACGCCCATCTTGATACCATCGCGCAGACGAGCCGAGTTCGTTACGAACAGATCGTCGCCAACGAGCTGGCACTTCTTGCCAATCAGGTCGGTCAGATACTTCCAGCCTTCCCAATCGTCTTCAGCCATGCCGTCTTCAATCGAAACGATTGGGTAATCAGCAGCAAGCTTCGCGAGATACTCAGCCTGAGCCTTTGGATCCCGGGTCTTGTTCTCGCCTTCATAGACGTAGTTACCGTCCTTGAAGAACTCAGTCGCAGCGCAATCGAGACCGATAGCAATATCTTCGCCCGGCTTGAAGCCAGCCTTTTCGATCGATTCTACAACGAAATCGAGAGCAGCTTCTGCGCTCAGCAGGTTCGGAGCAAAACCGCCTTCATCACCAACATTGGTGTTGTGGCCAGCATCCTTGAGGCGCTTCTTGAGCGTGTGGAAAACTTCCGCACCATAACGAACAGCTTCGCGCAGCGATGGAGCACCAACTGGCAGGATCATGAATTCCTGGAAGTCGATTGGATTGTCGGCATGTGCGCCACCATTGATGATGTTCATCATTGGAACTGGCAGAACATGGGCGTTAGCACCGCCAACGTAACGATAAAGTGGCAGGCCGGTCGACTGTGCAGCAGCCTTGGCAACAGCAAGCGAAACGCCGAGAATTGCGTTTGCACCGAGATTGCCCTTGTTTGGCGTGCCATCAAGTTCAATCAGAGCCTGGTCAACGAGCAGCTGATTTTCAGCATCGATGCCAGCGATTGCGTCGAAAATCTTGCCATTGACTGCTTCAACAGCCTTTTCAACGCCCTTGCCGAGATAGCGGCTGCCGCCGTCACGAAGCTCAACAGCTTCATGTGCGCCAGTAGAAGCGCCCGATGGCACAGCTGCGCGGCCAAAAGAGCCGTCTTCGAGTACGACGTCGACTTCAACAGTCGGGTTACCGCGGCTGTCGAGAATTTCGCGACCAACGATGTCGATGATTGCAGTCATAGGGGCAAGTCCTTCCCTGTAGATAGCCCCGCTCCTGCCGCGAGGCACATTGAAGAAATCCGATGTGAGACTTCATTACAGAAATAAAAGGCGGAGGAACATCCCCCGCCTGTGAATTTCTAATGAAATTTTAAATCGATTTAGAAATCCTGTCGAAAGCCATGAGCTTTTCGAGAAGTGCAGGCATTTTATCAATCTGAACCATGTTTGGACCGTCAGATGGTGCATTATCCGGGTCTTCATGCGTTTCGATGAATACACCGGCTACACCCACAGCAACCGCAGCGCTTGCAAGCGTTTCAACGAATTCGCGCTGGCCACCGGACGAACCACCCTGCCCGCCAGGCTGCTGCACGGAATGGGTAGCATCGAAAATCACCGGAGAGCCGAAGCCTGCCATGATAGGCAGCGAACGCATGTCGGAAACAAGTGTGTTGTAACCGAACGACGCGCCGCGTTCGGTGGCCAGAACATTCGGATTGCCATTCTCAGTGATCTTGGCCAGCACGTTCTTCATGTCCCAGGGCGCCAAAAACTGGCCCTTCTTCACATTAACCGCACGGCCTGTCTTTGCAGCGGCGACCAAAAGGTCAGTCTGGCGGCAAAGGAACGCTGGAATCTGCAGAACATCGACAACTTCAGCAACAGTTGCGCATTGCTCTTCAGTATGGATGTCAGTGAGAACAGGAAAGCCGAACTCTTTCTTGAGATCGGCAAAAACTTCGAGCGCCTTATCCAGACCAATGCCGCGCTGTGCGCTAAGCGAGGTGCGGTTGGCCTTGTCGAAGCTCGACTTATAGACGAGGCCCATGTCGAGCTTGTTGGTGATCTCCACCAGACGTCCGGCCATGTCGAACGCATGTTCACGGCTTTCCATCTGGCAAGGCCCGGCAATCAAAGCCAGTGGCGCGCTGTTGGAGAACGTAACATTGCCGATTTTCACGGCAGAATTAGCGGTCGTCATGACTGTGAACCTTCAAATACAAACAATGTCCCCTGACCTGCGGCAGGATGGACGAGAACACGACCATCGCTCTTTGTAAAAGCGATTCCGTTACGAGTGAGGAGTTGCTCAACGGCATAAAGCGAAGCAACCGAGAAAACCAGTCCTGATAGCCGCAAGCCACGACCATGCAGTTCCGGCGACCAGCCGAAACAGCTATTAAACTGTGTCGGCGTCATGACCTCTATATTGGAATTTTTAACCGTGATTGCCAGGGAGCCATCTTCACGTCTCCGAGCAGCTGCATGAAATACGCCCTGCAAGAGATCGGAGAAGTCTTCCGGTTGCTCTTCGCACAGCAATATCTCGCGTAAGCCTGATACGCCATTTTCATGTGTGATCAGGTGCGAACGGTCAGTCTTGGGGTATGCCAAACGCTGACAGGTGAAGAAGAATGCGTCCGGCGCGCGCAAGTCCGCTGCAAAAGCCAGCCGGAAGCTGCCTTTCTCACGTTTTCCCTCAGACGAGATGAAGCTGCGCGAAAACTCGACCATGCGACCGCCGGAAATACCGCGCCGCTTGAATTCCGCATGATCGCCACGCGAATCGTCGGTCTTGAAGGCTATGCCGGAAAAACCATCATCACCGTTTCGAAAACGGTAAGATAAGTCACGCTGGATAAAGCTGTTGTTTCGCTGTGCGGCGGCTTCATAAAGCGGCGAACGGTCTACAGCCAACATTTCGAGATAAGTATCGTCTGCAAAGAAACTGCAGACATTAGCGGTGCCGAACGGATGTTGTGCGTCCGGCGCCACTGTAAATCCCAGAAGGGAAAGTCTCCTGCGCGCCTCACTCAGTTGAGAAACTGGAAGCACCAGATGGTCAACTGAACGAGCTTTGCGCGCAAGATCATTTGTCATGCATCAAACCAGTCTGCCCTGTTCCATCGCAGCCGCGATGAAGGAAGAGAATAGTGGGTGTGGTTCAAACGGACGCGACTTCAGTTCCGGATGGTACTGAACGCCGATGAACCAAGGATGGTCAGCATACTCAACCGTTTCCGGCAGAACGCCGTCGGGTGACATGCCCGAGAATACCAAGCCGCTTGCTTCAAGACGGTCCTTATAATCAACGTTCACTTCATAGCGGTGACGATGACGTTCAGAAATCTCGGTCGAACCGTAAATCTCGGCAATACGTGTTCCAGCCTTGAGCGTGGAATCATACGCACCAAGACGCATCGTGCCACCCAGATCACCCGACTTCGTACGCTTTTCGAGCATATTGCCCTTCAGCCACTCGGTCATCAGACCAACAACAGGTTCCTTGGTCGGGCCAAACTCGGTCGAAGAAGCATTTTCGATACCGGCGAGATTACGCGCGGCTTCGAGACATGCCATCTGCATACCGAAGCAGATGCCGAAATAAGGGACCTTATGTTCGCGTGCGAACTTGGCCGCAAGGATCTTGCCTTCCGCACCACGCTCACCAAAGCCGCCTGGCACCAGAATGCCGTGGACTTTTTCGAGATATGGCGACGGGTCTTCGCTTTCAAAGACTTCAGCTTCGATCCAGTCGAGATTGACCTTGACCTTGTTGGCAATGCCACCGTGCTGCAGCGCTTCGATCAGCGACTTATAAGCATCCTTCAGCTCGGTATATTTACCGACAACGGCAATGGTAACTTCGCCTTCAGGGTTGTGCAGAAGATGGGAAATACCTTCCCAGCGTTCCATACGTGGCTTCGGTGCCGGTTCGATACCAAATGCTGCAAGCACTTCGTTGTCGAGACCTTCCTTATGATAGGCAATCGGCACATCATAAATGGTCGAGACGTCGAGCGCCTGAATAACCGCACTTTCACGCACATTACAGAACAGCGACAGCTTGCGGCGTTCGGAAGCCGGAATCTCGCGATCCGCACGAACCAGAAGAATATCCGGAGCAATACCGATCGAACGCAGTTCCTTGACCGAATGCTGTGTCGGCTTGGTCTTGAGTTCACCTGCCGCTGGAATATACGGCATCAATGTCAGATGGATATAGACTGCGCTGTTGCGTGGCAGTTCGTTGCCGAGCTGACGAATAGCTTCGAGGAACGGCATGGCTTCGATATCGCCAACCGTACCGCCGATTTCGCACAGCACGAAATCATAATCGTCATTGCCTTCAAGAATGAAGTTCTTGATTTCATCCGTGACGTGAGGAATGACCTGAACCGTCGCACCGAGATAATCGCCGCGGCGTTCTTTTTCGATGATGTTGCGGTAGATGCGACCGGTGGTGATGTTATCCCGCTGATTTGCAGGACGACCGGTGAACCGCTCGTAATGGCCCAGATCAAGGTCTGTTTCGGCACCATCGTCAGTGACGAACACCTCACCGTGCTGGTAAGGCGACATCGTGCCGGGGTCGACGTTCAGATAAGGGTCGAGTTTACGGATACGCACGCGGTAACCGCGTGCCTGAAGGAGTGCAGCCAATGCTGCTGCGGCAATGCCTTTTCCAAGGGAAGAAACCACGCCGCCTGTGATGAATACATATCGCGCCATGGGCTTATGTCGTTAGACCCTTCTTGCTGATTCCGCCACTAAAAAAAGTGTGACCAGCGTTTTTTCCATCAGAATCACACCCGTTCAGCCTCCCATATGGGATAACCGGATGCTTCCACCAAGTTCAGTCCTGCTCGCAGCATGTAGCGTTATTTGTTACACGCGCACGAAAAAAGGCCGGGAAGATCCCGGCCTTTCGGGTATTTCTACAAAAAATTAGAGAACGACGACTTTTGCGCCCATGCCGACGCGATCATAGAGATCCAGAATGTCGTCATTGGTCATACGGAAGCAACCGTTCGAAGCCGGGCTGCCGATTGTCCATGGCTGAGTGGTACCGTGAATACGGATATACGTATCCTTGTTGCCCTGGAACAGATACATGGCGCGCGAACCAAGTGGATTGCCTGGACCGCCGTCCATACCGTTCTTGTAGCGACCATACTGAGCAGGATTGCGTTCAATCATTTCCTTGGTCGGAATCCAGCGTGGCCATTCGCGCTTTGCGCTGACAGTTGCTGTTCCCTTGAACTCAAGTCCGACTTTACCGACCGCAATGCCGTAACGGCGCGCAGTGGTCGAGCTTTCGACGAGATAAAGGAAATACTTCGCAGGATCGATGACGATCGTGCCAGCTTCGTAACCGGTGAAGGATACGGTCTGCGCCTGATAGCGTGGGTCGATATTGTAGCGGTTGAGGGCAACCTTCTTCGCAGCACCTGCGTTCGAAGCGCTCTTCTTTTTCTTCTTTGCAGGCTTTTCCTTGGCATCGTTTGCCATAGCGACCTGCTGAACACCCGTTGCCGCAGCCGTAAGTTCAGCTTCAGCACCAGCTGCAAAACTTGGGCCCGTAAGTCCAATGCAAAGGCTTGCAATGCCAGCCATCAAAATAAAACGTGAAGACATGATCTGTTCCCGAAAACCCAAGCAGTGCGGAAAACACCTGTCGCAGTATCGCGTTCAGGCTTTCGCTCTCCATACTGCAAAGGGCAGCACTACTCAATTATCCACAATAGCTATCCCTCACGATTCGAGAGGGGCTATTGCCCGTGTGCAACACTTTGCAATCTGATGCTTAACAAAAAGAAAACCGGCCCTTTCGAGCCGGTTTTCAAATTTTCTGCAATTACAAAGCTCTTATTGTGAGCTTGGAACCTGTGGAGCCTGTGGCTGAGTGCTGTCAGGCTGCGCTGGTGCAGTTGCTGGAGCTTCACCCGAAGCAGGTGTTTCAGCTTCATTGGTGCGCGAAGACTCACCACCCAGCTGATTGAGAATGCCACCGCCAGTACCGGTACCAGTTCCACCAGCAGGAGGATTCTGCGTGCTGCCAGCTGCAGGAATACGGTTCAGAATGTCCGTTGGCTTTTCGCCATAACGGGCCATGATGCCGAGAACGAGCGAAGTGGCGAAGAAGCCAATCGCAAGAATAGCTGTCGTGCGGGTCAGCGCGTTAGCCGCGCCGCGTGCCGTCATGAAGCCCGAACCACCGCCGATACCAAGGCCACCGCCTTCGGAACGCTGGATGAGCACAACGCCAACAAGCGCCAGAACGATCAACAAATGAATGACAATGACTATGGTCTGCATAGGTTACGGTCTTTATATCTCTGGACTAATGCATAACCGGGAAAAACCAAGCGATTTCCGCCCCGGATAGCGATGATACAAATAGATAGAGCGGCTCTTTACACGCTATTGCATGATAATCCAAGCCCTGCACCCGATATAGATTAAAGGACGCAGATGCTCATCACAGATTACGATAGGTTTCGCATATGGCGAGGAAGTCTGTTGCTTTCAAGCTGGCTCCGCCAACCAATGCGCCATCGACATCCGGCACGCTCAACAATTCAATGGCATTGGCTGGTTTGACCGAACCACCATAGAGAAGTCTCAGATGCGCGCCGCTGGTGCCAAAACGTTCGGTCAGCTTGTCACGCATGAATGCGTGGGCTGCGCGTACATCCTGAACAGTCGGCGTCAAACCAGTACCGATGGCCCAAACTGGCTCATAAGCAACAATCGTGTTTTCAGCCTTCACACCATCGGGAAGCGAAGCTGCAAGCTGGTCGCCAATCACATCAAGTGTGCGATCTGACTTGCGCTCATCAGCGGTTTCGCCAACGCAGACAATCGCAATAAGACCAGCAGCCCAGGCGGCTTCAGTCTTGCTGCGCACCAGCTCGCTGGCTTCGCGATGATCGGTACGACGTTCCGAGTGGCCGAGGATAACGTGACTTGCACCTGCTTCTTTCAGCATTTCGGCCGAAACATCGCCGGTATGTGCGCCAGACACTTTCTGGTGACAATCCTGACCGCCAAGCGCAACTGTTTCACCTTCAAGCGTTTCAGCAGCGCGCGACAACAATGTCGCCGGAACGCAGATCACGGCATCAAGCTTACGACCCAGATCGGAACTCAGGCCCGCAGAAATCGCGCGCAATTCCGTGAGGGATTCTCCTGTACCATTCATTTTCCAGTTGCCAGCAACCAGAGGACGGATTCCCGGAGTCATTTCATTCTCCTCGCCTTAAAGAACGCCGGACCGCATATTTTTGCGTGAGCGGCGCCAAATTTTGCCACTGACTAAGCGTATTCGTCACGCAATGCAACGTTCTTGGCAATGTTCTTGGTGGTCGACGCTCAATGAGAACTTGCATCATGGCCTAGCTTAAGGTTATCCCCTCACACGGGTTATCTTTATCGATAGCCGGGCTTTGTTTTGTTCTTAAAGGGTTTCCAATGCTCGACAGTATGCGTGATGCCGCCAAATCCTGGGTTGCTAAGCTTCTCCTCGGTCTGCTCGTTCTGAGTTTTGCAGTCTGGGGCATCGCTGATGCATTCCGAGGCGACATGTCTGGCAATGCAGCGCTGAGCGCTGGCAAGTCGGAAGTGAGCGCAACAGATTATCGCTTTGCTTACGAGCAGCAGCTGATGCGTCTGTCGCAGCAGTTCCGTCAGCGACTGACCCGCGAACAGGCACAACAGTTCGGCGTCGACAATCAGGTTCTTGCACAACTCGCAGCTGGCGTTGTTCTGGATGAAGAAGCACGCAACATGCAGCTTGGTCTTTCCAAGGATGGCATTGCGCGTCTGACCGGCGAAGACCCATCGTTCCAGGATGCCAGCGGCAATTTCAGCCGCGCGCAGTTCGATGCAGTTCTGCGCCAGTCAAACATTCGTGCGCAGGACTATCTCGATAACCGCGCGAAAGTTGCTCGTCGCCAGCAGATCGTTGAAGCAGCAACCGACGGCATGAAAATGCCAAACACCATGCTCAAGGCGCTTGCTCTTTATCAGGGTGAAAGCCGCAGCGCGGATTACATCACAATCCCGGCTGAAAAGGCCGATGCTGTTCCAGCGCCTTCCGATGACGCTCTCAAGGCTTACTTTGAAGAGCACAAGGATGAATATAAGGCTCCGGAATACCGCAAGATCACCTATGTGAAGCTTGAGCCGTCGGACATTGCCGATGCTGCTGCTGTCACGCAGGATGAGATCAAGGAATATTACGAAAAGAACCAGAGCCGTTTCAGCACCACTGAAACGCGCACCATCGAACAGCTGAACTTTGCTGATGAAGCAGCTGCTACGGCCGCACAGCAGAAAATCGCAGCAGGCACAAGCTTTGTCGATATCGGCAAAGAACAGGGCAAGAGCGAAGCTGATCTGGTTCTCGGAACCTTCGAAAAGACCGCTCTTCCAGATGCAATTATCGCAGAAGCAGCATTTGGCCTTAATGAAGGCGGCGTAAGTGACGTTGTTAAGGGCGCATTCGGCCCGGTCATTCTCCGCGTTACCAAAGTTAATCCGGCAAACACCAAGTCGCTGTCGGATGTTGAAGGCGAAATTCGCGATACCGTTGCCACCAACATTGCAATCAGCAGCATCAACGGCATTCACGATTCCTATGAACAGCAGCGTTCGGACGGCGCAAGCATGGCCGATGTTGCCAAGGGCCTCAGCCTCAAGACCGTAACCATTGACGCGGTCGATGCCGAAGGCAACGATCCGGCCGGCAAAGCGGTTGAACTGCCAAACTCCGAAGCGCTTCTCGCTGCCGCATTCCAGGCAGAACAGGGCTTCGACAACGACGCGCTCACCATGGGTAACACCGGTTATCTCTGGTACCAGATTGATGGCACCACCCCTGCTCGCGACCGCACCCTTGATGAAGTTAAGGACAAGGTCATTGCAGCATGGAAGGGCGAAGAAGCCGTCAAGCGTTTGAACCAGCGTCTGGAAGAGCTGAAGAAGCGCCTGGATGGCGGTGAGACGCTCGATGCGATTGCTGCTGAAGCTGGTCTAGAAAAGCAGACCAAGCGCGGCATCACCCGCAACACTAACGATGCGGATTTTGGCTCGGCTGCAACCGCTCAGGTATTCCGTGGCGCAAACGACCACACCGGTACAGCGGCTGCAGCATCTGACGATGCACAGATCTTGTTCAAGGTTGTTGAAGTCACCGAACCAACCGCTGCAGGTCCGGAAGCAATTCCTGAACAGCAGCAGACCTATCTGTCAACGACACTCACAGATGATGTTCTTGAGCAGATGGTCGGCGAACTGCAGAAGCAGTATCCGGTGCGGATCAACCAGACCGTAATCAACAATGCATTGGCCTTCTGATCAGCGGCGGACATGGAATAATGGCTGACTTAAAACCCTATATCGCCAAGGCTGCCTCCGGCAATCCGTTGTCGCTCGAGGATTCCAAGGCAGCTTTCGACATCATGATGTCCGGACAGGCTACGCCGTCACAGATCGGCGGTTTTCTGATGGCTCTGCGTGTTCGCGGTGAAACAGTGCCGGAAATAGCCGGTGCTGTATCATCTATGCGCTCACGAATGCTTCCAGTTTCCGCTCCGGCGGGCGCTGTAGATATTGTCGGCACTGGCGGAGATCAGTCCGGCTCCTACAACGTTTCCAGCTGTTCCGCCTTTGTCGTGGCCGGCGCAGGCGTTCCGGTTGCAAAGCATGGTAATCGCGCGCTCTCTTCCAAATCAGGTGCGGCAGATGCGCTGGCAGCTCTTGGTGTGAACATCGAAGCCGATGCAAACACGATTGGCCGCAGCATCAATGAAGCTGGTCTTGGCTTCATGTTTGCGCCGATGCACCATTCTGCGATGCGTCATGTCGGACCATCGCGCGTTGAACTCGGCACCCGAACGATTTTCAATCTGCTTGGTCCGCTTTCAAACCCGGCAAGCGTCAAGCGCCAGCTGGTTGGTGTGTTCTCGGCAGAATGGGTTGAGCCTCTGGCTCAGGTTCTCAAAGAACTGGGCTCCGAAACCGCCTGGGTGGTCTATGGTGATGGTCTCGATGAGATGACCACGGCAGGCACCACAAAGGTTGCAGCACTTGAAAACGGCACTATTCGTACTTTTGAGATTACACCGGAAGACGTTGGCCTTCGTCGCGTCGATATGTCGGAGCTCAAGGGCGGTGAAGCCGAAGTTAACGCAAAGGCGCTGCTTGGTGTTCTTGAAGGTGCACAGAACGCATATCGCGATATTGTGCTCTTGAACTCTGCCGCAGCACTGGTGATTTCCGGCAAGGCGAAAGACCTGAAGGACGGCATTGCCCTCGCAGCGCAGTCAATCGACAGCGGAGCAGCTTTAGCCGTTCTGCAAAAGGTCATTGCTGTGTCAAACGATAACCCGCTCTGACGGAGAGGATCAAACCATGTCCACCGACATTTTGCGGAAAATCGAAGCTTACAAGCGCGAGGAAATCGCTGCTGCCAAGGCTCGTCTTCCACTCGAAGAAGTGAAGGCGCAGGCCAAGGATCAGCCTGCAACACGCGGTTTTCTCAAGGCACTGGAAGCCAAGCGCGCAGCCAACAAGTTCGCGCTCATTGCTGAAATCAAGAAGGCGAGCCCTTCCAAAGGCCTTATCCGCCCTGATTTTGATCCGCCAGCGCTGGCCAAGGCTTATGAAGACGGCGGCGCGGCCTGCCTGTCCGTTCTCACGGATACGCCATCTTTTCAGGGCGCACCGGAATTTCTGACAGCGGCACGCAATGCCTGCTCGCTACCCGCCTTGCGCAAGGATTTCCTTTTCGACGCCTATCAAGTCTATGAAGCGCGCAGCTGGGGTGCAGATTGTATCCTCATCATTCTGGCAAGCGTCGATGATGATCTGGCCAAAGCGCTCGAAGAAACCGCTTTCGAACTCGGTATGGATGCTCTCATTGAAGTCCATGACGAAGAAGAAACCGAACGCGCGCTGAAGCTTTCATCGCGTCTCGTTGGCGTCAACAATCGCAATCTGCGCACGTTTGAAGTCGATCTTGCTGTTTCCGAACGCCTCGCAAAGATGGTGCCTTCGGACCGTCTTCTGGTTGGCGAAAGCGGCATCTTCACCCATGATGATTGCCTCCGTCTTGAAAAGTCGGATATCGGAACATTCCTCATCGGCGAAAGCCTGATGCGCCAGGATGACGTTGCTCAGGCGACCCGCGAACTTCTGACCGGCAAGGTGTAAGCCATGACAGCCAAACTCACCCATATCGACCAGACTGGCGCCGCCCATATGGTCGATGTCGGCGATAAGGCTGAGACTGAACGCCAGGCAACGGCTGAAGGTGCAGTCAAAATGAAGCCAGAAACTCTGGCCCTCATTCTGGAAGGCAATGCCGCAAAAGGCGACGTTATCGGTGCTGCCCGTTTGGCGGGCATTATGGCTGCGAAGAAGACTGCTGATCTCATTCCGCTTTGCCACCCATTGATGCTGACAAAGGTCTCGGTGGACATCGAACCGGATCAATCACTTCCCGGCCTGCGCGTCTCTGCGACTGCAAAGCTGAAAGGCCGCACGGGAGTTGAAATGGAAGCGCTGACTGCCGTATCAGTCACCTGCCTGACCATCTATGACATGGCAAAGGCCGTTGATCGCCACATGGAAATTACCGATATTCGTGTTTCCGCAAAAAGTGGTGGCAAATCAGGCGACTGGAAAGCCTGATTTTCAAACGAACTTGCGGCAAATCAATTCATGGCCGCAGTTAATCTGCTTTAAGCAGCGAAGCATTTCCGGCATGAGCATTTAGCAGCCTGTGTAAGATAATGCGCAGAACAAGCGAAATAACGAGATTATTTTCTACGAGAGGAAGCCAATGTCCCTTCTCCCGGTCGATGAAGCCCTTGCACGTATCCTGAGATCGGCAGAGCCACACGGTTCTGAGCAGGTTCCTTTGACTTCAGCCGGTGGACGCGTCGTTGCTGAACCTGTGAAGGCTCACCTTCTGCAACCTCCCTTTGATTGCTCTGCTATGGATGGCTATGCGCTGATCGCACCTGAAAACATCAGCTATCCGCTTGAACTCACCGTAATTGGCGAATCAGCAGCCGGTAAGCGTTTCGATGGGCAGCTGGGCGAAGGTCAGGCGGTCCGCATTTTCACCGGTGCACCAATACCAGCAGGTGCAGATAGCATCGTTATTCAGGAAGACACGGAGCGCTCCGGCGACAAGCTGACGATCCGGCAAGGCCTCGATAAAGGTCGGCACATTCGTCGCGCGGGCCTCGATTTTGCACCTGCCGATGTTGTTCTTCCAGTTGGAAAAGCACTCGACGCCCCGGCACTTTCCCTTGCTGCGGCCAGTGGCAACGCAGCCATCTCCGTTTTCAAACAGCCCCGCATTGCAATACTGGCGACTGGAGACGAGCTCGTCCCGCCCGGTACAGTTCCCGGCCCGGACCAGATTGTCGCCTCCAACAGCGTCGGCATCGCCGAAATCGTTCGCCGCGCAGGCGGCAGGCCTGAAGATATGGGCATTATTATCGACGATCCCGAAAAGATCGAATCCGCAATTAGTGCCGTTCTCGAAGATGGCATCGATGTTCTTGTGACGATTGGCGGCGCGTCGGTTGGAGATCGCGATTACGTTCACGGGGCTTTACAGAATTGCGGCGTCGATCTCGACTTCTGGAAGATCGCCATGCGCCCGGGTAAACCGCTGATGTATGGCCGCAAGACGGTTTCGGGTAAAACCGTGCATGTCATCGGTCTGCCGGGTAATCCGGTTTCAAGCCTTGTCTGCAGTCTCGTATTTCTGCGTCCATTGGTGGCAAAGCTATCAGGCACTGACTTAACTGCAGATATTCGTCCCGCGAAATTGGGTCAGTCAATGAATGCAAACGATCATCGTAGGGACTTTGTTCGTGCGACGGTAGAAAAGGCAATCGACGGCACATTGATTGTAAAGCCATTTCCAATTCAGGATTCTTCAATGCTTTCTGCACTTGTGCGTTCCAATGCACTATTGATCAGAGAAGAAAATGCGCCAGCTGCAACGCTTGGAGATGCTTGTACAATATTGATGCTGTAACGAACGGCATCAATTCCCGCCCTCATTAATCATTTTAAAACCATTGCAGAACAAGACTGGAACATATAGTGTTCGTTCTGGTTTTGTTTTTATTTGATTCTGGTCTGGAGGGTGTAGCGCATGTTGACCCGTAAGCAGCACGAGCTTCTGCTGTTCATTCATGAACGTCTTAAAGAGACGGGCATCCCTCCGTCTTTTGACGAGATGAAAGAGGCTCTCGATCTAGCCTCGAAATCGGGCATTCATCGCCTCATCACGGCATTGGAAGAACGTGGCTTTATCCGCAGACTTCCTAACAGAGCACGCGCTCTGGAAGTCCTGCGGTTGCCAGATTCGATAGCACCGGGCTTGAACTCGCAGAAGAAGTTCGCTCCGAGCGTCATCGAAGGAAGCCTTGGTAAAGCTCCCCCTCCTCCACCGGCGCGCCCTGCTCCGGTCATGGCGGACAATGATTCCTCAACAATGGTCTCTGTGCCTATGATGGGACGCATCGCTGCCGGTGTGCCGATCTCGGCAATCCAGAATCAGACACACTCACTGAGCCTTCCTCCGGAAATGCTGGGCGCCGGTGAACACTACGCTTTGGAAGTCAAAGGCGATTCGATGATCGACGCCGGTATTTTTGACGGCGACACAGTCATCATTAAACGCGGTGATACAGCCAATCCGGGTGAAATTGTCGTCGCACTGGTGGACGACGAAGAAGCGACATTGAAGCGTTTTCGCCGCAAAGGCGCTTCCATCGCCTTGGAAGCAGCAAACCCGGCTTACGAAACCCGCATCTTCGGACCTGACCGCGTGCGCGTTCAGGGCAAGCTGATCGGTCTGATCCGACGCTATTAAATCTCACACATAACCGCTGCGCTTCCTTGAGGTATGTGGCGGTTAATATTCATAGCATTTCCGGCAAAAGTGCGAAGCGTCTCCGCAGGGAAATCGGTTCGCCGGACTGATTTCTTTTCCTGCTGCGGTGCGTCGGATAATGCGTAAAAACAATCAGTTATAGAGGCTCCAACGATTCATTCCTAACTGGAACGGCTGTAAGTCTGCCAGAAGACCATGAACTAGAGCGACTCTGATTTGTCTGTAAAAGCTGGAGCCGCTTCGAGCTTAGGGTTCTTTTCAGAGCCAGCTTTCTTTTGATATTCGCGATCAGCTAGCCCCCGCGCTGCTCGCGAATAAAGACGATGAAGGTGCCAAGGCCTCGTAGGCGCATCAATGGCAAAGCTCAGATCATCTGCATAGCCGGCTAATTTACGAGGTTTTGCCGGTTCGAATCGGTAGATTTTATCTTCGTTGTCGACTTCGTGGACAGCCGAAACTGTTGCAGCTTCGCCTTTCGAGGACTCCTTCTGTTGCCCCAGCCTGAGTTCAAGCGTTCCCTTTAAGGCAAGCTCTTTTCGATCCACCACGAGCACATCAGGGCGCTCGCAGCTCAGATTTTTGCCTGCTATCGCAAGAACGACGATGTCGCCAATATTGCAGGCGATGTCCTTCATTTCCTCCTGCGCGGTATAAGCGAACATCCGCCCGTCCCGCAAAGGGATCGTACACAGTCCCTCTTCGCAGACAAACGCATCAGTGGCGGATACCAACTTCTGCTTTTTTACAATCTGCGGCGGAATAAACGTTTCGATCAAATAGGCAGTCTGCCAGTTTTGACCTGTGAATTTTGGCGGCCTGCTGCGATTGGCTGCGAAATTGCCATCGGGCAAGCGCACGGCCGCAAATTTTGCATCCTCGCTAACGAGAATATCCGGCAATGGCGTTCGTATAAAAACGACAAGCCCTGCAATGACAAAGGGTAAAGCCAGCCATCGCAACCGGGTCGTGGAAACAACCGCGATAACAAGCGCTACAGTCCAGAGGATAAGCGTGCTTGCTGGCATGACGCCCGGATTGCCGTCAGGAGAAAAGCTAGCGACCAAACTTGCAATATGCCTGACCAATAGGACACCAAATCCCATGATCTGTAGTGGTAGCCAATCAAGCTGCAATGGCATCAATACCAAGCTCAGCACTGCAAAGGGCATCACAAGGATCGAGATAACCGGCAGGGCCAATACGTTTCCGACCAGGCCTAAGGGTGCGGTGTTGTTGAAATGATAGGCGGCGAATATTCCGCTCGCTATACCGGCAACAATCGATGTTGCTCCTGTCGCCACCGCAGGAATGAGCATTTTTGATACGAACCCGCGTGGATTTGAACGTCGATTTTCATTGGCCGTTTGATTACGTGCTTTCCTGTCGCTCCACCATGCAAATGCAGCAATCAATCCCGCAGTCGCCGAAAAAGACATTTGAAAACTCGGACCCAGAATTTCATGCGGAGAAATTGCAATCATCGCGACAGACGCAATCGCAAGATTGCGCATACTGATGGCAGCACGGTCAGCCAGCAATGCGCAGAGCATCACGACAATCATGACGTAACTGCGCTGTGCTGCAACATCCGCACCCGACATGGCGAGATAAAATGTGCAGCTTAGAAGCGAGAGAAAAGCCGCAAACTTTTTGACCGGATATCGGGCGCTAAACCCCGGCATCAGAGCAAACAGAGACCTCAGCGACATCATCACAACGCCAGCGGCCAGCACCATATGCAGGCCGGAAATTGACAGGATATGCGCCAGACCTGCCTTGCGCAGATCCTCATTCGTTTCTTCGCTGATCCCTGCTCGCTCACCCGCTATGAGCGCTGCGGCAACACTGCCATCCTCACCAGAGAGCACTTCCGCAATACGTTCGGAAACATGCACGCGTAATTGAGCAATGAAACTCGCAATTTTTGCCGTCATGTCGGTCGGTCCTGGCACATCGGCAATCTTTGGTGTTCCAAGAAAGAAACCGTTGGCACCGATACCGCCGAAATAGGCATGGAAGGCAAAATCGTAATTCCCCGGCCGCACAGGTCCCGAAGGCACCCTCAGGCGCGCAAAGCCGGTTAGCCCGCTACCAATAGTCGTCTTGGCCGGTATGTCGCGTGCAGTAATGCGGATGCGGTGCGGTGCGTAGCGAAGTTTCGGCCTTTGCGTTTCAAGCAGATCAAGCGTCACACGCCAGCTGCCATTGTCGCGATATTCGAGACCAGCCACTCGGCCGGTAACGCGCGTTGCAACCTCTGAACCCAACAATTGCGTGCTTCGTCGTTCAGTCTCAAATTTCCCCGCTATCATGCCGAGCTGCAGAGCCACGACGAGCGTCAGCAATTGCGATAGCAAGAAGCGTTTGCGCACAAAAAAACGCAATATAAAGACCGTTGTCAGAGTCGAAAGGAGCGGCACCCAGTCAGGCTCGAAAGAAAGCGTAAAATAGACAACTGCTCCCACACCCATCATCACGGGAAACAGAAGGAAGAATATCCCGCGACCCACTTCCCGACTCAGCGCTCTGCTTAAGTTCAACCACGCGGCGTCTAGTAGAACGCGCGCGCGTTCAGAAGGCGCTAGAACTCGATCTGGCAGGGCGGCAGGATAAATTTCTTCGTGTTCATCCGGAGCCCACGGAGCGGGCATCAAAGCGCGAGCCAAACCATCGGGCATGTCTTTGACAAATGCCCGTTCGCTGATCTCCTGTGCTTCCCTTGTGCCCGTCATGCCCCCGCCTGACTGCAAAAGTGCTCCCCGCTAACCTAAAGAAGAATACCGGATCGGTGCGAAAGGGACGTCAAGCCCTTGCGCGCTGTGCTACCTATGCTACATGAACGCCAGCCAAAATCGAGAGGGTTCGCGTCGAGAGCCCCGATTGCCTGTAGAACACAATCAAACGGGCACTATATACTCTAATTCTGCCTCGCCCTCGGCGTCCTGCCGCAGTCCCACGAGGCTCTGACACAGTGGAGCTGTCATGTCGAAACCGGTCGTCACCCGTTTTGCCCCTTCGCCCACGGGTTATCTGCATATTGGCGGAGCTCGCACGGCTCTTTTTAACTGGCTTTACGCAAAGCACACCGGCGGCAAGATGCTGCTGCGCATCGAAGATACCGATCGCGAACGCTCCACCGATGCAGCCACAGCCGCAATTCTGGACGGCCTGAACTGGCTTGGTCTCGATTGGGATGGCGATGCAATTTCTCAGTTTGAGCGCGCTCCACGCCACCGTGAAGTGGCCGAAGAACTGGTTGCAGATGGCAAAGCCTATTATTGCTATGCAACGCCGGAAGAGCTCGAAGAAATGCGCGAAAAGGCACGCGCTGAAGGTCGTCCGCCGCGCTATGATGGCCGCTGGCGTGACCGCGATCCTTCGGAGGCACCTGCAGGCGTAAAGCCCGTTATTAGAATCAAGGCACCACGCGAAGGTGAAACCCTTGTACGCGATGCTGTTCAGGGCGATGTTCGCTTCCCGAACAAAGACCTTGATGATTTCATCATCCTGCGTTCCGACGGCACACCGACCTATATGCACGCGGTTGTCGTGGACGACCACGACATGGGCGTCACCCACATCATTCGTGGCGACGACCATCTGACCAATGCGGCACGCCAGACCGTGATCTACGATGCGATGGGCTGGGAAGTCCCTCAGATGTCGCATATTCCGCTTATTCATGGTGCAGACGGAGCTAAGCTCTCCAAGCGTCATGGTGCGCTGGGCGTCGATGCCTATCGCGCCATGGGTTATCTGCCGGAAGCGCTTCGCAACTATCTCGTCCGTCTTGGCTGGAGCCATGGCGACGACGAAATCATGTCGACCGAACAAATGATCGAGTGGTTTGACGTCACCGACATCAACAAAGGTGCTGCGCGCTTTGACTTCCAGAAGCTCGAAGCCATCAACGGCCTTTACATGCGCGCAAGCGACGACAAGGCTCTGTTTGATGCGCTGATTGCCGTATTGCCGGAAATCGAAGGCGGCAAAGAACTGGAAGCCTCCCTTGATGAAAAGGGTCGCGCTCAGCTTCTCACCGCAATGCCGGGCCTTAAAGATCGCGCAAAGACACTGGTGGAGCTTGCTGATGGTGCGAAGTTTATCTTCGCAAAGCGCCCGCTTGCATTTGATGAGAAGGCCGCATCTCTGCTTAACGACGAAGGTCGCGAAGTTCTGAAAGCTGTCCTTCCGCATTTGGAATCAGTCAGCGATTGGACCGTAGACGCGCTCGATGCGGCTGTTCGGGCCCATGCAGAAACAGTAGGCCTCAAACTTGGCAAGGTAGCACAACCACTGCGCGCTGCCCTTACGGGTCGGGCTACATCTCCGGGTGTATTCGACGTACTGTTTGTGCTCGGCCGTGAAGAGTCACTTGCACGCATAAAAGATCAAATCGTTTGAACTGTTAGCATTCACGCTGACGTGACAAATCGGACTTAATTAGACCAAATTACGCATTGCATCGCAAAATCATTGGGATAGTTTGGCGGGCGAAATCGTTTGGATAATGCGTTGAAAATCCGTTCTTCTACGGGAACGGCTAACACATAAAAATAATGCGGTTTCCCGCGTTGGCGGGAAACACATAGATGTTACAAGAGACAAGTTATAACGACGATTAAAATTCAGCCGCCACACGGGCGGCAAAGTGGACACGAAAGGAAACACGATGTCAGATAAGACAGCTAGCTTTACCCTCGACGGCAAAACGTTCGACCTGCCTGTACGACAAGGCACTGTCGGGCCGGACGTCGTCGACATCGGTCCACTTTACAAGAACGCCCACGCTTTCACTTACGATCCAGGTTTCACTTCGACCGCTTCATGCGAATCCAAGATCACATATATCGATGGTGATGAAGGCGTGCTGCTGTATCGTGGCTATCCGATTGATCAGCTTGCTGAACATGGCGACTTCCTCGAAACCTGCTACCTGCTGCTCTACGGTGAACTGCCTACAGCAACCCAGAAGGCCGATTTCGATTACCGCGTGACCCGTCACACGATGATCCACGAGCAGATGACGAAGTTCTTCACCGGCTTCCGTCGTGACGCGCATCCAATGGCTGTCATCGTCGGCTGCGTCGGCGCAATGTCGGCATTCTATCACGACTCGACCGACATCACCGATCCGCATCAGCGCATGGTTGCGTCGATCCGTCTGATCGCCAAGCTGCCTACGCTCGCTGCAATGGCCTATAAGTACCACATCGGCCAGCCATTCATGTATCCGAAGAACGACCTCGATTTCGCGTCGAACTTCCTGCACATGTGCTTTGGCGTTCCTTGCGAAGATTACAAGGTCAATCCGGTTCTGGCACGCGCCATGGACCGCATCTTCATCCTGCACGCTGACCACGAACAGAACGCTTCGACATCGACCGTTCGTCTCGCTGGTTCGTCAGGCGCAAACCCATTTGCATGTATCGCTGCTGGCGTTGCCTGCCTCTGGGGTCCTGCACATGGCGGCGCAAATGAAGCAGCGCTCAACATGCTGGCTGAAATCGGTTCCGTCGACCGCATTCCGGAATTCATTGCACGCGCCAAGGACAAGAACGATCCGTTCCGTCTGATGGGCTTCGGCCATCGCGTTTACAAGAACTACGATCCGCGCGCCAAGATCATGCAGAAGACCTGCCATGAAGTTCTCGGCGAACTCGGCATCAAGGACGATCCGCTTCTCGACGTTGCTCTGGAACTCGAAAAGATCGCTCTTACCGATGAATATTTCATCGAAAAGAAGCTCTATCCAAACATCGACTTCTACTCCGGCATCACGCTGAAGGCTCTCGGCTTCCCAACCGAAATGTTTACGGTTCTGTTCGCCCTCGCCCGCACCGTCGGTTGGGTCGCTCAGTGGAAGGAAATGATCGAAGATCCACAGCAGAAGATCGGTCGTCCGCGCCAGCTCTATACTGGTGCTCCAGAACGCGATTACGTGCCAGTTGCAAAGCGCAAGTAATCCTATCCCAGAATGCAGAAAACCCCGGCAATTTGCCGGGGTTTTTGTTTGTTCTCAATTTGAGTTCAGCGTTTTCTGCCGTTCTCGGCCAGATCGAGCAAGACCTTTGCTCCGATCTCGCCGGAAGGTCGCTCCGTGGCCATTATTGATATCACTTTATCAAAGCCATCAAGTTGCGCCTGACGCGACGCACTTTTCTGCATAAGCTTATCGACATAACGGGCAAGATTACCCGGCCTTACCGATTCATTGAAAAACTCCGACACAACGGGTTCGTCAGCGATAATGTTCGGAAGAGCCGCACTCCAGATCGTGATCTTGGACAGCAGAAACTGGCGTGCAAACCAATCAGCCTTGTATGACAAAATGGTCGGGATGCGCGACAGTGCAAGCTCCAGCGAAACAGTACCCGACGCAGCCAGTGCTGCATCTGCACGCGCAAAGGCATCCCACTTGGCTTCATCGCCGGTAACGATAAGCGGCTTAACGGCCCAATCCTTAGAAAGCTCACGCACCATTTCCTCAATGCGCGGCAATGTAGGCAGAATGACCTCAAGCTTTTCGACACGCTTTGACAGCTCTTCTACAGCCTTGCCGAAGGGTTCCATAAGCGTTTGGATTTCGCCACGGCGCGATCCGGGAAGCAACAACAGGCAGCGTGAGCCATCAGGCCAGCGTTGCGCTTCAGCGGCGCGCTGCTCAGCCTGTACTTTCACAATCGGCGCGTAGCTGCTGAGACGATGTCCGACATAGGTTGATTGCGGGCCGTTAAGCCGCTTCATGACCTCAACTTCAAACGGTAATACCGTGAGCACATGGTCGACATAGGCACGCATCGCTTTGGCGCGCTGCGGACGCCAGGCCCAGACACTCGGAGCGATATATTTTACGATTGGAATTGAAGGGCTGGCCGCGCGGATTTTTTTCGCAACACGATGCGTGAATTCCGGGCTGTCGATGAGCAGAACACAATCAGGCTTTTCTGTAACGATCCGCTTTGCTGTCTGATTTATACGCAGAATAAGCCCAGGCAGATTCTTGAGAATAGCACCAAGCCCCATCAAGGCTATTTCATGCGGGTCAAAGAAGGTTTTCAATCCACGTTCAGCAAGATGGTCACCACCAACACCAACGATATCGACGAGCCGATCTGTCTGGCCGCGAAGAGCATCAACCAAATCAGCACCGAGGAGATCGCCGGATTCCTCTCCGGCCACGATCGCAATTTTCAATGGCCGGCTGGTTTTGCTCAACGTGCTAAGTCCCTTTGGTTTCGACTGATCGTCTCAATGAAAAGACCTTTTTCATTGGCCGCAGCCATGGTTTCACCAAGACCGAGAATGAAAGTGCGACCAGCTTCAATCGCAATACCGGACAAGCCAGCACGGGCTGCGTTCTCCACTGTCGATACGCCGATTGCCGGCAAATCTGCCCGCTCATCCTGTCTTGGCTTGGCCATTTTGACAAGTACGCCGCCACGCTTGGGAATACGACCTGCCTGACGAAGCGCGTAAACACGCTCGATCATCTGATCGGTGCCTTCTGCACCTTCAAGCGCCACAACACGGCCACCTGCAGCAATTGCACCCTGCCCGACATCCAATTCGCCAAGACGAAGCGCAGCTTCCATAGCGAGCAAAACGTTCCGGCGTTCGCGGGAATCGGGCGTCAGACGCGTGATCGCTCTCGGCGGTGTCGGTGAGAGAAGATCAGGAACAACTTCATGCGCTCCGACCATCTTGAAGCCATAGCGCTCAAGCAGGCGCATGAATGCACGCAGTAACGCATCATCGCCTTGACCGAGCGCGGTCAGAACATAGCGCACAGCCCTTATCGTCGGAAGATTGAGTTTGAGGTCACTCAGATGCGGACGGTTACGAAGGCCACCGGCAAGGACAACTTGAGTGACGCCAGCCGACCGCATGGCACGGAT
Organism: Brucella pseudogrignonensis; assembly: GCF_002252525.1. GTDB lineage: Bacteria > Pseudomonadota > Alphaproteobacteria > Rhizobiales > Rhizobiaceae > Brucella > Brucella pseudogrignonensis. The sequence continues at coordinate 101,834 of NZ_NNRM01000003.1, forward strand.
GAGCATACCAAAATCAATCGCTGCGATTTCCTGATGTTCATATTCATAGAGCGAGGCATCAGCCTCACCACGCAGTGGAAGCATAAAAGGCGGATTTCCATCCGCCTTCAGAGCTTCAGCCACTTTTATCGGCAAAAGGCCATTGCCAGCAATAATGGCTGTGCGTTGACGCTTTACCGCGCTATCAATCGTCGTCGCCGTCATCCATCGCTCCACCTACCGATGAGCCAAGCGGCGGCGTGCAATAAGCGCGCTTATTTTCCACCAGAATGAAGGAGATAAGATCAGCCACACCATCAGAATCAGGAATAGCCTTAAGCACATCCTGTGCACGCTCACGCACCGGCTTGGTGCGGTCAAAGAGCATGTGGACTGCATGACGCAGATTATGGATATCCTTGCGCTGCATACCGGAACGCTTCATTCCGATGATGTTCAGACCGCCGAGATAAGCATGGTTGCCGATCGCACTGCCGTAAGGAATGAGATCGTGGGCCAGTGCCGCCATACCGCCAACAAAAGCATGATGGCCAACACGCGTAAACTGGTGAACAGCAGAACCGCCGCCGAGAATGGCGTGATGACCGATTTCGACGTGGCCACCAATCATAACGTTGTTAGCAAATGTGACGTGATCGCCGACATCGCAATCATGCGCGACGTGTGCATAGGCGAGAAACTGGCAGTTATTGCCTACACTCGTGTAACCACGGCTACTGTCAGAACCGCGATGCATGGTGACACCTTCGCGGACAAGGCAGTTATCGCCAACAACTAGCGTCGTCGGGCCACCCTTGTGCTTACCGTTCTGTGGATCGCAACCCAAAACAGCGTGCGGATAAACCTTGGCATTGGCGCCAAGACGAACAGCATCGCTAATAACAACATGGCTCATCAGTTCAGAATTATCGCCGATGACGGCGCCGGACTGAACGTGACAAAAAGGACCGACGGAAACGCCCTGTCCAAGTTCCACACCCGGCTCCACGAGAGCGGTAGGGTGGATAAAAGTTTCCTTCATTGAAGTACTCATGCCTTCTCTTCGGCTACGCCAACCATTGCGGCGACTTCAGCTTCGGCAACCTTTACGCCATCAACTTCAGCCACGCACTCAAATTTAGAGATATTTCCGCGTTGTTTAACCTTCTTCACGTGAAGGTGAAGCTGATCACCAGGAACAACTGGACGGCGGAACTTGGCTTTGTCGATTGTCATGAAATAGACGAGGCTTGGCGCGTCAGAGCCCTGATTGAGAACAGTGATCGCGCCTGCCGTCTGCGCCATGGCCTCAATAATGAGAACACCTGGCATAATCGGCTTGTCGGGAAAATGACCCGTAAAATGCGGCTCATTGATCGTGACGTTCTTGATGCCAGTCGCAGACTCATCACCATTGATATTGATGATGCGATCAATCAGCAAAAATGGATAACGATGCGGGAGCGCACGCAGAACAGCCTGAATATCTGCAACTTCCAGCTTCTGATTAGTTTCACTCATCAGAGGATTGCTCCTTTTTTGGTTTCCCGATGCTCCGGATATTTGCGATATCCCTGAACCATTGTTTAATAGGACGAGCGGGGAAGCCCCCCCAACGCTCGCCATCGGGTATGTCATTCATCACACCGCTTGCTGCGGCAATCTGCACGCGCGAACCAATAACCAGATGATCCGCAAGGCCAACGCGGCCTCCAAGCATCGTCTGGTCACCGATCACGCAACTTCCCGAAATACCGCAATGCGCGGCAACGATACAAAACCGGCCAATACGCACATTGTGTGCGATTTGCACCAGATTATCGATCTTGGTGCCCTCACCGATAACAGTGTCGCTCAAAGCGCCACGGTCGATCGTGGTGTTCGCACCAATCTCAACGTCATCCTGAAGGATGACGCGGCCAAGTTGAGGAACTTTTTCAAGGCCTCTAGGACCGGGAACATAGCCGAATCCGTCCTGTCCTATACGGACACCCGGATGCAGGGATACGCGATTACCGATCATAGCGAACTGAACAGCAACGCCCGGCGCAATATAGCTATCGCGGCCGATCTGACAGCCTTCACCGACCACAGCTGTCGCCGCAATAAGCGTTCCTGTGCCTACGCTCACACCTTTGCCGATGACTGCGCCTGCTTCAATCGTAGCACCCGCCTCAATCGATGCAGTAGGATGCACATAAGCAGCTGGCGAAACGCCCGTTTCACCGAGCCAGCTTTCAGGCCGCACAGAAACAGGAAACAGCATTCGCCCAACGGACGAAAAATCGCGTTGTGGATTTCTGGTTACAAGCGTAGCAACATTGGAAGGCACGCTGTCAGCAACATCTTCAGAACACAAAACACCTGCGGCTTTTATGCCGGCAAGAGCCTGTGCGTTCTTCTTACCATCGACAAATACGAGGGCATCATCACTCGCGTCATTCAATGACGCCAGACGCGCAACAGAACGCGGTGCAAGCTTCGGGTTGCGAAGGCTTGCACCGGTAAAATCAGCAATATCGCCAATCGTGAGGTCACGAGAAGGCTTGAAGAAAATGGGATCTGCCATCAAAGCACTTTCTTGCCCGGGGCATGTCTGCCCCGGGAAAAGGCAAATCTATTAGAACTTGGTCGAAACACCAAAGTTGAAATTCTGAACCTTATCGGTGTCAGCCTTTGCAATCGGGAACGCATAGTCGAAGCGCAGCGGACCGAACGGCGAAGCCCACATCAAGCTCACACCAGCCGAAGCGCGGAGTTTCTTGTCATCGCCCAAGACGCCCGGGGTATCGTTTCCGTACAAGGTTGCAGCGTCTGCGAACAGAGCACCACGGATACCAAGGCTTTCTGGAACGAGCGGCATCGGGAACTGAACTTCAGCAGTACCGCTGAAGTAGGTGGTGCCACCCATCCAGTAACGGTTGCCGTTAGCAGCATCCTGATAAGGACCAATACCGTTGAACTTGAAGCCGCGGATAATGTCGGTGTTGTTCTTGAACAGATCGAAGATACGAACGCCGTCACTACCAAATTCGTGAATGTAACCACCGCCGACACCCAGCATACCGACAATGTCGGCTTCCTGCATAAGCGTGGTGTAGTAGTTACCCTTGAAAGTCGTCTTCAGATACTTCGCGTCGCCACCAAGACCTGCGAATTCCTGCGTGAACTTGGCATAAAGACCTTCATGTGGGTTCTTCATGTCGTCGATCGAGTTATACGTCAGCGAGTAGCTGATCGACGAACGCAGCCATGGGCTATGCTCAGCAGCTTCAATAAGTGCTGGAGCATAATAGTTAGGATCTGGATTGCCATTCTGGTCAGAAACGTACAGGTCGTACTTTTCCTGAACCAGGTTATAGGCCAGACCAGCCGAGAAGTTGTCAGTAATCGGCAGGCCGAAGCGGATCGTACCACCCGTCTGCTGAACGTCATAACGACCACCGTTGTCTACGCGGTACGAACGACGGAATACGTCAAAACCGGCCGACATGCGATAACCGAGGAAGTAAGGCTCAGTGAACGACAGTGCGTAGTTACGCATTTCGTCCTGACCTGCACCAGCACTGATTCGGATAAACTGACCACGGCCAAGGAAGTTACGCTCGGTAATCGCAGCTTCAACCTGCGCACCTGGCGATTCTCCGCCGGTCGTGTAACCACCACCGATCGAGAACTCACCGGTCGACTTTTCGACAACGTCAACCACCAGGATAACCTGATCTGGCTCGGAGCCTGGAGCAGTCGAGATATTGACGGTCTGGAAGAAGTCGAGAGCTTCAAGACGGCGCTTAGCGCGCTGAACCATGACCTGATTGAAGGCGTCGCCTTCGTTCATGTCGAATTCACGACGAATCACGTAGTCGCGCGTCTTGTCGTTGCCGCGGATTTCAATGCGCTGAACGTAAGCGCGTGGACCCTGATCAACGCTATAAACAACCGAGATTGTGTGATTGTCGAAGTCGCGGTCGCCGCGTGGCTCAACCTTGGCGAAAGCGTAACCGCTACCAGCAACGTTTTCGGTAACCGCAAGAACGGAGTCTTCGATTTCCTTGGCGCTGTAAGGCTTACCTTCGCGGGTCTTGACCAAATGACCGAGCGACTGCGTATCAACGCCATCAACGGTGCTTTCGACGCTGACATTACCAAAGGTATAGCGCTGACCTTCATCAACCGTAACGGTGATCTCGTATTCGTTGGTCGATGGATTCAGAACCGCATTCGATGACAGTACGCGGAAATCTGCATAACCGCGATTGTAGTAGAAGCGGCGTAGCGTTTCTTCGTCAGCCTGCAGACGGCCTTCATCGTAAACGTCATTACGGGTCAGCCACGAAAGCGGGTTCGAACGCTTTGTGGAGATCACGTCACGCAGACGACGGGCGCTGTATGCGCTGTTACCAACGAAATTGATGCTGGCGATCTTCGTGCGCGAACCTTCAGTGATTTCATAAACCACGTTCACGCGACCCTGACCGAGATCAACAGTGCGAGCGTTTACAGTCGCATCGCTGCGGCCGATATGAGCATATGCACCCTTGATGGCTTCCTTATCAGCTTCCATCGTTGCCGCATCAAACGGCGAACGGGCTTTAAGCTGAACAGCACGAGCCAGATCAGGATCTTTGACCTTCTTGTTGCCCTGGAAGAGAACATTGTTCACAACCTGGCGCTCGCTCACCTGAACGATCAGCGAACCACCCGACTGGTTGATGCGCACGTCCGAGAACAGCCCCATTGCGAACAAGCGCTTAACAGCAGCATCAATATCATTGCTGTTGAAAGCTTTGCCCGGGCGAATGTCGATGTTGTCACGGATTGTCTGAGCATCGACGCGCGTATTACCGCGAACTTCAATGCGATTGACGACCGCAGCCTCAGCAGCATTGATCGATGCCAGAGAGAGCGCAGCAGTACCCGAAGCTACAAGAGCCACCGACATGGCGAGCGCTGAAGCGGCGCCAAAGAATTTAGAACTTGCCGTCATAGGCTTTCCGAACCTTCGTTTCTTTCTGTCCCCGGGGCGAATTTCCCAGAAATGCACGTATAGATACAACCGTAATAGCCGGTTTTTCTATACAAGCAAGCGTCGCGGTTAAAAACTGTTTACTTAAACAACCGGCGTGGCATCCGCGCCACGCGATTTAACTGTTATGGTAAACAGATCACTACGCTTTTCCAGTCCTCACTCCCAATGTTCATTTCTGATTAACGCCTCCGTACGGCTTCCGCCACACGTTGCGCTCCTTACGGTGGAGAGTCTCGCCAATCAGCAGCGCGACCCGGCTCCCCGTTTGCCAGCCGGACAGTGATCTAGCAGGCAAACAGGTCGTTGAAAAGTACGAACCCCATGAATCCCATCACAACGAGGAACCCAACACGATAAAAAATTTCCTGTGCCCCAACAGACACTGGGCTGCCCTTGATTGCTTCCACAGCATAAAAAACCAAATGTCCGCCATCCAATGGTGGCAATGGAAACAGGTTCAAAAGCCCAATACCAATAGAAAGCATGGCTGTCAGCTGGATAAGCCAGTCGAATCCCTGACTTGCGGCTTTGCCCGCCATATTGGCAATTTTCACTGGACCGCCGAGTTGGCACTTATCTTCACGGCCAACGGCAAAGCGTTGAAAAAACTCACCAGTTCGGCTGATGATGTGACCGGTTTCGACTATCGCCTGCCCTACTGATTCGAGCGGACCATACTCAATGCGTCGAAAATTACCGACCGCCTGCGTAGTTTCCACGCCGATAGCACCCATCTTGACCTTGTTACCCAGCGGATCAGTACGTTCGACAAGGGCAGGTGTCGCTTTCAGATCGACCATCTTGCCGCCGCGTTCAACGGTAAAGTCCAACTCATCACCTGAGCGACCAGAAACTATCCGCTGAACATCGGAGAAAGTTGTGATTTTCTGTCCCTCAACACTGACAAAGCGGTCGCCCGGCTCAAAACCAGCTTCGGCAGCCGGGCTACCCGGCTGAACCCCAGCAACAAGCGGATCAGCGATCTGCCGACCATAAAGCGCAAAGAACACGCTGAAGATGACAACCGTAAGAATGATGTTGAAGGCGGGACCTGCAAAAACAGTCGCGGCACGTTTCCAGACAGGCTGGGTATGAAATGCCCTGCTCTGTTCTTCTGCACTGAGATTGGAGTTATCCACACCCACAGGTGAGCTTGTGGCGCTTTCATCACCCAAAAACTTCACGTAGCCGCCGAGCGGAATCGCAGAAAGCTTCCAACGCGTGCCATGCTTGTCGGTGAAACCGATCAGTTCGGGTCCGAAGCCGATGGAAAAGGCACTCGCACCGATGCCGCACCAGCGTCCAACGAGATAGTGGCCCATTTCATGCACAAAGACGACAACCGTCAGTACAAATAGAAATGGAATTATCGTTCCTACAAGCAGACTTTCGCTGCCGATAAAAAAGGCCAGAGCCTCCTGCAAATCACCACTCCTACGAATTCACACGCATCAGAAACTAAAGAAAATTGCAGACGGAACATCTGGCTCGGCAATAATCGCACCAAAGATGTACAAAAGTGCAGCAGCCGCAACAAGTCCGTCAACCCGATCCAGAACGCCGCCGTGTCCTGGCAGAAGGCGGCCAGAATCCTTTGCACCGAACTGACGCTTCACCCATGATTCTGCGAGATCGCCAATCTGCGAAACAATCGACAGCAGCAATGCCAGCAATGGCACAACCCAGCTTCCGGGAGGTGCAACGAGCGACGCAACCAGAATACCACCCGCAACTGCAGCAGCCGCGCCGCCCAAAGCCCCAGACCATGTCTTGTTTGGTGAAAAACGCGGCGCCAGTTTTGGTCCGCCCAGAGCGCGCCCATTGAAATAGGCTGCGATGTCGGTGGACCATACGACGGCAAAAAGAAAGCAGATAGCTGTGAAACCGAACGGCTCATCGCCTCGAAGCAGCGAAAGCGAAATTGCAGAAAAACCGGCGTAAAAGAGGCCAGCAGCGGGCCAACCACGTCCGGTCTTCCACTGTGTTACGAGAAGAACAATTGAACCTGCAAGCAGCGCCCCGATAGTCAGCAGCGCGCTACGATCAAGCACAAGAAGAATAAAGGTGAGAATAAGCCAAGCCCAGCCAAAGAGGCGGGAAAAGGACGTCTGCTTTGTCGCACTGAGTTCCGTCCACTCATAAAACATCGCCAAACCGATCGCGATGGAAAAGAGCGTGAACCCCAGTCCGCCTACCCAGGTCAGCCAGAGAGCTGCAGCGCCGAGAACGATGGCGGTCAGAATGCGAGTTTGCAGATTTGACATTGATACCTTTCGGCTAACCTAAACTGTTAGAGCGGCCTTTGTGCGCCCCACCGGCCGCACGGCACTCTATGCTGCCTGGCCGCATCAAACCGCTGCACCTTTTGCTGAAGTGCATTCGATTGCAGGTGAACACTCTTCGAGCTTGTCACGCACCTCTACACCACCAAAACGGCGCTCGCGCTGACGGAAGACCTCATAAGCCGCATCAAGATCGGCAGGCTTGAAGTCTGGCCAGTGGCCAGGAACGAACAGAAATTCTGCATAGGCTGCCTGCCAAAGCAGAAAATTAGACAGGCGCATTTCGCCACTGGTACGGATAATCAAATCCGGATCGGGAATACCGGCCGTGTCCAGATTGGCGGAGATCAGCTCCGCAGAAATCGATGATGGGTCAAGACGGCCAGCCGCCACATCACGCGCAAGGCTTTGCACCGCGCGGACGATTTCATCGCGAGAACCATAATTGAAAGCGATAATGAGGTTAAGGCCGCTATTATGGCGGGTCAGAGATTCCGCTTCGCCAAGCAGGCTGCAAATGTCTGCGGCCAGCCCTTCGCGCTCACCAATAATGCGCACGCGCACATTATTACGATGCAGTTCGGCAAGATCGCGGCGGATAAAAAGCTTCAGCAATCCCATGAGATCGCCGACTTCACCGCTTGGGCGCGACCAGTTTTCTGACGAGAATGCAAAGAGGGTAAGATAGCCAAGGCCGCGGTCGCCAGCGCCCCTCACCGTCTCACGCAAAGCTTCGACACCGGCCCTGTGACCGGCGCTGCGCGGCAAACCGCGTGCCTTCGCCCAACGGCCATTGCCATCCATAATAATGGCTATGTGGCGCGGATCGGACATGGCGAAGCTCTCCTCATTGGTAAATCATGCACAGCCAGTGCCTAACGTCATAAATCTGTAGCGCTTTGAAAAACACAATCAGAATTTCATAACTTACCAGACACTGGCAACAACTTGTTTCTAGTAGCCCATGCTTTCAAAGCCGCACTTTTCTAAAAAAAGAATTCGCGCGCTCCAAAATCAGGAAACTAGACCTGCATGATCTCGCCTTCCTTGACCGAAACGATCTTATCCATTTCAGCGATCGTATCATCGGTGAGCTTCTGAACCTTCTCAGAAAGACCACGGCTGTCATCCTGGCTGATATCGCCGTCTTTCTCGAGCTTCTTCAGCGTATCCATACCGTCACGACGAACGTGACGGACTGCAATACGACCCTGTTCCGCATACTGATGCGCAATCTTGACCAGTTCCTTGCGGCGCTGTTCGTTGAGCTCCGGCAAAGGAATACGCAACGTCATACCGTCAGTAATCGGATTAAGGCCTAGACCGGAATCACGAATCGCACGCTCTACAGCGCCAACCATGGTCTTATCCCATACGGAAACTGACAGCATACGCGATTCAGGTACCGTAATATTGGCAACCTGATTGATCGGCATTTCAGATCCGTAAGCCGTAATCGTAATTGGTTCGAGCAAGCTTGCAGAAGCGCGACCCGTACGCAGACCACCAAGGTCATGCTTCAGGGCATTAACTGCGCCTTCCATGCGTCGCTTCAGGTCGTTGATGTCAAAAACATCGCTCATGCATGTTCTCCTTCAGTGCGCGACAAGACAAACGATCAATACGCCGATCAATTATCGGAAACGATCGTGCAGCGTCCTTTGCCTTGTAGAATTTCGGCCAAGCCGCCGTTTTCATGGATGGAATAGACTATTATCGGAATGTTGTTCTCGCGTGCAAGGGCGACCGCCGTTGTATCCATGACGGCAAGCCCGCGATCAAGAACTTCCTTGTGCGTAAGCGCGTCAAATCGCGTTGCGGTTGGGTCTTTCTTCGGATCGGCGGAATAGATGCCGTCAACCTGAGTACCTTTAAGAAGCGCATCGGCGCCCACTTCAGCTGCACGCAGAGCTGCCGCAGAATCTGTCGTGAAGAAAGGATTGCCCGTGCCGCCTGCAAAGATCACAACCTTGCCCTCGTCCATATAAGCAGTTGCCTGTCGCTGCGAGAAACTCTCGCAAATTTCAGGCATTGCTATGGCGGAGAGAACAACCGCATCCACGCCGATCTTGTGAAGCGAAGTACGCAGCGCCAGCGAATTGATCACAGTGGCAAGCATCCCCATATGGTCGCCTGTCACGCGATCGCCGCCCTTGGATGCAACCGCTACGCCACGGAAAATATTTCCGCCACCAATAACGACGCCCACCTCAACACCAAGCTCCCGCGCTTGTTTGATATCATTGGCAATGCGGTCAGCAACCGAAACATCGATGCCAAAGCCCTGACTGCCCATCAATGCCTCGCCCGAGGCTTTCAAAAGAACGCGTTTATAGGCGGACTTAACGGACATGGAGTGTTCTCCGCAGATTGTGATCAACTGTTAGTATTGGGGTTCCGATACACGAAGGGCACCGCGTTGTCACGCGATGCCCTTCATAATCAAAAGCCTTTTCAGATGAAAAGACGAATTAGCCCTTGGCTGCAGCAGCAACTTCAGCAGCGAAGTCGCTTTCTTCCTTCTCGATGCCTTCACCGAGAGCGATACGTGCAAAGCCAGTGATCTTAGCAGGAGCGCCGATCGACTTTTCAGCTTCCTTGAGGGCAGCTTCAACAGTCAGATCAGGATTGATAACGAAAGCCTGCGAAAGAAGAACAACTTCTTCATAGAACTTGCGCATACGGCCTTCGATCATCTTTTCGATGATTGCATCTGGCTTGCCCGATTCACGAGCCTGCTCAATGAAGATCGCCTTTTCGCGTTCTGCAGCAGCTGGATCAACGTCAGCAGCGGTCAGAGCGAGTGGGTTGATAGCAGCAACGTGCATCGCAACCTGACGACCGAATGCGCTTGCAGCTTCTGCATTGCCTTCGGTTTCGATTGCAACGAGAACGCCGAGCTTGCCGAGGCCATCCGAAACACCGTTGTGGATGTAGGTAGCAACTGCACCCTTGGAAACTTCAAGAGCTGCCGAACGACGGAAGCTGATGTTTTCACCAATGGTCGCAACTGCGTCCTTAGCAACCTGCGTAACGGACTTGCCGTCGATGTTCGCTTCAGCAACAGCTTCAGACGAACCATCGGTCGAAAGAGCAGCCTGAGCGATCTTGCGGACGAGATCCTGGAAAGCGTCGTTACGAGCAACGAAGTCGGTTTCGGAGTTGACTTCAACGACAACAGCCTTGTTGCCGGAAGCAGCAACGCCAACCAGACCTTCAGCAGCCGTACGGCCAGCCTTCTTGTCAGCCTTAGCGATACCCTTGGCGCGCAGCCAATCAACAGCGGCTTCTACGTCGCCGTTGGTTTCAGCAAGCGCTGCCTTGCAGTCCATCATGCCTGCGCCGGTCAGTTCGCGGAGTTCTTTAACCTGTGATGCGGAAATGCTCATTGTGTCGCCTTTCACGAAAGCGAAGGCACACCGAATGGGTGTGCCAACTTTTAACCGACGCTCATTGCATCGGAACGAATGAAGTTATCCACCCGTCATGTGACGGATGGATGAAATTCATGAGCGCTGATTATGCGCCTTCAGCTGGAGCTTCGAGAGCTGGCTCGATAGGAGCTTCAGCCTGTGCGCCAACGTCGATGCCGAGAGCGCCCTGCTGACGTGCAATACCGTCGAGAGCAGCGCGAGCAACCAGATCGCAATAGAGCGAAATAGCGCGTGCAGCGTCGTCGTTGCCTGGGATTGGGAAATCGATCTGGTCTGGATCGCAGTTCGAATCGATAACCGCAACAACTGGAATACCAAGACGCTTGGCTTCCTGGATAGCAATTGCTTCCTTGTTGGTGTCAATGATGAACATCAGGTCAGGAACCGAACCCATGTCCTTGATGCCGCCGAGAGCGCGGTCAAGCTTTTCGCGTTCGCGTTCGAGGTTCAGGCGTTCCTTCTTCGAGTAACCCTGAGCGTCGCCAGCGAGAATTTCGTCGAGCTTGCGCAGACGCTGGATCGAGTTCGAGATCGTCTTCCAGTTGGTCATCATGCCGCCGAGCCAGCGTGCATTGACGTAGTACTGAGCCGAACGAGCTGCTGCGTCAGCGATGATGTCCGAAGCCTGGCGCTTCGTACCAACGAACAGAACGCGACCGCCGCGAGCAACGGTGTCCGAAACGATCTTCAGCGCGTTGTGCAGCAGAGGAACGGTCTGGGACAGATCAAGAATGTGGATGTTGTTGCGGTCGCCATAGATGTAAGGAGCCATCTTTGGGTTCCAGCGGTGGGTCTGGTGACCAAAGTGAACACCAGCTTCCAGAAGCTGACGCATGCTGAATTCAGGCAATGCCATCTGTATTTTCCTTTTCCGGTTGAACCTCCACGGACTGAGGCGATTGCTCGCCACCGGAGGCTGAGGCAGGATTTCTCCCTGCAAAAGCCCAATCCCGTGTGTGGAATAGGCGCGCTGTTAAACCAACACGCCAATAAATGCAAGCCTTGCGACCATTATAACGCCAAAGGCTGTGGCAAACGACCTATTTGCAATCCGCTTTGGGTGCTTTGTCATCATAGACATCAAGCTTAACCAGCTTTCCACGCATGGAGAAATCACCGTAATCCATAGTCAAGTCGCGGGTGATACCGTTTTTGTAAAGCTTGAAGTTGATGCGATAGATTGGAAGACCGTCCTGTTTTTCCTTGTCGTCGAAGTAGGAGATCGTCACCGGCCAGACATTGTCCTTCGTAAACTTGCCCATGGCTTTGGTTTCGTCGTTCTTGGCTTCCTGCTCCTTGCCAACGACAACCGTCGTCGAGACAACGCGGTCCGCATCTTCCGACGCATCATAAAGAGAAGTCTGATAAAATTTTTCACCAGCTGCCGCTTTGGCGATCAGCTCTTCCATATGCATCGTCGGAAACTGCGTCGCCCTGAGATCAAGCTTGTTTTCCTTCGGCTTGGTCAGTTCAACAAGAGTCTTGCCATCTGCAACCTTGGCATCGCCACGAACTTCCTTGACAAGTTCCTTGTCAACGAAGGTTTTGTTGACGAAACGGAAATCCTTGCCGTTGCCGCTTTCAAACGTTGTCGTCTGCTGATCGGTCACGCGTTGCGGCTGCTCATCCATATCGATGCGCGTCACAAAACGAAAATTCGTCGTATAGCCTTCGCAAGCCGAGCCATTGAACTCATAGACCATACGCCCCGTCAGGCCACTAATCCCGGATTTCTCATCGGCACGATCCAATGTGAGATCATACACTGCGCGATGCGGAACCAACGTTACCGTCGAAGCAGCATTGGCAATCGTTGCCGAACCACCCCAAACACAAACTGCCGCTCCAGTCGCCGCAAATGTCATTCTCAAAAAACGCATACATGAATCTCCCGATCTATTGAGGAGCATGATAAAAAAACTCGTGGCGGAAGCGAGGCAAAAAACGCACCCTCCCCAAAAGCTTCACCGATTCTATTTAATGTATCGGGTGCGAAAGGCATTAAGTTAGCAAGGATTAATGGAATGACCGACACAATCGACAGCCGTCTTAAAAATCTGGGTATATCTTTACCGGAAGCTGCAGCACCGGCTGCAAACTATGTGCCTTTCGCGCAAACCGGCCCTCTGTTGCTGACTTCGGGCCAGCTTCCACTGGAAAACGGCAAGCTCATTCACACTGGTCAGATCGGCGATGCGCTGACGGTTGCTCACGGCCAGGCCGCAGCACGCGCCTGCGCCGTCAATATTCTCGCACAGGCAAAGGCTGCTCTTGGCGATCTGAACAAGATCAAGCGCATCGTAAAGATCACCGTATTCGTTTCCTCGACAGCTGATTTCGTTGAACAGCATCTGGTTGCCAATGGCGCATCAGATCTTCTCGTCGCTGTCCTTGGCGATGCTGGCAAACACGCCCGCTCAGCTGTCGGCGTTGCAAGCCTGCCGCTGAATGCACCGGTTGAAATCGAAGCAATCATCGAGGTTGCATAATGTCATCTCCTGAATGGCTCAAGAAACAGCCAATTGCGCATCGTGGCCTCCACGATCTCAATAAAGAGCGGTGGGAAAACACACTCGCAGCCTTTGATGCAGCAGCGAAAGCTGGCTTTGCAATTGAATGCGACGTGCATCTGACCAAAGACGGCGGCGTCATCGTGTTTCATGATGATGACCTCAAGCGCCTTACCGGGCGCGAAGGCCGTATCAGCGATCTGACGCTCGCAGAGGCTACTGAGCTTCATATTGGCGGCACCGCTGATCGCGCGCCAACGCTCAAACAGATGCTTGATCTGATTGCTGGCCGCGTGCCTGTCGTGATTGAGCTGAAGGGCATTGAAGGCCGCGACGATGGTCTCGTGGCGGCTGTTGCAAAAGAACTCGCTTCTTATAAGGGCCAAGCTGCAATCATGTCTTTCGACCATCATCTGGTTCGACTGTTTGCAAGCGACGCTCCCGGCATCCCGGGAGGCCTGACCGCAGAAGGCACGCGTACAAAGGATTTCGAAGCACATTTCTCAATGCTCGCGCATCAGATTTCCTTCGTATCCTATAATGTGCATCACCTGCCGAACCCATTCGTCAGCTTCGTTCGTGAAAAGCTCGCCCTTCCGGTTATCAGCTGGACAGTACGCGATGCAGAAATGAAAAAGCATAGCGATCTCAACGTGGATCAGATCACCTTTGAAGGCTTCGATCCGCGCGCAATGGTCGCTTAACAGGACATTTCGCCATGAGTGACGACGAGAAGCAGACTGAGCAAAGCTTCGCTCTTCGCATCGTTGAAAGCGTTGGCGACTTTTCGGAAGACGAATGGAACCATCTTGCCGGAACTTCCCGGCAGGATGGCAATTATAACCCGTTTATTTCCCGCGCATTTCTTCTGGCGCTGGAACAATCAGGCTCCGTGTCACAACAGGCTGGCTGGTTGCCTCACTATCTCCGCCTCGAGGACGATCAGGGGTATCTTATCGGGGCAATTCCCAATTACCTGAAAGGCCATAGTCAGGGCGAATATGTATTCGACCACGGCTGGGCAGATGCTTTTGAACGCGCAGGCGGGCGTTACTACCCCAAGTTTCAGGCATCAGTTCCGTTCACACCCGCAACCGGCCCGCGCCTGCTTCACCATCGGGAGTTTGAATCAGAGGCCATCCAGGTTGCTCTCGCGACGGGGCTGCGGCAACTCACTGATCAGACAGGCGCTTCTTCTGCTCACGTTACATTCGCGCCTCAGACCGAGATTTCATCGCTCGAAGCAGCCGGTTTTCTGCATCGAACCGATCAGCAGTTTCATTTTATAAACAATGGCTTTTCCGATTATGATGATTTTCTAAATGAGCTTGTGTCGAGAAAACGCAAAGCTCTCAAAAAAGAACGCCGAGAGGCGCTTTCAGAAGGCATCGAAATCGACTGGCTGACCGGCAAGGAGTTGACGGAAGCGGTCTGGGATGACTTTTATGAATTCTATGTTGATACAGGCAGCCGCAAGTGGGGCCGCCCCTATCTCAACCGCAAGTTTTTCTCGCTGATTGGCGAAACGATGGCGCAGGATATCCTGCTGGTCATGGCGAAACGTAATGGTCGTTACATTGCCGGTGCGATCAATTTCATCGGCAGCGATACACTTTATGGACGTCACTGGGGCTGCATCGAGGATCACCCATACCTCCATTTTGAGGTTTGCTACCATCAGGCGATAGACTTCGCGATTGATCGCAAATTACGGGTTGTGGAAGCAGGTGCGCAGGGAGAGCACAAGCTTGCGCGTGGCTATGTGCCTGTTACGACCCATTCCGCGCACTATATTGCGCATGAAGGTTTCCGCCGCGCTGTCAGCGATTATCTGGAACGTGAACGGCGAGAAGTTGATCAGATACATGCAGCACTGGAAGAGCACACGCCCTTCAAGCAGGCATGACGATAACAACCGAATAAGAGACTGAACTGGAGAGAACAGCATGTCCGCCACCTATGATGACAACAACATCTTTGCAAAAATCCTGCGCGGCGAAATTCCGTCAACGCGCGTTTATGAAACGGATGATGTTGTGGCATTCATGGATGTCATGCCACAGGGAACCGGCCACACGCTGGTTGTTCCAAAAGCCCCTTCACGCAACCTGCTTGACGCAAAGCCGGAAGCGCTCGCCGAAGCCATCAAAGCCGTGCAGAAGATCGCAAATGCCGTGAAGAAGGCTTTTGACGCGGATGGCGTCACTGTCATTCAGTTTAACGAACCGGCAGCAGGCCAGACAGTTTATCACCTGCACTTCCATGTCATCCCGCGTTTTGAAGGTGTAGAACTGAAGCCTCATACCGGAAAAATGGAAGACGCGGCTGTTCTTGCAGCAAATGCTGAGAAAATCCGCGCAGCACTTTGATAAGAATCGTCTTTATAAGCTCAACAATCCGGCAATCAGCAGCGCTTCTGCCACCACAATACCGACAAGCAAGCGCTTACCCGCGATAAGATAAGCGACGAATCCGGCAGCTGCCGATCCAACACGAAGCCACATCGGGGAGTTTGCGAGCTCCCCGTTCGGATACAGAATAAGCTGTGCGATCACGCCTGCAACGAGTGCCGTCGCAACACAGCGCACAAACACCAGAACCTCCGAATCCTCACGTACCCGGCCACCGACAACCACTCCCATGACGCGGAAGATGTATGTTGGAAGTGCTCCTGCAAGCAGGATGAATACAAACGGCCACCACCAAGCGGAATAGCTGCCCCAATTCATTGCAGAGCCTCCTTGCTCGCCTTGCGCGAGCGGTGAAAGGCGAATGAAATCAGCCCGCCGAAAATACCAGTCAGAAGCAGATCATAGCCTGGTGCAAATTGGTGGAAGATCGGGAAAAGTACGATGCCCGAAACCATCGCAATCTGCCCTGCCCGTTCGCGCGCCGATCTCCAGAGAGACGTTAGAAAATACATCGGCGTGAGCATGAAAAGCGCTGCAAACACTACAGGTGGAAAAGATGCCGACAGCATATAAACCAAGGCGACCACAAGCGCATTCGTGCCGACAAGAACAGTGCCGATGCCTGCAAAATAGCTGGTCCGCATATTGCGCGGCACGTTACGCAGCTCTTCCATTGCCATGACCCAGGCCGTCACCGCCACAAAATGGCATAGGGCCGCAAGTGTCAGCTTGCGTGTCTTTGGGCCTTTCAATTCCGGTAAAAGCGCCACCACCATCGGCATAAGGCGAACAGAAGACAACCCGACAGCCAAGGCCGCTGCTGGGATTGATACCCCGGCGCTGATCGCACCAATGAGCACCACCTTTGCAGGCAGAGCCCAAATGGTCAGTGTCATAAACACCGCCTGCCCAGCTGTTATGCCGCTTTCAATTGCCAGCCCTGAAAAGCCAATAAAAGAACTCATCAGTAAAATGGCAGGCACGCTCACTATTCGGCGCGTACCGCGAAAAAACCAGCCAAGATGGCCAGATTGCTCTGCTGACTGTTGGTCGGAACTGGGGGAAAGACTCGAAGACATGCTTCAAACTAAAGCATTTCCAGCAAAAGTGCGAAGCGGTTTTTCAGCCGCAAATGCAGTCAATAAAAAAGGCCCTTCATGTGAAGGGCCTTTTTAAGTTCTTATTTCTTACGCGGCACTTTAGGAACCGACGATTTCGCCGTCGAAGCCTTGGTGGCAGGTTTTGGCGCGGCCTCATCCTTGCCAGCCAGAACCTTTTCCTTTTCAGCCTTCTTCGGTGCTGCCTTCTTGCGCACGGGCTGCTTCTTTTCAGCCGGAATATCCTTCTTCGGAGTAACCGGCTTGTCCGAAACAGTCTCAAGAGCAAGATCGGTCTTGCCGTCGTCCTTTGTCGTCACATCGACGCGAACTGTACCGCCATGCTTGAGCTTGCCAAACAGCACTTCATTGGCCAATGGCTTCTTGATGTGTTCCTGAATCACACGAGCCAGCGGACGCGCGCCCATGCGCTCGTCATAACCCTTGTCAGCAAGCCAAGCGATAGCAGGCTCGGTCAGTTCGAATGTCACGCCACGTTCTGCAAGTTGTGCCTCGAGCTGCAGCACGAACTTCTGAACGACCTGATGAATGACCGGAACCGGCAGCGGACCGAATGGAACGATTGCGTCGAGACGGTTGCGGAACTCCGGCGTGAACAGCCGGTTGATCGCTTCCATGTCGTCGCCTTCGCGCCGTGTCGAACCGAAACCAATCGCAGCCTTTGCCATATCGGCGGCACCGGCATTGGTGGTCATGATCAGAATCACGTTGCGGAAATCGATCTTCTTGCCGTTGTGATCGGTGAGCGAGCCATGATCCATAACCTGCAACAGAATGTTGTAGAGGTCTGGATGCGCCTTTTCGATTTCGTCGAGCAACAGCACGCAATGCGGATGCTGATCGACACCATCGGTCAGAAGGCCACCCTGATCGAAGCCGACATATCCTGGAGGGGCACCGATCAAACGCGATACGGTGTGACGCTCCATATATTCCGACATGTCGAAACGAAGCAGTTCGACGCCCAGCGAAGAAGCAAGCTGCTTGGCGACTTCCGTCTTACCGACACCTGTTGGGCCGGAGAACAGATAGGAGCCGATTGGCTTGTCTGCTTCCCGCAAACCTGCGCGGGCAAGTTTGATTGCAGAGGAAAGTGCTTCAATCGCCAGATCCTGACCATACACAACGCGCTTCAGTTCCGATTCAAGATGTGCGAGCACCTGCTCGTCATCCTTCGAAACAGATTTCGGCGGTATCCGCGCCATGGTGGCAATGGTTGCTTCGATTTCCTTGACGCCAATGGTCTTCTTGCGCTTGTTTTCCGGCAGAAGCATCTGGCTTGCACCAGTTTCATCGATCACGTCGATGGCTTTGTCGGGCAACTTGCGGTCGGAGATATAGCGTGCGGAAAGCTCCACAGCCGACTTGATAGCATCAACCGTATATTTGACTTTATGGAAGTCTTCAAAATACGGCTTCAGACCTTTCATGATCTCAATCGCATCCGGAATCGATGGCTCATTGACATCAATCTTCTGGAAACGACGCACCAGTGCGCGGTCCTTCTCGAAGAACTGACGATATTCTTTATATGTCGTCGAACCAATGCAACGGATTGCACCCGAAGAAAGCGCTGGCTTTAGCAGGTTCGATGCATCCATCGCACCGCCGGAAGTCGCGCCAGCACCGATGACAGTGTGAATTTCGTCGATGAACAGAACCGCACCCGGATATTCTTCGAGCTCCTTTACGACCTGCTTCAGACGCTCTTCGAAATCACCGCGATAACGTGTACCGGCAAGCAGCGTACCCATGTCGAGCGAGAAGATCGTGGCATCAGCAAGCGCTTCAGGCACATCGCCTTCCACGATTCGCTTTGCCAGACCTTCGGCGATTGCGGTTTTACCAACGCCCGGATCACCCACATAAAGCGGATTGTTCTTGGAGCGACGGCAGAGAACCTGAATGGTGCGGCTGATCTCGCTGTCACGACCGATCAGCGGATCGATACGACCGGACTTGGCTTTCTCGTTCAGATTGACGCAATAGGCAGTAAGCGCATCCTGCTTTTTCTTTGCGCCTTCTTCCGGCTCCACACTCGTACGTTCTTCGCTCGGGCTTTCAGCGCCACGCGGGGTACGCGTTTCGCTGCTCTGCGTGCGTTTTGAAATGCCGTGCGAAATATAATTGACGGCATCATAGCGCGTCATCTGCTGCTCCTGCAGGAAGTAGGCAGCATGGCTTTCGCGCTCTGCAAAGATGGCAACCAGCACATTCGCACCGGTAACCTCTTCGCGGTTGGAAGACTGGACGTGAATCACGGCGCGCTGGATCACGCGCTGGAAAGCTGCCGTCGGCTTGGAATCCTCGTCATAGCCGGTGACGAGATTGTCCAGCTCACGGTCGATATAATCGGTCACGATCCGTTTGAGATGCTCGAGATCGACGTTACAGGCGCGCATCACTGCGCCCGCATCCTGATCGTCGATCAGGGCAAGCAAGAGGTGTTCGAGCGTCGCATATTCGTGATGCCGCTCGTTCGCGATGGTAAGCGCTTGATGCAGCGCCCTTTCAAGGCTGGGAGAAAACGATGGCATATGACCTCACTTTTTCTCCATTACACATTGTAATGGATGCTGGTTTTGGCGGGCAAAATCCATGACCTGGCTAACCTTGGTTTCGGCAACTTCGTAAGTGAATACGCCGCACTCACCGACACCGTGGTTATGAACATGCAACATAATACGAGTTGCGTCGTCCATATTCTTTTGAAAAAACCGCTGCAGGACATGAATGACAAACTCCATAGGAGTGTAGTCATCATTGAGAAGCAGGACACGATAGAGGCTTGGCTTCTTGGTTTTAGGCTGCGTGCGCGTGACCACAACCGTACCGTTATCCGGTCCGTTCCCGCCGTTGGTCTTGCTCTGCATGACTGGATTAAAATGCCTCATTAAACCTAACACCCGAATGCCCAACTATCTGGCCTGCCTGCCCTCATATGTAGGGCGTCATGATCTGATTTTAAGCCCTTCATCGACACTTGCAACCGAGACTTATTGCAAGGTGCTGCATTGGCACAGTTATCTCAGTCACTTTTACGAGTAGGCAACCATCGAAAGATGTTCAAAATCAAAAATAGCTATCAATAAGACGAATGGGCACCCGAAACCGCTGGGCACATTTTTTGAAAATTTATGAATATTGTAGTTACCATAAACGGATTGGTAACGCTGATGACAGTAAGGTTACGGAATTAGACAGCTGTGTGCCCTTTGCGCCGCAGTTCAAAAAAACCGGAATACAGGCAGGTCAACATCGTGCGTACCGCATTCAGCAAAGTAGCATATGCCTTGAAAAGAGCGGCGCAAGCCACACTTCTTCTCGCTGTTGTAACAGGCTGCTCTACGGCCTCAACGACAGTTCCTGCTGTGGCAAATGACAGATATGCCGCTATTGTGATCGATGCGAACACCGGAAAAACGCTGTTTGCATCCAACGCAGACGCTAAACGCTATCCGGCATCGCTGACCAAGATGATGACCATGTACATGCTATTTGAAGGCATGAAGTCAGGTCGTATCAATAAAGATACCCGTATTCCTATCTCTTCTTATGCAGCAGCGCGTCCACCGACAAAGATTGGATTCAAGCCAGGTCAGACCATCCGTGTTGAAGATGCTATTCTCGCCATGGTGACCAAGTCAGCCAACGACGTTGCGACTGCTTCGGGCGAATTCCTTGGCGGCTCAGAAGAGCGTTTCGCACAGATGATGACGGCCAAAGCCCGTCGTCTGGGCATGGCCAACACCACTTTCCGCAACGCGTCGGGCCTCCCGAACATGTCGCAGGTTACGACTGCACGCGACATGGCAATCCTCAGCATTGCGCTTCGTCAGCACTTCCCGCAGGAGTTTTCATACTTCTCGCGTCGTAGCTTCGTGTTCCGTGGTCAGACAATCAATGGTCACAACCGCCTGCTCGGTCGTGTTGAAGGCGTTGACGGTATTAAAACCGGTTACACCAATGCATCGGGCTACAACCTCGCTTCATCGGTCAACTATGACGGTCGTCGTCTCGTTGCCGTTGTCATGGGCGGCAACACCGGCGCCAGCCGCGATGCACACATGACCCAGCTGATCCGCAAGTATCTTCCTGCAGCCACTCGTGGTCGCGTTTCGGAACCACTTGTTGCGATGCGTGGTGAAGTTCCACAGGTTGTCGCATCGGTTGATCTGCCAAAGGCACGTAATGCACCGGTTCCAGTTGCTCGTCAGACAACTGAAGTTGCTGATGTCATCAACAACGAAAGCGGCGAAGGCGATATTGACCAGCCACAGGTTCTGGCTCTCGCCGCGCCGACACAGCGCCCAGCTGCAATGGCAGCGCAGGCAGCTGTGCGCCCAACGCCAAAGGCCGCAGTTCCATCGGCTCCAGCACACGATATCGACCCTGTAACGACAGCATCAGCACCCGCTTCCGGTGGTTGGGCCATTCAGGTTGGCTCGCTGCCAAGCGAAGGCCAGGCACGCGATATGTTGACCAAGGTCTCTTCATCAGTCGGTGCGCCACTTCGTTCCGCATCGCCTTACACTGAAACATTCGTGAAGGGTAACTCCACTTTCTACCGTGCTCGCTTTGTAGGCTTCTCCTCGAAGCAGGCTGCATGGGATGCATGCGCATCGCTCAAGAAGAAGAACTTTGGCTGCTACGCAGTCGCCAATTAATCCGAGCGAGAGGGGAAGCTCTCTCGTAACCGCTTTAAACCCGAAAATAGTATTGCGTAGAGGGTTTCGAGATGTCGAATATGAATGAAACGATCGGACAATATGCTCTGAAGTCCAGCATATGGACTGAACAAGCGCCTCGCCCATCTGGACTTGGTTCACTGTTCTCCGTTCAGGCTCTTAAGCAGGCTGCGATTCGTCTTGCCGATGTGCGTCATGGAAAAGGTTTCCATACGCGTGATCTGGTTGGATTGCTGGTTGGCCACGCCGCTCGCAATCGCCGCATGGTGCAGCCGCGCACCATGATGCGTATGACCCTGCCGGTTACGTCCGATAAAGTGGCAGTACGCATCACGATTGAGAGCTGAAATATCTCACCTACAAAAAAGGCCCGTCATTTCGACGGGCCTTTTTTGTTTGTAAACTAAAGCAATCCCAGCGCTGCAAGTTCCTGCCGAAGCTCTGGCGGCAATGCTGCCCTGCCCGACTTACCAGCGGCTTCATCAAGCGGAACCTCGTTTTCACTGAGATAGCGCCAGCCCTGAAAAGCGCGACGTGGTTGCCACTGAGTCGGATGGATTTTCGGCTCCAGCACCAGATGGCAGCGATTGATGCCCTGCTCATCCGTAAACGGGCGAATATCGAGCAAGCGCTGGCGGCATTGAACATTGCCTTTGATCACCCAGTAAAGCGATCCGCCTTCAAGCAATTCATCAATACGTTTGGGAACCATGCGTGTCGTGTGAAACTGTTCCGGGACAAGCCCGGCAGCGCGCTGCTCCGCAAGCCTGAAATCGATCCAGGCTGCGAGATCTTCGATGCTATCGCAGCCGACGCAAAGTTTGACGAGATTAAGTGCCATGAGGCTGATTTAGCCAAGCTGAATGCAGGCTTCAAGTGATAAGAATGTTATCCTCAGCAGGCAACCACATTGACGGCCAGTCCGCCCTGACTGGTTTCCTTGTAGCGCTCGCTCATATCGTGACCCGTCTGACGCATGGTTTCGATACAGGCATCAAGCGGCACGAAATGCTGACCATCACCCTTCACAGCAAGCGATGCAGCCGTAACAGCCTTTACAGCGCCAAGCGCATTGCGTTCAATACATGGCACCTGCACGAGACCGGCTACCGGATCGCAGGTCATGCCCAGATGATGCTCAAGGGCTATTTCAGCTGCATTCTCAATCTGCTCAGGCGTGCCGCCCATAACAGCCGCAAGACCGGCAGCGGCCATAGCTGATGCAGAACCGACCTCACCCTGACAACCTACTTCTGCGCCTGAGATCGAAGCATTGTGCTTGATCACGCCACCAATTGCCGCGGACGTCAGCAAAAAGTCTCGAATGCCCTTTGCATCGGCGTCGTCGTGGAAATGAAGGTAATATCGCAGAACAGCAGGCACGACACCCGCCGCACCATTGGTCGGTGCGGTTACAACACGCCCACCCGAAGCATTCTCTTCGTTGACGGCCATAGCATAGACGGACAGCCAGTCATTTGCGAGCAGCGGATTGAGCTTGTTGTTGCGCCAATCGTCTTCCAGACGCTCAAATAGCTGACGCGCACGGCGACGGACCTTCAAGCCCCCCGGCATGATACCATCACGGCTCAGGCCACGTTCGATACAACCGCGCATCGCACCCCAGATGCGATCAAGACCTTCGTCGAGATCAAGGCACGACATATGGCACTCTTCATTGGCGCGCTTCATGTCAGCAATGGAAAGCCCACTTGAACGCGCCATAACGAGCATTTCAGCAGCATTATTGAAAGGATAAGGCACATTGGCCTTTTCCTCGCGCTTTCCACCACTGGTCTGCACGCGGCTCAATTCTTCCGCAGTCACAACAAAGCCGCCGCCAATCGAAAAGTACACACGGCGGAGCAGCAATCGGTCACTTTTGTCGTATGCCTCGAAAGCCATGCCATTCGCATGGCCGGGCAAAGGCGTCTTACGATCAAGAACCAAATCGGTCTTGGGATCAAACTGATATGCCGGATGCCCAGCGGGCTGAACCGTCCTGGCACGCGAAACCTTCTCGACTTCGCTATCCATAATATCCGGATCAATCGAATCAGGTGTGAAACCACAAAGGCCCAAAATCACAGCGCGATCCGTGGCGTGGCCGACGCCGGTATAGGCGAGTGAGCCATGCAGGCTCGCCCTCAATCGATAAACCTTGGCATTGGCGGGCTTCGGCCAATTGCCGCTGACCAGTTCATCGAGGAACATATGGGCAGCCGTCATCGGACCCATCGTGTGCGAACTCGAAGGCCCAATACCAATTTTATACAGATCGAATACCGACAGAAACATTCTACACCTATTTCGCCCCGCAAACGGGCAGCGCAATGTCACGCGCCAATGCGCAATAATATTACACCATTAACAGATAGTGTAGGAGAGGAACAACGCCAACAGAATGCCGAAATGCGGCATTAAATTTCCGGTTTACGCAACTCCATAGCACGTCGAACCTCAATTAAGATACGAACGCACGTTCTGTCCATTTTCAATGCAAAGCCGTATCCGAAAAGCCATTCAACTTTTCGGGACCTAATGCATCCGCATCAAGCGGAGAAAAGATAAGCCATGAGAATGATTGTAGCGAGGCCAACGACTGCCCAGAGCGTCACGCCCCAGCAGGATTTTTGAACGGTTTCGTCCATGGAGATTTTTTTACAACCTTGTTGTGCAACTCTTATAA
This sequence comes from Brucella pseudogrignonensis, assembly GCF_002252525.1. Taxonomy (GTDB): domain Bacteria; phylum Pseudomonadota; class Alphaproteobacteria; order Rhizobiales; family Rhizobiaceae; genus Brucella; species Brucella pseudogrignonensis. Next base: position 125,974 of record NZ_NNRM01000003.1, read on the forward strand.
GCAGCGTCCTTCACAACGCTGTTACCGGAGATATAATCCTGACGCAGATGAAACGCAACTGTGAAAAATGGCGGAAATGCGGCGCATTTCATCATCTCGCAACAGCACGATTCAAAAACTGATTTAGTATCAGAACCTTAACAACAGCTATGCTTAACAAAAGCTTTAAAGTCACGGCAGAAATGGGGCATCAGGGTTGAGGTAGCAGCATATCTGTCTTGCCGGTCATCCAATAGGCTGTAAGCCCCATCCATTCACGCGTTGCCACGCTAAAACGCGACAAGGCTTCGTTCGGCGATTCAAGATAGAGTGAAAGGCTCTGCTTTGCTGGTGTCTTATAATCGACAGGCCATGCAACAACGTCAAAGCCTGCTTTGCGGAAGCACCCGATAGACCGCGGCATATGATAGGCCGACGTCACCAGAAGCCATGTTTCACCGGGCTTTGGTTCAGCGAGCGCCTTGGAAAACTCCGCATTTTCTACTGTATTGCGGGACTTGTTCTCAAAAATGAAGCGATCACCTGAAAAGCCCAGATCAGACAACATTGTGCGTGTGCTGTCGGCTTCGGGCTTGGCGTCTTCAAAGAAAGCACCGTCCCCACCGGACACAATGACTTTCGCGTCGAGATAAAGTCGTGCAAGCCGCATCGTCTCAAAAATTCGATCGGCAGCGCTGTTCAATTCAAATCCGGGACGCCCTGCATTGATGTCACCATTCATATAACCGCCCAGAACCACAATGCCATCAACACGTTGCGGGAGCTCGGTCTGTTTTGCAAAGCGATCTTCCAGCGGCGCAAGCAACACGGTGCCAAGCGTTGTATAAGCGCTGATAAACAACACCAATACAGCGGCAATAAGCGTTGTAAGCCCGAGTTTTCTAAAGCCGGTCCAGATCAGCAAAAGTGCGATCAACAGAAATACGAGGATGATTGTCAGCGGCTGAAAAAACAGCCAGAAAAGCTTGGAAACACTGAAAAACAACGCGATCTCCACCGATAAGCTGCACGATATAACCCGAACGGAACGAATCCGGTCCTTTGACATAGTTCAATTCGGTGCATCGCGCTTTCCAAAAATCATTCTGATTTTCGTGCCAGTGCTATAGCCATGCAATCGCATGTGATAGGAATCGGCTCGACTCTTAGTGTCACAGCTCAGGAAATAACATGCAGAGCAATGCTGAAACGACTGTAACGCCCGCAAGCCGTCCGCGCCTGACGCGCATTGATATTGCGCGCGGAGTCGCGCTGATTGCGATGGCGATCTATCATTTCGGCTGGGATCTTGAGTTCTTCGGCTACATGGCACCGGCAACGACAGCACATGGCGGCTGGAAGCTCTTTGCGCGCTGCATCGCATCAAGCTTCCTGTTTCTGGTCGGTTTTAGTCTTGTTCTCGCGCATGGCAGAGCCATCCGCTGGGAAGCAATGGGAAAGCGTCTGTTGCAGATCGGAGCGGCAGCAGCGGCCATTTCCGCTGTGACATACTATATGTCGCCCGATAACTTCATTTTCTTCGGCATTCTGCATCAGATCGCACTGGCAAGCGTGCTGGGTCTACTGTTCTTGCGCCTGCCACCAGTTGTTACACTGATCGTGGCAGCTTTCGTCATAACCGCACCGTTTTATGCGCAGTCAAATATTTTCAACCAGATGTGGCTTGCATGGATCGGACTTTCGACGGTCCCGCCTCGCTCCAACGATTACGTGCCGCTGTTTCCATGGTTTGGCGCTGTGCTGATTGGTATAGCGGCGGCACGTATCTTCAAGCGCTTTAACTGGCTCCCGATCCTATCAGGCGGCATTAAGCCCGCCTTTCTGCAAAAGCCGCTCACCTTTATCGGTCGCCACAGTCTTGCATTCTATCTGATCCATCAGCCTGTGCTGATTGCGCTTGTCTATCTGTTCTCGCAGATCATGCCGCCAGCACAGCCAGCGCCACGCCAAGCCTTTACGCAATCCTGCGTCGCATCCTGCATTCAGAATGGAAGTGAAACGCTATGCACGCAGTTCTGCGGCTGTGTTGTGAGCGAACTCGACAAGGCAAAACTGTTCGACGACGTCTTTAATGGCAAGGCTGATCAGAACAATAACAGCACGGTTCAGCAGATCGCCGAGATGTGCTCACCAGTGCCGGATAATCAGCCTTAAATCAGGTAGAAACACCAAGTTCTGCAAGACGTTCAATGCAGGCTTCTTCAACCTGATCGAGTTCGGAAAGCGTTTCGTCAATGTCGCGACGCTTCTGGCGCAGATCCGCACGCTTTTCCTCAACGCGCTTCATCAAAAGCTTGAGCTGGCCGGTTTCGCCCGGCGGCTCGCGATACATCTGTACGATTTCGTGTATCTCGGCGATTGAAAAACCAAGACGCTTTCCACGCATAATCTGCTTCAGAAGATGCCGATCAGAAGGCCTGAACAAGCGTGTGCGACCACGCCTTACCGGCGAGATCAGCCCCTCATCCTCATAAAAACGCAATGTCCGGGTCGATATCCCGAATTCCCGCGTCAGTTCTGTGATCGTATAATATTCGCGCACCACAATATTCCAATCTTGCAATATGCAGGCGAATGTTGTGCAACCGCATTTACGTAAAAGTCAATATTAAACCGTCACAATCCCGCACATTGGCTAATACAAGCCACTACATTTAACGTATGACCTTGCCATCATAGTGCCACCCATGCGTTATGAAATGACAATAGGATCAATAACTGACGGCGATTCATGCGGCGCTCTATCAAATTTACCCTTATTGGACTGGTTATCGTTGCGCTTGCCGGGGCAACTCCCTTTGCCGTCGAACCAATCGTCCAGAAGATCGGCGAAGGCTCAATCCGTCAGCTGGCAAAAGATGGCAATTTCTGCACAACTGAGAATTGCGAAGAAGGAATAAACTATGCCATTGGCTTCCTCGAAACCAATTACGGCCTCTCACCGCAGAACGTAAAATGGTGCATGGGCGTCGATGTCATCGCTCATTATGAATTGCCATTTGCGAACGGGCTGAAAAAAGCAATAACTGATCGCATGTATCAGCGCTGCGGTGACCCTAGTCAGGATGAACCTGTCGGCAACTACACGGCAGAATAGAAGGCCTTTACTTAATGACGCGACTTTTGCGTATCGCTGCCTGGTCGATTCTGGTTTTAATCCTCGTGGTAACGATCAGCCCAATCCAGTTCCGTCCGATCACCGGCGAGCCTGCTGATCTGGAGCGTTTTGCTGCTTTTTTTCTGGTCGGTTTTCTCTTTGCACTGGCCTACCCCCGCCAATGGCTGGCAGTCCTGTTACTGACTATCGGTTGCGCAGGCATGTTTGAGCTGCTTCAGCGGTTGGCACCCGGACGGCACGGCGAATTTGCCGATTTCCTTTTCAAAGCGGTTGGTGCCCTTGCGGGCGTTTGTATAGGCCGAGGCTTGAGCCTCCTGCCTTTCTTTGAAAGCAAATTGAAGAGGTAAAATCTCTTTCCTCTAATGGAACCAATTGGTTGTCGGTACGTTTTATCCGCATCAATTCCAATGGAGGTTTCAAATGGCCGACAATAAGACTGCTAGCGACGTTCAACAGGCTCTGGAACAGCAGATTTCTGATCTTCGTGGTGAACTGAAGCGCCTGTCGAAATCCTTGGCATCTCGCTCAAGCGATCTGAGGGACTCTGCCGAAGATGCGTTTGATGATGCATCCGGACGTTTTCGCCACGCGGCACAGGTTGTTCGTGAGCGTGGTCAGGCTGTCGCGGAAACAGTCAAGGAAAACCCTGGTACGGCAACGACGCTTTTCGGCACCGCCGGTGTGCTCGGAATATTGATCGGCGTCGCAATTGGCTGCGTGATCTCCTCCGATCGCCGCTGATCAAAAAATTTCCTCCCGACTAACCCGCGCCCTCCCAGCGCGGGTTTTTCTATGGGCTTTACCTGCTTGTCCAAGACTGCTATTCGAAGCCATTGGCAATCTGCCACCGGTCGCAGCCTACCCGGTCAAAACAAGGACAAGCGCTTGATATGCAAGCGTGAAGACTGCACCGTGGCTTTTAAAAAGGCACGCAAATGTCTGAAAAGACAATATATTCCGATCTCAAACAACTCGGATCGAACAGCACGATACCGCAATCTCCGGAAGAGGCCGTTCTTGAAAGGGTCTCAAACCCGCAAGCAGGAACGCCGTACTGCGTTCGCTTCACAGCACCAGAATTCACCTCTTTATGTCCTATGACCGGACAGCCGGATTTCGCTCACCTGATGATCGATTACGTTCCGGGCAAGTGGCTGGTTGAAAGCAAGTCGCTCAAGCTTTTCCTGTTCTCATTCCGCAATCATGGCGCTTTCCATGAGGATTGCACAGTTACAATCGGCAAGCGACTTGTTGAACTGTTGGACCCGGAATGGCTGCGCATTGGCGGCTATTGGTATCCGCGTGGCGGCATCCCGATTGATGTGTTTTATCAGACGGGCGAAACACCAAAAAATGTCTGGATTCCTGAACAGTCTGTACCCAATTATCGCGGTCGCGGTTGATCACAAATCTCTGTAACTATTGCCGCTAGAAGTCACGATGCTTATTATTAAGTCCCGTGATTGGCATCATTTTGAAACCGGAAACACTCCAGATGAACAAAGTTGCCCTACTGATCTCGCTGGCTGTTCTTTCCGGCTGTGGTGCCGGAAAAGCGGCAATGGATGCAGGCAAAGGCTTTGATCGATTCGCTTGCATGTCTCGTAACATGAAGGGCGAGACGCCCTGCCCGCAGCCCGACAATCCAAACCAAAATCCATAACCTGAAAAGAGGCAGTAATGGACATTCAACCCCAAGACGTCCTCGATTTCTGGTTTTCTGCAAAGATGCGCGAAAACTGGTTCAACAAAAGCGATGGCATCGATGCGGAAATTCGCGAAAAATTTCTGGCGGCTTATGAAGATGCTCGCGCTGACAAGCTGGAAGACTGGAAACAGCAGCCGGAAAGTGCACTCGCGCTGACCATCCTGTTCGACCAATTCCCGCGTAATATGTTCCGCGGCTCTCCACGCTCATTTGAAAGCGACGGCCTTGCCCGTGATGTTGCAGCGCAGGCGCTTGATCATGACTTCGACCGCAAACTTTCAGCTGAGCAACGTCAGTTCTTCTACCTTCCATTCATGCATAGCGAGCATCTCAGTGATCAGAAACGCTGTGTCGATCTTTACGAAAAGCTGGGTGATGAGTTCTCTTTGGGCTTTGCCCGCCAGCATCACGATATTATCGAGCGTTTTGGTCGTTTCCCGCACCGTAACAAGGTCCTGGACCGCGAAACAACCAGCGAGGAAGCAGAATTCCTCAAGGAACATGCTGGTTTTTAATCGCTAAAGAAGCTTGTAAGGCAAGATACCACGGCGGTCGTGATCGACCGCCAGTCTGCTTTTCAAAGGCGGGACCGCACGCTGCACACATTCAGCTCGGTCGCAGATACGGCAGGAAACACCAATCGGATCAAATGCTGAGCGTGTCGCAATATCCAGCCCATCCGCATAGACAAAGTCCTGCGCGTGTGTGACTTCACATCCCAAAGCGATAGCATAACGACGCTGTGGTGCGTGAAACCCGCCCTCGCTCTTGGTTAGCTCGGTGGCAACGCAGAGATAGCGCGCACCATCCGGCGTTTCCGCAAGCTGCCGGATAATTCGCCCAGGCGTCTCGAATGCCTGATGAACATTCCACAACGGACATGCCGCGCCATATCGCGCAAATTGCAGCTTGGCCGCACTATGCCGCTTGGTGATGTTTCCGGCACGGTCGATTCGCGCAAAGAACACCGGAACGCCGCGTTGGCCTGAACGCTGCAATGTGCTCAGACGATGCGCAACCTGCTCAAGGCTTGCCCCAAAGCGCGAGGCGAGCAATTCCAGATCATGCCGCAGTTCTTTGGCGGCTGAAAGAAACGTCTGATAGGGCAAGACCAGCGCACCAGCGAAATAATTGCGTAAACCGATTTTGCAAATCTCGACCGCTTCTGCCGAACGGAAATCCGCACGCTTAGCAATTGCAGTCACAAGCTCTTCCATCTCCAGTTCGGCAATCTGAAACGCTATCTGGAAATTGCGAGTCGAAGCTGGCGAATAGGGATTAAGATAAAGGACGCGAGCAATTGGATCGAAGCGGCGCAGAATAGCTTCATCGGGATCAGCGCGTGCAACACGAACCCGATAGCGCTCCTCCATATATTGCGGCAGCGCAACACCGATATCGCGCGCCGGTATCTTCAGCTCATCGGCCAGCTTTTCCGCTGCAATATCAAGATCATGAACATAGTTATCGATAAAATGAAAGAAGTCGCGCACTTCTTCATAAGGTGCTGGCTCGGCGGCTGACGGCGCGCGCCCAAGCTGGTTATCGAGACTTGCAAGCTGCTCACTGTTGCGCCGATAGGCCTGATGACAAGCGATCAGTGCATGAGCCAAACCCGGCGCATTTTGCGTGATGAGTTTCAGCTCCTGCAAATTCGGCTTGTAATTATCGAACACCGGATCAGCCAGCGCTTCGGATACTGCCGATAACAGCCGATCATCATCGCCAAGCGAAATCGCACCGATATCGATCTGATAGTTTTCAGCCAAAGCCAGCAGCACAGCCGCCGAAACAGGACGCTGATTGTTCTCAATCTGGTTCAGATAACTCGTTGAAATACCTAAGCGTTCAGCAAAGCCCGACTGTGTCGTCTTATGCTGTTCACGTATTTCCCGGATCTTCCTGCCGACATAGAGTTTTTTGGGTGCCATTTTTGCAAATTCGCATTTCGCTATTTGCAAATTTATAAATTACACAATCGCACCTTTTCAAGCTTTCAGAATGCGGCATACTGGCTCTAAGCAATTAGACAAATTCATAGCTTTCAAGGTTATAGCGAATGCAGGAACTTCTCGAACAGCTTGAAGCCCGTCGCGCCGAAGCCCGTCTTGGCGGCGGACAAAAGCGTATCGATGCGCAACACGGCAAAGGCAAGCTCACCGCCCGCGAAAGAATCGAAGTGCTTCTCGACGAAGGTTCGTTCGAAGAGTTCGATATGTATGTCACGCATCGCTGTACCGACTTCGGCATGGAAAAGCAGAAAGTAGCAGGCGACGGCGTCGTGACCGGCTGGGGCACGATCAATGGCCGGCAAGTCTATGTCTTCAGTCAGGACTTCACTGTTCTTGGCGGCTCTCTGTCTGAGACGCACGCGCAGAAAATCTGCAAGATCATGGATATGGCCATGCAGAATGGTGCTCCTGTGATCGGCCTAAATGATTCCGGTGGCGCACGCATTCAGGAAGGCGTTGCTTCGCTTGCAGGCTATGCCGATGTTTTCAAACGCAATGCCGATGCGTCGGGTGTTATTCCGCAGATTTCCGTTATCATGGGGCCATGCGCCGGTGGCGCGGTCTATTCGCCCGCCATGACAGACTTCATCTTCATGGTGCGCGACAGCTCTTATATGTTCGTGACCGGCCCTGATGTGGTCAAAACAGTCACCAACGAAATCGTTACGGCGGAAGAACTCGGCGGTGCTTCGACCCATACGAAGAAATCTTCCGTTGCCGATGGCGCATTTGAAAACGACATCGAAGCGCTGGAACAGGTACGCATCCTGTTTGACTTTCTGCCGCTCAACAATCGCGAAAAGCCACCCACTCGCCCTGTCTTCGATGACCCCGCGCGTCTTGAAATGCGGCTGGATACACTGATCCCGGATAGCGCCAACAAGCCTTACGACATGAAGGAACTGATCCTGGCGTTGGCGGATGAAGGCGATTTCTTTGAAATTCAGGAAGCTTTCGCCAAAAACATCATCACCGGCTTTATCCGAATGGATGGCCAGACTATTGGCGTGGTCGCAAACCAGCCCATGGTATTGGCTGGCTGCCTTGATATTGATTCATCACGCAAGGCCGCACGGTTCGTGCGTTTCTGCGATGCTTTCAGCATTCCGATCCTCACGCTGGTCGATGTTCCTGGCTTCCTCCCCGGCACAAGCCAGGAATATGGTGGCGTGATCAAGCACGGCGCGAAGCTTCTCTTCGCCTATTCACAAGCGACCGTCCCAATGGTCACGCTCATTACCCGCAAGGCCTATGGTGGCGCATATGATGTGATGGCATCCAAGCATATCGGAGCCGACATCAATTATGCATGGCCGACTGCCGAAATCGCCGTGATGGGTGCCAAGGGTGCCACCGAAATTCTTTACCGCTCAGAACTGGGCGACACGGAAAAGATCGCCGCCCGCACCAAGGAATACGAAGAGCGTTTTGCCAATCCTTTCGTTGCCGCCGAGCGTGGCTTCATCGACGAAGTGATCATGCCGCATTCTTCCCGCCGCCGTATCGCCCGTGCGTTCTCTGCGCTTCGTAACAAAAGCCAGAACACGCAATGGAAGAAACACGACACCATTCCGCTCTGATAGCCACGGGTACGATACAGATGATCAAGAAAATCCTCATTGCCAATCGCGGCGAAATCGCGTGTCGGGTTATCAAGACGGCAAAGAAAATGGGCATTGCGACCGTCGCGGTCTATTCCGACGCGGACCGCAATGCGCTACATGTCAAGATGGCCGACGAGGCCGTGCATATTGGACCAGCGCCCTCAAACCAGTCTTATATCGTCATCGATAAGATACTGGCAGCGATAAAGGCAACGGGTACTGATGCAGTGCATCCGGGTTACGGCTTTCTGTCGGAAAATCCACGTTTTGCCGAAGCACTGAAAGCTGCCAATGTCACTTTCATCGGCCCACCAGTGAACGCCATCGAGGCCATGGGTGACAAGATCACCTCAAAGAAGCTCGCGTCCGAGGCTGGTGTATCCACCGTTCCCGGCCACATGGGGCTGATTGAGGATGCAGACGAGGCGGTAAAAATCGCAAGCACAGTCGGCTATCCCGTGATGATCAAGGCATCCGCTGGCGGCGGTGGCAAGGGAATGCGCATTGCATGGAACGATGAAGAAGCGCGTGAAGGCTTTCAGCTTTCACGCAATGAAGCCAAAGCATCGTTTGGTGATGATCGCATTTTTATCGAAAAATTCGTCACCCAACCACGCCATATCGAAATTCAGGTGCTCGGCGACCAGCACGGCAATATCATCTATCTGGGCGAGCGCGAATGCTCCATTCAGCGCCGCAATCAGAAGGTGATTGAAGAAGCGCCCTCGCCGTTTCTTGATGAAGCAACCCGCAAGGCTATGGGCGAGCAGGCCGTGGCTCTCGCCAAGGCTGTCGGCTATTATTCCGCTGGCACTGTCGAGTTCATCGTCGATGGCGAGCGCAATTTCTACTTCCTTGAAATGAACACGCGCTTGCAGGTCGAACATCCGGTGACGGAACTCATCACCGGCATCGATCTGGTTGAGGAGATGATCCGCGTGGCATCGGGCGAAAAGCTGCGCATCATCCAAGCCGATGTAAAACTCAACGGCTGGGCCATCGAAAGCCGTCTTTATGCCGAAGACCCGTATCGCAGCTTCCTGCCCTCTATTGGCAGGCTGACCCGCTATCGTCCACCGGTCGAAGGTTGGCGCGATAATGGCTCTGTCATCCGCAACGACACTGGTGTCTTTGAAGGGGGCGAAATCTCGATGTATTATGACCCCATGATTGCAAAACTTTGCAGCTGGGGACCCGACCGGACCAGCGCAGTTGAAGCCATGGGCGACGCATTGGATGCATTTGAAGTGGAAGGCATCGGTCACAACCTGCCATTCCTTTCCGCCGTTATGGAGCATCCGCGTTTTCGTGCTGGCGCGCTTACCACAGCCTTCATCGCTGAGGAATATCCCGACGGCTTTGCGGGCGTTACCGTGTCGGAAGAAGACGCGCATGTGCTGGCCGCGGTTTCAGCACAGATCAACATGGCTATTGAACAGCGCAATGGTCTGATTTCCGACCGTATCTCTTCACAGGTTCAGTCTGTATCAGCCGATTGGGTCGTCACCCTGGGCGGCTTCAATTTGCCTATCAGGATTGCTGAGGGTGAAGGCGGTACGATAATCAACTTCGCTGATGGTAACAGCCTCACCGTCGCCAGTGACTGGCATCCGGGGAAGCAGCTCGGCTCGTTCACGGTTGACGGCGAGTCAATCGCTGTCAAGGTTTTGCGCTCCGGCACGGGCTGGCGTCTGCGCTGGCGCGGAATTGATGTGATCGCCCACGTTCGCAGGCCACGCGTGGCGGAACTGGCAAAGCTGATGCCGGTCAAACTGCCACCCGACACATCGAAGATGCTGCTCTGCCCGATGCCGGGCGTGATCACCTCAGTTCTTGTCAAAGATGGCGATACGGTCGAGGCAGGTCAGCCACTGGCAACGGTTGAAGCCATGAAAATGGAAAATGTACTGCGTGCGGAACGCCGCGCCACCGTCAAACGAATTACCACGGAAGCAGGTGCGAGCCTCGCAGTCGATGAACTGATCATGGAATTTGAATAAGCTTTGAGGAGGCGCGCTTGCGCCTCTCAAGGACACAAAGGCTTTATGGGATGGAGAATAAGCCAATGACGCAGAAAACCCGCGCGGATTGGGAGGCGTTGGCCGAGAAGGAACTGAAGCGTCCCGCCGACAGCCTCGTCTGGCACACGCCCGAAGGCATTGATGTGAAGCCGCTCTATACCACCGACGATCTTGATCAGATAGGCCACCTCGGCACCCTGCCCGGCTTCGAGCCATTCCTGCGCGGCCCGCGTGCAACTATGTATGCGGGCCGTCCGTGGACCATCCGCCAGTATGCGGGCTTTTCGACTGCCGAAGAGTCCAACAACTTTTACCGCAAGGCGCTTGCGGCTGGTCAGCAAGGCGTTTCAGTGGCCTTCGATCTTGCCACCCATCGCGGCTATGATAGCGATCATCCGCGCGTTGAAGGCGATGTCGGCAAAGCAGGCGTGGCGATAGACTCCGTTGAGGATATGAAAATCCTGTTCGACGGCATCCCGCTTGAGAAAATCTCCGTCTCCATGACGATGAACGGCGCGGTGATCCCGATCCTTGCCAACTTCATTGTAGCAGGCGAAGAGCAAGGCGTGTCTCGCGATCTGCTGTCTGGTACTATTCAGAATGATATTCTGAAAGAGTTCATGGTCCGCAACACCTATATCTATCCGCCGGAACCATCGATGCGGATCATTGCGGATATCATCGCCTATACGGCGACAGAAATGCCGAAATTCAATTCAATTTCCATTTCCGGCTATCACATGCAGGAAGCTGGCGCGACACTGGTGCAGGAACTGGCTTTCACGCTGGCTGATGGTCGCGAATATGTGCGTGCAGCTTTGAACAAAGGCCTTAATGTCGATGAGTTCGCAGGGCGCCTGTCGTTCTTCTTCGCCATCGGCATGAACTTCTTTATGGAAATCGCCAAGCTTCGTGCTGCCCGCCTGCTCTGGTCGCGCATCATGAAAGAATTCGACCCGAAGAAACCCGGCTCACTGATGCTGCGCACCCATTGCCAGACATCGGGCGTCTCATTGCAGGAACAGGACCCGTATAACAATATCGTCCGCACAGCTTTTGAGGCCATGTCCGCCGCCCTTGGCGGAACACAATCACTTCACACCAATTCTTTTGACGAAGCCATTGCTTTGCCGACAGAATTTTCCGCCCGTATCGCCCGCAACACACAGCTCATTCTACAAAACGAAACCGGCGTTACCAAAGTCGTGGATCCACTTGCAGGGTCTTATTACATCGAAAGCCTGACGAATGAACTGGCAGAAAAAGCATGGGCTTTGATCGAAGAGGTTGAAGGTCTTGGCGGCATGACCAAAGCCGTTGAAAGCGGCCTCCCCAAGCGTCTGATCGAAGAAGCGGCAACGCGCCGACAGGCAGCCGTTGACAAGGGTGAGGAAGTCATCGTCGGCGTAAACAAGTTTCGTCTGGAACAGGAAGACAATATCGACATTCTTGAAATCGATAACACCGCCGTCCGCAATTCGCAGATAGCGCGCCTCAACCGGATCAAGGAAACCCGTAACAAGACGAAAGTTGAAGCGGCGCTTTCTGAACTTGAAAAGGTCGCGAAAACCGGCGAAGGCAATATCCTTGCTGCGGCTGTTGAAGCATCGCGCGCCCGCGCAACAGTAGGTGAAATATCAGACGCCATGCGTAGCGCCTTCGGTGATCATGCAGCTGTGCCAAAGGTCGTTAGCAAGGTTTATGGCACCGCCTACGAAAATGAGCCGGAATATCTCACCCTTGTAGAGCGTCTCGAAGAGTTCTCCAGACATAGCGGCGACAAACCCCGTCTGATGGTGGCCAAACTCGGTCAAGACGGCCATGATCGTGGTGCGAAAATCATCGCTTCCGCCTTTGGCGATATCGGCTTTGAAGTGCTGGCTGGACCTCTGTTCCAGACGCCAGATGAAGCCGCAGACATGGCAATCAAGTCCAAAGTGCATGTACTTGGAGTGTCTTCGCTCGCAGCTGGGCACAAGACTCTGCTGCCGCAGCTCGTAGATACGCTACGCAAAAAAGGTGCCGAAAATATCATCGTTGTATGTGGTGGTGTCGTACCGCGTCAGGACTATCAATATCTGTTCGACCACGGCGTATCAGCAGTATTCGGCCCCGGCAGCAATGTACTCGATTGCGCACGCGCCGTACTCGACCTCATGGAAGGCAAGCGGCGCAATTTATAATACTATCAATAATATACGGGCTCTATGAGACTCATTTTATGAGCCGTTTCAGAAGCCGGATGAATTGTCCGGCTTCTCATTGTCTAAATCCAATCAGTTCTTCGGTCCCGCGAAACCTGCAATGGCAGAACTTGTCACGGACACTGGGTCACTAGCCGGAAAAGTATCTTCCAACCCCTCGTCCAGCTGTCGTTCAAGCTCGGTACGATCACCGGCCCGACGCGCACTTGGAATGGTGATCTGGCTTGCCGGTTCAATACCACATTCAATGCAGGCAACGCTTAGCGCTTCGCCGAGCTTGAGTGCTGCTTTGCGGATCACCGCATCGCGTGAAAGCTCGGCACCTGTGTCGTTCTCGACCTTGACGGTAATGCGTTCTTCGCTCTCGGTTACAAATTCGACCATATAGGTCGCGAAACCGCCAAGCGAACTGACACGGGTTTCAACGATATCCATGGCTTTTACCTCCGTGTTTCACCTGCAGAAACAACGACAAACGACCACTATAGTTCCCGAAAAGGAACCTGTGTCGTGCTGAAACGTTTTCTGGCAAATTGTGGGAGGAAGCGATGTCTCAGTTTTTCACGCAAGTGAGTGAGAAAGCCGCAGAACTTGCAGGGCACTATGCTGCGTTTATTCTGGCAACACTGTTCATTGTCGTTTGGGGTATCAGCGGGCCATTTTTCGATTTTTCTGACACCTGGCAGCTGGTGATAAACACATCGACCACGATCATCACTTTTCTGATGGTGTTTCTTATCCAAAATTCGCAGGACCGAGAAGCCAGCGCCACCCAGGCAAAGCTCGATGAAATCCTAAACCTCGTTTCCAAAACACGAAGCGAGACGATTGGTGCAGAACATCTCCCACTCGATAAGCTCAAGTTGATCTTAAAGCATCTCGAACAGGAAGGCGAAAAACGCGCAACCGCCGCCGCCGTGCAGGAAGAGAATGAATGAAACGACGCAGCCGCCTTTTCCTGAAACAACTCGTGCCTATATCCAAAGTGTGGACGAATTAATTAAAAACAGAAAGGACGTCTTATGGCCATCACAAGAAAGGAAGAAGCCCGCGCCCTCAATGCTGAAGAGAAGGAACTGGTCGAGAAATCTCATCACCCTCACCTTCAGGACGTACCAGACTCCGAGCTATCACAATTGGCAAAGCTACTGCGCGACCGTCGCAGCAAAGCGCGCGATCAGGCCCACCAGCGGCGTCGCGAAATGCGCGGAAAAACTGCCGCAAGAGGCGCTTCTGCATCCAAGGCTGATGAAGGTTCGCATTTGAAGGTGTCTGTGCTGGCAATGGCAATGCGCCGCATCAATGCAGAAGTCGATCGCCGCCGCAGCATGTCAGCCAGCAACGAACTTATAGCAAATGCGCAAAAAGCATTGGCAACAAAGAAAGCCAATGAAAAACCGGATAAGATATTCAACACGCGTCATGCGCGCCATGGGATGCGCAACATACCGAATGAAAAAACCGATAGCTTGATACGACCTATGGAGCGTGGCCGTCTGAAAAAGGCTGCAAGCGTCGCTCAGGCTAAGCGCGATTCCAGACAGGAAGCCGCCAGCTGATCCAGTTCTTATCCATGCCTCTCTCGATCAAATTTACCGAGAGAGGCAATTAAAACAATATATTGAAGTCTTTTCTTGTAAAATTACCTACAGCATTTCCAATGCCGTTTTCCGGGTTGGCGGCGCGAAAGTCCGATCCAGCAAAGTCAGCTGTTCTTCCGTTAACCTGATATCTGCAGCATTTCGATTTTCGCGAACATGACTGAGCTTCGATGTTTTTGGAATAGCAATGACATTGCCATTTCGCATCGTCCATGCAAGCGCGGTTGCAGCAGGCGATACGCCAATTTCATCCGCAATTTCATGGAGAACGCTGTTGCCCAAAAGCCTCCCCTGTTCGATTGGAGAATAGGCCATCACTGGCACTTCGCGAGCGGCACACCATGGCAACAAATCGAATTCTGGTCCGCGCCGGATAAGATTATACAAAATCTGATTGCTCGCAACCGCCTTGCCGCCAGCAATATTGGTCAGCTCCTGCATGTCATCCGTGTCGAAATTGCTGACACCCCATGCGCCGATTTTGCCGGCCCGCTTTAGCTCTTCAAATGCAGACAAGGTTTCTTCCAATGGATAGCGACCACGCCAATGCAACAGGTAAAGATCGATCTTTTCTGTGCCAAGGCGCTTAAGGCTGCGCTCACAGGATTCAATCGTTCCCTGAGCAGATGCATTATAGGGAAGCACTTTGCTGACGAGAAATACATCATCGCGACGGCCTCCGATCGCCTCGCCGACGACCTCTTCCGCTCCACCGTCTGCGTACATTTCTGCGGTGTCGATCAGGGTCATGCCAAGTTCTATACCGCATTGCAGCGCCTCAACTTCAAGTCGCCGCTGCCGCGCATCCTCACCCATATACCATGTGCCCTGCCCAAGCGCTGGCACATGGGTGCCCGACGCCAGTTTCACTTGCGGAATTTGTCCGGTCATGGTTCGCCTCATGATGCTTTCAGTAAGCGCATAAAATCGCGACTACGAAAAACATAGGCTAGATCAGGCGAACTGCAAGCCAAAGCCTTGCATCAGGCGGCGAATGGCATAATCCGGCTTCTGCGATGTAAACACCGCCAGATCATCGTGATGGTGCAATTCCTCATCAATCTGTCTTGGCTGCAATAGCGATACAGTACGGCGCGCAATGGCTTCTGCCGGATCAAGCCAATCCACCGGCCATGGCGCAAGCCTGCGGAAAACATTTGCGAGGAATGGGTAATGCGTGCAGGCCAACACGACGATATCCGTCCGTTCCCCATCTTTTTCGACAAAACACGGCGCGATCTGCTCAACAACCAGCGCCTCATCGATCTTTTCACCGCGAATATGGGCTTCCGCAACGCCTGCAAGCCTGTCAGCTCCCACCAGTCGCACATGGCATTGCGTGGCGAATGACTGGATAAGGTCGCGTGTATAGGCGCGTTTGACTGTGCCCGGCGTTGCCAGAACGGAAACAAGCCCCGACGACGTACGTTCAGCGGCAGGCTTGATCGCAGGCACCGTACCAACAAATGGCACAGCAGGATAAGCGCGGCGCAAATCATCCAGCACCAGTGTCGAGGCCGTATTGCACGCAATAACCGCGATTTCAGGATCATACTCGGCGATGAACTTGCCAAAGAGATCAACAATTCGCGCGCGCAGTGCTTCCTCTTCCCAATCACCGTAAGGGAAACCGGCATCGTCCGCGATATAGACAAATCGCCGGTCCGGCATCATCACCCGCAACTCGCGCAGAACGGTCAATCCGCCAATACCGCTATCGAAGACCAGAACGGGTCTTTCATCTGTCACCAGCGGTTTGGCAGAAACGTCTGCTGCGGGCGCGTGTTTCATTCAGCCTTGTCCTCTGTTGCAGGTTTGCGGGCCCGACTTTCCGGTGCGCCTGAGCCGCGCGGCTTTTTTGGTGTGAAAACATCGAGCGAAGTGATGACACCACGCAGAAGCTTAAGCTCTGCGGATGCAAAACCCGCGCGCGTCAGCACCGAGCGCAGATTGTTGACCATGATTTCTTTCTTCGCCTCGGGGCGGAAATAACCCCGAATATCAAGCGCTTCTTCCAGATGATTGAAAAGACTCTGCAATTCCAGCTTGGGCGCTGCTTCCATTTCCGGACCACGGAAAACCGTATCAGTATCGCTCTCAAGGCCCGACTTCATCCACTCATAAGACATAAGCAGTACAGCCTGCGCGATGTTGAGCGATGCAAAGGCCGGATTAACCGGGAATGTCACCAGTTCATCTGCGAGGCCAACTTCCTCATTGCTGAGACCAAAACGCTCACGCCCAAACATGATGCCAGTCTTTTCACCAGCGGTAAAACGACGACGCAATTCGCCATTTGCTTCGACAGGGCTGCGCACCTGTTTAAAACCATCGCGCTCGCGTGCTGTGGTGGCATAAACGAAATTGAGGTCAGCAAGCGCTGATGGAAGATCGTCATAAACAACGGCATTGTCGATGATGTGATCGGCCTTGCTTGCGGCTGCGCGTGCCTTTTCACTCGGAAATTCTTCGCGCGGCTCAACCAGACGCAATTCGGCAAGACCAAAATTCGCCATAGCGCGCGCCACCATGCCGATATTCTCCGGCAATTGCGGGTTCACCAGAATGATCGCCGGTCCCTCGGTGATCAAAGGGCGCTGTTTGTCTGTTCCTGCCATGGTAATTTCCGTCACTACTTTATAAACACGGCGCTTCCCTGACATAATTGACGAAAAATCGCAAAGATTCCCCTTACATTCCATATCGAAAATCGCGTGTAGTAGCGGAATAACACCAGTCTTCTTCCCATCCATGTCAGACTGTCGGCACCGACATTGACGTTTACAGGGAGGAAAATCATGTCCGGCAAAAAGATTCTCATGATTTGCGGCGATTTCTGCGAAGATTACGAAACAATGGTTCCGTTTCAGACGCTGCTCGCTGTGGGCCACAAAGTCCATGCCGTCTGCCCCGGGAAAAAGGCAGGCGATGCCATTGCCACCGCTATCCACGACTTTGAAGGCCATCAAACCTACACCGAAAAGCCAGGCCATAATTTCACGCTCAACGCTACTTTCGCGGACGTCAAAGCCGACAGCTATGACGCACTCGTCATTCCCGGTGGTCGTGGCCCTGAGTATCTGCGCCTTGATGAAAAGGTCATCGCCATCGTCAGACACTTCTTTGAAGCTGGCAAACCCGTTGCAGCCGTCTGCCACGGCGCACAGTTGCTCGCGGCTGCACGCGTTCTGGAAGGTCGCACCTGCTCGGCATATCCCGCCTGCCGCCCTGAGGTAGAGCTGGCTGGCGGCACTTATGCTGATATTCCGGTGGATCAGGCAGTCACTGATGGCAATCTGGTAACAGCGCCCGCATGGCCGGCCCATCCGGAATGGTTGTCACAATTCCTCGCCGTTCTCGGCACCAAAATCACACACGCCTGATTGTAAGCTGCCTGCAATGCTAAGCTGGTTGCAGGCAGCTCCAAACTGCGCGACATTGGGACGGGAGATATTTCGGGAGGAACATATGTGCAGATTGTTCATTGGGGCGGATACCGAACTCTGGCAAAGCGTCACGCGCTCACTGCGCATTGATGGCGTCGTAACCAGTGTGCGGCTCGAAAATTTCTTCTGGTGGACGCTGGAAGATATAGCCACGCATGACGATCTGACCGTCAATCGCCTTCTCGGTCGCCTCTATGAGGAATCCCGCACGGAAGGCCACGACCTCGATAATTTCGCATCGTTTCTGCGCGTTTGCTGCGGGCGCTATCTGGTACTACAGGTCAATGGTTTGATACCTACAGAAAAATCGACTGCGATCTCGACGCTGGATGCAGATGCCATTCTGCTGCGTGAGCAGGAAACTTATCGTGATCAGCGCTCAGAATGGCGAAAATCCACCCATCACGCCGCCTGAAAATGTGCCTATAGGCCAAAGAATAAGCCTCTTACGCTTTGCCTTCGCGTTTACCGATGCTATACGAGCGCGACGCATTAAATGAGAGGCATTATCAATGGCAAAAATCAAGGTTGCAAACCCGGTCGTTGAACTCGACGGCGATGAGATGACCCGCATCATCTGGCAGTTCATCAAGGACAAGCTGATCCATCCATACCTCGACATCGATCTGAAATATTACGATCTGTCGGTCGAGCACCGTGATGCTACCAATGACCAGGTTACCATTGATGCTGCAAACGCCATCAAGGAACACGGCGTTGGCGTCAAGTGCGCAACCATCACGCCGGACGAAGCCCGTGTTGAAGAATTCAAGCTCAAGAAGATGTGGAAGTCGCCTAACGGCACCATCCGTAACATCCTCGGCGGCGTTATCTTCCGCGAGCCAATCATCTGCAAGAATGTTCCTCGCCTGGTTCCAGGCTGGACCCAGCCAATCATCGTTGGCCGTCACGCTTTTGGTGACCAGTACCGCGCGACCGATTTCAAGTTCCCTGGCAAGGGCACGCTGTCGATCAAGTTCGTCGGTGAAGACGGCGAAACCATCGAGCACGAAGTCTATCAGGCTCCGGCTGCTGGCGTGGCAATGGCCATGTACAATCTCGACGAATCGATCCGCGAATTTGCACGCGCTTCGCTGAACTACGGCCTGCAGCGCAACTATCCGGTCTATCTCTCGACCAAGAACACCATTCTGAAGGCCTATGACGGCCGCTTCAAGGACATCTTCGAAGAAGTTTATCAGGCTGAATTCGCTGAGAAGTTCAAGGAAGCAAAGATCTGGTACGAACATCGCCTGATCGACGATATGGTTGCTTCGGCCCTCAAGTGGTCGGGCGGTTATGTCTGGGCTTGTAAGAACTACGACGGCGACGTTCAGTCCGACATCGTGGCACAGGGCTTTGGCTCGCTCGGTCTGATGACCTCAGTTCTGATGACGCCAGATGGCAAGACCGTTGAAGCGGAAGCTGCACACGGCACCGTGACCCGTCACTATCGCCAGCATCAGAAGGGCGAAGAAACTTCGACCAACTCGATCGCTTCGATCTTCGCATGGACCCGCGGCCTCGCACATCGTGCAAAGCTCGACAACAATGCTGAGCTGAAGCGCTTTGCCGACACGCTGGAAAAGGTCTGCGTCGATACGGTCGAAAGCGGCTACATGACCAAAGATCTGGCGCTGCTCATCGGTCCAGATCAGCCTTGGCTCTCGACCACTGGCTTCCTCGACAAGATCGACGAAAACCTTCAGAAGGCAATGGCTGCTTAAACGCAAGCAAAGTCACATAAAAACGGCGGGATTTTCCCGCCGTTTTTTGTTTGCACCGCACTATTTATCGCTCGTAAGCGCAAGTGCTCCCCGATAGTCTGTTGATTCAGAAACAGGGAGAACTGATATGTCGACAATTCGGGCGTTAACGCCACAAGACCGGACTGCGTGGGAGCCATTATGGAAAGCCTATCAGGTCTTTTACGAAGTCGACATTCCCGTAGAGACAACTGACATTACATGGGGTCGCTTTCACGATGCGTCTGAGCCCATGCACGCACTGGGCGCGTTTGATGACGATGGACGCCTTGTTGGCATCGTCCATGTGATTTTTCACCGCTCCTGCTGGTTGCCAAAATGGACCTGCTATCTCCAGGATCTCTATGTCGAAAACTCTCAGCGTGGAAAAGGCACAGGTGCCGCACTGATTGAGGCTGTGGCCGATCTTGCTCGTGAAGAAGGTGCTGGCCGCCTCTATTGGCTTACGCATGAAAGCAATGCGAAAGCGCGTCGTCTTTATGACAGCATCGCGCAAGAGTCTGGTTTCATTCAATATCGCAAGGCGCTCTAAAAAAGCCGGTTTCCCGTTTCTTTTTGCTGCAAGAAAGAGCATCCTTGCTCAGAGCTTGCAGGGAGGATCAGCAATGAGCGATTTGAAGCTTTACACCAATCCCATGTCACGCGGACGCATTGCGCGCTGGATGCTCGAAGAGATCGGACAACCCTATGATGTTGAAATACTGGATTACGGCCCACCCATGAAAGGGCCAGACTATTGCGCCATCAATCCGATGGGCAAAGTGCCTGCCCTTCGTCATGGCAACGACATCGTCACGGAAGTAGCAGCCATCTGTGCCTATCTTGCGACCACCTTCCCTGAATCAGGCCTTGTCCCGCATCCGGACGAGCGCGCCGATTTCTATCGCTGGCTTTTCTTCACATCTGGCCCGGTCGAAGCCGCTCTGTCCAACCACGCGCTGGGTTATGAAGTGCCAGCCGACAAGCAGGGTATGGTCGGCTATGGCAATTACGATACGGTTGTTAATACGCTTGAAAATGCAGTGTCACGCCATCCCTACATTACCGGATCACGCTTTAATGCAGCCGATGTCTATGTCGGCTCACATATCGGATGGGGTTTGCGCTTTGGCACCTTGCCAGCGAAGCCTGCCTTTAAGGCTTATTGGGATCGTCTGAAAGATCGCCCTGCGATGAAACGTGCCAATGACCTGGATGATGCCGCCGCAGCCGCAGCGGCTTCAAAACATTAGTTAAAGCATTTCCACCAAAAGGGCGAAGCGGCTTTGCGCGGGATAATGCTATAAAAACAAATAGATAGAGCGGTTTCAATGATTCAGTATTAACTGGAATGGCTCTAAAGCTGAAAAGCTTTGGCAAAGGCCTGGGCGCTATTGGGTGAGAAGGCAATAACACGACCTTCCTCCCGACGCGCCCAACCTTTATCGATGAAGTTTTTCAGAAGCGCTGCACCGAGCGCACCGCCCAAGTGGTTGCGTCTCTCACTCCAGTCTAGACAATGACGGCACAGTGGCCGTTTGCCCTTTTGCAGCGTATCAACATCGATGCCCATGCAAGAGAAGAATGACTTTCCTTCATCAGTAAGCAGTGGCTCGTTGGCATCATTGATCAAACCGAGCTTATACGATGCATCAAGCATTTCCACGCCGCGCTCGCCCGCCAGATGATCATAACAAATCCGCGCCTTACGCAGCGCATGATCTTTCGGGCCAGTGCGAACACGCACGGCGCCAGTTCGCTGTGCAAGCCCCATAAGCCCTTCGAGCACCTGCGCCACATCCGTACCTGATAGCCTGAAATAACGATGCCTGCCCTGCTTCTCAGCCACCAGCAAATTGGCAGCATCAAGCTTGGAAAGATGCCCGCTGGCTGTCTGAAGTGTCACGCCTGCAGCGGCTGCAAGTTCGCTTACCGTCAAAGCACGACCGTCCATCAGCGCAGTCAGCATGTTTGCGCGCGCCGGATCACCCAAAAGTGCTGCAACAGATGCTATGATCGGTCCGTCTTTCATACTTCGATGATAACCGAAGCATGGATGAAGTTCAATGCGCTAAAACGTCTCCAGCAAATCAGCCAATTTCAGGAGATAAGAATGATTACCTGCTTCATCCGCTATCAAATTGACCCGTTCAAAGCCGATGCTTTCGCGGAATATGCACGCAACTGGGGACAGGCAAGCCCGCGTTGTGGCGCGAGGCTGATTGGTTATTTCGGCCCGCATGAGGGCTCCACCACAACCGCTTATGGCGTTTATTCAGTCGAAGACCTTGCTGCTTATGAACAGTTTCGCGCACGTCTGGCCGCCGACCCAATCGGCCGGGCAAACTATGAATTCGCGAAGCGCGAGCAATTCATCCGGTCTGAAGAACGCATATTTCTTAAGCTTCAATCAGCTCCACATGCGGAGTTTATCAAGTCATGATCGCTGTCATCTTTGAAGTCTGGCCAGCAGATGATGAAAGGCGCGAGCAGTATCTCGATATTGCTGCAAGCCTGCGCGCCGATCTGGCAAAAATTGACGGCTTCATATCCATTGAACGCTTTCAAAGCTTGGTTGAGCCAGAAAAGCTGCTGTCTCTCTCCTTCTGGCGTGACGAAGAGGCCGTAAAGCAGTGGCGCAATCTGCCAACACATCGGATCGCACAGACGAAAGGGCGCGGCGGTGTGTTTGAAAACGACCGTCTACGTGTTGCGAATGTCGCTCGCGATTACGGGCTCGATCAACGCGAAGAAGCTCCTGACGATAGCCGCAAGATTCACGCAGCATAAAAAAGGCCGGGAAAATCCCGGCCTTTTCATTCTTATAAGAAATTTATCAGACGATCAGCGCTTTGACCGCTGCGATTGCATCATTTGCCTTGGTGCCATCGGGACCACCGGCCTGAGCCATATCCGGACGACCGCCGCCGCCCGCGCCACCAAGCGCACCAGAAGCAGCTCGAACCAGATCAACTGCACTGAACCGACCAACCAGATCTTCGGTCACAGCAGCAACTGCGCTTGCCTTTTCATCTTCACCAACACCGATGAAGAGGACAACACCAGAGCCAACCTGCTTCTTGCCTTCGTCGGCAAGTGGCTTGAGATCACGCGGCGAAACACCTGTCACAACCTTGCCAAGGAAATTGACACCGTTGACGGTTTCCACAGCGCTGCCACCGTCCGAAGAACCACCGCTCAACGCAAGCTGTCTGCGTGCTTCGGTAAGTTCGCGTTCGAGTTTCTTGCGCTCATCAACCAGAGCATTGACGCGCTCCAGTGCTTCCGATGGCGTGGTTTTCAGCACGCCGGCGATTGCCTTGACGCGCTCGTCCTGTTCTTCGAGGTAAAGGCGAGCCGCCTCACCCGTCAGAGCCTCCATACGACGGACACCGGCGGCAACACCGCTATCAGATAGAATGCGAACGAGACCTATATCACCGGTCTGGCGCACATGCGTACCACCGCAAAGCTCAACCGAGTAAGCCTTACCGGCCTTTTCGCCGTGCTTCGCCGTGCCCATCGAAACAACGCGCACTTCATCGCCGTATTTTTCGCCGAACAGCGCCATCGCACCTTCGGCAATAGCATCATTCACAGCCATCAAGCGCGTGGTGACTTGCGCATTCTGTAGAATGATCTCGTTGGCGAGATTTTCAACAGCTGTCAGTTCCTCAGCCGAAATCGGCTTTGGGTGCGAGAAGTCAAAGCGCAGACGATCAGGCGCGACAAGCGAACCCTTCTGTGCAACGTGAGAACCCAACGTTTCACGCAGAGCTTCATGCAAGAGGTGAGTGGCCGAGTGATTGGAACGGATGCGTGTGCGACGCTCTCCATCAACCTTCAACTCAACCGGTTCACCAACCTTCGCGGAACCCTTGGTAATTTCGCCGGTATGGACGAAGAGACCTTCGCCCTTCTTCTGCGTGTCTTTGATGTTGATAACAAAGCCTTCCCCGGAGATTGTTCCGGTATCGCCCTGCTGACCACCAGATTCGCCGTAGAATGGCGTCTGGTTGACTACGACGGACACGGTTTCGCCTTCGGCAGCCGATGCCACTTCTGCACCATCACGCACGAGGGCAGCAATAACACCTTCCGCACTTTCGGTTTCATAGCCGAGGAACTCGGTCGCGCCGACCTTATCCTTGATGCCGAACCAGATGGTTTCCGTTGCAGCTTCGCCGGAACCGGTCCAGTTGGCGCGAGCTTCCGCCTTCTGGCGTTCCATGGCGACATTGAAGCCATCAGTATCGACCGTCACGCCGCGTTGGCGCAAAGCATCCTGCGTCAGATCAAGCGGGAAACCATAGGTATCGTAAAGTTTGAACGCGGTTTCGCCATCAAGACGATCACCTTCAACCAGATTTTCCGAAGCATCGGAAAGCAGGCCAAGGCCGCGTTCCAACGTTTTGCGGAAACGGGTTTCTTCCAGCTTAAGTGTTTCGGAAATAAGCGCTTCTGCGCGGATGAGTTCCGGGTAAGCCTGGCCCATTTCGCGGATCAGAGCTGGCAGCAGACGCCACATCAATGGCTGGCTCGCGCCAAGCAGCTGCGCATGGCGCATGGCGCGACGCATGATGCGGCGCAGAACATAACCGCGACCTTCATTTGATGGCAGAACACCGTCGGCAATCAGGAAGCTTGATGCACGCAAATGATCGGCAATTACGCGATGGCTGGCGCGGAAATCGCCTTCAGCCTTAACGCCTGTTGCTTCTTCCGAAGCACGGATAAGCGCCTTAAAGAGATCGATATCGTAATTGTCGTGCACGCCCTGAAGTACGGCCGCAACACGCTCAAGGCCCATCCCCGTATCAATCGACGGGCGTGGAAGATCAATGCGCTGATCAGGTGTAACCTGTTCAAACTGCATGAAAACGAGGTTCCAGATTTCAATGAAACGGTCGCCATCTTCGTCTGCCGATCCGGGAGGTCCACCCCAAATATGATCGCCGTGATCGTAGAAAATTTCCGAACAAGGACCGCAAGGCCCAGTATCACCCATAGCCCAGAAGTTGTCATTCGTTGCAATGCGGATGATGCGATCATCCGAAAGACCGGCAATCTTCTTCCAGAAATTCGCAGCATCATCATCCGTGTGATAGACGGTGACGAGCAGCTTGTCCTTGTTGAGGCCAAATTCCTTGGTAATCAGATTCCAGGCATGGCTGATCGCTTCTTCCTTGAAGTAATCACCAAACGAGAAATTGCCGAGCATTTCAAAGAAAGTGTGGTGGCGCGCTGTGTAGCCCACATTATCCAGATCGTTATGCTTGCCGCCAGCGCGTACGCATTTTTGCGAAGTGGTCGCGCGGCTGTAAGGGCGCTGCTCAAGACCAGTAAAAACGTTCTTGAACTGCACCATACCCGCATTGGTGAACATCAGCGTCGGGTCGTTACGAGGAACGAGCGGGCTTGATGAAACGACTTCATGTCCGTTTTTGCGGAAATAGTCGAGGAATGTGGACCTTATCTCGTTGACGCCAGCCATAATTCACCCTTGGACATTTTCTGCCCTGCATGAGATGCGCATGAAATACGCATCAATTATATAATCTCCACCCGCAGGAATGCGGCGATATACGGCACATTTTGCCGCCACGCTTCGACTACCCGATAATGGAAAGCCCGTGAGGTAGAGTTTCGGTTGTCCGCTTTTAGCGGTGCACTGCTTTTCTGTCCAGATAAGCAGTGCGCGCTATAAAAGCAATTTCGCCCGGAAACCTAGAAAACGGCAACTATGCAACAGTGCCGAACCATAGGAGAGCCAATTAACTGGCTTCACCGTAAATGCTGCGCGTAATGTCTGACGTGATACGCCCCAGCTCAAAAGCAAAAGCCCCGCATTTTCATGCGGGGCTTTTGTCAAATTATAGAGCCAGGAAACTTATGCTTCGGCTGCGTCTGGACCGTCATCCGCTTCCGGACCACCATCTTCAAGGAATTGCTCGGCGATCAAGCCGGCGTTCTGACGGAGTGTCGTTTCGATTTCTTTCGCGACTTCCGGATTATCCTTGAGGTACTGCTTGGCATTTTCGCGGCCCTGCCCGAGACGCTGGGAATTATAGGAGAACCATGCTCCGGACTTCTCGACCACACCGGCTTTAACGCCAAGGTCGACCAGCTCACCAGTCTTGGAAACACCTGCACCATACATGATGTCGAACTCGACCTGCTTGAATGGAGGGGCAAGCTTGTTCTTGACCACCTTCACGCGAGTCTGGTTACCAACGACCTCGTCACGTTCCTTGATCGAACCAATACGGCGAATATCAAGACGTACAGAAGCATAGAACTTCAGTGCATTACCGCCGGTCGTTGTTTCAGGCGAACCGAACATAACGCCGATCTTCATACGAATCTGGTTGATGAAGATGACCATGCAGTTTGAACGCGAAATCGAAGCGGTGAGCTTGCGCAGAGCCTGGCTCATCAGACGCGCCTGAAGGCCAGGCAAAGAATCGCCCATTTCGCCTTCAATTTCAGCACGCGGCGTAAGAGCAGCAACCGAGTCGACAACCAGAACATCGATAGCACCGGAGCGCACAAGCGTATCCGTGATTTCAAGTGCTTGTTCGCCAGTATCAGGCTGAGAAATCAGCAGATTTTCAAGATCAACGCCAAGCTTGCGGGCATATACCGGATCAAGTGCGTGTTCCGCATCCACGAATGCGCAAATACCACCCTTCTTCTGTGCTTCTGCAATCGTATGCAGTGCGAGAGTGGTTTTACCCGAACTTTCCGGGCCATAGATTTCAACGATACGTCCCTTGGGCAGACCGCCGACGCCCAATGCGATATCGAGAGAAAGCGAGCCGGTTGGCACAGTCTCAATATCGACGACCTCGTTCTGACCGAGCCGCATGATTGAGCCCTTGCCGAACGCACGTTCAATTTGCGACAGCGCCGCATCAAGTGCCTTAGTCTTGTCCACTGAATTTTCCTCAACGAGTCGCAATGATTTCTGAGACATCTTACACCATCCTCTTGCCTCGCTAGAAGCCCATAGGGCTCATCGCCACTATCTATTTGTATCCGTTTTGTTCCAATTTAGCAACCTTGTCAAGTAATTGATTTAAATAGATATAATTTTTTTGTTCTATTATTGTTCTATAATATTAGAAATGGCAAATGTGAATCACTATCCACGCATTAGTTAAGAAAAACTGAAGTTTTTGATACACGATTCTTCAAAATACAAAACGCAGCCCTTCTTCCGAAGGACTGCGCTGAAAAAGAATCTGACTGATTCTTGATTTATCAGCTTGCGCCACGAAGCGGCGAAATCTGAATTTCAACGCGGCGGTTCTGCGCGCGGCCATCCGGCGTCGCATTGGTCGCAACTGGCTGGCTAGCGCCGTAGCCAATAACTGCGAAGCGACGTGGATCGATACCCTGCGAACCCAAATAGCTTGCAACAGACGATGCGCGGCGCTGCGAGAGACCCTGATTGTAACTCGCACTACCGGTCGAGTCGGTGTGACCGTGAACGTCGACAAGAGTCTGGTTGAACTTACGCAGAACGATCGCGACCGAGTTCAGCGTTGGGTAGAACTGGCTCTTAACCTGATCCTGATCCGTATCGAAGGTAATGGCTGAAGGCATGTTCAGGATAATCTGGTCACCATTACGCGTAACGGAAACACCAGTGCCCTGCAGCTGATTGCGCAGTTCGGATTCCTGACGATCCATGTAATTGCCGATTGCGCCGCCACCCAAAGCACCAATACCGGCGCCGATCAGGACTGCATTGCGCTGAGCGCGGCTGGAGCCACCGACCATGAGGCCGCCAAGCGCACCAACAGCGGCACCGATTGCAGCGCCACCGGCGGTGTTCGATACCTTCTGTTCACCAGTATAAGGATCGGTGGTGCAGCCTGCCAGAAATGTGGCACCTATTAGGGCAATCCCGATTTTCTTCAGCATGTATTGGTAATCCTCAATTGTCGATTCGTCGCGAATGATAGCTTCGATTAAGGCCGGATGGTGTCTTTAAATCCCCATCCGCGACTTTTAGAACGCAATTTGGCTTGTTTACAACAGCTTGCCGACATTTGATCGCCGCGCCTTAGCCAATCCGCCCACATTGACGCAGCTGAGTTGCGTAACGGTTGGCCATGGATTGAGCGCGTCTCGCACCGTTCAACGCTGTCGCATTGCCGCGCCAGACTCCACGGGAATATCCACCATGTCCCGAGTAATACGCAAGATAGAGACTGTAAGCGTCAGCCCGATTGATACCATTTTTCTGATAGCTCTGATTGTGATACCAGCCGATAAAGTGGATCGCGTCGCCGAAGTTGCTGCGAGAGGCGGTCCAGCGACCAGTCTCACGCTTATAGCGATCCCAGGTTCCGTTCAGTGCCTGCGAATAGCCATAGGCGCTCGAAGCACGTTTCCACGGGATAAAGCCAAGCAGCTTGGTACGCGGTGGACGAGCATAAGGGCGGAATCCGGATTCAGTATAAATTGTCGCCATTAGAACATGGACCGGCACACCGAACTCGCGCGAAGCGCGGGTCGCGTCTTTCTGCCAATTATTTATCCAACCGTCGCGTTGATCAAAGACTGCGCAAACATTGCTGACCTGTCGTGGAGCAGTCGCGCAGCCGCCAAGAATAACGAGCGCGACGAGAAGCAAAACGCGCGTCATGGGAAACCTCATTGCAATTACAAAAATTGATAAATTGTAAAAATTAAAGAGGACTTAAACTAAGGCATTGATTTCTTTATGGTTACTACAATGTTTACAGCCTCTTCCGTTGGTTGCTGAACGTTTGAATTCATTGGTAAAACCAATCTCAGCACGGCCACCGAGTACAACCCTTAATTGCTTACACATTGACTGCGGCTCGCAGGATGAAGGCCGAATTGTGACTAAAGTCAAAAACGCTGTTAAAACGTGTCTGATGCAGAGTGTGTTCATGCATAGAACAACGGAGGAGCTTTCATGAATGTGCAAAAGCTGCGTGAAGTTTACGAAGCATATATATCCTGTCTTAATGCTCAGGATTGGCCATCGTTAAAGCTTTATGTGGCTGAAGATGCTCAGCATAATGGTCAGAGATTGGGCGTTGACGGATATCGCGACATGCTCATTCGAGATTATCAACAGATACCGGATCTACAGTTTAAGATAGGCTTGTTGGTTGTTGAGCCACCAGTTGTCGCAAGCAGATTAGATTTTGATTGCACGCCTGTCGGGCAATTTCTCGGCCTTCCCATAAATGGCAGGAATATCCGTTTTTCCGAGAACGTCTTTTATGAGTTTTCAGACAACAAAATCAGCAAGGTCTGGTCTGTTCTCGATAAAGCGAGCATCGAAGCACAACTCTGACGTCACGCAAGAACCATCCGTTCAACGGCGTGTTTGACGTTCGGCCCTTAGGCGTGACCAATAATCAAGCCGCTTGCGAATATCGCGCTCAAAGCCTCTTTCCGGCGGATCATAGAAAATCTGCCGTCCCATGGCTTCCGGGAAGTAATCCTGACCGGAAAATGCGTCAGGCTGGTCATGATCATAAGCATAACCATCACCATAGCCTTCATTCTTCATCAGCTTCGTCGGCGCGTTGAGAATCTGCTTCGGCGGCAACAATGAGCCATTTTCTTTGGCGGCACGCATCGAAGCCTTATAAGCCATGTAAACCGCATTGGATTTGGGTGCTGTCGCGAGATAGACGCAGGCTTGGGCAAGCGCCAGTTCCCCCTCCGGCGAACCCAGATAATCATAGGCATCTTTAGCGGCATTGCAGATAACAAGCGCTTGTGGATCAGCCAGGCCAATATCTTCAACCGCCATGCGGACAAGGCGACGCCCAAGATAGAGCGGATCTTCACCGGCATCGAACATGCGGCTGAGATAATAAAGAGCGGCATCAGGATCAGATCCCCGCACCGATTTATGCAAAGCGGAAATCAGATTGTAGTGGCCGTCTTGTCCCTTGTCATAAACTGGCGCGCGACGCTGAACAACATCCTGAAGCTTTGCAGCGTCAAACACCTCGTCTGGTCTCGCTGCACGCCATACTTCTTCTGCAAGTGTTAGCGCGGCACGACCGTCACCATCGGCCATGCGAACCAGGCTTGCTCGTGCTTCTTCGTCCAGCGGCAGCGGACGTGCTTCCTGTTCTTCTGCACGCGTGAGAAGCGTAGCGATGCTTTCGCCATTATGCGGATGAAAAGTCAGCACCCTCGCCCGCGACAACAAAGCGGCGTTGAGTTCAAACGAAGGGTTTTCTGTCGTAGCGCCAATCAGGATGACCGTGCCGTCCTCCATTACTGGCAGAAAACTATCCTGTTGCGCGCGATTGAAACGATGAATCTCATCCACAAAGAGCAGTGTTTGGCGACCCGACATGCGTCGTGCGCGCGCTGATTCAAAAACCTTTTTGAGGTCAGCAACACCGGAGAAAATCGCTGAGATTTGCTCGAAAGCCAAATCAGTCTCTCCGGCAAGCAGCCTGGCAACTGTTGTCTTGCCAGTGCCCGGAGGGCCCCAGAAGATCATCGAGCCGAGCGAGCCGGATGCGATCATGCGTGTCAGCACACCTTCTGGTCCTGTCAGGTGTTCCTGCCCCGTCACTTCCGAAAGGTGGCGCGGGCGCAAGCGATCAGCGAGTGGCCTGTTACGGTCCGCATTCGGATCAACCGCAGTTGAAAAAAGGTCGCTCATTTCGCTTCGCTCAATGCCAGAAAAACAGATGTCGTCTCAGGCATAGTCCCGCCTGAAACGACATGCAACTTTAAATGCTTGGCGATGAGGTCAGCGAACAAACTGTCGGATCAGCGCGCCATTACGCTCAACTTCCAGTCTCCAGGCCAAACCTCGGCCATCATTAAGCGCTGCAGTCAGATCATTAATCGTGCGGATCGGGTTACCATTGATACCTCTGATAATATCACGTTGACGCAAACCAAGTCGTGCGGCCTGTGAATTAATGACGACATCAGTCACAATAACGCCCCGCGCCCCATCACGCAGACGCATTTTTGAAGCCGTTTGTGGTGTTAGTTCTTCAACCACGGCACCTGCAAAGGGATTGTCACCCTCTATGGTCTGCTTCTGTTGCGGCTTGGCTTCAGGCTCTTTTGCAAGCTTAACAGGCAGTTTGCTATCCTTACCGTTACGCACAATATCCAGCGTCACTGTATTGCCGATGCCAGCTGTCGAAAGACGATAACCGAGCACATCGATATTATCGGCCCTGACACCCTGTACCGAAAGCACCACATCGCCAACTTTCAAGCCAGCTTGTTCGGCAGGACCGCCCTTGGTGACGGCTGTCACCAGCACGCCAAAGGACTTATCCATGCCGAGACCTTCAGCAACGTCAGGCGTGATGTTCTGAAAGGTCGCACCGATAAATGGACGTTCAAAGCTCGTGCTCCCGCTCAATGCGGCATCAACAACGGCGCGTACCATATTGGAAGGAATAGCGAATCCGATACCGACAGATCCACCTGAGCGGGAATAAATTGCGGTATTGATACCAATCAGGCGTCCACGCATGTCGATCAGACCGCCGCCCGAATTTCCGGGATTGATAGCGGCATCAGTCTGAATGAAGAAGTCAAAATCTGAAACGCCAACCTGCGTACGAGATTGGGCGGAAACAATACCGTTGGTAACAGTCTGGCCGACCCCAAACGGATTGCCGATAGCCAGCACAAGATCGCCAACTTCAACACCATCCGAATCACCCAGCGACAGAACCGGGAATTTGTCATTCGCGTCGATCTTCAACACCGCAAGATCGGTCGTTTCATCGCGCAGCAGCACCTTGCTTTCGAACTGGCGGCCATCTGAAAGCGCCACCTTAATTTCGTCGGCGTCCTTAATGACGTGATTGTTTGTGACAACAATACCAGACGCATCAACGATGACGCCCGAACCCAGCGACTGCTCAGTGCGCGACTTGCCACCGCCGCCAAACTGCTTTCCGAAAAACTGCTCAAAAAACGGATCGCCTGCAAATGGTGATGCCTGCTGCTGCACCTGACGCGCGGCGTAGACGTTAACGACTGCAGGCGCTGTTTCCTTCACCAGAGGCGCGAAGGAAAGCTGCATATCGCCACGGCTTAGAGGGATCTGTTTGCCCTGAGCTGGAACGGCTGTTTCCTGCGCGATCGCAGGCAAAGTGACTGTGCTGATCGACGCGATAAGCAGACCCGCAATTCCATAACACCGCCAATTCATTCGCAAACTCCAGTTTTCCTCATCTCGCATCCGATTCCTCGGTGCCAATATCGGCAATATGGAGCTAACAAGGCCAAGTATAAAGGGCTGGAATATGGCAAAGCGCATTACAGCTTCGTAATGAATTACGTCACGCTTCTCCTAGCCTCGCAACAATTCAATAAAAACTATCTGCAAACGAAAAAAGGGCCGCACGAGGCAGCCCTTTTTCAATAAGTGCGAAGCGTAAATTACGCTGCGTCAGCTTCTGCAGCGGCTTCAGCTTCAACGCGTGCGCGGTCAGCTTTGCCCTTGGCATCAACATCGCGTTCAACGAATTCGACAACTGCGAGTGGCGCATTATCGCCAGTGCGGAAGCCTGCCTTCATGATGCGGATGTAGCCGCCGTTGCGGGTTGCATAACGTGCAGCCAGCGTATCGAACAGCTTAGCAACCAGCTTGACGTCGCGGATGGCGGAAATCGCCTGACGACGTGCATGCAGGTCACCACGCTTGCCGAGAGTGACAAGCTTTTCTACGATCGGACGGATTTCCTTAGCCTTAGGAAGCGTGGTCACAATCTGTTCGTGCTCGATGAGCGAAGCCGCCATGTTGGCGAACATTGCCTTGCGATGCGAGGCAGTGCGGTTCAGCTTACGCTGTCCATTACCGTGGCGCATGGCCTTCTCCTTTTAACTCAGTTCTGCCGGAAACGTCCGGTCTTAATATTGGTCTTCGTAGCGCTTAGCGAGATCTTCGATGTTTTCAGGCGGCCAAGCTGGGATTTCCATACCAAGATGGAGACCCATCGACGCCAGAACTTCCTTGATCTCGTTGAGCGACTTGCGGCCGAAATTCGGAGTCCGCAGCATCTCGGCTTCCGTCTTCTGGATCAGATCGCCGATATAGACGATGTTGTCGTTCTTCAGGCAGTTTGCCGAACGTACCGACAGTTCGAGCTCGTCCACCTTCTTGAGCAGAGCCGGATTGAAAGCCAGTTCCGCAACCTGTTCCTGCGGAGCTTCCTTCTGTGGCTCTTCGAAGTTGACGAAGATCGCCAGCTGGTCCTGAAGAATACGAGCTGCATAAGCAACTGCATCTTCACCGCTCACGGAACCATTGGTTTCGATGTTGAGCGTCAGCTTGTCGTAATCAAGAACCTGACCTTCACGGGTGTTCTCAATCTTGTACGATACCTTGCGGATCGGCGAATAAAGGCTATCAACCGGAATAAGGCCGATTGGAGCATCTTCCGCACGATTACGGTCGGCAGGCACATAGCCCTTACCGGTGTTGACGGTGAATTCCATGCGGATTTCAGCGCCTTCATCCAGCGTGCAGATGACGTGATCCGGATTAAGGATCTCGACATCGCCAACAGTCTGAATGTCACCAGCCGTAACAACGCCAGGGCCTTCCTTACGGACAACCATGCGCTTTGGGCCTTCGCCTTCCATACGGATAGCGATTTCCTTGACGTTCAGAACGATATCCGTGGTGTCTTCGCGGACGCCCGGAATGGAAGAGAATTCATGCAGAACGCCATCGATCTGAATGGCGGTTACAGCAGCGCCGCGCAGCGACGACAGAAGCACGCGACGCAGTGCGTTACCGAGCGTCAGACCAAAACCGCGTTCCAGCGGTTCAGCAACGACGGTTGCATGGGTGCGTGAGCCGTTGGTGATAAAATCCACCTTGTTCGGCTTAATCAGTTCCTGCCAGTTCTTCTGGATCATTTTATTTTCCTCTATCAACCGTCGCTACCATCCAATCGTAGCGATCTTGTGAAGAACCGCAGAGGAACCCCGGACACATGGTCCGAG
The DNA here is from genome assembly GCF_002252525.1 of Brucella pseudogrignonensis. GTDB lineage: Bacteria > Pseudomonadota > Alphaproteobacteria > Rhizobiales > Rhizobiaceae > Brucella > Brucella pseudogrignonensis. Next base: position 159,437 of record NZ_NNRM01000003.1, read on the forward strand.
GTTCATGCGGCATATAAAAGAAATTAGACCCGGCGCTTCTTGCGCGGACGGCAACCGTTGTGCGGGATCGGCGTAACATCGCGGATCGACGTGATCACAAAGCCGGCAGCCTGAAGGGCGCGCAGCGCAGATTCACGACCAGAACCCGGTCCGCAAACCTCGACTTCGAGGGAGCGCATGCCATGTTCCTGAGCCTTCTTGGCGCAATCTTCAGCAGCGATCTGTGCGGCAAACGGGGTCGACTTACGCGAACCCTTGAAACCCTGAGCACCTGCAGAAGACCAGGCAATCGCATTGCCCTGTGCATCCGTGATGGTGATCATGGTGTTGTTGAACGTCGAATTAACGTGGGCAACGCCCGACGAGATGTTTTTGCGCTCGCGACGGCGAATACGCTGGGCTTCCTTAGCCATGATAGTCCTCTCAAAACTCGATCTCGACACCGCCGTAGTTCCAGCGGCTCCACCAGCCCTTTGATAAGGACCAGCACCGAACCCACCCGATTATCGGGCAAGCCCGGCAGAACGATTGGTTCTGCCGAAAATTACTTCTTCTTACCTGCGATAGCCTTTGCAGGACCCTTACGGGTACGTGCATTGGTATGCGTGCGCTGACCACGAACTGGCAGCGAACGACGATGACGCAGACCGCGGTAGCAGCCAAGATCCATCAGACGCTTGATGTTCATGGAAACTTCACGACGCAGGTCACCTTCGACGCGGTATTCAGCATCGATAGCTTCACGGATCTGAAGTACTTCAGCATCCGACAGCTGGTTTACGCGACGATCGTCGGCAATGCCGACCTTCGTTACGATTTGACGAGCAAATTTAGGTCCAATCCCGTGGATGTACTGAAGCGCAATGATTACGCGCTTGTTCGTCGGGATGTTGACGCCAGCGATACGTGCCACGTCTGTTCTCCTTGAGTTACATAAAAATCGATCTGGCAGATGCGATCAACCAGACAGCATTGTTTGACCGGTCCCGGCCTCTTACTATTTCCGCCAGAACCGACCATTCAAACCAATTGAAGTGGGGCAGTCTTTGACGGAATCGCCCGAAAAAGTCAACTCTTAACTGTCCGTAAAGCTGCCAAAGCAACTGCACAGACATTAAAAGCAACTCTTGAAAGCGAGAAGCGGACAGAAAAACGCTAAACGTCTTCCTGTCCGCAATTTTTAAACGACTTTTTCAAGCCTCAAGCCGGAACGAGAATTCTCTCAATTTCGGCAGTAACTTCTTCAACCGGAGCCATACCATTGATGACGCGAAGTTCACCGGTTCCAGCGTAATAGCTGGAAAGAGGCGAAGTCTTCTCACGGTATTCAACGAGACGCTTACGGAAGGCTTCCGGGTTATCGTCGGAACGAACCTGACCACCCTTGGCAATCGTTTCAGCCACACGGCTTTCCATCCGCTTGACCAATGCATTCTCGTCAACCTTAAGCTCGATGACCGCATCAAGCTTGAGACCTTTGCCAACCAACATTTCGCCGAGTGCCTGCGCCTGAGGCACAGTACGCGGATAACCGTCCAGAATGAAACCGCTTGCGCAGTCCGGCGCATCAATGCGCTCTGAAACGATCTGGTTGACGATTTCATCAGAAACCAGCTGCCCGGCATCCATCACTGCCTTGGCGCGCTTCCCGATCTCGCTCTGCTGAGCGACTGCTGCACGCAGCATGTCGCCAGTCGAAAGCTGAGGTATTCCATGCTTCTTGGTAAGAAGTCCAGCCTGCGTCCCCTTACCTGCTCCGGGCGGCCCAAGAAGTATCAGTCTCATTTATTACGTTTCCCACCTCTGAGTTTGGACTTCTTGATCAGCCCTTCATACTGATGAGCGACAAGATGTCCCTGAATTTGCGCAACCGTATCGAGCGTTACGCTGACCACGATCAACAGCGAAGTACCGCCAAGATAGAATGGTACACCGGTCGCGGAAATCAGGAATTCCGGCAGAAGACAGACAAGCACAATATAGATGGCGCCGACAACAGTGATGCGTGTCAACACATAGTCTATGTACTCAGCTGTACGTTCACCCGGACGAATGCCCGGAATAAAGCCGGAGTGCTTCTTAAGCTGGTCAGCTGTGTCCTTGGGATTGAACACGATAGCCGTGTAGAAGAAGCAGAAGAATGCCATCAAGCCCGCATAGAACAGCATGTAAAGCGGCTGACCATGACCGAGAGCGTTGAGAATAGTTGTACCCCAGGCCGGCATTTCAGCTGTATTTGCGAAGCCGGCAACGGTGGCAGGCAGAAGCAGCAGCGACGAAGCGAAGATCGGAGGGATAACGCCAGCCGTGTTGAGCTTGAGAGGCAGATGCGAAGTATCGCCCTGGAACATGCGATTGCCAACCTGACGCTTCGGATACTGGATCAGAAGACGACGCTGTGCACGCTCAACAAAAACGATGATAGCGATCAGCGCGATGGCCAGAACGATAACGCCGAGGATCAGACCGGTCGACAGGGCGCCAGTACGACCCAGTTCCAGCGTACCGGAAATAGCATGTGGAAGGTTTGCAACAATGCCGGCGAAGATAATGAGAGAAATACCGTTACCAATGCCGCGAGCAGTGATCTGCTCACCAAGCCACATCAGGAACATGGTACCGCCAACAAGCGTAATCACCGACGAAATCAGGAACATCGGTCCAGGATTGGTGACAATCCCGTTACCCGACTGCAAACCCACTGAAATGGCATAAGCCTGCACGATTGCTAGAAGAACCGTACCATAGCGGGTGTACTGATTGATAATCTTGCGGCCCGACTCGCCTTCTTTCTTCAGCGCTTCAAGCGTCGGAACAACCGACGTCATAAGCTGCACGATGATCGAGGCAGAGATGTACGGCATGATGCCAAGAGCGAAGATAGCCATACGGCCAACCGCACCACCGGCGAACATATTGAAAAGTCCGAGCACACCCTGGCTATGCTGCTGGAAAGCCTGCGCAAGCGCATCAGGATTGATGCCGGGCAGCGGAATATAGGTGCCGAAACGGTACACCAGCAAAGCGCCCAGTGTGAACCAGATGCGCTTCTTGAGTTCTTCAGCTTTCGAGAAAGCCGAAAAATTGAGATTGGAAACTAGCTGTTCAGCAGCCGATGCCATTAAATTTCTCCGGTGAAAAGTCTCCGGTCCCCCACTCCCATCGACGCGCGTTTCTCCAACTCGCATCCCTTCGGACAAGAAGACCCTACCCAGATATGCGCATTGGCATAAATGTGCAAGCGGCGGCACAAGGGCCGCCGCTTTTTATTTTTATGTCGATGCCTTATTCGGCAGCAGCTTCAGGAAGCTTTACGCTACCGCCGGCCTTTTCGATCTTTTCGATCGCAGCCTTGGAAGCACCAGCAACCTCGAAGGCTACCTTTGCCTTCAGTTCGCCGTCCGCAAGAACGCGAACACCGTCCAGAGCGCGACGAATCACGCCAGCAGCCTTAAGCGAATCGATATTCACAACTGTCTTTGCATCCAGCTTGCCAGCGTCGATCGCAGCCTGAACACGGCCGAGCGAAACAACGTTGAAGCTCTTTGCAAAGATGTTGGTGAAGCCGCGCTTAGGCAGACGGCGGTAGATTGGCATCTGGCCGCCTTCAAAGCCGTTGATCGCTACGCCAGAACGGGACTTCTGTCCCTTGACGCCGCGGCCAGCGGTCTTGCCGGTGCCGGAGCCGATACCACGGCCGACGCGCTTACGCGCCTTTACTGAACCTGGCTTATCACGCAGATCGTTGAGTTTCATGTCTCTATCCCCTGCGTTATCAGGCCTCGTCCACAACGCGGACGAGATGCTGAACCTTGGCGATCATACCACGAACCGAAGGAGTATCCTCCAGTGTGCGGCGGCGGTGCATTTTGTTAAGTCCGAGTCCGATCAGCGTTGCACGCTGTTCGGCTGGACGACGGATAGGGCTTCCGATCTGTTCGACCGTAACCGTCTTACCCTTCTTCTCAGCCATCACTCAAATCCCTTGTCTATGGCGTATCCGGTGTTTGTGCACCGGACTGGCACAAACTATCGGCTATTCTTCCGAACCGACCACATCATGGCGGCGAGCCTGAAGGGTCGAGTACTTGATACCGCGCTGTGCAGCGATGTCCTTTGGATGCATCTGATGCTTCAGAGCGTCAAAGGTTGCACGAACCATGTTGTAAGGGTTCGAGGAGCCGAGCGACTTAGCAACAACGTCCTGAACGCCAAGCGTTTCGAACACTGCACGCATTGGACCACCAGCAATGATACCCTTACCGGCAGGAGCTGCACGGAGGAGAACCTTGCCAGCGCCGTGACGGCCCTGCACATCGTGATGCAGAGTACGGCCCGAACGAAGCGGAACGAAAATCATGTCGCGCTTAGCAGCTTCAGTTGCCTTACGGATCGCTTCAGGCACTTCGCGTGCCTTACCATGACCGAAGCCAACGCGGCCCTTCTGGTCGCCAACTACGACGAGCGCAGCGAAACCAAAACGACGGCCACCCTTAACAACCTTGGCGACGCGATTAATGTGAACGAGCTTGTCAACGAATTCGCTGTCGCGCTCCTCACGACCGCGATCTTCGCGGTTACGTTCTTTCTGTGCCATATCCTATTCCTTTATTTTTTTCCGGAAGCACAAAATTATTAGAAGCTAAGTCCGCCTTCGCGGGCAGCTTCGGCGAGAGCCTTCACACGGCCGTGGTAAATGAATGCACCACGGTCGAACACTACTTCACTGACGCCTGCTTTCTTAGCGCGCTCTGCAACCAGCTTGCCAACTGCAGCTGCTGCTGCGGAGTCGGCGCCGGTCTTGAGCTTGCCCTTCAGGTCGCCATCCAGGGTCGAAGCAGCTGCGATGGTAACACCGCGAACGTCGTCAATAACCTGAACGTAGATGTTCTTGGAAGAGCGGTGTACGCTGAGACGTGGACGGCCGTTTGCGACAGCCTTGACCTGACGGCGTACACGAGCAGCGCGACGCTGCAAAGTTTCTTTTGGCGATGCCATGACGCGCTTCCCTTACTTCTTCTTGCCTTCTTTGCGGACGATCTTCTCGCCAGCATACTTGACGCCCTTGCCCTTGTAAGGCTCGGGGCCGCGATATTCGCGGATCTCAGCCGCGACCTGACCGACCTGCTGCTTGTCGATACCAGTGACGACGATTTCCGTCGGCTTAGGAACAGCAACAGTGATGCCAGCAGGCACGTCATAGACCACTTCGTGGCTGAAGCCGAGCGAAAGCTGGACATTCTTGCCCTGCATAGCAGCACGGTAACCAACGCCGCTAATCTCTAGCTTCTTTTCAAAGCCCTTTTCGACGCCTTCGAAGATGTTAACGATCATCGAACGCGACATGCCCCACTTGGAGCGAGCTTCTTTGGACTGGTCACGAGGATCGACGCTTACAGCGCCGTCTTCGAGCTTAACCAGAACTTCATCGTGCACTACGAAAGACAATTCGCCTTTCGCGCCCTTAGCCTTGACGGTCTGACCTTCAACGCTGGCGGTCACGCCCGCCGGGACCGGCACGGGTTTTTTACCGATACGAGACATTTTTATACCTGTCTTTTATCTGTTCACTGTCGGCCGCATCAGAAGATGCGGCAGAGCAGCTCACCACCAACGTTTTGTTCACGAGCTTCATGATCAGCCATCACACCCTTAGGGGTGGACAGGATCGAGATGCCAAGGCCATTCGCAACCTGCGGGATCGACTTAACCGACACGTAAACGCGACGGCCAGGCTTCGAAACGCGGGTCAGTTCACGAATGACTGGAACGCCTTCATAATACTTCAGTTCGATTTCGATCTCGGCTTTGCCGTTCACGAATTCACTCTGCGTGTATCCGCGGATGTAACCTTCAGACTGAAGAACATCCAGTACGCGAGCGCGCAGCTTTGAAGCCGGGGTCGAAACCTTGGTCTTCTTGCGGCCAACTGCGTTGCGGATACGGGTCAGCATATCGCCGATAGGATCTGACACAGACATATGCTACTCCTTACCAGCTCGACTTAACTATGCCTGGAATCTGTCCAAGCGAACCCAACTGGCGAAGCGCAATACGCGACATCTTCAGTTTACGGTAATAACCACGCGGGCGACCCGAAACTTCGCAACGATTGCGAATACGGACCTTAGCAGAATTGCGCGGCAGTTCGGCGAGCTGGATAGTAGCGCGGAAACGCTCATCCAGCGGAAGGCTCTGATCCATTACGATCGCCTTCAGACGTGCACGCTTTTCAGCATGACGCTTAACCAACTTTTCGCGGCGCTTGTTGTTTTCGACTGCGCTAGTCTTGGCCATATTAATATACCTCGCTACGCTTGCCGTTACTGCCGGAACGGGAAGTTGAAGGCGCGCAGAAGAGCGCGGGCTTCATCATCCGTCTTAGCGGTCGTGCAAACGATGATGTCCATGCCCCAGATCTGATCAACTTTATCGTAGTTGATTTCTGGAAACACGATGTGTTCCTTAATACCCATGGCGAAGTTGCCGCGGCCATCAAAGCTCTTCGGATTCAGACCGCGGAAATCTCGAACGCGCGGAAGCGCAATCGTGATCAGACGATCAAGGAATTCGTACATGCGGTCCGCACGAAGAGTTACCTTCGTACCGATTGGCATGTCTTCACGCAACTTGAAGGTCGCGATCGAATTACGGGCGCGAGTAATGACAGCCTTCTGACCGGCAATCAAGCCCAGATCTTCTGCTGCTACAGCTGGCTTCTTCGAATCAGAAGTCGCTTCGCCTACGCCCATATTAAGAACAACTTTGGTGATGCGTGGGATCTGCATCTCGTTGTCATATTTGAATTCTTCAAGAAGAGCCTTGCGGATCGTATCCAGATAAACTTTCTTGAAGCGTGGAAGTGCCTTAGCTTCAGCCATCAGATCACTGCTCCCGAACGCTTTGCGACGCGAACCTTCTTGCCGTCCTCAACGCGGAAACCAACGCGAGTTGGCTTGCCGTCCTTAGGATCAGCAACTGCCAGGTTCGACAAATGAATCGGCGCCTCTTTCGAGATGATGCCGGCTTCCTGAGTCTGTGTCTGGCGCTGATGACGCTTCACAACATTAATGCCACGAACAACGGCTTTGTCGTCCTTAGGCATAACCTGAAGAACTTCGCCTGTACGGCCCTTGTCCTTACCGGACAGCACGACAACGCTGTCGCCTTTGCGAATCTTTTGCATCGTCTTGCTTCCTTACAGAACTTCCGGAGCCAGCGAAATGATCTTCATGTGGCTCTTTGCGCGAAGTTCGCGCGGAACCGGTCCGAAGATACGCGTGCCGATAGGCTCTTTCTTGTTATCGATGAGAACAGCTGCGTTATTATCGAAACGAATAACGCTACCGTCTGCGCGACGGATGTCCTTGGCGGTCCGTACGACCACCGCCTTCATCACGTCACCTTTTTTGACGCGGCCGCGCGGAATAGCTTCCTTGATCGACACCACAATGATGTCGCCAACGGAAGCATAACGCCGCTTCGAGCCGCCCAGCACCTTGATGCACATGACACGACGTGCGCCGGAGTTATCCGCCACGTCGAGGTTTGTTTGCATCTGAATCATGACTGGCCGCCTTCTTTTCCTTCAGCTGGTTAAGGGCTCCTGCCCTACCTAAGCTGCGTGTTTGTAATTTAGCCCGCTGTTACGTTCGAAAGAACGACCCAGCGTTTGTCCTTCGAAATTGGCTTGGATTCTTCAATAGAAACCTGATCACCAATCTTGAACTGGTTGTTTTCGTCGTGCGCCTTATACTTCTTCGACTGGCGAACGGTCTTCTGGAGGAGCGGGTGCGAATAGCGACGCTCAACCTTAACCACAACAGTCTTATCGTTTTTGTCGCTGACGACAACGCCCTGCAGAACGCGTTTAGGCATTATACTTGTTCCTTATGCCTTGCTTTCGGCCGCCTTCTGGCGGGCGATGGTCTTAATACGCGCAATGTCACGGCGAACCTGCTTCACGCGCGCGGTTTTTTCGAGCTGGCCGGTTGCCTTCTGAAAGCGCAGATTAAACTGCTCTTTCTTCAGGGCGCCCAACTCATCGTTCATCTGATCGAGGCTTTTGGCCCGAACGTCTGCGGCTTTCATGACTGCCTCTCTTACTCTGCGATGCGCTGAATGAAGCGCGTCTTGACCGACAACTTTGCAGCGCCGAGTCTCAGGGCTTCGCGTGCCACATCTTCGGGTACGCCGTCAAGCTCAAACATTATACGACCTGGTGCTACGCGGCATGCCCAGTAGTCAACTGAACCCTTACCTTTACCCATACGGACTTCGGTAGGCTTCGATGTTACTGGCAGATCCGGGAAGATACGGATCCATACACGACCGGCACGCTTCATGTGACGGGTGATCGCGCGGCGAGCCGCTTCGATCTGTCGTGCTGTGACGCGGTCAGGCTCAACGGCCTTCAAACCGAATGCACCGAAATTAAGGTCCGTACCGCCCTTCGAGTTGCCGTGGATACGGCCCTTGAACTGCTTACGGAACTTGGTGCGCTTAGGCTGCATCATTGTTCTCTACTCCAAATTTCTCGCCCGCGGCCCGCTTTTTAAGCGTTTTCGCGGCGGCGGTTCTGCTGGGAACCCTGATTGTCACCCTCAACCGCACGACGTTCAGAAGCCATTGGGTCGTGCTCAAGGATTTCGCCCTTGAATACCCAAACCTTCACGCCGCAGATGCCGTAAGCGGTCTGCGCTTCTGCTGTACCGTAGTCGATATCAGCACGCAGCGTGTGAAGAGGAACGCGGCCTTCGCGGTACCATTCCATACGTGCGATTTCAGCGCCACCCAGACGGCCGGAGCAGTTGATACGAATACCTTCCGCACCCAGACGCATTGCTGACTGAACAGCACGCTTCATGGCGCGACGGAATGCCACACGGCGTTCGAGCTGCTGAGCGATCGACTGAGCGATCAGCGTAGCATCGACTTCCGGCTTGCGAACTTCAACAATGTTGAGCGACGCATCGGAATTCGTCATCTCGGAAAGCTTCTTGCGAAGCTTTTCGATGTCTGCACCCTTCTTGCCGATGATGATACCCGGACGAGCCGAGTGAATCGTCACGCGGCACTTCTTGTGCGGACGCTCGATTACGATCTTGGAGATCGCAGCCTGCTTAAGTTCGCTCTTAAGATATTCGCGAATCTTCACGTCTTCATGCAGAAGCTTGCCGTACTCACCGGTATTCGCGTACCAACGCGAATCCCAGGTGCGGTTGATGCCGAGACGAAGACCGATTGGATTAATCTTCTGGCCCATTATGCGGCCTCCCCTTTTTCCGCAACTTCGCGGACAACAATGGTGAGATGCGAAAACGGCTTTTCGATGCGGCTTGCCTTACCACGTCCACGAACGTGGAAACGCTTCATGACAATGGATTTGCCGACATAAGCTTCAGCAACGATCAGCGCGTCAACATCGAGATCATGATTGTTCTCTGCGTTGGCGATAGCCGATTCGAGCGTCTTTTTCACTGTTTCCGCGATCCGCTTGCGCGAGAACGTCAGATCAGCAAGTGCCGCATTTACTTTTTTACCGCGGATCAATGCCGCGACAAGATTAAGCTTCTGCGGGCTGACGCGAAGCGTACGGGCGACGGCTTTCGCCTCGTTATCCTTAAGCTGGCGGGGAGCCTTGGCCTTGCCCATCGTTACTTCCTCTTTGCCTTCTTGTCCGCGCCGTGACCGTAATAGGTACGTGTCGGCGCGAATTCACCGAACTTGTGTCCAACCATTTCTTCGGAGATCGATACCGGCACATGCTTGTTGCCGTTATAAACACCGAAGGTCAGGCCAACGAACTGCGGCAAGATAGTGGAGCGACGGCTCCACATCTTGATGACTTCACTACGACCGCCCTCGCGTACCTTCTCAGCTTTCTTGAGAAGATAGCCATCGACGAACGGACCTTTCCAAACTGAACGAGCCACTTCAGACTACCTCTCTTACTTCTTGCGCTGATGACGCGAGCGCATGATGAACTTATCGGTCGCCTTATTCGAACGGGTCTTCTTACCCTTCGTAGGCTTGCCCCAAGGCGTGACCGGATGACGACCACCGGAAGTGCGGCCTTCACCACCACCATGCGGGTGGTCAACTGGGTTCATTGCAACACCGCGAACGTGAGGACGCTTACCGCGCCAGACCGAACGACCGGCCTTACCGTCATTGATGTTGCTATGCTCTGGGTTGGAAACTGCGCCAACCGTTGCGAAACATGCACCTGGAACCAGACGCTGTTCACCAGAATTGAGACGCAGGATAGCCATACCCTGGTCACGTCCGACGAGCTGTGCATATGCGCCAGCCGAACGAGCAATCTGGCCGCCCTTGCCTGGCTTCATTTCCACGTTGTGGATAATGGTACCAACAGGCATCGACGAAAGCGGCATTGCATTGCCTGGCTTAACGTCGACGGACTGGCCAGAAATGACCTTGTCGCCGGCTGCCAGACGCTGCGGAGCCAGAATGTAGCTCAGCTCGCCGTCTTCATAGCGGATCAGCGCGATAAACGCGGTGCGGTTTGGATCGTATTCCAGGCGTTCAACCGTAGCGACAACGTCGTGCTTACGACGCTTGAAGTCGACAAAACGGTAAGAACGCTTGTGACCACCGCCCTGAAAGCGAACAGTGATACGACCGGTGTTGTTACGGCCACCCTTCTTGGACAGACCTTCGGTCAGGGACTTGACCGGCTTGCCCTTGTAGAGTTCCGAACGGTCCACGATGACCAGCTGACGCTGGCCTGGCGTGGTCGGATTAAAGTGCTTGAGTGCCATTGTCTTTACTCCATGGCCTCTCAGAGACCTGTCGAAACGTCGATGCTCTGGCCTTCAGCCAAAGTAACGATCGCTTTCTTGACATCGCTCTGGCGCCCGACAATGCCGCGGAACCGCTTCACCTTGCCTTTGCGCACAGTGGTGTTAACGGCCTTTACCTTGACGCCGAAAAGCGCCTCGATTGCAGCCTTGATTTCCGGCTTCGTCGCCTTGCGAGCTACGTTGAAGACGACCTGGTTATGTTCGGAAACAAGGGTCGACTTCTCAGTAATAACTGGGCTGACGATCACGTCATAATGGCGAAGATCGGTCATTTAAAACGCTCCTCGAGGGCTTCGACAGCTGCCTTGGAAAGCACGAGCTTGCCACGACGCAGGATGTCGTAAACATTGATGCCCTGTACTGGCAGAACATCGATGTTCGGGATGTTCGAAGCAGCGCGCTGGAAGTTCACGTCGATCTCTGCACCACCGATGAGGAGTGCATTTTCAAGACCGAGCTTTGCGAACTGCGAAACAAGCTGCTTTGTCTTGGCTTCAGAGGCAGCCAGATCATCGATGATGATCAGGTCGGATGCCTTAGCCTTAGCCGACAGAGCATGACGCAAGCCGAGAGCGCGAACCTTCTTTGGCAGATCATGATCATGCGTACGGACTACTGGTCCGTGAGCCTGACCACCGCCGCGGAACTGCGGTGCGCGAGCCGAATGGTGACGAGCACGACCCGTACCCTTCTGCTTGTACATCTTCGAACCGGTGCGGCTGATGTCGCTGCGGCCCTTGGCATCATGAGAGCCCTGCTGGCGGCGAGCCAGCTGCCAGCGCACGACGCGCTGAAGAATGTCGTCGCGTGGGTCGAGGCCGAAGATTTCTTCGTTCAGCTTGACCTTGCCGGCATCCTTGCCTTCAAGAGTTGTAATCGTGAGATCCATTATTCGGCTCCCTCAGTCGCGACTGCATCCGCAGCTGCATTGTTTGCGCTTGAACGCAGGGCAGCCGGCTTAGGTGCATTCTCAGGCAGCGAAACCTTGACTGCATCACGAACGAGAATCCAGGCGCCCTTGGAGCCAGGAACCGCGCCGCGAACCAGAATAAGGCCACGATCGCTATCTGTAGAGACAACTTCGATGTTCTGCGTCGTCACGCGGGTTTGACCCATGTGACCAGCCATCTTCTTGCCCTTGAACACCTTACCCGGATCCTGACGCTGACCGGTCGAGCCGTGAGCGCGGTGGGTAACTGAGTTACCGTGCGAAGCACGATGACCAGCAAAGTTGTGGCGCTTCATAACACCGGCAAAACCTTTACCGATAGAAGTGCCCGTCACATCGACCTTCTGGCCGGCGACGAAATGCTCGGCAAGAATCTCCGAGCCTACTTCGAGAAGGTTATCCGGCGAAACGCGGAATTCCGCTACTTTCGCCTTAGGCTCAACTTCAGCCTTCGCGAAATGACCGCGCAGAGCCTTAGTTGTGTTCTTTACCTTGGCAAGTCCAACGCCAAGCTGAACAGCCGTATAACCGTTTTTTTCAACTGTACGCTGAGCTACCACGTGGCAGTCTTCCATGCGGAGAACTGTCACTGGTACATGTTCGCCAGCGTCGTTATAGACGCGGGTCATGCCCAGCTTCTGTGCAATAACACCTGAACGCATCGGGTTCGTTCCTTCCGTCCTCAAGCCGATTAAAGCTTGATCTCGACATCAACACCGGCAGACAGATCGAGCTTCATCAGCGCGTCTACAGTCTGTGGAGTTGGGTCAACGATATCGAGAAGACGCTTGTGCGTGCGCATCTCGAACTGCTCGCGGCTCTTCTTGTCGATGTGCGGCGACCGGTTAACTGTGAACTTTTCGATCCGCGTTGGAAGTGGGATCGGTCCGCGCACGTTGGCACCGGTACGCTTGGCAGTCGACACGATTTCCCGCGTCGAAGCGTCAAGGATCCGATGATCAAACGCCTTGAGGCGAATGCGGATGTTTTGACCGTTCATTTCATCTGTTCCTTGTTACGCGGAGCGCCTCCGGAGAGACGCTCCTGCACAAATCTAATTACTCGATGATCGAAGCGACGATGCCTGCACCGACGGTGCGGCCACCTTCACGGATAGCGAAGCGGAGCTTCTCTTCCATCGCGATCGGTACAATCAGCGTGACGTCTACAGTGACGTTATCGCCAGGCATAACCATTTCCGTGCCTTCTGGCAGGGTAACAACACCGGTCACGTCAGTCGTACGGAAGTAGAACTGTGGACGGTAGTTGGTGAAGAATGGT
>NZ_NNRM01000031.1 GCF_002252525.1 Brucella pseudogrignonensis
CAAACCCGGCTTAGCCGGTGGGAACCGCGCGAGATTACATACAGGCCGCAGCGTTGGTTTACATTTGCCCGCGCAGATGGTGAAACCGTTGTACTTCGCGACGATCCGGCTGAAGAACCGTTACCGGCTCACAAGTTTATCATCCACCGTCACCCGTCAAAATCGGGGCTGACGATCCGTTCCGGCATAGCGCGTGTCGCATCCTGGGCATGGATGTACAAGAGCTTCACACTCAAGGACTGGGCGATCTTCGTCCAGAACTTCGGCATGCCGATCCGCATCGGCCGTTACGAAGGTGACGCCAAGGAAGAGGACAAGGATGTCCTGTGGCGCGCTGTGACGCAGATCGCTGGCGATATGGCTGCGATCATGCCCGACAGCATGAAGATCGAGTTTCAGGAAGTGGCCGCGAAGGGCACTTCAATCGACCTTTACGAGCGTCGCGCCGACTGGATG
>NZ_NNRM01000032.1 GCF_002252525.1 Brucella pseudogrignonensis
ATGGGGCAGACGCTCAACATCAAGCGATACAAAATCTGCCGAAGCACCCTGTCTCAAACCATCGCCTTCGCGACCCATAGCAATATTGCCGCCTGCTAATGCGCCATCAAACAAGGCTCGTCCGGTCGAGCCTTCGTTTTTCGCCAGCACATTGCGCGCTCGATGCAGCAAACGCTGCGAATATTCATACTGCCGCAACTCATCGCCAATGCCGATCAGCACATTGGAATCGGACCCAACGCCGAAACGGCCACCATTGGCATCGAACACGGTGGCATTGAACGTGCCATCGCCGAGATTGGCTTCC
>NZ_NNRM01000033.1 GCF_002252525.1 Brucella pseudogrignonensis
GTGCGCCGGAGCGCATCGAACGCGGCGGCCGGGTCGCCGGCGTCCTCGTCCAGTGCTTGCCGTGCGATTCCTTCCCTGTCGTCGTCCAGCTCCGTCATATTCTCCGTGCCTACCTTCCCAAACCGATGCCCCGGCTAATCTGCCGGCTGCGTGACATTTCTTCTTGTAGCTGATGGGCGATGCTCTGCCCCCGGCGAAGCTCCTGCCCGATTCCAAGCTCCTGCCGGCGATTGCGCAGGATGGAATCTACCTGCGGGTCACGTTCGAGGCTCTTGGTCAGGCCGTTCATCTGGCTTTCGACCTTGGCGCGGGCATCGTCGTGCTGCCAGCCGCGAAGCTCCCGGCGCTGGCCCTGTAGTTCCTGCCAGCGTTCAACAAACCGCTCGGCCCTGACATTCGGGTCTTGCAGCGCGGCGTTTTCGCGCTTCATCCCGTCGATCACCTGCGCGACACGCTCCCGGCCGGAAAGCTCGGTCATGGCGCGCGCCGTCGCCGGGTCGTTTTGCAGGGTCGAACGCATCAAATCTTTCATGCCGTCGCGCACCTGGTCGAGCTGCTGGCCGGCATCGCCCATTTCCTGCCGCTGCATGTCGAGGACCGGCAGGCCCTCGCGCCGGTGCTGGTCGATCGACTGATAGGCCCGCGAATAGCGGTCAACGGCCTGCTCAAGCGGCGACTGCCCCCGCGCCCGCTCGGCCAGCCGGTCGGGCGCCGGCGCCTGCCGCAAGCTCCCTTCCCTTTCCGGCCGTCGCTGCATCCGCGATGCCTCGCCGCGCTCCTGTGAGGGCGCAGGGCGTGCATTGAGCTTGAGGCCGGCGAACATACCGCGCCGCTGCTTCTCGGCCTGCTGCGGCCGTTTCTGGTCGATCTGCGGGCCGTCCTCGCCGGCGCGGTCTGGCTCGCGGCTCTCGGCCGCCGCGCCGCGCCCGAGTTTCAGGCCCTCGAACGGATTGCGGCGCTGCTGTCGATCGCTGGCGAGATCTTCGCGCGGATCTGCACGAAGATCCTGCGCGAGATCCGCGCCGACTTTTTGCGAGGATCTCCGCTCAAGGGCGTGATCCCCGGCCGTCGACTCCCGTTCCGCACGTAGCCCGGCGCGCTCGGCCGGAATCTCGATCTCGCTGCGGACGCCCATTTGCTCCGCGATCCCGCGCCGCTCGGCAAAGTCGCGGGTATAGTCGAGCGTCGTTTCCTTCACGCCCGACCGGGACAGGCGGCGTTCTAGCTGGCTATAGGCCAGCTCGCCGGCGTCCTGAACCTTCCATGTGTTGCGGTGCGTCTGCGTCCCATCGGGCAAGGTGACGGGGGTGGAACCCTCATGCTGTAGGCCGATCTTCTCCCCGATCTCCGGCGCGGCCTCCTTCATGGCCCGCTCTAGATCGACGCCCCATAGGGTGCGCTGCTCGCCCTTGTCGTTTTCCAGCGTCACGAAATAGCTGTCGGACTTCTGCGGGTCATGCTCGAAGGGCGCGGCCCCATGCTCGACCAGCCGGCCGGCATTGGTGAACTCGTCCTGTGCCGCGTAGAGCTGCACCCCGTCACGATGCCGGGTCATGGCGACATAGGTTAGATGCCGGTCCATCGTCCCCGACGCCATCACATAGGAGCGATCGACCGTCGCCCCCTGATTTTTGTGAATCGTCGTCGCATAACCGTGGTCGATCGCCTGATAGTCGCCCATCGGCACGGAAACACTATCGCCGCCCCGGCCGTCGAGCTGCGCGACGATCCGGCCCGCCTCGACATGCTCGACCGTGCCTAGCATCCCGTTTTTCACGCCAAGGTCGCGGTTGTTCTCCAAGAACACGATGCGGTCGCCCGGCGCGAACTCCCTCTGCCCGGTATTGGTCTGGAAGGTCAGCGCCCGGCCCGGCCCTTCCCGCTCATGGGCGACGTCGCCCGGCGCAAGGCTGTCGTCGGCCACGCGCGCCAGCTCGCCCCGTGCCAAAACACCCCGGTCCTGTAGCTCGGCCCGGATCGCGTCATTGATGGCGCGAACATCGGCCCGGCGATGCGCCATCGCAACCCGGGTGCCGTCCGGACGTTCATCGCGATCGGCAAGGTAGTCCCGCACGATCTGGCCGCGCGCGTCCTCGCCTGTCTCGGCAAAGCTGATATTGCCGTGATCCCGATAGGCCGCCAGCCCCTCGGCCGTCCGGTGCGTGGCGAAGTCAATGGAAGCGTCCCGCTGCCAGTCCACGCGCTGCCGGCGAATCTCCGACAGCTCGGCATGGCCGATTTCCTCCGTGATCGCCCGGAACGGTGCGCCGGCCCCGATCGCCTGCAACTGCTCATGGTCGCCTACAAGGACGATCTTCGCCCCGCGCGCCTCGGCCTCGCCAACGAAGCGGGCGAGCTGGCGGCTCCCGACCATGCCCGCCTCGTCGATCACGAACACGTCGCCGCGGCCGATCGTGCCGCGGTCGTTCTCCCAACCGCGGGACCATGATGCGAGGGTGCGGCTCTGGATGCCGGAACTTTCCTCCAAGCCCTCGGCCGCCTTCCCCGACAGGGCCGCGCCGTGGACCTGATAGCCTTCGGCCTCCCACGCCTCGCGCGCGGCCGCGAGCATGGTGGACTTGCCAGCGCCGGCATAACCGACAACGGCCGCGATCCGCTCCGGCCCGGTGATATGCTCGATCGCCCGGCGCTGCTCGTCCGAAAGTCGCGCCGTCTCGATCTGGCGTTCACGTTCGCCGGCGTCCAGCTCGCCCCGCGCAACCTTCCCGGCCGTGTCATGGGAAACGCTCGACCGAATGGCGGCGTCTTGGGCATCTATCGCCCGCTCGACATGCCGGCGATCGACGCCATGACCATGAGCCGCGTGCATCCGCTGCGCGCTCTCGATCATGCCGGATTCGATCTCGACCATTTCGCGGGTGGAATAGCGAGCAAGCTCGATCTCGCCCGTTGCCGGGTCCGCGCGCTCGGGCTGCAACTCGACCAGCGCCGGCGAGGCCATCACCTTCGCAAAGGCGCTCTGGAACTCCTGCGGGTCGTCGTTGATGTAGCGATGCAGCGCCCGCGCAACGTCGTGGCGATCGAACACGCTCTTTTCCCCGGTGATGAGGGTTAGAACCTGCTCGGGCTTCTCCCGGATCAGCTCGGCATTGCGCCGGGCCGCATCCTCGTCCAGCCGCGACCGCGACACGTCGAGGCCGCGCCGTTCCATCTGCGAGGCATGGACGCCCATATGCTCGGTCGGCGCGATCTCAAGCCCGCGCTCCATGTGCGAACGATGGTCGATCCGAATATCAAGCCCGGCCATTGCAAGCCGCTCGTTGGCGATCCCCTCCCACCTCTGGCGAAGGTCGCGGAGCTGCATATCGGTCGTCGGCAGGTCGTGCGCCAGCAGCCATTTGTTTTCGCGCTCAAGATAGGTCTTGTCGCCTAGCCCGTTCTCCGTCACCTGCCGCGTGGTCATAAGGATATGGGCATGGTGATTGCGAACGTCGCTCGCCTCGTGCGGTGCATGAATGGCGAAATCCACGGCCGCGCCGTAGCGGTCGGCCAGCTCCTGCGCCATCTCCCGCGCCGCCTCTAGCCGTTCCTCGGCCGAAAGCTCATGCGGCAAGGCAACCTCGAACTCGCGGGCAACGCGGGCATCCTTCCGCTTCTCGGCAAACTCGGCGGCGTTCCAGAGCGTCGAGCGATCCCGCGCCCAATCGGCGTTGACGCCTTCCGGCAAGACGATCTCGGCATGTTCGACGCCCTGCTTTGCCGTGTAGTCGTGCGTGATGCCGTCGCGCTCGTTGGTCAACTTCTCCCCGGCACGATAAGCCATAGAGGCGACGGCGCTACGGCCCTTCGCCCGCGAAACTGGCTTCATGCTGAAATGGTAGATCGCCAACCCGTTGCCTCGATCCCGTTTCCGCCTTTCCCGTCAGCTTTCTAGCTGACAGCGCGCTGAGTTACGCAGTAACTCGTAAGTGCGCCCTTCTCAACTCAATCGCTTCGCTCTTTCGTCGCTCGGTGTGGCGCTTGCGGCTATGTCGATGCAATGAACTGAGGCCGCGATTGTGCTGCAAAACCGATGACTTTTCAAGATCACACAAGGCGATATGACGGGAAACGCTTGAGCCGGGCGTGTCTTCGTATAATCTGGCGTCCATTGGAGGGTGAAGAATATGGCAATAGAAAATAACCCGGCATTGGCGCTCCTAATCGATGGCGACAATGCTTCACCCAAGATCGTCGGTGGCCTACTCGCTGAAATCGCCAACTATGGAACTGCCAGCGTAAAACGCATTTATGGCGACTGGACAAAGCCCAATCTCAACGGCTGGAAAGAATGCCTGCTGGAACACTCGATTCAGCCAGTCCAGCAATTCGCCTACACGACCGGCAAGAATGCCACCGATGGCGCAATGATTATCGACGCTATGGACTTGCTCTATACCGGCCGCTTCTCCGGCTTCTGCATCGTCTCAAGCGATAGCGATTTCGCCCGCCTCGCAGCCCGCATCCGCGAACAGGGCGTCACCGTCTATGGCTTCGGGGAACGAAAGACACCACGCCCCTTCATTACTGCTTGCGACAAGTTCGTTTATTTCGATGTGCTCAACACGGCCGCCGGGGAACAGAAGGAAGCGGAAGCCGTTGTCGCGCCCAAGGCATCCACCGCCAAACCTGCGCCAGCGAAAGCGGCGCTCGATCGTGCTGCCCTCGACATGCTGGCGAAGGCCGTCACCGCCTCGGCCGATGAAGACGGCCGCGCCAATCTGGCCCGCGTCGGTGCGCACCTGGCGAAACAGTCGCCGGATTTCGACGCTCGCAATTTCGGTTTCCCGCGCCTCTCCGATCTGGTCGATGCGTCCGGCATTGTCGAGATCGAGCGCATTGGCGACAACCCGAAAATCATCATGGTTCGCCTCAAGGGTGAGGCTACCGCCCGCCCCGCGAAATAGGAGGGAAACGTCAGATGGCGCGCAAGACGATCGAACAAAGGCTGGCCGAACTGGATGCGCAGCGATCCGCCCTCAAGGCTCGTCTCGGAAAACAGGAACGGACAAGAGACACTCGCCGCAAGGTACTGCTGGGTGCGCTCGTCCTCCATCGCCTTGAGAACGGCAAGGATGAGGAATTCTCCCGGCGCTTGAGCGAATGGCTCAAGCGTGAACTGCCCGACTTCCTGACCCGCGACGGCGACAAGGAACTCTTTGCCGATCTGATCGGCAACGTGCCGGCCGGGCAAACGGCGGGGAGCGCCGGCGAGGCAACATCGTGAACCGGGCAACGCTCGCATGGGGCGCTTTCAAGAACATGCTGCGCGCCGCCGCGCATGATCCTGTATGGGCTTTTGTCTCCCTGATAACTCTGCCGTTCCGCATCTGGCAAACGGTGCTGCGCGTTCTGTTCATCCTCATCGTTGCGCTTTTCGTCGTTGGTATGGGTGGCCGGTTTGCGCTTAACGATCTCGGCTATGGTCCCGGCACGATTCCGTTCATTGCGCTCGATCTCGTCACGCTGCTGGTGCTGGCTGCCATCGTCTTCCGCGTCATCACTAATCCGCTGATTATCCATTTCGGGGACATGGAAGGCGAAACCCACGGCTCGGCCCGCTTCGCCACCAACAAGGAAGTGGCTCCCCTCGCCCGCGCCGATACCGGCCTGCTGATCGGCCGCGATCCGAAATCAAAGCGGCCGCTGCGCTATGACGGCCCGGCCCATCTGCTGACGATGGCACCGACGCGCACCGGCAAGGGCGTCGGAACCATCATCCCGAATCTGCTCACCGCCGACCGCTCCGTGATCTGCATCGACCCCAAGGGCGAGAATGCGAAAATCGCCGGCCGCGCCCGCCAGCAGTTCGGCCCGGTCCACGTCCTCGACCCCTTCGGCGTTACCGGCCTGCCCTCGGCCGCCTTCAATCCGCTCGACCAGCTCGATCTGGCCGGCCTCGATGTGGCCGAAGACGCGAGCACCCTTGCCGACGCCCTCGTGTTCGATGAACCGGGCATGGCCGGCGAGGCCCATTGGAACGAGGAAGCCAAGGCGCTGATTGCCGGCCTCATCCTCCATATCGCCGCCCAGGAGCCGCGTGAGCGCCGAAACCTCGCCACCCTGCGCGACTATCTCACACTCGCCCCGGAAGCCTTCTCCACGCTCCTGAAGGACATGCAGGCATCCCCTGAAGCGGCCGGCCTGGTCGCCCGCGCCGCGAACCGCCACCTCGGCAAATCCGACCGGGAAGCGGCTGGCGTCCTCTCGGCCGCGCAGCGCCATACCCATTTCCTCGACTCGCCCCGCATGGTCGCCGTCCTCGGCCGCTCCGATTTCCGCTTTGCCGATCTCAAGCGCCGCAACGTCTCCGTCTTCCTCGTCCTGCCGCCCGATCGCCTTTCGACCTATTCGCGCTGGCTGCGCCTGCTCGTCGCTCAAAGTCTCACCGACATGGCCCGCGATCCGGCCAAGCCAGCCGTGCCGGTCCTCTATCTGCTGGATGAGTTCGCCGCCCTCGGCCACCTGGCCCCGGTCGAGCGCGCCATGGGCCTCATGGCCGGCTACGGCGTCCAGCTCTGGCCGATCCTGCAAGACGTTCACCAGCTCCGCGCCACCTACGGCCAGCGCGCCGGCACATTCCTGTCGAACGCCGGCGTCCTACAGGTCTTCGGCGTCAACGATCACGATAGCGCCCGCCTCGTCTCCGATCTGCTCGGGCAAGAGACGGTCGTATTCCAGACCATGAGCCGCGCCCTCGATGCCGAAAAGACCGGCATCACCTACGGCGAGCAACACACCGCCCGGCCGCTGCTGACCCCCGATGAGGTCCGCAACCTGCCGCAAAATCTCGAACTGCTGTTCCTCGCCGGGCAACGGCCGATCGTCGCCGGCAAGCTCGCCTATTACGCCGATCCCGAGTTCCGGGGGCTGTTCGACCAGGCATGAAAGATGAAACCATGACCGACACCGATGCGCCCGAATGGCCCGATCCCGCCGACAAGGCCTATGCCGTCGAGCAAGCCAAGCGGCTCCGCAACCAGGTCGCAGAGGGCGGATTGCGATTTGAAGCCTATTTGCCGCCGTCTCTGGCCCTGTGGCTGCTCGACCTGATCGAACAGGGCAAGTTCCTTGATCCGTCCGAAGCCGTGTTCGTGATCCTGGGCGAACATAAGGAGCTGGAACCCCATGCCGATCTGCGCCGGGAACTGCTCAAGCGCAGCATACAGGCGGCGGCCGATGATCCCCGGCCGGGTATTTCGGGCAAGGAAATGAAAGCACGGTTGCGCGAGAAGTTCAAAAACCCCCTGCCCGAGCCGGCCAGATGGGAAAAGCGGTCCCGGCGCTGACGCACCGGGGCTTCTCTCTTTGCGGCCCTCCGGGCCGGTCGCCGCTTCCGCCGCTCGGCACAACGCTAGCCCCCGGCCGGCCCGCTCTATCAAATCGGGCCGTAGGGACGGCCGGGGGCGGATAATTACATGCTTACAGGAAAGCATGTTGCCTGCCCTACTTCGGCGCTTCGATCGGTCGGACCTTCTCGCCAAGGTACCGGGCCATGATCTGCTCATAGGTCCCCGCGTCCATAAGCCCGAGGCGGCGCTGTACGCCCGCCATTTCCGCGATCTCGCGGGCGAGGCAGCGGCTCCGCATGGTTGTCACGCTCCCGCTAGTGTTCTGGCGCGTCGTCATCTTGAAAATTCGCCTCGTAGTCCTGGCCGCCGTAATAGACGCCGATGATATTCACGGTGTCGTCCGCTACCTCAAACAGTATCGTCACACGCCGGCGAAACCCAAGTGTTCGCAAGCCCGGTCGAAGATCGTCGCGCCGCGTGCCTCGGTGCGGAAAGGTTTGCAGATTCTCGCAATAGTCCACGATGGAATCGACATATCGCGCCGCTATTGCGGGCGACGCTGCCCCGGAAATATCGACTTCCAGCTTGTCGAGCTGGTCGAGAGCTTCCGGGGTGAAGTGAACCGTATGGGTCACGCTGAGGCGGGCCGCTTGCGCTTTTCGGCAAGGTGCTGGCGCACCTCGCCGACGCTGAGCGCCCGGCTAGGATCGGCTTTCAGCTTGTCGTAGGCGGCAACGCCTTCCGTGCGCAGCCAGCTTTCAAGGGCCTTGTCGCGCGCCTGCAAGGCCCGCAGGCCGTCGCGAATAACCTCGCTGTCGCTGGCATATTCGCCCGACGAAACCTTGCTCTTGACCATCTGTGCCATTTCGTTCGGCAACGTGACGCTCAACTGTTGTGTGCTGCGCATGGGAATCTCCCGCGTTGGATCGTGTTCAATAGGACTAAACACTATCACATATAAACCCGATCGGGAACGCTGCAACGGTCGGGGACTTGCATGCTTACATGATTTCACGCAAACATGATGCCTTGGCAACTACTCCCCATCCTCGCGGACTAACGGATAATTGTATTTGGCGAAAAGCAGATTCAGCGCCTCGGCAACAAGCCGCTCCTTCGAAATCTTCTTCCCCTTCTCATCCCTGCTGCGAAAACTGAGTTCGTCCAGCGTCTCCCAATAGGCGGGTGGCAGGAAATGCGTTCTGCCGAGCTTGTTAGCACGCGAGGGCGCAACATAGCTCCCGGCCGGCTGCGAAGCTGGTGCGCTCCCTTGCGGCTCTGACGGGGCCTCCGGCGCGGATGCGGGTTGCTCTGCGGTCTTGATCGCAGCGGCGAGAAGCGAAGGCTTGCGGCTCATGCTTTCATCCTTTCATCCTTTCATGATTTCCTGTAATCATGCTTGCCTGGTCTGAAAGGAACGTGAACAGGCCGGCGACTTCCTGGGCCGCACGGCCATGCGGTTCCAGCTCCTGCGGCGTCTGCCCCAAGGCCGGGGCGTCCTCATAGGTTTTCAGCCGCGACACATGGATGGGGGCAACCTTCACGTTGAAGCTCGTGGCAATCGCGGCGGCATCGTCAACCGCCCTGCCCCCGGCGTTCGGATGCACCAGATTGAGCACAACGAACGTTGGCGGACTGCCGGCCATGTCGAGAAGCCGCTTTAGCGGCTCCAAAGTTTCAATCGAAAATATCTGCGCCTGCGACGGGACCAGCACTATATCGGCGTGCTTGGCCGCCTCGACCGAGGCGCTTTCCATCTTGCCGGGCGTGTCGATGAACACCCAATCCATGCCAAGGCCGCGATAGGCGTCCAGCGAGCGCCGGATAGCGCCGGGCTGAATCGAGGCAACGTCCGGGCCGTCGCCCTTGCGCCGGTCGAACCAGTTGACGGCGTTTGTCTGTGGGTCGAGATCGAGCAGGGCCGATTTCTTCCCGGCCAGGTGAGCCGCGACCGCAAGCGCCGTCGCGATCGTCGTCTTGCCGGTCCCGCCCTTCTGCGTGCAGAACGCCACTGTTATCATGATTGCATCCTTTCATGAAATAAAGGCTACATGCTTTCTCCAATACATGAAAGCATGTTTTCATGCAGGAAGGGTTAACTACTCCGCTTCCTCAGCGGCCGCCATCGGCTCGTCGCACTCGCCACACATCAGGCGGACACCGGGCTTCGCCCAGGCGTTCAACTCACATGACGGGCAGGTGTAACGGGTCTTGCTGGCCGACTTCGCCTTGCGCGCCTTCCGGGCATCGGCGTCGTCCCAAAGCTCGACATAGAGGGCGGTAAAGTCGGGTTGCGCCGCCAGCTCGGCAAAAACGCGGGCATAGCGGCCGCCCTCGACAATATAGTGGCTGCATGACTGCCCGGTTTCCTTGCCGCCTGGCTGGCCGGTATCCGAAGGGTGCAAGCCGATCTCGTGCATTTTCGCCGCCCATTCCTTGTTGTGGTAGCCGGCGCGCGACGGCTTGCCAAAATGGTGCTGCCAAAGGTGCGCCATCTCATGGGCGAGGGTCGAAAGGCTCTGCTCGTCGGTGCGGCTTTTGAAATGCGACGGATTCAGCGCGATTTCGTCGGTGATCTCTGCGCCGTCCTTCGATCAGAACCGGCCGCCGGCGAAATAGCCATAGGCTTTGTTTTTGCGCTGCAACGTCACGAGGCAGGCCGGCAACTCACCGCCGAACAGGCGATCGTTGAAAAAATCGAACGCCTGATGCAGCGCGGCATAGGTCTTTACGGTCGGATTGGCGGGGGACATGGCGGTCTATTTTGTTTCGTACGAAACAAAAATCGCATATTTCAAGCTGACATGCAAGCATGATTACATAATTTCATGTTTCGCACTACCCTTGCCGCCCTCTTTCTCTCGAAAGCCCATGCGGCGTTGGCCGCAGGCGCAAGCGTTGCGGTTTTGCTGTGAGGTGTCCGCTTCCCGATCCGCGCTATGAGCGGATCGGAACCGCCGCAGGGCCGCGAGAGCGGCCCGAACAGCGGCGACCGCTTATGTTTTCACATAGAGAATAGAATTAGAGGGGGATTCAGTCTGGTTATCGGACTCACGTTTCATCAAGCCTTTAGCAATGCTGACAAGAGCTTTCCCGAGTGGCCCGTCGCCTGCGTCGAGCTGCGTCCGCTCATCAAGGGGCAGGGCCTTCCTGTAGGCGTCGATTGCCTCGGCCCAGGTCCGTTGATCCTGACCATGATCGGCAGGCGGGGGCGGGGCCTTGCCGAACCGGCCAAGGAACTGCCGGGCCTTTTCCGGCAGGGACAGGCGATAGGCGTTGCTCGCCTGCTGGACCTGTGGGCCGCGCCCCTCGTTCCCGGTCGGCTCGTAGCGCCGCAGCCAGTCGATGAAGCCATGCGCCCGCAGGTTCTTCAGCGCCCGCACGATCGTATCCCGCGACCGGCCCAAACGGTCCATGATCGTGGTGATTGACGGCTCTAGCCGGCCGGTGCGGAAGTCGATCAGGTTGACGAACAGCCGCAGCACGTCGAGCGCCACCGATCCGAGCGGGCCGCTGCGCTCGCCCTTCTCGTGCAAGCCGGCCTCGTTGTAGATTTCGGCCGCCTTCAAGATCGCCTGCACGTCCTTGCGCGTCGTCGCCTGCCAGATACGGCCCTCCGATCGCCCCTTGAAATAGCTGCGCCGGCGAACCGGCGTCGGGCAGCGCTGGGCCGGGGGAGGGAAGACCAGGCTAAGCGCCGTCTGCCGCGATCCCTGCAAGGTGCCTCGGCGCTCATGGGCGAGCGCGGAAAGCTGCCCGGCCTCGTCATCGCTGAGCTGGCCCGATCCGTGCCGCGTCCAAACCTCCCGCATGATTTCATCAAGCGCGTGCCCGCGCGCGCAGCCAATCGCGGCCGCGATTTGCGTCCTCAACATATGCCCTTCGTCCTTCCATTTGGAGGACATGACGGCGTTGGACGCCGGACACAGCTTCCCCGCTTTCGCAAGAATCAATCTTGCGAATTGGAGGGCTATAGCGTAGATAAGGGGAGAGTTAGCGGACCCCTGACCTACGGTGTGTCTGACGGCCTATAAAACGCTCGACCGCGCCAACGGTCGGGCGTTTTGCCGTTATGCCCCTTGCTGCTTCTCGAAATAAAACCTCAAGGCTTCCTCGATGATCGGCGCGCGGGATTGCGCGCCCTTTTGCTGCTTGGCCCGGTCCAACTGTGCAACCAGTTCGCCCGGCAGGTCGGCCCATACGCGCGCCATGCCAGCAGCTTCACGCCGCGCACGCATGGCGGCAACACGTTCACGGGCTGGAATGGCTGTAGGGCTACGACTCATACAGTAAGTGGTAACGCCGAAATTGCTGATTCTGCAAGCTCTTGAATCCGGGCCGCTAAAATCAGGGGTTGGTCGGCCGCTGACTAACAGCGGGCAAACATGATTTCTCGCAAGCATGTAATCATGCTTCCTCACTTCGCCGTCACGGTATCAAGCGCCCGGTAGAGGGTCGCACGATGCACGCCTAGAAGCCGGGCAACCGCCGCGACGGGCTTCTTGTCATCGTGGATGAGCTGGCGAGCGTGCGCGATCTGCTCGGCCGACAGGGAAGGGGAGGGACCGAACCGCACGCCTCGGGCCTTCGCCGCGATCCGGCCGGCGCTCGTGCGCTCCACGATCAAGGACCGCTCGAACTCGGCCATACCGGCGAAGACGGTCAGCACCATGCGCCCGGCCGGCGTCGTCGTGTCGGCCCACGGCTCTGCCAGCGAGCGCAGGTCAGCGCCGGCCTCGTTGATCCGCTCCGCGATCGCCAGAAGGTCGGCCGTCGATCGGGCAAGGCGGTCAAGTCTGGTGATCGTCACCACATCGCCGGCGCGCAGATGGTCGAGCATCCGCGCCAGCTCCGGCCGGTCGCGCTTCGCCCCGGATGCTTTTTCCTCGAAAATACGGATGCAGCCGACCGCGCCGAGGGTGGCGCGCTGCTGGTCCAGGTCCTGGCCGCGCGTCGAGACGCGAGCATAGCCGATGAGCACCCGGCCGGCGTCGGAATCTGGCTGGTGGCTCACGGCTTCTCCTGTCGCAAATCATGTCGCAGGTGTTTTACCATTTGCGACCAAAACTTGCGACAGAAATTCCCCTGCAAATTCAAAGGCGGGCCGATGTGCTGCACGGATTAGGATTTCCGCGACAACTGACCGAGCTTTTTGAGTTGAAACTTTACAATCTAGAATGTATAGCGACGGCTGCTCAAACCGGATGGATTCCCAATGACGGCCTCACATTCAAACCGATGGCTCTTGCTGGTGACGGTGGCTGCCGGCCTGCTGCTCATCACCCTCGACAACTCCGTCCTCTATACCGCCCTTCCGACGCTCACCCGCGAACTCGGGGCGACGACCACGCAGGGGCTATGGATCATCAACGCCTATCCGCTGGTCATGGCCGGCCTGCTGCTCGGTGCCGGAACGCTTGGCGACCGCATCGGCCATCGCACAATGTTCCTCGCCGGCCTTGTCCTGTTCGGCATCGCGTCCATCGTGGCTGCGTTCTCCCCCACGCCGGAAGTGCTGATCGCCGCCCGCGCCTTCCTCGCCATCGGGGCATCTGCCATGATGCCCGCCACATTGGCCCTGATCCGCATCACCTTCACCGTCGAGCGCGAGCGCAACATCGCTATCGCCATATGGGGTTCCATCTCGATCGTGGGGGCCGCCATAGGCCCGATCATCGGGGGATTGCTGCTCGAACATTTCTGGTGGGGGTCAGTCTTCCTTATCAATGTTCCGGTGGTGATCGCGGCTTTCATCGGGACGCTGCTGGTCGCGCCGAAGGTCGCCGGCGACGGCTCGCGGCCGTGGGACTTGCTGTCATCAGTTCTGGCATTGGCCGCGCTGTCCGCGCTCGTGATCGCAATCAAGGACGCGGCCAGCGCCAATCCGTCTTCGGCCGTATTGAGCGCGGCCTTGCTCGTCACCGCAGCGGCGGGCTTCCTGTTCGTCCGGCGACAAGCGCGCTTGCCGTTTCCGCTGCTCGACTTCTCGATTTTCCGCAACCCGGCCTTTTCGTCTGGCGTGCTGGCCGCCGCCATGATGATGTTCGCCTTGGGCGGTATCCAGCTCGTGACGACGCAGCGGTTCCAACTCGTCGCCGGCTATTCCCCGCTGGAGGCCGGCTTGCTGGTTTCCGCCGCCGCCATCGGCTCGTTGCCGACCGCGCTGCTCGGCGGCGCGCTGCTGCACCGCATTGGCCTGCTCTACCTGATCGCGGGAGGGCTTGGGGCGGGGTCGCTCGCCGTGCTGCTGACGGCGTGGGGACTGTCGCAGGGAACGGGATGGGTGCTTGCAGGTATGTTCCTGACCGGCGCGGGGCTTGGAGCCGCTGCGTCGGTCGCGTCCACGGCCATCATCGGCAACGCGCCCGTGCATCGCGCCGGCATGGCCGCCTCGGTCGAGGAAGTGTCCTACGAGTTCGGCGGCCTGCTCGCCGTCGCCATTCTCGGTAGTCTGCTTTCGGCGCTCTATACACTCGGGATCGCCCTGCCCGAAGGCGCTCCCGTGGAAGCGCGCGACAACATCGCCACCGCTCTCACGCTGGCGGCCGGAGACACGGCAAACGGGCCGGCGCTCGTCGCGGCTGCATCCGCTGCCTTCGACAATGCCTATCTGGTGGTGATGTATGTCGGGGCTGCGCTATTGGCGGCCGGCGCGATCGTGACCGGGGTTCTTCTGCGCCGTTACGGGCCGGGGTCGCAATCCTCGCTCTATCCATCATCCCACTAAAGCATGTCGCGTCTGACGTGATTCAGGATTCCCATTTGAGGTTCGGGATGATTCATTGTGGTTCGAAGGAGAACCGCGATGGGCAAGCCGCTACCGATGGCATTGCGTGAACGTGTTTGTGCGTTTGTCGAAGAAGGTCACGGACACCGGGAAGCGGCGCGTCATTTCCGTGTGTCGCCGCGTTTCGTGAACGAGTTGATGAAGCTTCGTCGGGAGACTGGCTCGCTGGCGCCGCGCCGTCAGGGTCATACTCCGGGCGGCGGCAAGCTTGCCCCGCACGCCGCCTTCGTGCGGGCGCGGATGGCGGCATCAGGTGACCCGACGCTGGACGAGTTGCGTGCCGCACTTGAGGAGCGCGGGGTGGTGGTTCACCGCTCCAGTGTCGGTCGCCTTCTGCACCGCCTCGGGCTCAGCCATAAAAAAAACGCTGCAGGCCAGCGAGCAGGAGCGTCCCGACATTCGTGAGGCGCGCGAAATGTGGATCAGGCGGCGAAGACGCTTCTTCGCCAAGGCCTTGCCGCGCCTGATCTTCATCGACGAGACGTCGACCAATACGAAGCTGACCAAGCGCACCGGCTGGTCGCCGAAAGGCGAGCGCTACAGGACGCATGCTCCGTTCGGTAAATGGCATACCCAGACCTTCATCGCCGGCCTGCGTTGCCACGGCATGGTCGCGCCCTGGATCATCGATGCGCCGATGAATGCCCGGCGCTTCGAGACCTGGATCGAGACGCAGCTGGCTCCCGAGCTTCAGCCTGGCGACGTCGTCATCCTCGACAATGTCGGCTTCCACAAGAGCGAGCGCGCCGCCGCGCTGGTGCGCAAGCGCGGTGCCTGGCTCCTCTTCCTGCCGCCATACTCGCCCGACCTGAACCCGATCGAGATGGCCTTCTCCAAACTCAAAGCGCTGCTGCGAAAGAGGGCGGCAAGAAGCTTCGACACCTTATGCGAGGCCCTCGGCGATATCTGTGGCCTTTTCGACCAGACACAGTGCCGCAATTTCTTCAAGGCTGCCGGATATGAGACCGATTAAATGCGACATGCTTTAGTTCGCGGAGGGCATCATGCGGACCAGCAATCGCAGGAAAATCCTCGACGCGATCATCGCCATTGTCGAGCGTGACGGCATTACCGCTGTCACCTTCGACGCCGTTGCGGCCGAAACCGGGCTGACGCGCGGCGGCTTGCTCTACCACTTCCCGTCGCGGGAGGCGCTTATCCTCGCGGCCCACCAACATCTTGCCGACCAATGGGAGGCGGGCATGGAGAAGATCGCGGGCGGCAAAGCCGACACGGTGGAGCCGGCCGAACGCGATGCGGCCTATATCCAGAGCTGCGCGCAGATGGCCCGCCGCGTCGAACTTCTGATGATGCTGGAAAGCGCCGGCGAGCCGGACCTTGATTCCTTATGGCAGGGCGTTCTTGACCGCTGGTCGCCGCCGGTTCCTGACGACGACGATCCGGCAGCCCTCGCGCGCTTCGTCGCCCGTCTTGCTGCTGATGGCCTGTGGGTCCACGAGGCAATGTCCAACCGGCCATTGCCGGCCAAGCTCAAGGAGCGTGTCTGTCGTGAGCTGGTGACGATGGCCGAAAGCATGACGCGAGATAGTAAGAACTCATAGACTTTGTCGCGAAACTCCCAAAACATGCGACAGTTTTAGCCTGCTTCACCCGGCTTGCAGACGTTCCGCGATGAAGTCGGCGCGCTGCTCGATCCCTACCAGCGGCAGCTCTACAATCTGATAGCCAAGCCGGGTGTAAGTTTCGGCCATGACTCGGCCGGTCGCCTCGGCCTCCTGCCGGTCCTGCTTGCGCTCGGCGTCCTGCGCGAAAATGGCACCCCAATACGGGGCGAGGAAAACCCGCTCGTTGTAGGGATGAATTTTCGCCGCCGCCTCAATATGAGCCGGGACAGGCAGGCCGCAGAGCGTAAGATAGCCGACAACATCAGGAATCCCGCGATCCATCAGGACAGGCGCGTCACTCGCAAGAGCCTCGTGATAGGAACGCAGCTCCCAACCCAACATGAGTTCGGCAAAGATGGCCCGATCCGCCCAAGGCAAGGCTGGCCCGCCGATCCTGACTTGATCTTGTATGATCGCCCGGCCGGCCTCGGGCATCGTGCGGAAGCCGCGCCGGGTCATGGCGTCAATCAGGCTGCTTTTGCCGGAACCGGGGCCGCCAGTCACGACGAACATATGTTGAGCGTTAGCCATAGAAACTCCTTCCACACTACTGCGCCGGCGCTTTCACCGTGATCGTGCATCGCTGATCCTCGCCGGCCGTGCGCGCGGCCTCCCAACAAGCCGCTACCGCCTCCCTGTTCGTTTCAAGGAGCTGGTCGGCCGAGGCCACGCGCTGCCACGCTTCCGGGCTGCCGAACGCCATGAGGCTCATACCGGCCTGCCACGGCCTTTCGCCCATGACGACGCTGGCGACACGCGGCGCGGCCGAGAACGGCAACAGGCGCGGAAGGAACAACATCACCAGCGCGCCGGCGAGCAGGCCGACCGCGAAAGCGGCGACAAGCCACCAATCTTGCCGGCTACGCTCCCGCGCGCCGGCGACGTGCGCCGAAAGATTGCGGCCGGCGCGCTCGAGGTCTGACGCCTGCCGCTCGAGCTGTTGCGCGGCGGTGCGTATCAGGGCCTCGCCGCTGCGCTCGAGGAGCGCCGCATAGTGCGTCGCGCCCTGCCGGAGAATAGGCGATTGCTCTACGCCGTGCATCCGCTCCGCAACAGTGTCGAGCGCCTGCACGAGCTGGGCGAGCTGGGGCTTGTAGTCCTGCGCCGGCTCGATCTTTTCGAGCTGGTCGAAAGCCGCTTCCAGCCCACGCCGCATCATCGTGCGCCGGAGCGCATCGAACGCGGCGGCCGGGTCGCCG
>NZ_NNRM01000034.1 GCF_002252525.1 Brucella pseudogrignonensis
GCGTATTCTGGATGATATTGAAACGCGCATTATTTCTGGCGAATGGCAGCCCGGTCATCGCATCCCGTTCGAGCACGAGCTTACCGAGTATTATAATTGCTCGCGCATGACCGTGAACAAGGCGCTGACGCAGCTGGCAAAAGCCGGTCTGATTGAACGAAAGCGCCGTTCGGGCAGCTTTGTTTCCTTCCCACAGTCACAAGCCGCTATTCTCGAAATCCACGATATTCGCGATGAGGTTGCAGCGCTTGGGCAGCCTTATCGTTTTGAGCTGCTGAAACGAAATGAGCGGTTGAGCGGCCCTGCCGATGCGCGTCATATCGACATGCCACGACACACGCCGTTGGTCGAACTTGTTTGCCGTCATTATGCAGGGAAGCGGGTCTTTGCGCTGGAAGAACGCATTATCAGCCTTGATGCAGTGCCTAGCGCGGGACGGACCGATTTTGCAGAGCAATCACCCGGTCCGTGGCTTGTTTCCTGCGTGCCTTGGGGCGGTTCACAGTGAGTAGCTGACCAAAAATTATCGTAGCGGGTCAAGAAGGATGAGCTTGCGTTCCTTCGAACGCCGCATACGAGATCTCTTTTGGAAAAGCTACTCCAAGTGCATCATGCCGGTAGTGAGGGTATCTGATTAAGCTTCATCCTGCAAAAGTGTAGCAAAAGCCTCGGCAGGTGTCTTAAATCCAAGACACTTGCGCGGCGTTGCATTGAGATTATGGGCGGGGGCAGTCAACTGCGCCTGGCTGACCTGCGCCAGATCAGCATTGCTGAGTAAATAACGTCGGAACCGCTCATTGATGTTCTCAATAGCACCTTTCTGCCATGGTGAGTTGGGATCGCAAAGCCAGCTTTAGCTTTCCTGGCCGGCAATCCAGAAAGGCGTTGGAGCTCGTGTTTTGGAATCCAAGTCGAAACAGATAGCTTGTTAATTGCAGCTGCCGCCGCTCAGCTGAATATCGCGTCTTGGCGGAGCACCAAACAGACGGCTGTATTCACGCGTGAACTGGGGCACACTCAGGTAGCCTACTGCGTAGGCGGCATTAGTGATCGTCTCGCCGCTAGCTAACATCAGGCGACGTGCTTCAATCAGGCGAAGCTGTTTCTGAAACTGAAGTGGTGACAAAGTTGTAATGGCACGAAAATGCTTATGAAACGATGCTTCGCTCATCCCCGCAAGTCTTGCCAGTGTCTCTATGCGAAGTGTCTGCCCGTATTGCTGACGAAGAACTCTGATGACCCTGCCGATCCGATCCGCTTGGCTTTGCTCGGTGCCAAGCCGTCTGATTGCTGAGCCGTGGCGGCTTTCCAAAAGCCAGTAATGTAATTCTCGCAATATTCCTGAACGAAGAGCGAAAAGTGCTTTCGGTTGTTCAAGGAGACGCATTAGCCTTAGGGCTGCGTCTGCGACTTTTGCATCGACGGGTTCAATCTTGATCGGTGAAGCTTGTACAGCGTCTACGGATCCATCAGTCATAAGGTCTCTTAGTATGACCGGATCAAACTCGAACACGAGGGCATAATATGTATCTATCCGAGCAGGGCCGCCTTGTTTTGACGGCATGACG
>NZ_NNRM01000035.1 GCF_002252525.1 Brucella pseudogrignonensis
TACGCCGCGCAAATGTTTGGGGTACAAAACGCCCGCAGAAGTCTTTCGGCAGAAAATCTTCGCAAACAGACATCGTTTTGCGTAAACTCAAACGGCAAAAGTCGCGCTTCAGCCTGACCTCACAGGTGAACGTACCGCGAAATGGTATTTCGGCAGCCGCGTGTATATTCCGGAAGGCGGCCGTCCGAATGATACACATTTTGTGAAGCTACAGCATCCCTATGCGGGATTGACTGGACGCTATCGAAGCTACTCTCCATGGTGCCCTAATTTTCGCATTATAATGCGAGAAAACAGGCTTTGGCTCATATCACCGGGGGAGTTGAAGGACCCGACACCGATATCGAGCTTGTCCCAATCAGCGAACGCATTTTCCGGATCGGTTCTGACTGTCGTCTGCCGGAACGCCTAATCATCGATCAACTTTACGATGGTCGGGCAGTTACATTATATCGCGACAGCTGCCGCTACTCGCGCATGTCGCTTGGTTAGGATAACAGGCCGGACGCGTATTCCGACACGATTAAAAAACGCTGCTTCGCGGCATAACACGGTGTCGTCGAGCAGAGTCAAACTCCGTTCTCTCTTGCCCATAAAGCCTGTCCAGGATGCCTGACGCATCATCCATTACAGCCAGCACGTTGTAAATATATGGCAGACGTAGATGACGTTAACAACAATCATGCAAAAAACGGCGAAAGATCCCAAATCTTTTGCATGGCGTGCAGCGGTCGAATAAGTAGGCGAGACAACGTCAACGATTTCCTCAATAGCTGTATTCAATGCCTCCAGCGCGATTAAAATTAGGAGTAATACAAAAAAAGCAAGATGCTTTTTAATACTCACGCTTGCCAGGAAGAACAATATCGAAACTAAGATGAAGGCCACCAATTCATGCCGCGCTGCCTCTTCTTTGAAGAGACGTCGGGCACCGCCAAGAGAATACGTCGTAGCAGCGATGAGATGAGCAACACCTTTTTTCTTAGAAGGGATATACTGCTTCATTTCGATTATTCACTCCGGCATGATGAGAGGGTATCCAAATCAGGCAGGTAGACGTCGGTTTTGACATGCATCAACCCCAGAACCGAGTGAAACAGGTTGTCGTGACTTTGTGACAATGTCGTTGCCCGTTCAATACACGCATCCTGCTTTCCAGATAGCCTGTTATCCCCCAGCCAAATCAGGTAAGGGACATGTGTTTGTTGCGAGGGAGCCATAAAATATGGTGCTCCGTGAAGATAAATGCCAAACTCGCCAAGCGATTCACCGTGATCCGACATATAAACCAATGACGTCTCAAGTGCATCTTGGTGAGGACGAAGCTTCTGTATCAGAGAGGCGAGAAAATGGTCCGTGTATGCAATTGTGTTATCGTAAGAGTTGACAATTTCTTGTTTTGTACATTTTGAAAAATCTGACGTTCTGCAGTCAGGAGTGAAACGACGAAACTCATCTGGATATCGCAAATAATATGCGGGACCATGGCTACCTAACTGATGTAGAACCAGAACCGTATCCTGTTTAACATTTTCGAGGTACTCATCAATTCTATCTAAGAAGACACCGTCACGGCACTCTCCGTTCTTGCAGTACCCCGGATATTGAGAAGGTGAGAAAGACTGACTTCCGGTTCGGTCGGCAATCCCCTTATGTCCGGTATTATTTTCCCACCAGTCCACCTGAATGCCTGCGTGAACCAGCACATCAAGAAGGTTTTCGGTTTCGAGGCCTTTCTGATGCGAATAATCTGAACGGGTGTATGGAGAGAACATACACGGAAGGGAAACTGCAGTGATCGTCCCACAACTCGAGGTTTTCGAGAAATAGAAAATGTTCTCTCGTTCTAATTCCGGATTGGTGTTTCTGGTGTAGCCGTTTAGCGAAAAAGACTCTGCTCGTGCTGTTTCGCCAGCCACAACGATTAGAATGCGTGGTTTGCGTCGTTTAGTGGTATCTCCGGCGACCTTAGCGTCCATTCCGATCGGTTTGACGACAATATTTTTGTTCTTGCTGGCCCTTAAAGCAAGTTTAACAGCGTTCCCGATCGGCATGACGGGATTAAGCTTGGCGAACCAGTCACGATGCTCACGGCCTAATGATGTGAATGTCCCAGCCTGGCTTAGAAACACCGCAACCGCCATCAA
Source organism: Brucella pseudogrignonensis (assembly GCF_002252525.1). GTDB lineage: Bacteria > Pseudomonadota > Alphaproteobacteria > Rhizobiales > Rhizobiaceae > Brucella > Brucella pseudogrignonensis. Next base: position 2,148 of record NZ_NNRM01000035.1, read on the forward strand.
CAAGGCTCCGAAAATATAGACAGAGTTTTGCCTAATCTTAGCGCCTATAGGTCGATGCACAATTTTGACCCAGGCAATTAAAAGAGCTGGGATCACGCCAAAAAGTGCAAGATGGACAATAAAACCAAAACTTATCAGATGTCCGGCTTCTGCGGGGGTGGTATCAGCCACACTTTGCAGCATTTCGACGTCGATAATTGTGCCGAAACTGTCGACAAACCAGGACGCTGATGCCGCTGTAATAATCAAGAAAATGAATACTGGCTTAACAACGTACTTAGCTGAGAACGTTGCACATAATGCAAAAATTATACAAAACAAAAATATAAATAGAGATGCTATGTTGAATGCAGAAAGCAGTTCGGAGGAGAGCCTCCAAAAAGCATTATTATTGAAAATAGTAAGATATAAAGCGACGAGAAAACTTAATGTGATACTGTTAAAACTTAACCGCCAGGTTTTTTTTGTTCTTGAGTACATAATGCGCTTTTTCTACGATTAATAAGCTTCGAAATCTCGAAAGACGCTCATGTCGCGGAGATGCTGACGAGCGCTCATCGCCCTTCAACAGGATGTTCATCAAGATGAAGTTGAGAAATCATCCAGAACTTATGGAGCGTCTGTTTATAAACAAATCGATAGGTACGAAGTATGGACCTTGGAAGGCGCTAGAGCGCCTCCAGAAAAGTGCGAAGCGGTTTTCGGAACAAGATGCGAGTAGAAACAGATGGATGGAGCATCTCCAATGACTCAACTAACACAGGAAATGCTTTAGTAAATTCTTTTAAACAATAATACTTTGCACCAGATCCAGATGAAGGAATAATCCTGGAACGTGTCGCGCAGACCGATGTCACCGCCCGGCTTATTGTGAAGAGCGCTAACCGCTTATTGCTGATAACAATAGAGCGGCGGCATTGTGCCGCCGCTCCTGTCGTAAGTCTAAGGACTGGAGGTCAACTTTTCCTTCACGACAATTTCAGATCAGAACGAACGTTGAAAACGCACCATGCCTTGCCAGGCTGACTTTCCCTTGAGGTCGGAAAGCTTGTCATTCCATTTGGTGTAAGACACTTCAGGTGTGACGGTGAATCCAGGCACCATTTCATAAGCAACATTTGCAGTGGCTGCGAATGTCTTCGCATCTTCATAGGCCAGCTGTACGTTAAAGTGAGCCTTGTCAGTAGCCTTGAACTTAGCGCCACCCCAAACTGCCCAGTCTCCGCCCCAGGTGCCGTAGAAGCTGTCTCGCAAGCGAATTCCGCGATAGAACGAACCATCAGAATTCAGCTCTGTCGCAAGATAACGGTCTTTATTTGACTTATAGCCACCCATCACCCACAACGACAACTGATCCGTGACGTTCACGTCGAGACGAACCTTTCCCGCCCATTTCTCATTCTTTGAATCATACGCCGCTACAGTCGACACTGCACCCCAACCTTGTTCATAACGAAGGCCTGCAACAACGTGGGGTGTGTATTTGTCGATCCGTCCAGCAATAGTATGGGTACGGCCGTTTAACGTATATTTGCCTGCATCTATATCACCGTTGCCGCCTTGCTCCAGAGCGACAATAGCCGAGAAGCCATTGCCACCGGTGAAGGTGTAGCTGATCGCGTTTGTGCGATATCCGCCAAACATGATAACATCGTCGTTGATTACACTTCCAGCGTAGCCGGTAAATGTTGTGAACGCTGATTCATCCAGACCAATACGCAGACCGCCGAGCTGAATGTAGCCAAACGCAACGAGCCGGACGAGCTGGAATCTGTGCCATTTTCATACTGAAAGCGAGTTTCAGCATAGGTGCGCAAGGTGCCGAGTTCGGTTTCCGAGACCGTCGAGAAACGCAAGGTGAAGCGGCTCAAAAAATTGTAAGTGTCCCGGCTGTTGTTCGTAAAGCCTGGAACATTGTGGCGCGTCCGTCCATATACATTATCGCCGCCCTTCAGGTCAGCGCGAACATAGCCGTGAATACGCAGGCAAGTTTCTGTGCCAGGGATATAGAAGTAACCAGCACCATATGCATCGCAGACCCGGACATACTGGACCGTTTCTGGCTCTGGTGAAACAATATAATCAGCAGAGTTTGCAGATGTTATGGTTACAAGTGATGCCACCGATGAGAAAAGAATAATTTTAGCGTTCAATTTGATTCTCCTTTGTTTTGAGGCAGAGCCTTGTAGTAAGATTCGCTAAACATTTTCAACCTTCTAATTATCAATAATATTGATACAAAATTGTGTGTTACTATTGCATCACTGATAATTACGCAATACTTCTTATTTACATTCAATAGAATGTACTTATATAATTATGTAATTTATATTTCGAGTTTTTACTAAAAGTATATTACTCTTTTCGAATGCACTTTAAAAATATAATCGTTTCTTCGTCTCTTTCTTTACAAAGCTCAAATGGCAGTATCAGAGCTAACAAGCCTTGATCGAGATTGCGTGGACGAACATTGGAGATTAGTTGGATGCTGGGAATTGTATCTTCCGCAGAATGTGAACGTGCGAGTTCACTCTGTTGGAGGCTCTTCAACTTATTTAGCCGTGTTGGATCGCGTTCGATCAACACCTTAAAGTCTGCCAGTCTGGCGAGAGAGTTCTCAACTCAATGACAGCAAACACGACATTAAATTTGCGCTGGCTTGATTGGGCCGCAAATTAATGTCGTCAGTACCCAATGCAACAGAATACGGATTCTAATTAAGAATTGTGCAGCAATTCTGCATAGGCTCCGTTAAGCGCCAAAAGTTCATCATGGCTGCCCTGTTCCACTATTCGCCCTGCATTCATAACCACAATTATGTCAGCGTGACGTATTGTGGACAATCGATGGGCAATCGTAATGGTTGTTCGTCCCTCCGACATGCGTGCCAAAGCGTCTGACATTGCACGTTCCGTGCGGGTATCAAGTGCACTTGTGGCCTCATCCAACAAAAGCACCGGAGGATTTCGGAGAATAGTTCTGGCTAAAACCAAGCGTTGCTTTTCACCACCCGAAAAGCGATAGCCATCTTCCCCTACGATTGTGTCGTAACCGTCGGGTAAACCGATGATATGGTCATGTATCTGGGCGGTCGTAGCCGCAGCATAAAGTTCCTCATCGGTTGCTTCAGGTTTCGCGAAACGCAGGTTTTCTGCGACTGTAGCGTGCAGAAGATAGGGCTCTTGAGAAACAACCCCCAGCATTTCTGATAGAGACTGGAAGCTGAGGTCACGCAAATCAACGCCGTCAAATCGGATGGCGCCGCTATCGACGTCATAAAGCCGCGCCAAAAGGTAGCCAAGTGTCGTCTTTCCGGAACCGGTTTGTCCCACAATCGCGACATTGCTGCCCGCTTTAATGGTAAGACTGACGTCGTGCAAAGCAGAACGGCCCTCCTCGCCATAATTAAAGCTGACATGGTCCAGTTCCACCTCTCCCTTCATCGCAGACCGAGGAATAGTTTTCGCATTTGCTCGTTCGGTGATTTCCACTGGCTTGTCTAAGTACTCAAATATTCGCGCGAATAATGCCCGTGTCTTGCGCGCATCACGGCCGATTTCGAGTAATTGTTCAAATGGCCAAAGCAATTGCTCTTGAAGAGCGATCATAGCCACAAGTGTCCCTATGGTTGCCGGGTTCTGTGTTTGCATCAACACGCCGCCTGCAAGCAAAGTAAATGCCGGTAAAACAGCAAGAGCGAAGCCGATCAGGGACCACTGCCATTCACCAGCCGTGCGCGATCTCACCTCAAGTTGCGCGAGATCACCTGAGATGCGGTTAAATCGCTGATTTAAGTGCGCGGCACGGCCCATTGTGCGAGCGAGTATGATACCGGAGGCAGAAAGTGTTTCTTGCACGGCAACCGACAAATCGGCAGCGCGGCCCTGTTGCTGAAAGGTGAGAGCCTCGCGTGCCCGGGCAACACGGCCGCTGATAATAAGTGTTCCTGGCACGATAAACAGTACGAGGAGCGCCAATCGCCAGTCGAGAATAATAATGGCGATAGACGTCATAATGACAGAACTGAGCGAGCGCCCGAGCTCATTAGCCGTATCACTGACAAGCGATTGAAGGCCGTCGACGTCATTTGCAATTCTGGACTGCACCTCCCCTACGCGGGTGCCCGTGAAAAACCGAAGTGAAAGATTCTGGAGATGGGCGTATAATCTCACCCTCAAGTCATGAAGTACAGCCTGTCCGATACGTGAACTTAGAACCACCTGCCATGCGCCGATTATGGCTGACACGAGCGCGACAAGGATCATACCTGCCACAAGCAAGCTCAACAGTTTAAGGTCATTTCGGGGCAATGCGTCATCGATAATCGCACGCAAAAGAAAAGGCCCTGCCAATCCGGTTGCCGATGCGATCAACATCAGCACAATAACAGTCGCGATCCTTTTCCGGAAAGGCCTGAAGAGTGCTAACACACGCCGCAATGAGACGTGCTGCGCGGCAAGACTATCATAATCGTCTGGGTTTTGAGGCGTTGGAGACATTGGTTCTCTCAATTCGAAGCCGTGGTTTCTCGGATCGGAATGCGGATTTCGATCCCAAAGCCAGAGTTTTTAAGGGAGAGAATACGGGCGTCCCCTCCATGCGCCTGTGCAATCGCTTTCACAATTGATAGGCCGAGACCGGATCCTCCCCTGCCCCGCCCCCTCGAATCGTCAGCGCGCCAGAAGCGTTCGAAAGCCCGTAATCGGTTTTCCTCGGAGAGGCCTGGCCCCGTGTCGCCACAGCGGAAAAAAACGTGTTCGCCTGCGACGCCGGTCTCGACGGACACGGTGCTTTGCGGTGCGTAACGGCAACAATTCTCAAGCAAGGCTATGAAAGCCTGCCGCACACGCCAACGGTCAGCAACTGTAACTGCATGGCCAAGCGCGGACACCGTTTTGATCCCAGATTTTTCGAACTGATCTTCCAGCGATGCAAGAACGCTCCCAGCCTCTGTCGCTAAGTCAAATTGGGTGCACTGCAGGTCAAGTTTGCCAGCATTGCCGAGTGCAAGTGTGCGCAATTCCTCGACAATTGCCGACAGGTCGTCGACATGCCCGATAAGGCGTGCATAGGATTCACTACTGGGTGAAAAGGCTCCATCCAGCAGACCTTGCAGGCGGCCGCGAAGTATCGTCAGCGGTGTCCGCAACTCATGCGCGATCGCTGAATTGGAATATTGCAACTCAGCCTCAGCACGCTGCAATCGCTCCGCCATTTGGTTGAAGTCATTAACCAAATCCCTTGCCTCGCCGAAGTTTTCGTGTCGTAAACTGGCGCGTGCAGAGAAGTCACCATTTGCAATCTTGCGCGCCGCATTCGCGACCGACTTCAACGGGTCGACAATCCGCTTTGCAAGAACCCACCCAAGCACTGAAGCTGTCGATATACCCACTCCTAAGAGAAGGCCCAGAGTTATGATATCGCCAGTCCGAAGTACGTCATCATTGGTGAAATCGGGGTAAAGCCATTCATAAATGAAAAAAAAGTAAGCCGTCAGCCCGAAGTAAACCACAGCGAAGGCCAACAGCGTAAGCATTATCATCGCACGCACAATCAATGAGTTTAAGTTTTTACCCATTTGTATTGTCCAAGCGGTACCCAACGCCGCGCACTCCAGTAAGCAATCCATCAGCTCCGGCGGCAGCTAACTTGCGGCGTAAATTGCTCACATGGCTATCCACAGTCCGGTCGAGCGCTTCACCTTCGGGCAGACACGCATCAACCAACTCCGAGCGCTCAAAAACCTTCCCCAGACTTGCAGCCATATGGGATAGAATACGGAACTCTGTCTTTGTTAACTCAAGCGTGAGAGGACCTGTGTCCCTTTCAACCGTGACACGATACGCCTGTAAGTCCACGGTTACCGGCCCCACGCGCAACAAACGTTCAGTCGGCGCGCCCATACTTCTCCGCAGGACGGCTTTCACACGCGCTACGACCTCAAGCGGATTAAAAGGCTTAACAACGTAGTCATCTGCTCCGATACGTAAAGCTTGCAGCTTATCCAAGTCTTCGGCCAACGCAGTCACCATAATGACTGGCGTATTGCCGCGCCTGCGGATTGCAGCCAATACCTCATAACCGTCCTTTCCCGGCAACTTAATATCGAGGACCACGAGGTCAGGGCGAAGACGAAGATGATGCCCTAACCCGACAGTTCCGTCACCTGCCGTGACAACGCGAAACCCCTCGCGAGACAGATACGTCTCGATGATTTCAGCAATTTCGGGCTCATCCTCAACAATAAGAATTAAAGCATTGTTCATGGCTATCTACCATCTCTGAAACGTTTTCGACGGGTGTTCATTTAAGGCACCGATTGAGTTCGGCGGACGGGTGTTATTTTCTTACTCTGATTAGTCGGCTGATTGTTACATATAACAAGGGTACAAAGAAAACAGCCAGGACGGTTGCGGATAACATTCCTCCAAAAACCCCTGTTCCTATTGCATTCTGAATTTCAGAACCGGCCCCGCGCGCGATCATGAGTGGCACGACCCCCAAGATAAAGGCCAGTGAAGTCATCAGAATTGGCCGGAATCTCAATCGTGATGCCTTAAGCACTGCTCTGTAGAGGCTTTGCCCCTCGTTGCGCAGATGGCGAGCATATTCAATCAACAAAATGGCGTTCTTTGCAGAAAGTCCGATTATCGTAATGACGCCAACCTTGAAAAACACATCATTTTCCATGCCCCGCGCCAGCACAGCCAGCACAGCCCCGAGCACGCCAAGCGGCACAACCAACATAACGGCCAGCGGGATCGTCCAGCTTTCGTAAAGTGCGGCCAAGACCAGAAATACCACGAGCATCGATGCGGCTAAAAGAATTGGCGTCTGGGTTGCGGATTGTCTTTCCTGTAACGATTGCCCCGTCCACGCAACCGCAAATCCTGACGGTAACTGTTTTGCCAATCGCTCCATCTCGGACATTGCCACTCCACTCGAAACGCCCGGCGCAGCGGAACCTGAAAGACGAGCAGCAGGGTAGCCGTTATAGCGCGCCAATTGAAGCGGCGTCGTTTGCCAGACAGGCTGGACAAACTCCGACAGGGGAACCATTGCGCCATCAATATTGCGCACTTCAAGGCGAAGCACATCATCAATATGCATACGATGCTGTGCATCGGCTTGCACGACTACCTGTTGAAGGCGGCCGTCTTTCGGAAAATCGTTGACATAAGTTGACCCGATTGCTGTCGAAATCATGTCGCTCACGGTTGAAAAAGAAACACCAAGAGCCAGCGCCTTCTGGCGATCAATATTCAACGCAATACTCTGCCCATCTGGAAGCCCATCCGTCATCACGCCCGTGAGCAATTTGCTCTTGGAGGCGAGCCTTATCAACTCGCTCTCGGCCGCTTTCAGTGCTGTTGGCCCGGCATTACCCCGATCCTCCAAGCGAAGGGAGAAACCAGATGTTGTTCCCAGCGATTCAATGGCCGGTGGTTTCATTATCATCGCAGTTCCCTCCGGAATATCCGCCATCGCCGCTTGCGCCGCCGCGATCTCGTCGTTTACCGTTGTCTTACGATCACTCCAATCCTTAAGACTGGTAAACGCCTGAGCAGCATTCGGACCAGAGCCGGAAAATCCGAAACCTTGAATAACGATGCTCTCCGTAATATCAGCACGCGATGCCGTGTGTTTTTCATATTTTGCAATAATCTCCAGCGTACGCTCTGCTGTGGCACCAGCCGGCAGCTCGAACATTGCCATGAAATTTCCCTGATCTTCTTCAGGCACGAACGACGTCGGCAGTTGAGAGTAACCAACGCCCAATACTCCCAAGAGCAAAATGTAAACCAACAATATCCGAACACCACGCCGTAAAATCCAGCCGATAGCGCCGGTATAGCGTTCACTTAAACGGTCAAACTTGGTATTAAACCACGAAAAGAAACGCACTTCTGCGTGGGGGCCGACAGGTTTGAGGATAGTGGCGCACAAAGCAGGCGTAAGGGTAAGTGCGAGGAAGGCTGAAAACAGGATCGACACTGCCATCGACATTGTGAATTGGCGGTAGATTGCTCCCACAGAACCATCGGACAATCCCATAGGGATAAAGACGGCGACCAAAACCAATGTGATCCCGACGATAGCGCCCGAAATTTCGCGCATTGCTTTGCGAGTGGCTTCCTTCGGCGAGAGCCCCTCCCTTGCCATGATCCGTTCTACGTTTTCAACGACGACAATCGCGTCGTCAACAATGATACCGATTGCCAAAACCATGCCAAACATGGTCAAAACATTGATCGTGTCACCGGCAACCAACATCACCGCGAATGTGCCAAGCAGCGCGATCGGCGCGACAATTGTTGGGATCAATGTGTACCGCAACTTCTGCAGAAACAGCAGTATCACGAGGAACACCAGAACCATCGCCTCTACAAGTGTTTGCACCACCTTCAAAATCGACACTTTCACGAAGGGCGCGGTATTGTAGGAAATTGAGACTGAGAGATCACTCGGCATTGTAGCCTGCAGTTCACCTAACCGCTTTTCGATCGCCGCCGCAGTGCTGACGGCATTGGCACCCGGCGACATTTGTATCGCCGCTGCAGCAGCAGGCTTGCTGTTACTGCTGACGCTGAAGGCAAAAGTCTGTGCGCCAAGTTCCACACGTGCAACATCGGACAACAGCAGCCGCGCGCCATCTGTCTGGGTTTTCAAAGGTATTGCTGCAAACGCCTCGGGTGAGTTCAACTGTCCATGCACAATCAGTGGCGTTGAAACTTTGGTCCCCGGAACGGTCGGTTCGTCCCCGACCCTGCCGGGCGAAACTTGAGCGTTTTCGCGGGCAATCGCGTTCGTCACGTCGGACATGCTAAGGTTGTAATCAGCCAGTTTCGTCGGGTTAACCCAAACACGCATTGCACGTTCGGAGCCAAATTGTTGGGTACGTCCAACGCCTGGAACGCGTTTGAGCTCCTCGGCAACGTTACGCGTCAGATAGTCACCAAGGCTCAACTCGTCTGTCTCACCGCTGCGTGACTTGAGCGCAATGACCATAAGGAAGCCCGACTCCGACGCTTCCACATTTATTCCGTTACGGCGAACGACTTCTGGAAGACGAGGCTCGGCATTTTTCAACCTGTTTTGAACGTCCACTTGAGCGAGTTCGGGGTCCGTTCCAGGTTTGAACGTCACCGTGATATTCGCAGCACCTGTCGAGTCGACTGTCGATTCATAGTATAAAACGTTTTTGACGCTTGAGAGTTCCTTTTCGATAGGAGCAACCACACTATCATTGACCGTTTGAACAGAAGCTCCAGTATATGTTGTGAAGATACCGATACTCGGCGGTGCGATAACAGGATAACGTGAAACCGGCAGTTGTGGGATCGCAACAACACCAGCCAATGCAATGAATATGGCAATCACCCAGGCAAACACCGGGCGATTGATGAAGAATTGTGGCATGGTAATCTGGCCTTTAAATCTTGTCTTTCACAGTCGTCGCATTGGCTGAGTGATCGGTGTTTACGAGCATCCCATCCTGCAAACGGTCCTGACCGCGAATTACGATGGTTTCACCCGGTTGAAGCCCTGACTTGACCACCACACGGCGACCGATGGCCTCTCCAAGCGTTATTTTGCGCCTTTTTGCGTGCCCGTCGGGATCAACGACCATGAGACTGGCGTCGTCTCCTCCTGTCCGAACGAGAGCATATTCAGGAACAAGTATTACATCGGAGAGCAATCCGCTTGGCACTTGGGCACGAACAAACATGCCAGGCAAAAGCTGCAATTCAGGATTCTCAACGAGCACTCGGATCGTTGCATTGCCCGTCACGGTGTCAACCGTAACATCTGAAAGCACCAGCTTCGCCGGATAGGAATATGGCTTGCCATCGGCACGTAGTATCTCAATCTGGCCTATTTTCTCTTCTGCCGCAAATTGCACGGCATCGAGTTTTGTCGCAGGCAGGCGTAAATCCACATAAACACGTTCCAGCTGCTGAACGACTGCGAGTTCGGTCTGCCCCGAAATTGATGCGAGAGAGCCTTCGTCCGCTACGGTTCGCCCGACGTAGCCATCAATCGGCGATCTTATGGTGGCGAAGTCAAGATCAAGCTGACGACGGTGAAGAACAGCACGTGCCTCGGCCAGATTTGCCTGCGCCGTCGTCAGATTATTGCGCGCGTCTTCATAATTTTTGAGACTTGCCGCTTTACTCGCGAGCAAAGCTTCAGCGCGCTGAAAGCCCGAGCGAGCATGCTCCAGCGCACTTTCTGCACGCGTCAATGCGGCCCGTGCAGTTTCCAGATCCGCCAAAAATAAAGCAGGTTCAATCTCGAAAAGGATCTGACCAGCGCTGACACGGGAGCCGGCCTCAACAACTTTCTTTTTAATGATCCCACTGACTTGCGGCCTGATTTCAACTTTCTTAAAAGCCGCAACTCGCCCCGGCAGTTCATCCGTAAGAAGAACGCGTTCCCGACCGACTTTAACAGTTTCAGCGTGCAGTGGGACGGCTGATGAGGCAACCTGGGCTTCCGGATCTGAACTGCTCCAATCTTGCAAAGCAAGCATGGCAGCGATGAAACATCCGCCTGCAACGATAGCGAGAATGGAGAAGCGGCGGTTTGACATAGGGTCGTCCAAATTAAATCGAATGCCACCACTTCCCATCCTTCAGTCTACGTAAGATCGAGAAAAGGTGCAGATTGTATGGAGGTTGTGATTTTCAGCCCACTTTTATCAGTGACTCAGCCTATCATTATTTCTTTTTGGATCTATGGGTTCTTAACTAGGGAAAAACCGTCACCGGTTGTGGTTCTTTAAGGGTAGTTATAAAAAGCTGCGTGGTGAAATTCTGGACGAGCTTCCTGGAAATTGTTGATCAAATATGACATTAAACATGCGAAGGCAAACAACATGCAGCACACTATGAAAAAATTGCGTATCAACATTTCTTTCTCCTGATATTCAAATTTTTGCCAACGCGCCAAAATAATTATTTCATAACGAATAATTTATCCAACAGATGATAAATACTTAACATTTCATAAAAATATCCAAATATTTGAACTATTAAGAAAAAATTATGTAATTACTTAAATAGCATTTACTTATCCAGTATTTTTCAAGCAAGAGTGGTGCTTTGAGCGTGTCAACATTCTGGGCCAGCAAGCTTACGTCTCAAAGCAATCAGATACCCCCAGCCATCTTCCAAAGCACTTTGAGCAGCGCGAAATGAAGCAGCAACCTCATTATCGGATATTGGACCCATTAGGGTCCAGAGCCTTCCGTCAATGTCTTCTGCTTTAATGAAAAAATCATCCCCCACTAGATCCAGGTATAGGGGGGAAAAAACAATTAGCGAAGCTTCAACAGTCATTTCGATTTTCCTGAAACGAAAAATTTAGCCGGCTTTGGAATACCATTCTTTACAAAGAGGGGTCGAACGTTAATCTCATCCCTAAGTCGGCTAGTAACGGGTGAGGAGAATGAGTATAATTAGTCTGTGGAGTTATCGTGCAGGTTTTCTGCAAACTTTACGAAGCAGGCAAAAAGGCGGCAGGATAATAGGTTAAACCTTCATGGTTCGGCGGGAGTGTACAAGCGCTAAAGCAGAAAACGGTGCGGTCTCGCATTCACAACCGACTGTAATTTATACCGCATCATTATACCCCTGCGGACTTGGAGGCTATCCCAGCAGATAATTTACACTTAGCGTTTTATGCTGCTTGGTTGCAGAACGTAATCGGCAGGAATTCGCTGGGCAGTAGCTTTGAACGCACGTCGGTTCGAACTAATTATCATCAAGCCCCTTTGAGATGATGCAAGCCATCCTCTCGTGCGAACGACTCGTGTTGAGAGAGCAGAGATTGTACCGTAAAAGAACCTAACAAGTGTCACTGCTAGCGGCTGTATTTAACGAACGGCTGCCGACATCGCTCTCTATTACCCGCGAGCACCCTGCAGAACAGAACGGTCGAAAAACAACGACCAACGAGACGATGGCCTTTAACAGACCTAGATCAGTTGAACTTGCTTCGCGGGTGTGGGCTCCAGACTGCTTTTCTTCCCACTTATAACGAAATAGCATGACATTGCTTTCAAATAGTCTGCCGCTGATAGCAATCTTCAAGACCATACGAATCTAGCGGATAGATAAAAAAATAGAGCCATCGGAAACCGAGGCCCTATAAATTTAGAAGGTCAAACCTTCAGAGGGGAACAACTGGACGCGGAAATGGGAGGAACGCGCGTCACAGCTGATAGACTTATGCCTAAACAATTATCATGTTGCATCTATTTTTTGCGCATCTCAGCTATGAACTACACGCAAGGCTTACTGCAATGCAGTTAAGCGCAAAAGAGGGAAATTACTCTTATTCAGGACGGAAACTTGCGTTGAGGATGACAGAAGCGACGAGGCCAATGACGAGCCCCCAGAATGCTCCGCCGATGCCGAGCAAACTGATATTCGCAGCGGATGCCAGAAAGGTAATAAGCGATGCTTCTCGCGAACGAGCATCTGCCATTGCACCAGCAAGACTTCCCCCAATGGCGCCAAGCAGAGCAAGCCCCGCAAGCACAGTATAAACACTGCTGCGAGTGTTACACCAAAAACCCCAACCAGAATATAAAAACAACCCGCAGCAATACCGGCAATCCAGCGTTTTGACGGATGTTCGTGCGCTTCCCGTCCGGTAGCAATCGCAGCAGTAATAGCTGCAATGTTGAAAGCATGCGAGCCAAAAGGTGCCATTATGAGTGAACCCAGGCCCGTTACGGTTACGATGGGGTTGGCACTTGTCTGAAATCCATCATTTCGTAGCACCAACATGCCGGGCATATATTGACCCGTTAGTGTGATCAGAAACAACGGCAATGCGATACTGAGCGTGGCGTTCAGGCTAAACTCTGGTATGGTAAAAACCGGCGCGGCCAGTTTCAATTCCAGATCAGACAGATCAACACGACCCTGCATCAGCAAAAGAAAAAGCCCAATCATCAAGATGCCAATGACTGCATATCGTGCGGAAACACGCTTTAAAACGACATAGGCAGCGATCAGCGTACCCACCAAAACGGGATCGACGCTCACACTGCTGAAAGCGCCTATTCCGAACTGTAACAATATGCCTGCAAGCAAGCCCGAAGCTATACCCGGAGGTATCAGCCGGATAACTTTTTCAAAGTATCGCGTGAGGCTGAGAACCACGAAGGCAATAGCTGAGATCATGTATGCACCAATCGCTTCCGCATAGGATGTCGTGGCGAGAGCAGTGGCGAGGAACGCTGCGGCTGGCGTGGATTATGCCGTTATGATTGGTTCAGGATAACATCAGCTCAGCAGCAAACCCGAATGCCTGACGGTGATCGAAATCGACCAGACCCAGATGCTGTCAAATCTGGCTTAAGATTGGCTACGCGGCAGCCTGAAAAAGAGAATAAGCGTGCCGCCATAATTGACGATAACTGTGATCAATTACGCAACAACAGGGTGGAATATATCATCTATCCGAGCAGCTGTAGCGGTGCGTGCGGAAGGCTTCTCCGTGAGGTCAATAGAACGGCTTGACTTTTACACGCACAGTTGCCTGATATGCCCCTCGATTACAGCAAGAGATACCGTCCATTTGTTCAAGCACTCGCAACTCGAATCTGTAAAAGCATGGCTCAATCACCCAGCGCATACGGCGATGCCACTCCATGCGCGCATTCAACGTGCGATCCGACAACTCATCGTGGACGGAACACTCAGCCGCGGAAAACCATTGCCGGCGTCGCGCGTGCTCTCGAAGTCACTCGGTGTCTCACGCGATACAGTTGAAGCAGCTTATGCGCAGCTTCATGCAGAAGGCTTCATCGACCGTCGCGTCGGCAGCGGTAGCTTTGTGGCACAGATTCCAGAACTTTCACTTGGTCATCGGCGCGCACGATATAATACAGAGCTGAAAGATCAGTCGCCTGAACTCAGCAAGCGTGGCAATGCGATGATTCACAGCGGTGGCGTGCGCGAGAGCTTGGCCCCGCGTGCTTTTGCTCCTGGCATACCCGAAACACGAAATTTTCCGCTCGCGCTTTGGGAGCGTTTGCAAAGACAAGTTCTCAAAGAGATCGGACAGCAAATGCTTTTGCATGGAGATCCGCAAGGTGTTCAAGCCTTGCGGCAAGCGATAGCTGATTACATCAATCTCGAGCGTGGCGCGCGTGCCACTGCGGATTGCGTGCTAATCCTCACATCCTCGCAACAGGCCCTGACGCTCTGTGCGAATGTTTTGTTTGATCCGGGTGAGCGCATCTATATCGAAGATCCTGCCTATTATGGAGCCCGCAAGGCATTTGATGCTGCTGGGTTGAATTGCGTGCCCGTTGCGGTGGATCAGCAAGGAGTAAACGTCGAGCCAATCCTTAATGACCCCCATCCGGCACGCGCTGTGTTCCTCACGCCCTCACACCAATTCCCGACGGGATCGACCTTGGCCCTGGACCGTCGGCTTACATTGATTGAATGGGCAAAACGTCATCGGGGATGGATAATAGAGGATGATTACGACAGTGAGTTTCATTATGCAGGTCGGCCTACCGCCTGTATGCAAGGCCTCGATCAGCATCAAAGAACCATATATATCGGCACTTTTACAAAGTCGCTCTTTCCGGGGCTACGAATAGGCTATGTAGTTTTGCCGGAACAGCTGGTCAAACCGATGACCACGGCCCGCACGCTTCTCGATGGCCATACCGCGTCCCTTTCACAATATACGCTTGCCCGCTTTATAGAAGGCGGACATTTCGGAGCCTATATTCGCACCATGCGCGGTATCTATGCCCAGCGCCTTGAAATATTGAGCAGTTTGGTTCGCAAACATCTTGCGGGATTTGTCGAGCCGCGCGTTCCGGTGGGGGGCTTGCAAATGCCGTGCCTATTGACATGCGACATCTCCGAGCAAATGGTTTTGGAAGCCGCTCGTCGTTCTAAAATTGAGCTGTTAGGGCTATCAGCACTCCATGCCACAGGTGAAGGCGAAGCTGGGTTTCTGCTCGGTTTCGCAGCTTATACGCCGATCGAACTCGAGATCGCGGTCAGGAAACTTGAAAAGATATTCCACACACTTAAGGTCGTTCCGTCATTAAAATGTAGTTAAACCCAAAAAGTTTTAGCTACGTGTAAAAGCCTGCAGCGTATTAACGCCGCAGGCTGCAAAATCATCAAAATGAACGCTCGTAAGTGACCCAGTTGGCTGCTTTTGCAATGTCGTCATAAAGACGACGCGCAGTTACATTGTCCTGCGCAGTCACCCAACTCAGCATCGTCCAGCCGCGCATGCTTGCAGTATCGCTGAGCGCCCCAATAAGCATACGCCCAACACCGCGACTGCGGTGAGATGGATCGACAAAAAGGTCATCAAGAAACCCAGCATATTGGCCTTGCAAAGGCCTTGGTTGAGGCCAGTAGTGGGCAAAACCGATAATGCTTTCGCCTGCTTGAGCCACCAGCCCTTCCACTGGATGCGATGCGTCTTGCAACCAGGCCCATGTGCGATCAAGTATATCGTCATTCATGGGTACCTTGTAGAAAGCGGCATAGGCTCGATAGAGTTTTTTCCAGTGTGTTTTATCCGCTGGTCCCACAGCACGGACTTTAATTTCCTCCGAAAATCGCACATCACTATCGTTGAATGTTGGTTTGGTCATTGGCAAGTCTCCCTTATTCGCGCAGAAATTTATCCACGGGTTGACGAAGCCTTTAGCCAATATTGGATGGATAGTTTCCCTCCAATAAAGCCGATCATACCAGACCAATTTTACAATTATCGCAATTTTTTATAAGCAACACCTCACGGAATCGCAAAATTCTGACTGCCTTAAACGAGTTTTAGGAGAAGAATTGGTCTGAGCCACTAACTGCAATTGGATGGTTCCAAACAAACCCCAGAATGATAACAACTCGCGCATTATTTGGCCGAAAATATCCAAAACTTACGAATAAACCGCGAAAAGAGTATATCTTGAAGAAACTGTTTTGTGTGGCATTGGTTGGCATTTTCTGTTCGTCTGCACCTGTTGCAGCGCTTGCCCAAAACTTAGGTCTTGCTGAGCGTCGCGCCATTGCGGCCTATTCAACGGATATCTGGCCGAAATACGAGTTAGAAATTCAGGATCTTGCCGGATTTCCGGTTACCATCAATCTCGATAGCAAAAGCTTAGCCTTACCTGGCCTTGCAGATTCATATGCAGACGATGACTATCTGCGTAAGCCAATAATTGACCCGATACTTCAGGCAATTGGAGCAATCACAGCAACTGAAATTGGGAGAGCCGCGCTCAAAGACGGACTTAAAACGATCGTCATCCACTATGATGAAACGAGCGCACCATCGAGCAATTACAAAGATGGTGTAAACATGATTGCTGGTGTTTTGACTATAAATTGGAAGCCTTATACCAATGTCGATGATGTTGAGGCTCGTGACTTGGCACTATTAAGTGTAATTGAGCCGGTAATATAAATATAAATCAATCTTAGGTGATCTGAATTGGCGCGTACTACCCTATCTCGTGCAATTTCTACTTTAACAATTCTATTGTTATCTTCCATATCGGCCTTATCTCAAACCAGCGCCGACGAAGCCTATTTGGAACGCCAAAATGATCAGGGCATTGTCGCATATTGCATCGCACACGGGTTTCTTGAGTCCGATTCCGAAGAGTTTTTCCACGTTGGAACAGTCGCAATTTTTGGCGAAGTTGCCCCTTCGCCTGAAGCCGAGCTTCATGTCCAAAAGGGTCGTGAAGGCATTTCCTATCTTCAGGGTGACGAGCAGTCCCTCGAAGACCTTGCTGCGGCAAACGATGTCGATGTGAAAGCAGTTTGTGAGCAGTACAAATCGCAAGTAACGCTTGGCCGCATGATGGCGAAAAACAAGGCCGGCGAATAATCGCCATAGAATGGAAATACGATGAAAAACTGTCACCTAGCACTTTACTCGGCAGCAACTGTATCGCTCATGATCGTGGCATCGGTTGCTTCTGCGGATGAAACGCAACAACAGCTCGAGAAACCAGCTCGGCCTGATCAAATATTGCGTTGAGCAGGGCCACCTCAACGGCGATACGATCAAAGCTTATCAGAATATGGTAAACATTCTGCCCACACCTGCTAGCACCACGGAAGGTGACGAGTACGAAGCGGAGGGTGCAAAGGGAAATAGCTTCGACGGCAACTCTAGCGTTTCGATGGAAGCCATTGCACAGGGAACTGGAATGACGGTTGCAGACCGTTGCGGTTCTTTTGAAGCACTGACGAAGCAATAATACCGTCTCGGCTGCAACAAATGGTGTCAGAGGTCTCGACTATCGCCCGCCGCGACGTTGCTCTGACGCAGTTTTGGCGGACACGGAGAGCGACTAACATGGTGCACCTATCACCCGTAGATATCATTCTTATCATAATTCCCATTGCCCTCGCCATTCTTGTTACTTGCTTAGTGACTTTTCGGATCCTGCGTAGGGAATACTATTGGGGTGTGATCTTGCTTGCGGCCATTGCCGTAGTCACCTTGTTATTGACTGCTTGATCCCCATCGCCAGATTAACGTTAACCGTCGCCCTTATTGTCGTCGGATTTGTTGGTGCGAATAGCTTTGTGGGCTAAGTGATTTTAATCCCCTGGGTCATGTATCTAGGGTATATCCCTGAGCAGGATCATCGATTCATCAAACGGATACCCAAACACATAATAGGCTTCAAAGCGGTTCAATCAGCGTCAGCTCCAATTGCCAGCATTGAAATGTCCGACGGGATACGCAAAAAGCAATTCGCAACTGAAAATGGTTCGCAGATTGCTCCCGCATCCTTCCCATGTTTTGACGCTTCACATAAGCTTGCGGGATTAATCAAGCTGTATGCCCCCACAGGGCCAATCTCCCGACCTCTATGATGACTGTTGAAACACTCGGGTATCGCCCCCGTGATAATAGGTTGTATGGCGAAGAATGGCCGCAATGGCTATCGTCGTAACTCCTTGCCGGGAAGCTCCTCAGAAACTCCCCCAGGTGCCGATCAACATCTTGAGAAAGCGCTCAGCTGCAGGGGACAATGTTCCACCCCTGCGACGCACAACGCCGATGGTTCTGGAAATCTCTGGGTTGCGAATAGGCCTCGTAATCAGCAGTGGGTGCTCTCCTTGTGGCGTTGCCATTTGTGGTAGTACGGATATACCCAAGCCGGCCTCGACCAAACCAAGAGATGTGGACAAGTGGGTTACTTCATAAAACCAGCGAAGTTTGATATTGGATTTCGCCAAAGCCCCATCGAGCAATGTTCGATTGCCGCTTGAGCGATGGACTGTGATCAAATGATAAGGTGCTAAGTCGTCCCAACCGACTTCGGATTTTTCGACCAGAGGATGGTCTTTGCTGGCAGCAAGAACGAAGGGGTCCTCGACAAGCCGATCAAAGATCAGGTCGGGATCGGCTGTTCCCATTATATTGATGCCAAACTCTACCTCACCGCGAGCAACAGCCTGCAATCCGTCCGTCGCCGGCAGATCCAGAATTCTGAATCGGATGTTCGGATACTCGATATTGAACTGCTTTATAACTTTCGGCAGAAAATAGAATGCTGCTGTTGGTAGACAAGCGATTGTCACAAGGCCCCCGCGCTGAACGGCAGGATCACGAACCGCAAAAAGTGAGCTGTCAAACTCCTCCAGCATGCGCCGCACCAAAGGCAATAGTTCCGTACCAAGCGCTGTAAGTGAAACATGTCGAGTGGTGCGCTCCAGCAATGGCGCACCGATTGCCAATTCCAACTTCTGGATGCGTCTGCTCAGTGCTGGCTGGGACATGTTCAGCGTATCCGCTGCCCTATGGAAACTTTCCAGTTCGACGATGGAAAGAAATGCTCTCAGGTCTAAAATCTCGCAATTAATGCTCATTTTGCATCAATACTCCGAACATTCGCATTTTACATATCAATCAGTTTGCCGGAAAGTGCAACAAACAGACTCATTGATACCCACTACACATGAGTGGAGGCGAAAGCGCAAGCATGAACGATCTGATCTCTATCCCCTGTGTATTGATGCGAGGCGGCACATCGAAAGGACCATTCTTTCTGGCATCCGATCTTCCAACGGATTGCAATGAGCGTGATCATATTCTGCTTTCGATCATGGGGTCGGGCCATCCGCTTCAAATCGACGGTATCGGCGGCGGAAACCCTGTGACCAGTAAAGTTGCAATCATTGGTCCATCCAGCATCCCAGGAGCAGATATTGACTATCTTTTCGCACAGGTTCGTATTGATCAGCAGCTGGTCGATACCGCACCGAATTGCGGTAACATGCTTGCAGCCGTCGGCCCCTTCGCAATTGAAGCGGGATTGATGAAAGCACAGGGTGCAACGACGCTTGTTCGCATTCATAACGTCAATACCGGCAAACTCATAGAAGCCGAAGTGCCTACACCTGATGGAAAAGTCTCATATCTGGGCGATGCCAGCATTGATGGTGTACCCGGAAAAGCAGCTCCGATTGCACTCACTTTCATGGACGCTGCAGGGGCAAGAACCGGCAAATTATTTCCAACCGGTGCACCGCATGAAATAATTGAAGACGTAGCCGTAACGTGCATCGACTGCGCAATGCCTATGGTTCTCATTGAAGCGAAGGATATCGGTGTCAGTGGTTACGAGACCGCCGCCGAGCTCAATGCCAACACGGCGCTCCTTACGAGGCTGGAACGGGTACGGATCGAAGCTGGCAGACGTATGGGCATGGGCGATGTCACCAATCACGTAACACCCAAACCAGTACTGATCAGCACGACCAAAAACGGTGGCGATATCAATGTACGCTATTTCATGCCACATGAATGTCATCCGTCACTTGCCACCACTGGCGCGGTTGGCATTGCAACAGCCTGCATAACCGCCGATACGGTCGCCTCAAAACTAATCGGTCTTCGCACACCACCGCTCGTGCTGTCGATCGAACATCCCAGCGGTCATCTCGACGTCAAACTCCAGGAGCGAGAAGGAAAAGTGATTGCCGGAATCCTGCGCACGGCCCGTCGTCTTTTTGATGGGCATGTGTTTGCTAAGCCTGTCAGAAAAGCCGCCTGAGCGGCATAATTCCAGTGGATGCCGGGAGGGCACCACTTATAATCGGAGGAAAAGTAATGCGTAAATTTATGCTCGCCCTGGCAGCAACGGTAGCTTTTGCTGGAACAGCATTTGCTGAACCGGTCCGCATTAGCGTCGGGTCTTACAATCTCAATAATTTACCATTTCCTGTCGCGCAGGGACTGGGCCTTTATGAGAAAGAAGGATTAGACGTCACGGTCGAAAACTTTGCTTCCGGCGGCTCAAAGACGTTGCAGGCACTCGTTGCCGGATCGACAGATATTGCCGTTGGTTTCTACGACCATACCATTCAGATGCAGTCACAGAACAAGGCAGTGGTCGGCTTCGTTGTACTAGCACGCAACTCCGGGCTTGTTCTTGCTGGTGGGAACAATTCAACATTCGATCCAGCAAAACCGGAAACTATTAAGGGTGCCAAAATCGGCATTACGGCACCTGGTTCTTCATCAGACTTTTTCGTCCGCTACTATCTGCAACGCCACAATCTGTCTGCTGATGATGTTGCCCTGATTGGCGTTGGTTCTGGTTCAGCAGCTGTTGCAGCCCTTGAACAAGGCAAGATCGATCTTCTGGTCAATTACGATCCAGCGGCGACATTTATCGAAGCCAAAGGCGTTGGCAAGATCCTCATTGATGGTCGCAGCGACGATGGTGCCAAGGAAATCTATGGCGGCATCTATCCGACATCGGTCCTTTATGCCACACAAAATTACATCGATAAGAATCCTGAAACCGTTCAAAAAGTCACCAACGCCACGGTCAAAGCACTAGAATGGATGAACACTCATTCGGCAGAACAGATTGTCGAAAAGCTACCGAAAGAGTTCATCTCGGGTGATCGCGAGACGTATATTCAAGCTGTTCAGAATGCCAAAGCGATTTTCTCTGCTGATGGTAAGTTCAATGAAGAGGATATTAAAACCCCACTCGTCGTTCTAAACAGCTTCAACAAGAAAGTTGCGGCAACCGATATCGATCTCTCAAAAACATACACGAACAGCTTCGTAGAAAAAGCTCCGCACGCGACTACGAATTAAAGGAGGAGGTAATGTCATTGGCCGTCGTCAAATCTGCGCCGGAAGTCGCAGCAAGTCCCAGCCCGAAAGCAATGGTTTCAATTGATGCCGTGACCATGTCGTTCGGTAATTTCGTTGCCGTCGAAAATGTCAATCTGACCGTTGCAGATGGCGAGTTTCTCGCCATCGTCGGCCCGACGGGCTGTGGGAAAAGCACTATTCTTAATGCCATAGCAGGATTGTTGAAACCCTCGCATGGCAAAGTTTCGATTGACGGCAAGGCTGTCACTGGTGTTCACAACGACATCGGATATCTGTTTCAGCAGGATGCGCTTTTGCCTTGGAAAACAGCGCTGGAAAACGTCGAGCTTGGTCCGATGTTTAAAGGTGTAAATGCTTCTGAACGACGCAAGAGCGCGCTCAACTGGCTGGCCAAGGTAGGCTTGAAAGGTTTTGAACACCGTTATCCACATCAGCTTTCCGGCGGACAGCGTAAGCGCGTTCAAATGGCACAGGCACTGATCACAGGCCCAAAAGTCATCCTCATGGATGAGCCTTTTTCCGCTCTCGACATCCATACGCGTCACCTCATGCAAAACGAGCTTTTGCGGCTCTGGCAGGAAGAGCGCCGTGCGGTTGTTATGATTACGCATGATCTCGAAGAAGCCATAGCACTCGGCGACCGCGTCGTCGTTTTGGCTGCTGGCCCCCGCAGCCGCGTAATCGACAGCTTTCCAGTCGATCTCGACCGCCCGCGCGATGTCGCGGAAATTAAGCTCGATCCGCGTTTTATGGATCTTTACCGCAATATTTGGGCGTCGCTGCGCGGCGAAGTGGAGAAAAGCTATGAACGCCATGACTGAGCGTCTTATCCAAGTTGGCTTGCTAGTCGCTATTGTCGGTGGCTGGCAGCTTGGTACATCACTGGGTTTTATCGACGTGTTTTTCTTCCCGGCACCTCTTAATATTTTCAATCAGGTAGTCGAGTGGATAACCGACACAAGTTTCTATCGCCATGTATCGATCACTTTGACGGAAACCGTTCTCGGCTACCTGATCGGAACAGCTCTCGGCGTTGCTGCAGGTGTCTGGCTGGGCCTCAGCCGTAGCTCTGCACGTATCCTTGATCCCTTCATCAAGTGCCTGAACGCTATTCCACGCGTCGTTCTTGCGCCAATCTTTGTGCTTTGGTTGGGTCTTGGCCTCTGGTCCAAGGTCGCACTCGCCGTCACACTGGTGTTCTTCGTGACGTTCTTCAACGCAATGCAGGGTGTGCGCGAAGTCAATCCTGTCGTGCTTTCGAATGCGCGTATTCTTGGGGCCAAACGCTCTGATCTCCTGCGTCATGTATATTTTCCGGCAGCGGCGAGTTGGATTTTGTCCTCTTTGCGCACGTCAGTCGGCTTTGCAGTGGTTGGCGCAATTATCGGCGAATATCTTGGCTCTTCAGCAGGGCTTGGCTATCTGATCGCCCAGGCTGAAGGTAACTTTGATGCCGTCGGTGTATTTGCCGGTATCCTGATTTTGGCAGTCTTCGTTTTGATCATCGACAGTATTCTTGATGTCGTTGAAACGCGGCTGATCAAATGGCGTCCGAATGCCAGTGAGCGCTCGGCCTGATCCATCCACTCACAACGCTAGAGAGAAGCCCGATGCCATAATGGCGTCGGACTTCACCGTCTTTGAGGTGCTCACTCATATATCCTTCTATATGGCTACCGGAAAAATAGCGTCCTGGCCACAGTTCCGTCCCTGAATTCATCCTTCATGTCATTTCGGCCATTCGTTGCGTCGTTTGGATCGATTCAGCATTTTATGCTTTCCAGTTATTGCGATACTTGCTTTGGCGATGCCATTTGCCAGAGAAATATGCGCCTGAAGGAGACTGGTTTGAAGACGCTGCTGTTGACAAAGAACGAAGTCAGAAACCTCATTTCTCTGTCGTCGGTCATCGCTGCCGTTGAGGATGCATATCGTGCGTTCAGCAGCGGTCAAGTCGAACAGCCAGACTACATCGGTATTCATCTACCTGCCCCCCGTGGAGAAATTGATTTTAAGCTTGGCTACTTAAAATCATCCGAAATGATATCAATGAAAGCGTCATCGGGTGGTTTCATTGACAATCCTTCTCTACACGGTGTCCCCAACGGTATGGGCACTATTCTTCTATTCGACGCACAGAGTTGCGCATTGGTGTGTGTTATGGATGGCAGTCTGATAACAGGTCTAAGAACCGGAGCGGCCGGTGCGATTTCGGTTAGATTATTGGGGCGGAAAGACGCAAAAAAAGTAACTTCGATTGGGATTGGTAATCAGGCACGCATGCAAATTAGATCAATTCGAGAAGTGATGAGAATTGAGGAGATCCATGCGTGGCATTCTAACCCGGAAACACTATCGAGATACAAGGCTGACATCGAAAGTGAATTTAAGATTCCTGTCGTAATGGCAGCGTCTAAGCGAGATGCTGTAGAACAGGCAGATATTCTGATCACCACTACGCGCGGCAAAGGCTCACTTGTAGAAGCCGAATGGATAAAGCTAGGGACACATATTGTTGCAATTGGAACAGATGCTCCGGGGAAGCAGGAACTAGAGCCTGAGATATTTCGAAATGCTAAAATCGTTACGGATTCGACACGTCAGTGCTCGCAAAAAGGTGAAACTTGGCACGCACTTAAACGGGGTACGATCTCAATAAGTAATATTCACGCTGAAATTGGTGAGATTTTGATCGGAACCAAAGCTGGTCGAGAGAATGCCAAAGAGATAACTCTCTTCGATTCAACTGGGATGGCTGCTCAGGATAACACAACAGCGAATGCGATCTATCAGAGTGCCCTCCGCCAGAATGTAGGCACCACATTTTCCTTCTTTGAAGACTAGCCGTTTCCAGCCTGGGGCGCACAGTTTCGAACATCAAAGCAAAGCGAATGCAAACGGTGGTAAATGCTAAACTATCCTACAATTGAAAACATTCGAGAAGCGCAGAAGCGGATTAAGCCATACGTGTGGCATACACCCCTTTTACGCGCTGGCAAAATTGAAGCCAAAGTCGCTTGTAATCTTTATCTGAAGCCAGAAACCCTGCAAGTGACGGGCGCATTCAAGATACGCGGCGCTCTTAACGCGGTTCTAGCGCTTCCATCCGAGAAAATAGCTAGTGGGATTATTTCTTCGTCTTCTGGAAATCATGCGCAGGGATTATCATACGCGGCACGAATGATGGGTGTCAAAGTTGTACTTGTGCTTCCCGTTACTACTCCAAAAATCAAGATTGAGAACACACGTGCTTTGGGAGCAGAAGTCATTCTGTTTGATGGTGACAACGCCACCAGATGGAAGGAGGTCTATCGGATTGCAGAAACAAATAACTACGCTGTGGTACACGGTTTTGAAGATCCGATGGTTATGGCAGGCCAAGGTACAATTGGATGTGAAATTCTCGATGACCTGAAGGAAGTCAACACCGTGATTGTTCCTCTCGGCGGTGGCGGTCTGATTTCGGGTGTGGCGACGGCAATTAAGGAAATTAACCCCTCCGTTCGTGTTATCGGCGCAGAGCCCGCTCTGACGCCCAAATATTATTGGAGCCGAAAGAACGGTGAACCCACCTCACTTCCTCTCAACGAGACCATCGCCGACGGTCTGAGGATCAGTGTGCCCGGGCGCAATCCTTATCCTATTATAGAGAAATATGTCGATGAAATCGTTCTCGTTGAAGATAAACATATTATCGCAGGAATGCGGGCATTGGCGACTGACGCAAAACTCATTGCCGAACCCGCTGCGTCGATTGGAATTGGCGCTCTCCTTGCTGGATCTATAAAGGTTCAAAAGGACGAGAATGTCTGTGCAATCTTGACAGGCGGCAATTGGGGTCTTGGTGACCTTGCCGAAATCTATCGCGAGTAAGAATGAGCAAAGGTGGTCGTGTCGCAAATTTCTTACATCTGTTGAGTTATCAAATGAAAATATGCAGACCTTGATTGTGGCGTTAGCGCATGGCGGTCGATTTCAAAGTGCACTATTCGATGTCCTATCGTGAACTGCGGAGATACTAGGTCATACACTCATAAATAGGCTAGCTATTTGGATGGATTAGTGATTCAAACGCCTCGTAACACGAGGTATTTGATGTCACGTCGTCGCTATGAACTGACAGAACGGGAATGGTCGATTATTGCGCCACTGTTGCCATGCAAACCGCGCGGCGTGCCCCGCGTTGATGATCGCATGGTGCTCAATGGTATTCTGTGGCGGTTTCGCACCGGGTCATCATGGTCCGAAATCCCTGAGCGCTATGGTGTTGCAACGACCTGCTACAACCGGTTCGTTCGTTGGCGGCGTGCTGGTGTCTGGGATCGATTGCTGGAGGCCGTCTCTCAGGCCTATGACGGTGATATCGTTATGATCGACAGCACCTGTGTTCGTGTTCACCAGCACGGAGCAACAGGAAAAAAGGGGATGCCGACGATGGTTGCATGGGACGTTCCCGGGGCGGCCTCACATGCAAAATCCACGCAATTGTTGATGCAGAAGGCCGTCCGATCAATCTTTGCCTGACGGGTGGTCAGGTTGCTGACTGCTCGCAGGCTCAAGGTCTCATGGCGTGCGTTAAAGAAGGCGGCACGCTGCTTGCGGACAAGGCTTACGATACCGACGCAATCCGCAAGACAGCAGCAGACCTCAAAATCTGGGCCAATATCCCTCCCAAATCCAGCCGTAAAGACGTCTCCGCGTTCTCACCATGGGTCTATCTGTTGATTGCCGCTGAGAAGTGACCCGGTGGGGGTGCGGATAAAAACTTGGACTGGTTTTACGTCACAATGCCAAGACAGTTTCGATATTCGATTGGGCTTCGTGCGCCAAGCGATATCTTGATCCGTTTCTCGTTGTACCACCGAATGTAGCCATCAACTTCATTGATAAAATGCTCGAGTGTGGTGTTCCTCCAATCGCTGGGATAAAAGAACTCCGTTTTTAGCCTGCCAAAGAAACCTTCGCATGCGGCGTTATCTGGGGAGCACGCCTTGCGGGACATTGAGCGCACCAGCTTCGCATCACTAATCCTCGATAGCCAACCCGGCCAGCGATAGTGTGCACCCCGATCAGAATGCACTATTGGCCGCTTATCTGCGCCGGTCACAGTTTCTATGGCGGCATCAAGCATCATATTGACCAATTCCGCATCTGGTCTCGTTCCGATAGACCAGCTGATAACCAAACCATCGAAACAGTCGATGATGGGTGAGAGATACACTTTGCCAGCCGGGATATGGAACTCCGTGATATCGGTCAGCCATTTCTCGTTTGGGGCTGAGGCCTGGAAGTCGCGATTAATAAGGTTCTCGGGTGCCGGACTGATTTCTCCAAGACAAGAGCGGTATCGACGCCGCTTTGGCGTGGCAACGATCAGGTTCTCCTGCTTCATCAAGCGCTGCACAACCTTCTCCGAGATTGTAACGCATTGTTTGGCCAATGACGCCTGTAGCCTGCGGTAGCCATAGCATCGACGGTTGGCTTCGAAGATTTCGGTGATGTTCTGACGTATAGTGAGGTACTTGTCGATCACCCTCATACGGGCTCGATGATAAAAATATGAACTGCGCGCCAGTCGCAACTGAGCAAGCAGATCGGAGAGTTGATAAAGATCTTTTAGGGCGTCAACCAACAGCGTTTTCTCCCGATTACTCAGGAGTTGCAGATCGACGCCCAGATCTTTTTTTAGAATTTCATTCGCTTTCTTCAAAAGGTCGTGCTCAAGCTGCAGTTTCTGAATATCGTGCTGCAGTGTTGCGAGCTGACGTTCTAATTCTTCTCGCTCTGGCACTGGCGGCGAGTTGTTCTTACGTTTCATGATTGCAGGAGCCTCCGGACCAAGTAACTGGTTTTTCCAGTTATACAGTGTCGGTCTGCATACGCCGAGCTTTTCAGCCAGGGACTGCGCACTTTCTTGCCGATTATAAAGTCCGACGACGCCAGTCTTCTTCAACGTCTCTGGATACCGTGGAGGAGCAGCCCTACCAACTGTAGATTTTTGAGCTTCAGGGAACGCCTCACGAACCCATGCTGTCAACGTTGCACGACCGGGATAGCCCAAAGCACGCATCGTTGCAGAAACACAACGACCATGCGTGCGGTAGTGCTCAACAGCCACTTCCTTCTGCGCCTGTGTGAACTTAGGCGCTCGGGGTGCAAATCCTAAACGCAGTTCAAGATGGTGCTCATATTCCCGGCACCAGCCCTTCAAAGCATTCTTGCTTGGATAACCCAATTGGCGAATAGTCGCTTTCGGGCGCTTGCCCAGCTTGATGTAAAGCGCAACTGCTCGCATCCGGTCTTCGTAGGAATACATGAACTACCTCCCTGATAGTCCAAGTTTTTGTCCGCACCCCGACCGGGTCACTTCTCAGCGGCAATCAACAAAGATGGTTACAATGTCCGCTACATCAGGATCAATGATCCTGACAATACTGGTTCGTTCAGCGGCGAGATTAAACGCGCGCATCGTGAGCTTCGTCCGGAATCTCTTTGCGTTACGCAGCCCGGCGAGTGGCGTGTTCTCAGGGAAATTAGAAGTTGGTCTAAAACTCTCAATCTCCAAATAGATTTGCGGCCAGATCACCGCTTTATCTGCTCTCACCGCGAGTTTAGGCATTGGGCAGAGGGACGAAAGTCGTTGACGATGGAGTTTTCTATCGCGAGATGCGCCGAAAAACCGGGTTGTTGATGCAGGGCGATAAGCCAGTTGGTGGCCGATGGAATTTTGATTCCGAGAACCGTAAGCCAGCAGAACCAGATCTCCTCAGACCGAAGCACATTCAGTTGCCGCCGGATGCGATTACGATGGAGATTGTGGACTTAGTTGGAAAGCTCTTTTCCGACAACTTCGGTAAACTGGAAAACTTTGGGTTTGCTGTCACCCGGTCCGACGCCATTAAGGTGCTCGACGGGTTCATGTCTGATTTTCTTCCCAACTTTGGCGAGACGCAGGATGCCATGTTGCAGTACGACCCCTGGCTCAACCATTCGCTGCTGTCGTTTTACATCAACATCGGATTCCTCAATGGAATCGAAGTCTGCCGCACGGCTGAGCGGGCGTATCGAGAGGGGAGCGCACCGCTGAACGCTGTCGAGGGCTTCATTCGCCAAATTATCGGCTGGCGGGAATATATGCGTGGCATCTACTGGCTTGCGGGCCCCGACTATGTCGAAAGCAACTTCATCGGCAACACCCTTGCGCTGCCCGCCTTTTACTGGTCCGGCGAGACTGAAATGAATTGCCTTTCGAAGGTTATCACAGAAACCATCAAACACGCCTACGCCCACCACATTCAGCGTCTGATGATCACGGATAACTTCGCCTTACTGGCAGGCATTGATCCAAAGCAGATTCACCATTGGTATCTTGAGGTCTACGCAGATGCCTACGAATGGGTGGAGCTTCCTAATGTCATTTGAATGAGCCAATTCGCCGATGGAGGGTTTCTCGGTACAAAGCCCTATGCGGCAAGCGGCAAATACATCAATCGGATGTCAGACTATTGCGGCAACAGCAGCTTCAATCCTAAGCAGAGGGTTGGAAACGACGCCTGCCCGTTCAATGCCCTTTACTGGGATTTTCTGGACCGCAACCAGGACAGGCTTAAATCCAATCGCCGTTTGGCGCAGCCTTACGCAACGTGGTCGAGAATGAGCGATGAGATCCGTGACGAGACCAGGCGCCAGGCTGCCAACTTCCTCGCAGACCTCAGATAGCAGCTTAACTAGCCGAAACTCTTAATATGATGCGAGCCGCAACTCGGAGGTGCGCGCGATGATCGTCAACCCGATCCCGATCCGTGACTATTCGTTCTTCGTTATGCGATGAGATAAGAGAGCCTAACTGTGCACTTCCACAGCGGGTTTTCGTGCTTGTACGCGAGCGATCGGCATTGATAGAATTAAGATCTCTAATTCCACTAAAGAGGAGTTATTCTACAACCTCCAGCATCTCGTAGATTGCATTTCAGGCTCAGCGTAATGATGTTGGGACCTGGCGAATGAAAATCTTTAACTCGATGTTAAGTGCCTCTAAGAACAAATCTCAATCGGAGATGCGCGAAAAGTATCGCGCTCAAATCAACGGTTTTCTGATAAGTCTAATAAGACCTCCTACATTAGTAACAACGTGGAACCAATCATTATTATAATCATTTTCGAACGATGAGCGGGACGCTCGTGAAAATTGATTTGAATACCGCTTTGGCAATGGTGAAACGACGAGTTAACTTGTCAGAGTTTTCACTTGCCTGGAGCATTACGAATTGTCGCCAAAAAGCTTTACCAATCGCAGTAATACGAAAAAAATTGCTCCTTTATAGGATATCCCATGGTCGAGAAAACCAGTACTGAGCAAACGGCTGAAACGCTAAAAGAAACTCTTCCATCAAAATCTGCTGCGATACACGAATTAATCCGCAGACATGGTGAAAAAGAACTCGGACGCGAAGTGCTTGCACTCCTCTGGTCCGCGATAGCAGCGGGTATATCGATGAGCTTTTCTATGATGGCGAGAGGTATCCTTGAGGCCAATCTGCCAGCTTCAGAAATCTCATTTCTGATTAGCTCCGCAGGTTATACTGTCGGCTTTATTATCGTAATTATTGCCAATCAACAGCTTTTTACCGAAAACACGATTACTCCCGTTCTACCCTTTATGGATCGGCCTAGTGCCCGAAATTTATGGCGGGTTGGCAGGCTTTGGGGCATTGTTTTGACAGGAAATCTGATTGGAGGGGGAATAGCAGCGTCAGCCTTTGCGATACTCCCTATTTTTTCGGACGACACGCTTCGCGCCTTTGTTGCGATGGGGCATCACCTCATGGAAAACTCAGTAGCCGAAATGTTTGGTAAGGCCATAATATCAGGATGGCTCATCGCTACTCTCGTATGGATGTTGCACAGCACCAAGGTATCCCACATCGCGATAATCTTTCTTATAACATATTTGATCGCAATTGGAGATTTTACTCATATAATTGTAGGTTCGATCGAAGTAATCTTCCTTCTCCTGATGGGCGAGGTCTCTATCCCTGACGCCATTATGCAATTTTGTATCCCTACCCTTTTCGGAAATGTCTTTGGAGGTACTTTTATTTTTGCGCTCATATCACATGCGCAAATCAAAGCCGACGAATAGCGGATTAGAAACCGATCGAGAGATTGAAAAATCTCGTGTGCCAGTCAGGAATGAATTCTTCTGGGCTTGAACGGCAGCAATAGAGCCGAAATCTGCCAGTTCCTTTAACGCCCATCTCAGGCTTTAGTCCAGGATAAGCGCAATTTCCGCTGTAGAACCTGTAGGAATGCTACGCCAATGACTACGCGCGGTGCTGACGCGCAACAGCTTCTCCGCAAGTAGGGTGGTGAGCAATAGGGGGGCTTCTATTACTCATAATATATGATACTGAGAGTGATAGAAATGGATGTTATCGCTCATGCCCTGGAATTGGAAACAGCCTGATTGGCCGCATTTTCGCTATGACGCGTCTGCACTCGCGGCACTGGAACAGAGATTTCTGCTCTCCTCCGGCGAAGTCATCGGCGCTGTGCGTCACATCGGTCCCGACGACCGCGACCGGTTGCGCATCGAACTCTTGAGCGACGAAGCGATCAAGACGAGCGCGATCGAAGGCCACCGCGCGAAGCTATCGAGACCGCTCTGAGGCTTTCAGCAAAGATGCATTCCGATAAGACGCACCCGCCAGGATGCTTGATGATCCTGGGTGCCAGCAACTGTGCGCCCGACAATCGTCACGTAGATGATGTGCTCGCAGCCGACCGGACGAAATCGTGGAGGCATCGAAACCTGCATCAGGCGTGCGGTCGATGCGGGAGAGCTTGTCAGCACCACGAATATTCGGGGGCTAGCGAACCTATTTCATACCTTCCTGATGGGAATTGCATTTGAAGCGCGGGACGGTGCTGATGGCGGCGATATCAACGAAGCTGTGACAGCACTGATGCAGATATGGGATCGGCACATGGCGACGTGAGAGTGGCCTGGTCAAAGGGGCGGTACTGGATGACTGCTTCGGGGCCACTGCAAACCAACTGTGTTTAGCTAAGCTCTTGAAGGGGTTCGAACTGGCCACCCACTGTTCCTCACTTCCTGTGGCTGAGGAGTATTATCCCAGAATTCGCAAAGTCGAAAATCCGAGCGTAATTCCATGGACGTAACAAGGAAAAGAGTTTTTGCAGCACTTCCTGCTCGAAGAGGAACAGTCCCATCCAACTTTAAGCCTTTCTGAGCTTTCCGCCACGTCTGCCAGCAGCAGAGTGGTCGCATACTCCATATTGGAACGTGCCAGAACGATTGACGACATGACGGAACGCGACGCAGCCACCGCGCTAAAGATCTCATCCGCCAAAACGCATCGCTCCGTTCTTGAACGAAAGAAATTCCGGCGATACGGGATCGCCAGAACTCCTATAAACACGAGATTATTATCCATGGGAGGGTAGAAACACACCACGGAACCGCATTTTGCCGGAAGAAAGCCGATCATAAGCCTCCGTTGCCTGGTCCAGCGAGAAGGTTTCGACAATTGGCTTGACCTTCCCCTTCGCGGCAAGGTCAAGAATTTCGGCTAGATAGTGCTGTCCCCCATGCGTGGAACCAATCACCCGTTGACGCATCATGTGGAACGGCTTGCCGTCGGACGGGATAGAGAACGGCTTACTGAAGTCTAGTCCGCAAAGGACGATGCGCCCGTCGGGCCTTACTCCCCCGATCGCCTTTTCGGCGGTGTCGAAGTCATTTGTCGTAACCAGAAGAACGTCCGCACCTCCGGCATCCAGCAGCTCCTTGCCATCGGCGACGACGATGTCAGCGCCGAGATCGGTGGCCAGCTTGTGCTTGTCCGGTGAATGCGTGATCGCGATGGTCTCGAATCCCAATGCTTTGGAGAATTGTAGTGCGACGTGGCCCAACCCGCCGATGCCCAGCACCGCGATCCTGTCACCGGGCTTCGGCTCCGCATCGCGCAGACCGCTCCAGGTGGTATAGCCCGCGCACATCATAGGTGCGGCATCCGTATAGTCGAGCCAATCGGGCAACAACACAGTACCTTCGACCGAGATCGCGATGTACTCTGCGTGCCCGCCTTGCGTCGCGAAACCGGTCGTTCTGGGTGAATCGCAGTTCATGGCCGTCTGGCCGGTCAATGGTCGGTTCTGGCGGCAGTACGAGCATCGGCCGCAAGAGGACTGCACCCAGGTGGTGCCGACCCGGTCTCCCACCTTGCGTGTATGAACGCCCGCACCGACCTCAACAATCTCGCCGACCACCTCGTGACCGGGGGTTTGCGGATAGATGTCACCGCCTGCGCCCTGGGTCGCCCAGACGTCCGTATAGCACATGCCGGATGCGTGAACTTTCACAACGACTAGTCCTGGCTCTGCCTTGGGTACGGGAACCTCTTGAACTTCCCAGGGGCGGTTCGCCCCGGTCATCACAACAGCTTTCATCTTCATTAATTTCTCCTCTCTTCGCGGGCCACTGGTGGGGTTGGCGGCCTGACCCTTGCGAGAAACCATCCGGTAACCCGCCCCGTCCCACTTTATGACGCGTTGACTACCGAAACAATCTGAGCAATTCTTGCCGTGATGATGAAAGCAATTCACCAATCTAAGGGCAACGATCTGGCGGCCTTCGCCGCATTCTTAGCGGTCGCGACCCATCGCAGTTTTCGGAGCGCCGCTCAGGAACTCAACATGACGCCTTCGGCGATCAGCCATTCGATCAAGGTTCTCGAAGAGCGGTTGAACGTCCGCCTGTTCAACCGAACGACTCGCAGCGTCTCGTTGACGGAGGCAGGAGAGCGCTTTGCCGCAAAACTGCGCCCTGCGGTGGCTTCAATTGAGGAAGCCGTTAAGGATCTGGAGGGAAATGATCCGGTCCCGAGTGGAACCGTACGGATCAATGCCAGCGAAGGGGCTATCCGGATGGTATTGCGGCCGGTGCTCGCACGCTTCCTGCGAGAGTATCCTCAGGTCCATCTCGACATAGTCAGCGATGGTAGGCTCAGCGATATCGTCGCTGATGGCTTCGATGCCGGGATCCGATTGGCGGAGGCAGTGCCGAAAGACATGGTGGCCATCCCGATAATGGGAGAGGTGCGCTTTGCGGCTGTTGCATCCCCAGAGTACTTCGAGCGTCGAGGACATCCAGTCTTACCGCGGGATTTATACCGCCACGATTGCATCCGCTTCCGGTTTGAAAGTGGAGCAATTTTCCGATGGGAATTTGAACATTTGGGCGCTGTCGAACGGATCAACGTTTCCGGTCCTCTCACATTGAGTGACCAACCGCTAATGGTTGAAGCCGCAATCGACGGGATCGGCATCGCGTTCGTGCCCGATCACCTTGCGGCAGATGCGCTGGAAGACGGTCGCCTAAAGCGGGTTCTGGAAGACTGGTGCCCCGCATTTCCGGGGCTGTGTCTGTATCACTCGGGGCGTCGCCACGTATCGTCAGGTCTGAGAGCACTGATCAATACACTCACTGAACCACTGGCAAATATCGAAGTATGAACGAGGTCAGGGTCGTCGCCCGCACAGTACTGAGCTAAATCGCTGGCGAACGGCCTCACGACGTCCACGCGTGTTGAATAGCCAGCCGCTTTAAGCATAAGGTGCAGCGGACAATCGAACGATCACGGAGCCTTGAAATGGACGCGTACGGACATCTGCGGATATTGGTGAGCCTCATTCTCGGCCTTTCCATCACTCGCGTCCTTTCCGGCCTTTCCAGAAGACTCCAAGAGCCGGTGAGAACCGATCGCATGCATGCGCAGATTGTCTGGTCGATTGCCTTGCTGCTTGGGGCTATTCATTTCTGGTGGTGGGAGTTTGCACTTCGCGAGATCCAGAACTGGCATTTCTGGATATACATTTTTGTTCTGATCTACACATCATTGTTCTTTTTGATGTCAACGCTGCTTTATCCCGACCACATTCAGGAATTGTCAGAACGGGAAAGTTTCTTTTTGCGCAGGCGACATGCTTTCTTTGCGCTGTTTGCCGCTTCCTTCGTGTTCGATCTGATGGACACCTATATCAAAGGTAGAGAACACTTCGAGCAGCTTGGACCGTGGTATCTGGCACGGATTGCCGCAGGACTACTCATCGCGCTTGTGGCTATGAGAACCGATAACAGCCGTACAATCATGTGGTTGGGTGTGTTATGGCTCTTGCTTGACGCGATCTGGATAACAGCAATCTACAGTGACTTACTGTAGCCAAAACTTTTTAGACGCAAATACGCCAACAAGACTCGGAATCCGCACCTTACAGTCCGCAGACGCGATCGCGACCTATCGGTTACTTAATCGGAAGCGCACAACTCAA
Organism: Brucella pseudogrignonensis; assembly: GCF_002252525.1. Taxonomy (GTDB): domain Bacteria; phylum Pseudomonadota; class Alphaproteobacteria; order Rhizobiales; family Rhizobiaceae; genus Brucella; species Brucella pseudogrignonensis. Next base: position 36,663 of record NZ_NNRM01000035.1, read on the forward strand.
CGCACCTCAGACCGGACCGGATCAAAGCATCAGTTACTCATCACGACGTGAGAAAAGCAAGACGAGATTTCCTTGTTGGCCCCCAATTTACGCGCCCATTTAATCAAAACAGGCCCATCTCCGTCATCAGGCATACCACCCCAAACGTCCTTGAACACTGGTGCCCCGGAGGAACTGTCGAAGAAAAAATAGCCTGGGTCAGCAATAGGCGTCGATGCGTATATGACGGTCCAGGTTCCAGAACGAAGAGCCGTATCAATTTCAATGCTCGTGGGCTTCACCTTCTTATCCAGGCTCTTGGCGATAAGCGTGGCATATTCGGCCTTTTTCTGTTTCGTGAGGCTTTGAACGACACCGGCGCAAGGATCAGCAGCAGCCGCAAGTTGGCTGAAGCCAGAAACTGCAAAGAGAACCACTCCGATGGCATACATTGGCATTCTAAACATATTCAGTACTCCTCGCTGCTGGATATTCTTACCAAATATACTTAGTTCTGCAACCCTATAGGGATTTCGACTCACTAATGCGCTAAGAAGCAAGCCCTCTATTGACGGGCGTGAAGCTGGAACTCGATGGACCCGTCGCGCAAAGATGTCAAGAAATTGTCGTCCCGGGGTCGAATACAGCGTATTTCAATTCGGTATCGAGCTCAGCGAGACAACTCCGGCCATGGAAATTGGGCACGTTAATTACATCGGCTGCCTGTCAACGCCGGCCGCAACCAACGAGCCAGGCGTGTTCGCGCCGTAAGCTTCTTTTCCTAGTTATTATCCCGTTAGTTGAGAGATTGCCGCCCTGCTCTTTCCGGTTGAAGAGCGCATCTAAATTTGGCATCAGACAGCGCAAGGCAGACAACCCTTGCTAGTACCGTGAAAGGATAAGAACGTTTGAGCCCTGCCAGTGGGCGATGCGCTGATAGCCAGTCAGGAACGATGCGGCAAGAACTGAGCCTTCTATCAGTCCAGCGTTTAACGTTTATACCAATTAGTGGCCGGCTCCTTCGAGGCTCACAGTCTCGCTCAATCAAGTTTAGTTTGTGCATTTAGGATCGCCAACTCGCTTGATGTAAGGATGACGGTATATCGATAATGGGATGAACCACGCTCTCGCCCATGAATGGCGCATGCTACGAAAGTGATCTGCAGCCCTCCATCAGATGTAGCTTCTGTATGAGATTCTTTGAGTGCTTAGTTATAAATCGTAGCCGTATCTGCCCATTCGCGCCTTGCGGCTCCAACGTTTACAATCATTACATTCCCTGTCTTATCGTTTGCCGGAGCAATTGATGGTGAGCCGAAGTGCTCCCGGGCGTTTCTATGAGGCTGTCAGGTTTAATAGAAGAACCATAAACGATGGTGTTCTCATCCTGTTTGAGGATGGCAGATAAAAAGGAGCCGCTTGGTTCGATTGGCAGTCGGCACACGTTTTTTATTCGAATACTGGCCACCAACCAACACTCCGCATTTTTGGGTTGGCAATGTGCTCTGTTCGACGAAACTGGGCTCTGCGCTCTTGGAGTGGAGCCTTTAATTGACTATCCGTTTATGTCGCCGAATAGCCCGGTTCAAGCGTCGTGTGCGGAGCGCGATAAGCAAGTCCAAGATTTAAGCGCGATAATGCTTCCAGCAGTGATTGAAAGGCGATAGTAGTTGCCTTCGAATTTTTCTTAGATTCCAATGAGCCAACGAGGATTATCTTGTTGCCTTGTATTCCTGCATTTTCTCAATTTCACGAATGAATTGCTCTGCATATTGAGCTGTGTCAAAATAGTCCTGCTCATTTACTCCAAGATTATGATGACGGGTAAACACTGCCTTCAATCGATCCAGAAACTTGGGCTCAGTCTCAGCCAGATGGCCGATAAGGACCTGAAGTATCTGTTCGTGAGCCAGAACCTTCCGTTCGAGCGCGGTTGTATCATTTCTCATCGGGTTTACCACCTCTCGGTCCATGACGTCCCGTGCGCGAGCGGGAAAATCCACCGCACGCACGTCGCAAGATGTTTGCAAGCCTGGTCCAATCCCGGGAGGGTTCACTCATCTGCCGATGAGCATTTTTAAGGTCGCCTTTACTGGCAGCCTGATCCTCTTCATGGCGCGGACGTACAGGTTGATTGTGTTCAGACGATGTGGATGAACGCTCCTTTTTTATTTCAGCCTCCTGTTAATGCACGCTTGCATTCGCGCTAAAGCGCTTTAGCAAGCGCATTGCTACATGCTGTGGCGAGCGCAGCATTCGGTTGTTCCGCTCCCAACGGCGTGGCCCAGCCGGATTTTTCGATAAGCGTGCGGCGCGAATAGGCCGGTGCGGCTTTGTATTCGGCCATCACCTTTACGGCCTCGGGATCTTTCTTCGATTTTTCCAGGCAGTATGGTGTAAGCGCGAGTGCCACACCGTCAGACATATTGGACGCGATAAGACGTTCTGACGTCCCTCCCGTGACCCAGCCGCCGAAGGTAAAGCCAACAGCCATTGTTGCAATCGCACCAACTATCGCTCCGCCAAAAGCGGAATTTATCCATTGGGCATTTTTCATGATGAAATCCGATCTTCAACGATCGAACGCGCCTTATTGCGCGTTGAAATGGATTATACCACTCTTATCTGAATAGCTTGCACGAATTCTACCTACCTGGGAACTCTTGCTTCCGCGAGTTCGTTCGGCGGCGCTTCGAAGGGATCGCGGATCAGTTCAGGAGGTGCGATCCCCCCGTTCGACCAATAGGGCATCGCCGTTTTCCGGGTCAGTGGAAACTGTTGGCAAAAATGTGAAGATATCCTTGCTTGGGCCGCCCCCGAATGTCTACTTGCGCTTTAGGTCGAAAAGGCGCACTGTTTTTTATGCACAGCAGTTGAAACGGGCGCTGTCGTTGGGAGAGAATAATCTCCTGCCCCAAAATGAAGGAGGACACGCGATGTCTTCCGCTTCACGTCTATCCTACTTTGGCCCAGAAGATTTCCCTTCGCTTCGTGCTTTCCTGCAACGTTCCGGATATTCGCTGGAGGGTTGCGAAAAACCAGAGACTCGCCTGGAAGCTGCCAAACACCTTTGTGAAATTTTCAGCGACGGAAGCCATGATCCTGTGCAGATGCTGGATATGCTTTTGGCAATCCGCGCCCAACGGCTATCACAATCCAATCAAAGAGAACTGGAAGCCTGGGAGAATGAGGGTGGCTATACGGCCCCGCAAGTCACTGCAAAATCCTTGGTCTTGCGATGGCCTCCTCGAAAGCGGCTCCGATTGAGGTTGGCCCATGGCTGATAATCCGCGTTTCCTGACGTCGAGCTGAACATGGCGACTTCGAGTAAGCATCGAGAGGCCTGTTTCACGAGGAGCTTACCGGGCTGGCATCGTCTCAATGACACGTGATCAATCTGGCGAGGATAAAATGTCAGCCCAAAAATCTTTGGATCGTAAATTGAGTGTGTATCTGATCGCGTTTCTCATCATATGCATCGACATCGGATTGGTCGCGTGGGTGCTCGGTTCCTACGTCTATTAAGTACTGGTATGCAACGTCCTAAAACGTCTGCTTTCCAACTATAATGAAGTCAGCATTTCCATGTGTGCCGACGTTCTTTACGTCCACGTTCAGCAAACCGTTACCTTTTTCCGATGATAATTGAACAAGATCTCCTAGATAAGCCTGCCGGAGTATATCCATGCTTGCCCACAAGACGCCCTTTGTAAACGTCTTCTCGCCTTCCGTGAGTATGGAAATACTGTAGCTAACAGAACCGAGGTTCTTTCCTTCGCAATACAAATTGCCTATTGAACTAAATTTAGATGTTGGCATGATTGCACCCCGATACGGGTTGTGTCTCCTCACCAAGCAAAGTGGGAGACACAGCTATAACTAATGCCGTTTGGTTTTGATCAAGTCATTGGCAGGAGTAGTAAAGCGACCTGCAACAACATCTGTTGACGCAGTTTTCTCCTTGACCTTATCTTTCTTTGGCTTTCTTATTTCTCGGTTACTTCTTTTCTGACCACGGGGCATTTTGAAAACTTCCTGTTTTTGAGGAATTAACTAATTCTTTTACCGGACCAATCCAGTGATGGTTCAAATCACCGCTGGAGATACTTCCACATTCTTACGGGCATGTTGCCGAGAAACCTGCGGCATCCCTCACGATGGTGAGCGTCCAGATTGAAATTCCTGAATGAGTAGCCTTGCTGCGAATATGTGAGCGGCACGGTTTTCTGCGGTATCGTAAAGCCGATAGCCGGCGCGTCGCAGTATTTCACGCATCATTCGAAAGTCGGTAGGTCCAAAGTAGGGCTTGATAATTTTGGAAGACATTTCGTCCTCCTTGTATTGGGGCTGGAGTATGCACTCGCAACCGACAGCGCCCGTTTCAAAAGCTGTCGAGACATGCACCATGCGCTTTAAATTTGAGCAAAGCAACTGAGGCTGAATTGCGACGGCAGACCGGCACAATCATTGCATAAAAAGCTACTTCATGTCCTCCACGGTGATGCGATAGGAAGTTTGCCGAGCCTTGGAATAGACCTCGCGAGCAGCATCGTAGATCAGTTTCCGTGAGGCGTCGAAGGCAGCAAGAAGCGATGATTCCGTCGCTGCAATGGCGCCGTTCTTCTCCAGGGCGGGCTTATCGATTAGAAATGGGACGGAGGTCATTCCATCGTAGCCGACAAATCGCACGCCCACCTCAAGATCATCGAAACTTCTACTGGGGTTTGGAAATGAAAGGGCCATTACTTTTCGCTTTTTACTGCGCCGCCTTCGTCATCTCAACGATCGGCGGCCTCTGCCATTCTTCGATGTTTCTTGATAAACTGTGTCAGGGCGATCTGTAGCCGACCTTCGTCACGTGTTCCCTCCTGAAATCGACGTGTCAGATAACGTGCAGCATCAGTGCGCAAATCTTGTGTGTCGCCGGGTTTGCGAGCCTCCCTTAGAAGTCGCGAAATCATAGTGATGTTTCTGGAATTAAACGCGATGGAAGACATTTCGTCCTCCTTTGTTGCGGGTCAGGCATTTGAAGCCCAAATGACAGCACCCATTTCAATTACTGTCGTTATAATCATCATGCGCTTTATGTAAGGAGAAAGCAAATAAGGCTCCAATTCCATTGCTGTAAACTCAGACTGGCTGCTTCGCTAAAAATGCTTCCTTGGTCATATAATCTGCGGTTCTCAACAGCGGTCCGCGGCTATCCATATCAACAACGCTGCCAATGTATGAATTCTGCTGTACCAACTATCAATTGTGAATTCCCCAGGTCTTGCGCAATACGCCTCCGGACGACTTGGGAGCTAGACAGCCGGACAATTTTACGAACTGGCGACAATGTGTCGAAACAGCTTTGCCTATTGACAGGTCTTTTATATCGATTATTCTAGATATATGGAAAATGAAGAAGCAATAACCGCTTTCGCTGCTCTGGCTCAACCGACACGACTGGATACATTCCGTCTGTTGGTGCAACACGAACCTGCGGGTATTCCTGCTGGTGAATTGGCACGCATGCTGGATGTGCCGCAGAATACGATGTCCGCGCATCTGGCGACATTATCTCGCGCTGGACTTGTGAAAGGCGAACGTCAGAGCCGTTCGATCATCTATCGCGCCGACCTCGACCGTTTTCGCGATCTGACCCTTTTCATGATCAAGGACTGCTGTGGCGGCAGTGCTGAGCTCTGCGCACCTCTTATAAAAAGCCTGACACCCTGTTGCGAACCGAAGACGGTCGCCCAGTAACCCATGGCCGATGAATTCTGCCATCCATAAACGGACTGATAAAATGACGGATCGGATCTACAACGTGCTCTTCTTGTGCACGGGCAATTCCGCACGCTCAATTTTGGGCGAAGCAATTCTGAACAAGGACGGCGAAGGTCGTTTTCACGCCTATTCGGCGGGTAGTCAGCTAAAAGGCAACGTAAATCCTCTCGCAATCACGGAGCTGGACGCCCTGGGCTATTCCACCGAGAATCTGAGCTCAAAAAGCTGGGACGTGTTTTCAGGTTCCGACGCCCCTCAGATGGATTTCATTTTTACGGTCTGTGACAACGCTTCCGGAGAAGCCTGCCCCGTCTGGATTGGCCATCCTATGACAGCACACTGGGGCATTGAGGACCCTGCCGCTGTCGAAGGAAATGAAGCAGAAAGGCAGCGCGCCTTTGCGCAGGCGGCTCGTTTTCTGAAGAACCGGATATCGGCTTTCCTGAGCCTTCCTCACGCCACGGTAGACCGCATGGCATTGCATAATCATCTGAACGCAATCGGCACCATGAAACGTAGCACACAGACAAATGTGGAGAATAACTGATGTCCACATTCGAACGTTATCTGACTGTCTGGGTGGCGCTTTGCATAGTCGCCGGTGTCGCATTGGGGCATATATTCCCAGCATTCTTTCATCTGCTTGGCTCTGCCGAGGTCGCAAACGTCAATATCCCAGTCGCTGTGCTCATCTGGCTTATGATTATTCCGATGCTTCTGAAAATCGATTTCGGGGCGCTTAAGCAAGTCACAGAACATTGGCGCGGTATCGGTGTCACGCTATTTATCAATTGGGCCGTCAAACCATTCTCTATGGCGCTTCTCGGTTGGCTATTTATCGGTTGGCTGTTTCGCCCTTATCTGCCTGCAGACCAGATCGATTCCTACATTGCTGGGCTGATTATTCTGGCAGCGGCCCCTTGTACGGCAATGGTGTTCGTCTGGTCGAATTTGACGAAAGGCGAGCCGCATTTCACGCTCTCTCAGGTGGCACTAAACAATTCGATCATGGTCATCGCATTTGCACCGATTGTTGGACTGCTTCTAGGTTTGTCTGCAATCACCGTGCCGTGGGATACGCTCGTAATTTCTGTCGTTCTTTACATTGTGATCCCCGTTATAATTGCGCAAGTCCTGCGCAGTGGCCTTCTTAAGAGCGGCGGACCGCAGTCCCTGACGCGCCTTCTGAATGCTCTCCAACCTGTTTCTCTCCTAGCCCTTCTCGCTACCCTGATTTTGCTTTTCGGGTTTCAAGGAGAGCAGATCATTGCACAGCCCATGATCATTGCGTTACTCGCGGTTCCTATTCTCATCCAGGTCTATTTCAACTCTGGCCTCGCTTATCTGTTGAATCGAATTTCAGGCGAGCAACATTGCGTCGCCGGTCCCTCGGCTTTGATTGGTGCTTCAAACTTCTTCGAACTGGCAGTAGCAGCCGCTATCAGCCTTTTCGGCTTCTCATCTGGTGCGGCGCTCGCAACAGTGGTGGGTGTCCTCGTTGAAGTGCCCGTCATGCTCTCGGTTGTCTGGATCGTGAACCGCTCCAAGGGCTGGTACGAACGCGGTGCCAATCAAAAGCCAGTCACCGAAACAGGAAAACGCTGATGTCAGTTACGATCTACCACAATCCGAACTGCGGCACGTCTCGCAACACATTGGCCTTGATCCGTGCCAGCGGCGAGGAGCCTGTCGTCATTGAATATGTACAAAATCCGCCTTCGCGAGAACGACTGGTCGAACTGCTCACTGCAATGCAGATGACACCACGTCAGCTCCTTCGTGAGAAAGGCACACCATATGTCGAGTTAGCATTGTCCGATCTGAAGTGGACCGAAGATGAACTGGTCGACTTCATGATGGCGCATCCTATCCTGATCAATCGTCCAATCGTGGAAACGCCGCTTGGCACCAGACTGTGCCGTCCGTCAGAACTGGTTCTCGACATTCTGGAAAACCCGGTATCGTCATTCACCAAGGAGGACGGAGAAGTCATCACCTATGAAAGAAAGTCCCGCTGACATGGACCTGCCGAACCTTGATCAGAATTCGTTCGCATTGCCCGACCTGGATGCACTACGCGCCGACTTTCCAAAGCATAGGCCTCGTATCCTTTTGCTTTATGGCTCACTTCGTGATCGTTCCTATAGTCGGTTTCTGACGCTGGAAGCGCAGCGCCTTCTCGATGCGATGGGGGCTGAAACGCGTGTCTTTCATGCCAATGGTCTTCCCTTGCCAGACGACGGTTCAGTAGACCATCCGAAGGTTCAGGAATTGCGTGAGGCAATGCTTTGGTCAGAAGGGCAAGTCTGGACCAGTCCGGAACGTCATGGAGCCATGAGCGCTGTCATGAAATCGCAGATCGACTGGATTCCATTGCCGGGTGGAGCAATTCGTCCGACGCAGGGCCGAACTCTGGCATTGATGCAGGTATCAGGCGGATCGCAGAGCTTCAATGCTGTCAATCAGATGCGCATTCTTGGGCGCTGGATGCGAATGATCACCATTCCAAACCAGTCATCCGTCGCAAAAGCGTGGCAGGAATTCGACGACGCTGGACGGATGAAATCCTCATCGTTCTATGATCGCGTGGTCGATGTGATGGAAGAACTGATGAAATTTACACTTCTGACGCGTGGCATCTCGGATCATCTCACAGACCGGTATAGCGAGCGCAAGGAAGAGGCAGTCAAACTCGAAAGGCGTGTTTCGTTGAAATCAATATGAGCGCTGAACGGCTTCCCATTGCGGCCATTGCCGGTCTCGGACTGACCCAGAATATCGGTTACGGCACTTTATATTATTCCTTCAGCATTCTCGCGCCGTCCATGGCGCGGGACTTCTATGTTTCCAACGAATGGATTTTCGGAGCGCTGTCAGTTGCCCTGTTAGCAGGGGGCTTTCTGGCTCCCTGGTTAGGCAAATGGATTGATCGTTACGGCGCAGGTCGCATGATGACGGTAGGCTCGATACTGGCCGCCGTCTCTCTCATGCTGTGTTCGCTTTCTCCAAATGCTTTGATGTTTGCAGGTGCGCTGACGATCATCGAAATCGCCGCAAACCTCGTCCAATATGGAGCAGCCTTTGCATTATTGGTGCAATTAGCTCCAAATGTTGCCCAGCGTAGCATCACCTATCTGACATTGATTACAGGCTTTGCCTCGACAATTTTCTGGCCCATTACAACAACCCTTCAACATTGGCTTACCTGGCAACAGACCTATTTGCTGTTCGCTTGCCTCCATTTGTTTCTCTGCGTGCCGGTACACCTTTTGCTCGCGCGGTCTATTGCAAAGAGTGGTCGGAAACGATCAACGAATGAAACAGTCACAACCGCCTTTTCAGGTGATCTGCCTGCCCATCAACGGCGCAAAGGTTTCGTACTTATTCTCGTGGCATTCTCGACGCAGGCTCTCGTTGCAGCGGCCATTCTGGTCCATATGGTGCCGATGTTGAGCGCGCTCGGTCTTGCAGGTTCTGCAGCATTTATTGGCGCGATATTCGGACCTTCTCAGGTAGCCAGCCGCCTGATCAACATGCTCGGTGGCAAAAACCTCGCTCCGATCAGTCTGGCAGTAATCTCTGCCTCCTTGATGGGGCTAGCCCTCATTGTTCTGCTATTCGGAGCCCCATCCATTATTGCGACGATGATGTTTGCCTGTCTTTTTGGCTTCGGAAACGGTCTATTCAGTATTGTCTCCGGAACGTTGCGGCTGTCTCTATTCGGCAGTGACGGCTACGGTGCCATGCAAGGCAAGATCATGTCAGCCAGACTAGTTGTGTCTGCGCTGCACCTTTCGCGATGGCTTTCGGTATAGCGAATTTTGGTGCGAGCTGGAGCCTCACTATTTTGGCTGTTTCTGCCGCGCTAGGCGTCTCGACGCTCACAGGACTGAAGTTTCTTCACTAATGTCAGCTTTCAGCCTTGCGCAATTGGGAGCGAGATGACGGCAATTGAGCGCAAAGCAGTGATGTGCGGATCTGATTGCCAGTCAAGAATGTGGTTTGGGGGTGCGGCTACGGATTGCATTTGCGTAATCTAGTCCGAGCTTATTAGCCCGCGAGTGCAGTGTTCCTCGGGTATTGATGATCCCTCATATGCCAGCCTGTATCTTCCATACAAAAACTCTGCAGAAACCGGAGATGCAGCAACACTGCTTCAGCGATAAGCTCAGTCGAGAAGCGATGGCGGCCATAAAACGAGGGGCGACGACTTTCGTGCTGCCCTCTTCCCGGCTCAGTTCAGAATGGACTGAAGGTCACGCGCGCCGTGCAAGATGCGCAGCACTTCGATGCGTTCTGCATTGTGCGTGAAGAAGACGAGATAGCGGTGATGGCGCGCGACGCGCAGGCCCTCTCCGAGGTCAGGTCGTGCCGGGAAGCTGTCCGGCCGCACCGCAATTGCGCTAAAGATGAGCGCTTTGAATTCCGCGATAAAGGATAGCGCCCGATCCGGGTTGTCGATCGCGATGTAATCGCCGATCTCGATAAGGTCTGCCTGTGCGGCGGGACGAATAAAGGGCGTCATTGTCCGGCCTTGGTGTAGCGGGCGCGCAGGGCTGCAAAGACTTCTTCAGCAGGAATAGCGGGGCCGCTCTCCAGCCCTGCGCGAATAGCTTCCCGCAAGGCTTCAAGATCCCGACGTTCGGTGTCGTGCGCACGCACCCAATCGCGTAATGCCTCACGAATGACTTCGCTTGTAGAGGCGTATTCACCGCCAGCAACAGCATCGCGCACTGTGCTTGCCATTTCTGTGGGCAGGGTAATGGTCAAACGTTCCACTGAAGACATGACTAAGCTCCTTTTTTGCATACTTTATCATACTTAGTAATCAGATCAACAGCAGAAGCCCATCAGAGTAGCAGCCTTGGCCTTGGGCCCGCGCCGTGTAACTCTATATCCGTTTTCAGTACAGGCTAGGCGAAAGCCGTAGAAGTTGGAATGATTACATAAATTCAGTTTCGGATGATTCGAGATCACAGAAGAAGACGGCGATATCATCGCAAATGTTATGAGGCGCGGTTAAAAGGGCGTCTCTGGCGCGAGGGTTGAGTATGTTTTCTCTATCCCGGAGGTAATACGATTTAGACAAACGTCATCGTTGAGTTCTGCACAGCGCCGAGCGCTGCACAACGGAATGGTCATCCACACAAATACGTCACCCGACGCGATCATCATCGGTTTACGGCAGACATTATCTAAGACGTGAATGCTCGGTGGATCCGAGGGCGATCTAATGTCAGGCTTCTGATTTAGAGTTAGTGACAGCTTTTGCTCTTCCCAAGACTTGTGAGAACAGAATAAACCTCATAAAGGGTCGCTAATCCAGTCTTCAAATGCATTCCGTATCCTAATTACAAGTATCGCACCGTTTTGTTCAATTTGATAAATAATCAGATGAGCTTTAAACGGATGAATACGGACAGGCGGAGAGATTTCTTCTCGTTCACGTGCCATTTGTGGATTTTTGGCGATCAGATCCAACGTGTTAAATTGCAAAAAATTTTGCTTCGACATGCCATAATGGAAGGCATGATGCACCTGGGGCAGCTTTTCCATGTTGCTAACACAACCCGACTTGCCATTCCCCTGCGTCCTCGGGAATGGTTGGAAGATCGTCGTACACGAATGGAAAATGGGTTGAAAACACTAGCGCGCGCAGCGCGCAACGGGACAATCTCTGGTGGAACCATCAACACGCTACGAGTGAAGGGTTGGATGTTTACGCTTCTGAGCCTGATCTGCAATCTGCGGCGCGTAAAGAACAATCCAATGATTCAATGTTGCATGGTCAACGTCCACCCCACGCTCGGCCAGATATCCTGAAGATCACGATAAGAAACGGAATAACGAACATAGAAGAACACCGCATAAAGGGTGACACTTTTGGGGAAATTAAAACCTTTGAAATCAATTGCCATAGCCAGTCACCTCACTCAATTATTCCCACCGAAACGACAATAGCGCAGCATAAATGAAAAATTCGCGCCACAACCCGGGGAAGTGCGTCGGCTACAGAGTCCTCCCCGAACTCATTTCCCGATCATTCGCAGAACGAGCCTGATCTCCCCTTGTCGCGTCTGTTATTGATTTTCACGGAGTAACCTCATTCAGATTCGAAATTCATTGAATAGGATTGGTTTTCATGACACAGTGCGAGTGAAAAAGAATTTCAGGGGAAAGTATCAAAAATCATGCCTCTTGGGCAAAAGAAGCCATTTTCAGGCCAGGTGAGCTTTTTTCACGACCGTCGCCTACCGGAACGAGCAATCCCGGTCGGATACGCGTCCCTAATCGACGCTTTCGAGCTCGCTGTTCCCGTGCCGATCAACCTCGCCGCCATCGGTGCGCGCCACAAAGTCTATCAAGCTGACGACTGGAAGCTTTATACGCCACGCCACCAACCAGACGCTAGTCTCACAGGCCATCTGACCTTCGCTTTACGTTACGAAGGTCTGGACCTGGCCGTCCTTAAAGCCCTGTTTCAGGCTACTGGGCCAAGGCCACTTATCGACATTGTGCATGCAGCGCCGACCGGTGCGTATGCGCGGCGTCTCTGGTTTCTTTATGAATGGCTGCTCGACACCAGGCTCGATCTCGATGATGCAACCCGGGGCACATACGCCCTGGTCGTCGATCCCGATCTGCAATGGGCAATCGATGGGACGACATCCTCTCGCCATCGGGTGAAGAATAATCTGCCGGGCACACCCGCCTTCTGCCCGATGATCTTCCGCACACCCAAGCTAGAAGCTTTTATCGCCCGAGATCTCGGCGAGGAGGCTCGGCGCCTGATCGCTGAGGTGCCGGCGGATTTGCTTGCCCGTACTGCGGCCTTCCTGCTCCTTAAGGATTCACGGTCGAGTTTCCAGATTGAAGGCGAAGACCCTCCCCGGGACCGCATTCAACGCTGGGGACAGGTTATCGCGGAGGCCGGTCGCCATCCAATCGACCGTGCCGAACTGGAACGATTGCAGCGCCTCGTCATTGGCGATGCGCGTTTCGTACACCTTGGCCTGCGCGCTGATAGCGGCTTTGTCGGAGAGCATGATCGCCTGAGCGGCGCGCCCATTCCGGATCATGTCAGCGCCCGGCATGACGATCTGCCGACTCTGATCGAAGGATTGACCGCATTCGACCGCGGTGCAGCACGGCAACTGGACCCGGTATTAGCCGGGGCCACCCTTGCTTTCGGCTTCGTCTATATCCATCCGTTTGAGGACGGAAATGGACGCCTGCATCGTTACGTCATCCATCATGTTTTGGCGGAACGCGGTTTCAATCCGCCTGGGTTGGTGTTTCCTGTCTCGGCAGTCATTCTCGACCGCATTGATGAGTACCGTCACGTGTTGGAGACCTATTCCCGTCGCCTGTTGCCTTTTGTCCGCTGGCGACCGACCGAGCGAGGCAATGTAGAGGTGCTGAACGAGACGGTCGATTTTTATCGATATTTCGACGCAACGCCCCATGCGGAATTCCTGTTCGAATGCGTGGCGCGTACCGTTGATGTTGACCTGCCAGCAGAGACCGCCTTCCTGAAAACCTATGATAGTTTCAAGAATGAGGTCTCGCGCATGATTGACATGCCGGACAGACTGCTCGATCTCCTGTTCCGCTTTCTAAGCCAGAATGGCGGTAAGCTGTCGAAGCGTGCTCGCGAAAGGGAGTTTGCCGGCCTGACTGAAGAGGAGGCTGCGCGTATCGAGCTCATGTACACTGAATTGCTGCAGTCCTGATTGGGCTTTACCAACGATACGGCTGGGTTCGCCCCATTAAACGGTGCGAATTGGTTGGCCTGTTTCTGATTTTGAGTATGAGTATGAGTATGAGTATGAGTATGAGTATGAGTATGAGTATGAGTCAAATATCGCCCGCGACAGGATATGCACCTAGAATTAGTTTGGACTATCAGAAAGGGCTGCGGTCGTTATTGTGGATGTCATGATCAACCTCGGTTTTCCGTAACATACGGATTTTCCGCAAGTCTTAGAACAGATGGCGTCATTCTATGAACAAACCAACCCAGTGCCTTCAAATATTGTAAGCCGAGCAGAACAACTCGATACGATTGATTCTGTGTTGCCGTTGAACCGCCGCGACATGCTGGCCGCAAATGCCCGTGTCAGCGAGCGGATTGGATTGAGTTCCCACTTTCAGCATCCGCAAAGTAGATTCCGGTCACACGGAAGCGTCCGTTAATCCTTTTGCATTGAACAATCACGTCGATCGAGATCTTGAGCAGATTGCGGATGTCGTCCCGGTCGAGGTCCCTTCCGCCTTCGGATTCCTTAACGAGAAGCGTGAGCTGCTCGAATGCGAGATTCGGGGAGTCCGCATGCACCGTGGTGATCGAGCCGGGGTGACCCGAGTTGATGTTGCGGATATAATAGAAGGCGGTTCCGTCGCGCAGTTCCTGCAGCAGCACTCGATCGGGACGCATGCGCAGGCAGGATTCCAGGAGCTCCTTCGCGCCCAGCCTGGCCACGCCCTGGCCGCCCTTCGAATAGAATAGCCGGACATGGTTCGGCTGAGAGATAGCCAACTCAGGCGTATCCTCGATGCTGATGAGCCTTTCATCCTTTGGAATGTGCTGGACCAGAGCCTTCGACAGTGTAGTCTTGCCTGAGCCTGTGGCGCCCGAAATGATGATATTCTTTCGCGCAAGCACCGCCCCTTCCAGAAACACCCGGTATTTTCCCTGGCGATAGGTCTGGAGCAGCGGGTCTTCCGCCTCCTTCTGTTCCGTGCTGGCGACGACGGCATCGAACAGGCCGCCATTCTCCATATCCTGCATCGACAAGGACACCGATGACGGTTTGCGGATGGTGATGGAGACGGTGTTTCTCGTTGTTGCCGGCGGGATCACGATCTGGATGCGTTCGTCGTCCGGAAGGGTCGCGGAAAGGAGGGGGCGGGTCTCGTCAATACCCTGATTGGAAAAGCTGGCAACGGCCCGCGCCAGACGCATGAGCTTGTCGAATGAAAGGTCCGGCAGCTCGTGGCGCTGCCAGCCTTGCGACCCCTCCGTCAGCACTTCGCCGGGCCGATTGATGACGACCTCATAGAGGCTCTTGTCCCTGAGGAAGGGAGCGAGCGGGAGGAGGAGTTGGCGAACGACGCCGGCATCGGAATTTTCCGCCATCCCCTGCCCTACTTCGTCACGAGATCGGATTTCGGGTGAAAATCACCCATCACGGCCCGGTCGTAGATCGTGTTGCGCGGCTCGGTGACGCGCAGGCCGTAAATACTGGAGAAATCCAGGTCGCGTGCAACGAAGATCGATACGAGCGAACCCTGGTGCTTGGTCAGTGTCGGCGGAATGTTGATAGACTGCTCGACGGCGATCGCGGCCGCCTCCTTGCCGGCGCTTGTCGTGCCCTGTGCCTGAACATCGCTGCGCTGCAATTCCTGACCTGCGTAGGTGGCGACGTCACCGACAACGGACAGAAGCAAAGCGCTGCCGAACCGCTCCCACCAATGGGTGTCGACAAAGCCGTCGAATCCGGCGCGTCCAATGGCGTCTGTCGCCGGAGAGGCCAGCGTGATGATGACGCCGGTCGGTGTCTTGGCACGGTTCCAAAGCACGAAGAGGCGGCTCTGCCCGCGGCGAAGCCCGCCGCGATATTCGCCGACGACCTGGGTACCCTTTTCCATCAGAACCACGCGGCCATTGTCGGACAGCACGTCGCGCGTGATCACGCAACTGGCAAAGCCCGGTTGGTCCGACGACAACGCCGTCTCGAGCGCGCAGGGAATCGAGGTGCCCATCGCGACAATGAAGTTGCGATTGCCGAGATGCCCGGCTTTCGAGCCCTCCAGCACCGTGGGCTTCAGCATCCGGTTGAAGCGCTGATCCTCGTTTTCGCCCTGTCCCCGTCCACCGAACGCGCCATCGACCGGAATGAAATTGGGATCGTTGGTTGGTGCCGCGCCTGTCGGTTGGCGGTTGCTGTTGCCGGTCTGGCCGCCGCCGAAGGCCATGACCGGCGCCCGCCGGGCGGCTTCGAGCAGTTCATCGACGGCAGGGGCTTCTTCTGCTGCGACCGCCGGCGTCGGGAGCTTGATCTCGGGCACGGGCAGCACGACCGGTTCAGGTTCAGCCTTGGCCGGCTCGAATTCGGTGGTCTGCCGGATAACGTTCGAGCCAGGTTGCTCGGCCTCTTCCTTTGGCGCCTGCCGCATCGACCACATGGCAAAGCCCATAAAGGCGACGATCGCGAACACGACAGAGCCGCGCTTCACGAGCGGGTTGGTTTCCTTCTTGTGCGTCGCCGAGGTTTCTCCGCGTTCGCCCGGGATCGTTGCATTTTCAGTGTCTGACATAATGCCCTCCCCTACTGGCCGGCGGTCGGAGCCTTGACCACGCGCTCGACCGAGGGCGAAGTGGTGTTCGTGCCCGGATCCACGCCGACGGGTGAATAGGCTTCGTTGAAGATGCAGAGCGTGTCCGACCCACGGCGCAGGATGAACTTGCGGCTAATCGCATGAACCAGAACGAGATCGCCCTGCACGGTCTTCGGCACCAGGCTCTCCGTCCCGTCAGAGTTCTCGATGTAGATCGCCGGCATTTCCTGATTGTCGCTGAAGGCGAACGTCGTCACCTTGCCGTTGTCGTAGACGGACTGCGGCTCGATCGCCGCGGACCCTTGAGCCGAATAGCGCCAGTTGCGCGGACCATACTGCTCGTGAATGCCGAGGACCTGGTCGGCATAACCGGCCTCGGCGGCGCGCTTGCGCGCCTCTTCCTCAAGGCGGCGGCGCGCGGCTTCGTCGGCCGGGTATCGATACTTCACATAGAAGTAGGTGTTCTGTCCGGCGTCCACGGAGCCGTCCCGCACGACCAGCTCCATCTGGTAGCTGCGCTTGGATCCGTCCCGCCGCGTTGTGACCACGGAAATGTTCGTCGCCGGCTGGTTCTCGCGCGGCTTAAGGAACAGGATATGCCCGGCTGGCGCGACCTCCCAGGCAACCGTGTTGCCCAGCGCGACATGCGCGATTTCTTCATCCGGGGCGAATTCCACCTGCACCGACGATCGGATCGTCCCGACGACGCGCGTAATATTGTAAGGCTGGTAGTTGACGAAGCGGACGCGATTGTCCTGCTGCGCACTGGTCGGAATCTCGAGTGCATGGGCCGGCGGCATCACCAGCAATTCGATGGCGGTAGCAACGAAAAGTCTTGCTTTCTTCAATTGAAGGCCTCCGGATCGGCCCGGTACTCGCTCACCACGAACCCAAGTGGGTTCACCAGCCGGTCGCTGGAGGATGTCGGGGCATTGGCATAGGAATAGGTGATCGTCGCGACCCAATGGGACGTGCGGATATCGTCACCCCGTGTGACGGTTCTCGTGTATCGGACCGAAACCACATTGTTATTGATCAGCGAGATCGACTTGATCGCGATGCGTGACGTTGACGAGCGCCCGTAGACGTTCTGAGGCGATTCCGGATTGCTGCCACGATACCAGGATGAGAAGCGCTGCTGCTCGGCGGAGTTTGACATCAGCGAGGCAATGCGAAAATTCTCCTCGGCATCCGACCAGACATAGCCCTCGCGCGCCCGGACATAGCGGGCAGCGAAGTATTTGGTCACTTCCTCATCATAGGTGCCGGCCGCCGAGGACAAAGCCGATACGACCTCAACGATGCCGGTCGAGTTGTCGACGCGGATCACGAATGGCTCGACGGTCTTCAGCGGCGTCAACGCCACGACCGCTGCGACCGACACGCAGGCGAGAAGACTGGCGACCGTCGCCACGAACCAGGCAAGCCGCCTCGACCGTTCGGCCGATATCATCCGATCCTGATCGAAGCGTCGAGATTTATCGAAATATTCCTTGAGGCTGTCCGTCGTGACCATAGCCTTACTCCGCTTGGCAGGCGCGGAGAGATCCGGCCTCATCAAAACCCGCGAATGCCGGGTGAACGCCCCCGCTGTTCTGCTTCAGTGTGAAAGCTAGGGCGGACGATGTGCCTGCGGCAAGCGAAGAATGCTGCTGGCCGGGCACCTGCTTACCACTCTCCCATTCCCACATCGATCTATTGAGCGGCCGCTTGGCGTAACCGTCACATTTGGGCAGCGGATAGCTCAGCGTCGCGCAGCCGCTCAACGCAAAGAGTGAAAGACATAACAATAGCGTTCGCCCCATCGATGTGGACCTTTCAAAAGTGCAGGATCGTCGGTCAGGAAGAGCCTGAAGGCCGGAATTTTTGGTAAATTGTCCTGATGCCCCCACGGGCATTCTTCATGCCCCGGGCGAGAATGCCTTCATGTGCATCACGCGCCGCGCCGTAGCCATAGGTGAGCGACGCGCCGCCCGCAGCAAGCGCTGAGGCGATTGCCGGGAGCTGATAGAAAACGTAGAGCGCCGCAAGGCAGATGGCACAGAGCGCGATCGGCCGCATCAGCACATCGGAATAGGCCTCAATGGCAAGGAAAATGGAATCGATCGTGTCGATCAACAACGAGCCGATGGCGACCACCAGAACCTGCAGGATAACGAAATTAACGAGCTGGCCGAGCCACGCCTCGGTGAAACGCCGCGTGGCCTGGAACATGGCAAGTGCAATAAAAATGGGCCCAATGGCCAGAACGATCGCCAGTGCGAGCCTGGCATAGAGGGAAACGATGTAGCCAATTGCCGCGACGGCAAAACTCGCCCCTATCACCAGCATGCCGCCGAGGCCGGTCACGATGTCCACTGGCCAGTAGGCGCGCGCCCAAACCTCGCGCGCCGATTTCTGGCCCTTGTCTAGTAAAGCATCAAAGGTGCTTGCGGTCGGTGTGGCACCAACATTGAGAGCTTGGGATATCTCGCGTGGAAGTGACTCGAAAAACAGGTCGGCAACATAGATTTGATACTCGGCGGCATTCCTGACCAGCATCAGGATAACGGCGAGTTTCATTGCACGAAATGCGAAATCCGTGATTGGCTCCTGGACAGAGCCTCGCAGGATAAGGAAGCCGTAAAGCACAACGTAGAGGGTCAATGCCACTGTGATAGGACCAACCACCCAATTGGCGATGTTCGATGTACCGATTGAAATAAAGTTCTGCAACGGGTTCTGGAACTGCCCATCGACAAAGGCGAAGATATTATACATTTCCCCCGTTAGCCCCCCAAAGCCTTTTTCATGCGTTGAAGGCGCGCCTTGCCATCGGCAGCAGCTGCATTGACACAGTTGGGCGTCTGACCAAGTTCACCTGGATTGTTGCGGCACTTCTCGACATGCTCAGCCAACAGCGCATCGTTTGCCAGAAAGTCGTCGACCGAATAGGTCTTTTCCGCCTGGGAGCATCCTGTAAGCATTCCGATGATCAGAAAGTTGACAAAAGGTCTCATTGAAGCGCCGCCCCCATTTCATCCATACGCTTCTTCCAGTCCTCCGCACGCCGTTGCTGCTCGACCTGGACATGGACCTGCTGGACCATTTGCAAGCCTTGCATCCGTAGAAGATCGGTCTGCAGAAAGGCGCTTTCGGCCTGAATTCGTGTCTGCAGGTCAGCAATCTCCTTGGCGTCGCTCGCCGAGGAGATCTTCTGGCGAAGCTGGTCGATCCCTTCGATACGTTTGGTCGCCGTGTCGTAGATCTTCTGGCCTAGGGACATCTGGCCAGCATTGCGTTTCTGGATTCTCTCGAGTTCATGTGCGTAGAAATCATTCGCCGACGACTGATAGGTCGAATTGCTCTCGGTAAACTTCGACGCGGCATCGCCGAATTGGCCGGAATCATTGCCACTAAGAAGGCTTTCGATGGCGACAAAATCCTGCGGCAGCGCCTTGCGGATTTCGGGCTGGTTCAGAAGCGAAGCCACATCCGCCATGTCGGTCAGCTTGTTCAGGGAGCCGAACAATTTCTCGGCCTGATTAATCTGTTGATTGAGCGCTTCATACTGCTGCTTCATTGCATCGAGCTGGCTGGCCCATCGCAGGATCGCCGTCTTGTCGACGACAGGAATCCCCTGTGCTCCAGCGCCAGCCGACAGGGCGAGAATGGCCACCACCGCCATCGTAGATTTGCGAATTCGCATCAGACTGCACTCCTTCGTTGATGAAATAGAGGAATCCAAACTGCCGGATCGTCCCCCGATCGGGCCCTTATCGTGTCGGCGAGTTCGACATTCGCCGTTCGGCCAGAGAGAATGGCTAATTCGTCGTCGAAGCCGCTCAGATTGAGTTCGGCGACGATACTGTTATGGCCCTGCTTGACGATGAAGCGTCGGCTCTCATTGGAAAGCTCACGCGCGATCAGCTCGTATTCCCGTTCGGTTAGCTTGAATCCGCCGACATAATCCACATGACTGCCGCGTGAGTTCGGCATGAAAACCTGCGTTGGGCACTGCTCTATAATCGTATGGGCGATCGGGGAATTGATAGCGTCACGAGGGCTCTGCGTGGCGAACAACATCAGGCCATTCTGCTTTCGGATGGTCTTGAGCTTGTTCTGGGCCAGGTCCCTGAAGCCCTCGTCGGCAAGGGCCTTCCAGAATTCGTCGATGACGATGATGATGCGACGGCCGTCAATAAGCTGCTCGACCCGATGGAAGAGATAAGCCATCAGCGGCGTACGGATTTCCTCGTTATCGAGGAAGTCCGTCATGTCGTAGCCGAGGAACTTCGCCCCAATACCGATCTCGTCGGCGTCATTATCGAAAACCCAGCCGAGCGGACCTCCCTTTTCCCACCGGCGCAACCGCGCGGCGACACCTTCCGGATCGGTGTTGTTGAGGAAGGTGCGCAATGCGCCAATCGACCGGCGCTCGACAGGAAGATCGGAAAGGCCGTCAATAGCACCGGCGATATCTCGCACGTCGGAAACCGAGAGTTCGCGTGTCTTAGAGCCGACAAGCTTGTTCACCCACTGCGCCAGGAACGCCCTGTTCTCCGGTGTCAGTTCCATGCCCTTAAGGGGTGCGCATCCCGTCGGGCGGCCATTCTTCAACGGCAGATAGGTTCCGCCCGCCGCGCGTACGAAGAGATCGGCGCCGCGGTCCTTATCGAAAAAGACGATATGCGAGTCGAACTTCTCGCCTTGGGACAGTATGAAGTTGAGCAGAACGGTCTTGCCCGACCCGGAAGGGCCACCAATGAAGGTATTGCCGAGGTCACCATAATGAAGATTGAAATAAAGCGGCGAGCCGGACGCAGTTTTCAGCATCGCCACGGCCGGCCCCCATTCGTTACCGTCGCGCTTGCCTGCCGGATAGGAGTGGAATGGCGAAAGGGCTGCAAAATTCTTCGACGTTATGGCGCCTGAGCGAACACGATAGCGGAAGTTTCCGGGGAGCTGCGCCCACCAGGCCGCTTCCAGTCCGAGGTCTTCTCGCGCGACGACCGCGCCGCCGTTGGTCAGATGCGTCCGGCTTTTTGCCAGATTGTCGGTTAGATCCTTCACCGATCCCGCGAACACCGTTAGTGTGAGATGATGGTCACCAAGGACAAACCGGTTCGATTCCAGGTCATCAAGGGCTGCGTCCAGTTCCTCGAGTTGCGACCCGGCCTTGTCGCCGGCGCTGATCATCTGGTTCTGTTTGCGCCCCATCACCGTCTTGCCGTCAGCTTTCGACAAAAATGAGAAGCTCTGCGTCAAGATCAGTTCGTATGGAACGGTGAGCAAACCATCGAACATGCCAGGACGCGTTCGGGCCGGATATTCCTTGAAGCCAAACATGCCGGCATAGCGGGTCGTTCCCTCGTGGCGAATTTCGACGGTTTCGCGGCCGATGATGACACGATCAGAATAGATCGCGGACGATGTCCGCCCCTCAGTCAGCGGCACGGCCTCCCGGCGGCCACCGACCAGCTGGTGCAATACCTCGCTCGGCTCTGAGAAGACAAGTCCGTCCCGCACCTGTAACGACAGGATGCGCGGAGTGAAGCGCTTGAGCCCAGCGGTCAAGTCAACGACAGCATTGTTGAGATGCTTCAGCGCTTCTTCGTCGACCTCAAGTCCGGTTCGCCGCGCTTTGCGCAACTTCGACAGCAAAGCCACCACACGCTCAATCGGGTCTCGGCCGGGATACCAAACCAAGCTCAGATAGAGATCGTTGCGGAACAAGTCCTGGTCGATCATACGGTTTCGGTATTTCTCGTTCAGAGTGCGCGAGAAATCATTGGAAAATGTTCCTTCGGGATAATCGTTGTCGCGGCGGCGGATGACATGCGTCCAAAGAGCCAGCCGCTCATCGGCGATATTGCGATAAAGCGTGTTCAGGTCGCGATGAAGGGCATTCAGATCGAGGGTGTCCGCCGTCTCAAATGACACGCCTTCGAGCGCGATCATAACCATGAGGGCGCGGGAATCGAGGGCTATCACCCGTTCGTCAGCGTGGCGGACATAAGGAATGAACGTCTCTGGCTCGAGCTCGCGCTTCCTTATGATGGTTGTACTAGACAAGGCCGAGATCCCTTTCATCATAACGCCGGACAAGCTTCATCGGTGTAAGGCTTGATCCGCCCCAAAACCTGCTATTACGGGTCCTACCTCGCGTCTCTATCCAGCCAAGCAGAACGCGAAACTTGTTATGATCGTGCTTGACGATTGCCTTGAAGACGGTGTGAAAGACCAATCCCACAAGGACATAGGCGACCGACCCCGCGACGATGAAAAGGATTGTCGTGAAGATCATGTTGATCCCCATCGCCTCCATCGTCACGCCGCCAATCATCGCCGGTCGCGTGCAGGCCAAGAACAGCGTGTCTTGCTCGAGTTCGATCGTCCCAATCATTGTCAGCTGCCTGAAATCATGGAGACGATTTCGGTTGCACCGAAGATAATACCGATACCAAGGACGACGAAGGCGGCTTTGCGGAGGTCCAGATAGCCGAACATCCAGGCGATGCCGACGATAATGACCGCTATGATGGCCAGCAGACGTGCGACATTGCCCTGTAGCATATTGACGATGTTCTGCAGAACACTCTCGATACCGCCTGCTTGGGCTAAGCTCGGCTCGATCAGGGCTAGAGAGAATACGGTTGCCATCGACGCGATCGTCGCGAACGGTTTGATGCGAGCCTGAAGATTCATGTGTTCATCACTCCTGTTGGTCATTTGAAAAGACGAGGACGGAAGATCGCCTCCCTGAACTGAAGACGTCCCATTTTGGCGCAGGCGGTTCGGAACGACTTCGCGAATGTAGGGTCGCGCCAGTGTCGGAACTCACACTATGGTCCGCCGTCCGATCCCGCCGCTGGGTCCCGCTTGCCTGTTCTTGAGTTATCTCGATAGTCTTAAGGCGTTCGACCAACCGCTTGCGTTCCGCCAAAACGCGCTTGTCATAGCCGACCAATTCGCCGAGCGAAGGGTCGCCGTGGCCGTAATACGAGCGCAGCATGACCACCTCAGCTTGGGCATCCGTCGCGCCCGCCTCAACCGCCACTCGATAATAGCTTTCGAGCAGTGAGGCGCTTGCTTTAAGGTTGAGGCAGAAATCGAACGCATCGCTTACAGACAGACCAAGCTTACCGAGATCACCGGCATTAATGCCTGCGAGACCGAGATCAATGTCGATGCCATCGGCGATCAGGATTGAGGCGGTTTCAATGGCTTGGGCCTCGGTTCGAGGCTGATTGGTAGGGGGATAGTTGGAATTGATGCGGATCGCGAAAGGCTTAAAGCCGCTCTCGACACTTACCACCGCTGCGAGTGTTTCGGTCACAATCTGCGGCGCGCATTGCTGCGCAAGATCGACAAAAATCGTTGCCATCGTCAGAACCACACGCGTTGGCGACCTGCACCATCTATTGTCACATCGACATATCGAGGTTGTTTCCGGATATTGGGACGTTTGGCGACAAAGGCTTTGCAGACTCTCTTCGAATTTTCGAAGTACCATTGGCCTGTCGCCACACTACTGTAATCACTCCTGCACATATGCTTGCTAACGACTTTGGGTTCGATGGACACGCATCCAGCCTCGCTGTGCCCGCGGACGTCCGACCGTGTGACGAGGCGAAACCCGGTATCGCAGTAATAGGGCTCGTAGCGCGGCCGGGACGTCGTGAAACCAATGCCACTACAAATGGGAAAGGTGCGTCCCTTGGCCAGATGTGACCAAAGCCGTTCGATTGGCGAACGGCATTCAGCGTACTCGGTTGGCGAGCCGGGATTGGAAAGGCAAAGCAGCACTTGGCACCCCCAATCATCTGTCCGCGCCACAGATGACGAAAACGTGTATAATGGAGCGCATATTAAAACGCCGGAAAGCACCCGAATGACTGCATGCCTCATGCCATTCTCCCCGTCTATCGCGCCTCACGCGGTTTGCCTGCGCGCATTCACCCTTCTTTCATACTACACGATAACGCATAGTTAAGAAGATGCCAAGTCAATTAGAGAGCCGCTGGCACAACGCGATTTTTGCGACCGTGACGACGCACGAGATCATGTCTAAACCGCTGCCCGACGAGACACCAAACTCGCGTCTGCGTCAGCTTGGAATGATGAATCTGCTCTACAGTCTGCAAAAAGCTGAAATGGTGCTAACCATAACCAACGTAACGGAAGTGACTGGTATGACACGAAAAGCTGCGCAGGAGGCGATTGATCCTCTCGTCACTCGCGGCTTGTTAAAAGAATCTTGGGGCAAGACATCCCTTGGTCGAGGCAAAGCTCGGCAATATGAGATTGCACCCGAGATATTTGAAAAGCTGCAAGGTGTTTATGGCGCCTGATCGTTTACGAAAGCACTGCTGATCTTCACAATTATATTCATTACATTACGAAAACGCATACTATTAATCTCACCAGCGGGCGCGAGCACTCTTGGAGTTAGTTCACATTGGCGCGGGATTCAGCAGTGATTCGTTTTATCCAATGCACGCAGGATGGCCCCACCCCGGACGCGATCAAAGTGGGCAATTCATTTCTTGATGCGATCAAAAAGAATGCTTCAACGAGTTACTGTATCCGTCATATCTTTGTCCTAACGCAGGAATAGGGAAAGTCGGTCGTTGAAGATGTAAAAGTCAGGGGGCTGGCAGCATTTCTCTGAACGCTCAGTGTGAACTTCGCGCTTCGCTGCTTATCCGAGCAATTCTTGCCCAGGTTTCGGATCGTTGTGACCAAGCCAGCGAGAAGAACAGCCATTCATCCTCTCGAAGTAAGACGAATACCGCTAAGATCACACGAAACCCGTTCGGGAGCCATTTATTAAATCGCCGGTGCGGTATGGTAAGAGCCTCGCGGTCAGGACTGCCATCCCGCAGAACAAGAAAAAACGCGCACAGCTCATTGGCTGTTGTTGGATTACGCGCACGAGCACCTCTATCCATTTTGTCCCAGAGCGGAGCTTATCTGCTGGCGGGCAATTATGTCAAAGAAGAACGTTTGATCAGAATTCCGAAGCTGCCGTCGTTTTCTTCTGAAATGAAGACAATGCCGGCTTCTTCCAACACCTTCCTTATGCGCTCAAGCGTTGCTGGCCGGAGGGTTTCACCCTTCTCCAACCGAACAAGGGTTTGCTGAGAAACTCTGGCCGCCGAGGACAACTCACGTACACCCCACCCCAACGCTACCCGTGCCAAACGACACTGAAGACCGTTAATATCATAGCCGTGCACTGATTTTAGTTGCATACCGTCCGCTATATATGTACTCTGTGCTTTGAAGGCGGCCGCCTGAGTGTTCGTACCACCCAGACGGCCTTACCACAAACCAAGCTTATAGGAGCTCGGATCATGGCTGATTCTGAGAATAGCAGAACTTTGCCCTCACGTACCCATCGAAACATTCTTTCCTCCGTCGAGGAATTCCTTTCCCACAAATCACATCCGCCATCGCCTGGGCCCGACGACGATCCTGCAGTACTGAAATGGGAAATCTGGCAGAAAGCCTATACTGAATTCTGTCAGCTCTGCCGGTTGCAGCAGCATCTCGAGAGAAAACTGCTTCGGGAGGTCGGCGAACCTTACATCCAGGTGGAAGTTCCCGGGATTGGAAGCTGCTCTGTAATGAGCTACCGGGACATAGAAAACGTTCTACCCGGCCCATCGCTAGCGGAAGCACGCGCAGAAGCAAACACGCGATTGAAAGAGCATTACTCCATTCTCGAGTTTGCGGACGAACTGACCGGATATACGCGTGCGCTTGAAGCGGAAAGTGAGGCTTCCGAACGAGAAGGCATAGCCGCACATGAACTGTGGGATACACCGGCTCGATCCATTTACGGTGCCATCGCAAAACTGCATGCATTAATAACTCTAGGCGTTCTTCAGCCCGACTGCGATGAATTTCCTTGGCCTCCGTTTCGATCAGTGGCTGCCGATCTTCTAATGATTTTGAAGGAAACAAGTCTCAGTCCTCCCTGCGCGGGCTGATCAACTCCTCGATAGTTACCTCGAGCGCACCTGCCAGTTTCGCCAGATTTTTTAGGGTTGGTGAGTGCTTTCGATTTTCAAGGTTCTGAATCGTCGAGCGATGCAAACCGGAGCGGAATCCCAGCTCTTCCTGAGAGAGTTTTCGCTCGTTCCTTAACCAGAACAGATTACGGGCAAAGATATCGCGGTTTTCCATCCTTGAACTTATTGCGTTCTGTAGAGTATTCAACTACAGAGTAAACTCTACATAATCACGGGAGGGCGGATCAGCCGGGCGAAACAGGCCTGGATGAGGAGGACAGAATTTTTCGCGGGAGAAGCACGAACCCGAAGTGTGGCGTGCTGCGGAACATCAAAGGGAGTAATTCAATGACACTTATAAGCACTTTTAGCCGGGCGCTGGTTTGCGCCGGCGTTAGTATTTCGATGCTGGGAGGCCTGACGGCAATTGAGGCGAGCGCACAGACGTTAAAAGTTGCAACTGCCTACAAGCTTATGACACTCGACCCCCATTATGCGGATCTCAACGAAAACACCTCACTTCTCTCTCATATTTTTGAAAGGCTGGTTTATCAGGACGAAAACATGGAACCCCAACCGGGGCTTGCCAAATCCTGGAAGCGGCTGTCAGACGCACAATGGGAATTCAAGCTTCGCGAAGATGTGAAGTTTCACGATGGCTCGCCTTTTACGGCACAGGACGTCGTCACTACCGTTGAACGTATCCAGCATTATCTCAAGCCCCCAGGCGGCGGACTGGCGGCCTATACGCAAGCCATCAGCAAAATCACTGCAACGGATCCGCATACCGTTGTCTTCGAAACGAGCCAAGCTGATCCCACCCTTCCACTATCGCTGGCGTCAATATTCATTGTGCGACACGAGGACGGCGGCTTCAAAGCAACCGATGAGATGAACCGGGGCTTGGCTGTAATCGGTACCGGCCCTTACAAATTCGACAGCTGGCAATCGGGCGAAACCCTTAAACTGGTTACAAACGATGATTACTGGGGAACAAAGCCTGCCTGGTCTGAAGTAGTATTCCGAATTATTGAGAGTCCTGCTGCTCGCGTCGCTGCCCTCGCCACTGGTGATGTCGATCTTGCCGACTATATTCCAGCGCGTGATGTTAAAATGCTTAAACAGCGCGGAGCAAAGGTTGAAAGCACCAGCGCGGCGCGATCCAATTTCCTGCAATTTGACGTCGGGCGCGAGAAGCTTCCCGGCGTAACCGACAAATCCGGCTCACCAATCGCCAATCCGTTTCGCGATGCACGGGTGCGCAAGGCGCTGACGATGGCGACAGATCGCGATTTTCTCGCCCAGAAAATCCTAATGGGATACGGAAGTGCGGCCTCTCAGCTTTTTCCGACTGGTTTACCGGGCACCTCGGACCAACTTTCCGTCACCAAACCTGATTATGAAGGTGCCAAAGACTTGCTATCCCGTGCAGGGTTAAAGGACGGTTTCAGTGTGGAGATTGGCGGGCCGGGAGGACGTTATCCAGGTGACAGCGAATCCCTGCAAGCCATAGCCCAAAACTGGGCGCGCATCGGGGTTCGAGTAAAACCGGCGGTCGCCCCCTACTCTGTCTACGCGAACAAACTGAACCAGGGTGATTATCCGGCTTGGTATGCTGGCTGTTCCGGCGATGCGGTCACGATCTGTCTCGATGCCGTGCTCGCTTCGAAAAATGACGAACAGAAAACCGGTTCGTTGAATTACGGAGACTATCGCAACGCGGCATTCGATGAGGCATTAGCCAACGCGGAGGCTATCGAGGTCGGGCCGAAGCGGGACGAGGCAATCGCTCGCGCCACCGATCTCGTAATGGCGGACTATCCAATTATTCCGCTCTATCATTTCCACCACATCGCGGGCTACGGAAAGCGTGTTGCCTCTTACACTGTTCACCCACGTGGATGGACAACAGCCATGCAAGCCGTCCCGGCGGGAGAGTGACCATGGGGCTGATCACTGCCATCACTCGCCGTCTCGGACAGGCCGTTGTTCTGCTTTTCGTCATGTCGCTGATCGGATTCATCGGCATTCATAGTGTTGGAAACCCAGTATTCAACATCGTCAACATGGAGACTGCGACTGTCGAGGATATAAGGAACGCGACGATTGCGCTGGGTCTCGACCAACCACTTTGGCAACAGTATCTGATATTTGTGAAATCGCTTCTCACTGGTTCGTTTGGCACCTCCTACATCTATCATCTCCCGGCCTTCTCACTGGTTTTGACCAAGCTGCCAGCAACACTCGAACTGGCTTCTGCAGCAATGTTGATAGCGGCGCCTGGCGGTATCCTGCTTGGCCTCATTGCCGGGCGCAGACAGGGATCCCTGATTGACCGGATTATTCTGAGATCCAGTGTATTTGCAATCAGCGTTCCCGCTTTCTGGCTTAGCATGGTTCTGATTCTGGTCGGTGCGGTCATGATGGGATGGTTTCCGTCGGGCGGTCGCGGCGATACGACACGAATGTTCGGTGTCGAATGGAGTTTCCTGACAGCGAACGGTTTGAAACATCTGGTTCTACCCGCGCTTTCGCTGGCCATTCCAAACATCGCATTAATTGCCCGATTGGCCCGTGCCGGCACCGTGGAAGTGGAAAGTCACGATTTCATCCGGTTTTGCCGCGCAAAAGGCCTCTCATCTGGTCGGATTCTGTTTCGTCACACTCTTCCTAATATCAGTGTACCAATCGTGACGGTGATCGGCTTGCAGTTTGGCGCAATGCTAGCCTTTGCAGTGGTCGTGGAAACGATCTTTGCTTGGCCCGGCGTTGGAAAGCTGCTCATCGATTCAATCCAGCTTTTAGATCGCCCCGTCGTGATGGCAACGCTGACGTTCGTCTCCGTCACCTTCGTTGTGCTCAACGCGCTCGTCGATCTCTTTCACGCGTTCATTGATCCGCGCATACGCCATTCTTCACAAAGGTAGTTGCCATGAATGCCGAAACTCTTCGAAAATTTTGGAAGATCCCTTCCCTGCTTCCCATAACATCTTCGATGGTCATCTTCGCTGTCTTTGCCCTTCTCGCACTTGCGGCACCACTCATAGCACCGCAAAATCCCTATGATCCTCTTCAGATTTTCGCGTGGGAAGCCTCCTCTCGACCGGGAACGACCGGAAGTGGTGGTTATGTGTATTTCCTTGGTACCGACGGATTGGGGCGTGACATCACAAGCATGATTTTTTATGGGCTGCGCATCAGCCTCGCCGTTTCCCTCATCAGCACTGCGATAGCCGGTCTGATCGGACTGACTGCGGGGGTTACCGCGGCATATTTCGGAAACCGAGTTGATGCCATCATCATGCGGACGGTCGATTTGTTTCTAAGCCTTCCTTCGATGCTGATCGCGCTGATCGCGATTGTCGCACTGGGACCAGGCATCGACCGCATCATCCTCGCACTAATCATCGTCCAATGGGCAAATTATGCCCGGCTCGCACGCGCTGTTGCGCTGAGCGAACGTGGGAAATCGTATATCGACGCTGCGCATTTGCTGCGATTACCGACTTTCCGGGTGAT
The DNA here is from genome assembly GCF_002252525.1 of Brucella pseudogrignonensis. Classification (GTDB taxonomy): domain Bacteria; phylum Pseudomonadota; class Alphaproteobacteria; order Rhizobiales; family Rhizobiaceae; genus Brucella; species Brucella pseudogrignonensis. The sequence continues at coordinate 66,272 of NZ_NNRM01000035.1, forward strand.
TATTCGTCATCTGCTGCCAAACAGCATAGCACCCGCACTCACGCTTGTACCTATTGAGGTCGGACACGCGATCGCGCTTGAAGCCACCCTATCCTTTCTCGGTCTTGGCGTCCCTGTCGATCAACCATCTCTTGGTTCTGCTGTTGCGAATGGATTTCAGTATCTGATGACCGGCCAATACTGGATCAGCTTTTTCCCGGGGCTTGCCCTGTTTGGGCTGATCGCCAGCGTGAACTTCGTGGGAGAGGATATTCGTCGCAGATTTGATCCAAGGAGCAGCACACGATGACCGAAGATATGAGCACGAACGTTCTTGAGATCAGCAATCTCTCTTTACAGTATTTAACGACAAGTGGCCCCGTACCAATCCTGCACAATGTCAGCACGTCTCTCAGCAAAGGCCAGATTCTCGGCATTATCGGCGAATCCGGCGCGGGTAAGTCGACTTTAGGTAATGCTGTCATTGGATTGACGGGATCGCGGTTCAAGCAAACTTCCGGTTCGATCAGGTTTTCCGGACAAGAGTTGAAATGGACCAAAACGAGCCCAGAGCGAGCGAGGGGTGGACGAATCTCGACTATTTTTCAAGACCACACCGCATCTCTGGATCCGCTGATGAGCATAGGCGCTCAACTAGATGAAACAATTCGTCTGTATCACAGTGGACTCTCTCGTCGTGAGATCCGCGAACGCGGCATTGATATCCTCGAACGGGTTGGCATCCCACAAGCGGAGCGGCGATATCACGACTATCCGCACCAGTTCTCTGGCGGGCAACGGCAACGCATCGTAATCGCCATCGCGCTAGCAGGATCGCCGGAAATCATTATCGCTGATGAGCCAACCTCTGCGCTTGATGCAACCGTGCAAAAGCAGATTCTGTTGCTCCTGCGCAAACTCGTCGATGAAACTGGTGTGTCCATCATGCTGGTTACCCACGATATGGGCGTCATAGCCGAGATCGCCGACAAGGTTCTGGTTATGCGTCACGGGAAGGTTGTCGAACAAAACTCTACCCGCGCCATTCTCGACGCACCGCAGAATGAGTATACACGGAGATTGCTCGCGGCTGTTCCCCGTTTGCGTTTATCCGGCGGCCATTCGGGGTCCGATATGTCATGGTCGACAAATATATCTGATCGACGAGAAGCCGGAACAAATCCGGTTCCTGATATTCTTGTGGCGAGCAATATCTCTAAGAGCTTCCGCTTAGCGGGTCTCCCATGGCCTTTTTCACGAACTGCATCACAAAAAGCACTGGACCAAGTTTCAATTCGACTTCAGCGCGGCAGCGTTACAGGCATTGTTGGCGAAAGTGGTAGTGGAAAGACAACCATGGGTCGGATTATTGCCGGGCTCGAGACGGCGAGTGACGGCGAGATTGCAATCGACGGAGCAAAATTCGACGTCTCCAAGAATGGGCGAACGAGCCGAATCCTTGGACGGGTTCAGATGATCTTTCAGGATCCATCGGTTTCGCTGAACCCACGCATGGCTATCGGCGATACACTTGAGGAGGCCGCTCGGTCGAAAAACCGCCTGGCTGACCGGCGGACGACCGGTTCCGAGATCGGAAAGATGATGGACAGGATCGGCTTGGACAGAAATTTTCTGTCTCGTTACCCACACCAGCTTTCTGGTGGACAAAAGCAGCGTATCTGCATTGCACGCGCACTGCTCGCACGACCAGAGATTATCGTCGCCGACGAACCAACCTCGGCACTTGACGTATCGGTTCAAGCAGAGATCGTCGAGCTTCTGAAAGAACGGATTCTGGAAGATAATATATCGATGATCTTCATTTCGCATGATCTTGCCGTCGTTCAGGATCTCTGCAGCCAGATATATATCTTGAGGAACGGTCGCGTGGAAGATTGCGGTCCCTCAGCGACCGTATTTGCGCAATCGCAAAACGCTTACACACGCAGTTTGGTCGGGGCGCGATCCCGCCGGTTTATCCATTAGAAGCACACACCATCAGCCAAACGTGATCGGCTGTGAACGGGATGACGCAATGTCCACGTTCTTACGGCCAGTCACGCGCATGCCAAAAGGGGACTATCATGAGCAACAGCTTCACCATCGCAGTAACCGGGCAATCCCTCATCAAGCACGACACTCGCGGTACTTCCAATCCAACGTTTCAGGAAGTCTGTGAAATAATAAAGAAAGCTGATCTGGCTTTCACCAATTTCGAAGGCACGATTGCCGGACGCTACGGTGGCTGGCCTTTGAAGGGGTCGTTTTTCGATTGCAGCCAGCCCGCCGTTCTGGACGCACTGCATGATATCGGATTTCAAGCTCTCTCACTTTCCAACAATCATGCGTTCGATCTGGGCCCCTCGGGCATACTTTCAACTTTGGAAGAAGTCGAGCAACGAGACTTCCTGCATGCTGGGATCGGGCGAAACTATCAAGAGGCTGCGAGACCCGGTCTGGGTTGGATAGGGCAACGCAAGATTGCCATCGTCGCCATGGATGGCGGCCCCGGCCCCGATTTTATGTATGCCGATGACGCCAGAGAGGAACGCCCGGAGCGCCCTGGAATCAACCGCTTGGGCATTTCCCAGCTAATCGATGTTGACGAAACGACGTTCAACGAACTCCGTTCAGTGCGTGAAAAGGTCGGTTATACCCAACTAGCGCTGACTAATGACAGTCAACCCAACGACCCCCAGCCGGTTAACGAACTGGAGGAAGTCTGCATCGGGCGAACTGTTTTCCGACGCTCGAGAGATTTCAGGCGAAGTGTAAAGATCAACGATGGCGATCTCGCCGTGAACCTCCAAGCTATTTCCGATGCCACATGTGAAGGCTGCCTGGTGATTGCCTATTTGCATCATCACCACTGGGCGACGGATTGGCTTGAGGTGCCAGATTGGGTCAGAAGCGTCGCAAAAAAATGTGTCGATGCAGGCGCAGCGGCCTTTGTAAGCCATGGAGCGCCTGTGTTGCAGGGAATGGAAATCTATCGGAAAAGGCCGATCTTCTATAGCCTTGGTAACTTCATTTTCCACGTACCGTCAGAAGAAGGCACATGGCGCGCTCCGGAGGTCTGGGAGAGTGTCATAGGTGCATGTTCGTTTGACGATAATAATAACCTCACCGGGGCGGTCCTTCATCCGCTGATTATCGGTGGTGAGCAATCGTTGAGAGGTGCTACATTCGAGCAACGACTGGTACCTGAACTGGCGAGAAAGCAAAACGCTGATCGAATCCTACGCCAGTTCGCGGAGCGCTCAGCCGTCTTTGGGACCAGCGTTGAGATTTCCAGAGACTGCGGGCGTGTTCACGTGTGAACGATCCGCACTTTGGTAAGATTAGGCAGTCTCATAAGGATGGAAACCGCATAGTATGGATATCAACACTGAATTGACGGAGCGTTTTTTCCGATACATCGCGATCGCCAGTCAAAGCGACGCTACGTCATTACATTTGCCGTCCTCTCCTGGCCAATTGGAACTGGCGCGCCTACTGGCCCAGGAATTGATCCTCATGGGGGTTCAGGATGTCATCGTCGATGACCAGGCCATCGTCACCGGTATACGGCGTGGCACTGTGCCTGATGCGCCACGCATCGGTTTTATCGCTCATCTCGATACCGCTGATGTGGGCCTGGAGGCGAGCATTCGTCCTCAGATCCATCGCTTCGCGGGTTCTGATCTCTGCCTTAACAAGGAGAAAGATATATGGCTCCGCGTTGACGAGAATCCGGAAATCAATCGATGGGTTGGACACGATGTCATCACAAGCGATGGAACGAGTGTACTCGGAGCCGACAACAAGGCTGCTATAGCCGTTATTATGACACTTCTGGCCCGTCTGGATGAGTCAGGACGCTATGGTGATGTTGCAGTCGCCTTTGTGCCCGATGAGGAAATCGGCTTGAGAGGAGCCAAAGCGCTGGACCTGCAAAGGTTTTCCTGTGACTTCGCCTATACTATTGATTGTTGCGAACTTGGTGAGGTCGTCACCGAGAACTTCAATGCTGCTTCTTGCGAAATAACTTTTCACGGGATCAGCGCACACCCGATGTCCGCAAAGGGCAAACTTTTGAACCCTGTGCTCATGGCGCAGGATTTTATTGCGCAGTTCGATCGACTGGACACACCCGAGCATACGGAGGGAACGGAAGGATTTTACTGGATGTCGAATCTTGTTGCAAACGACAGCAAAGCAACACTGCAGGTTTTGATACGCGACTTCGACACCGTTTCATTTGAGGCTCGCAAGCAGAAGATCGCGACCATTCTAGACGCTATGAAACCAAGATTCCCCTCTGGCGAAATCGATTGCCGCATGAACGACGAATATCGAAATGTGGGTCCGTTTTTCTTACAGGATCCTCGAGCTATGAAATTGCTTCTAACGTCTCTCGATAGCACGAATGTGAAACCAAAACTCATTTCAATGCGTGGCGGAACCGATGGTGCAGTTATATCGGAGCGCGGTATTCCAACGCCCAATATGTTCACAGGCGCTTATAACTTCCATTCACGTTTCGAGTTCCTGCCGGTTCCAGCCTTTGTGAAATCGTACGAAGTGGCGGCGATGCTGTGCTATACTGCACCCAGCTTAAGGTGATCCCATGCACTGGAATGGAATGTTAGCCAAACAGACGCTTCAACCCCTTCTAAGGGCTTGCGCGCCGCGAATGCGAATTGCTGTTGTTCGGTTCCTCCTGAAGCAAATCAGCGGGGGAAACTTCCAGAATATCGGCAAGTGTGGCGAGCATATCGATGGTCGGACTATAAATGCATCTCTCAAGAGAGCTTACATAGGTCCGATCAATACCAGCCTGATGCGCAAGCTTCTCCTGCGACAATCCCTTTGCGTGTCGCATCACTCTGAGGTTGCGCGCAAAAATTTCACGAATTTTCATATTCGCACTCATGCGCGGCGCGGTGCATTCATCTACGGAGTAAACTCGACAAACCGCCGATTGCGATAGGACCTGTGGTTACTCAGGACCATTGTCACAACCAAACATCCGACCTGTTCAGAGGTCGCTAAGCAGAGGATAAGGGGATGCGCGAAACGTACCGCATAGTTTCAGTATGTTCAGGCCCGGCGCGACTTCGTTCCCAGTGGCTGGATTGCCAAACGACGCACCATCAAAACGTCATCAATTTCTCTTCCCTCATGTATGAAGCCAGCCGGAATGCGGCCAGTTTCGACAAAGCCTTCCCGCCGATAGAAGCTAATTGCCACAGGGTTCTCGACACTTACAGTCAGTTCCAGCTGTGTCACGCCAATATCCCAAGCAAATTTTGCAACCATGTCCAGAAGAGACTTCGCTAGTCCACTCCCACGGAAATCCTTGCGAAGGTACACCATCGTGATCGACGCACGGTGAGAAGCCCGAGGCCATTTTTCCCGAACCAGGCCGAGAAGGCCTACCGGCGTAATGTCTTGAAAAATGGCAAACACCGGACTGTTCAATCGCTGCCGCCAGTCGCTGTCCGGCAATGCCGACCAATCACTGTATTCACTCGTAAATGAAGCAGGCTCACAAAGAAGTGCTTCCAGCCGCACACTCCGGAACGCCTCCCAGTCAACTGTTTCGAGGCGGCGGATAGTTGTCATGTGTTTAATCATCGATCGGCCTCCGGATTTGACGTGGATATTCGAGTACATTCGACGCGATATGACGATGCGCAGGCTTGCAATCATCAGGGCAAGTGTGGCCAACTTTCCGATTTGGTCCGAACGCACAATCGGGCCCAAAGCTCGTCCTCTATAAATGAAGGCAGGCCCGCACTCGTTGAAATCAGATTGTGGTTGTCGAATGCCTTCAGTATCGAATACCTGGCCCCCGCGTCATCACACGTTGCTATGAAGTGTTCCCACGGGGACGTACAGGTAGGCGTAATTGTCCGATGCCCCCAAACACTCGGCATCCGGTCCGATCGAACACTTCTTGCCAGGGCCTTATTGATGGGAGCCGCAGAGCGATCGAGCGCAGACAATAACGCGAAACGCATCAAAGGATAATAGACCACCTGCCGGCTACCCCCCAGTGCCCTCACACCGGGTAGTATGGCAATCACCAGAAAGACAAGAAAGAGACTTGGCACGATCTCGCCGGCTTCCAGAGCTTGTGCCAAAGAGCGGGAATCGAGGTGTAACTCGAATATTCCGGATTCATCGCGTAACCTGTCATTATCGAGCTTTAACCGCTTTATCCGCCCACCGCGTATCCACCAGAAGAAATCCGTGCCGAACCTGAACCAACCAGCCCACGGACCGTTATCGAGCTTACGCACCTCTTGCAGAAACGCTCCGACCATATTGGAGGCACCAAAGAAATGACGTGAGAGCCAAGAGGTTGGATCCAGAAGATGGTCAAGCAAAAGCAGGGCGACATCCGCATCGTCCAATTGCAGATATTTGATCTGGCGACCGAAGCAATATGGCCATAGTCGCTGGTTTGCTGCCTTAATTGCTTCCGCTGCAGAACGGAACTCGTCTTCAGGGAGAATGGATTTTAGCTGGTCAACTGAGGAGTGGGCGGCCTGGTCATTTGTGGGGCTCAACATAAAGCGGAAACGACCTTGGGAGCCGCAGACACTGTTAGGTTCCATCTTGCTACGAGACAAGCCAAACACATTTATGTTCTGGCTATCGAGCCAAAGCCAGCCAGGACCTTTCTTTGCCTTCTCGATGAACTTAACCGTTGAGGCCGTATAATTAATATACCAGCACTCGGAGTGAGCTCTTAAACCTAACGTGGTAAACAGGTGCGTGAAAAAGGCATCCGGCTCGATAATGAGGTGACAATGCGGCCCTGTTTGGAGCACCGGCCGGCGTCGAAGTTGACTTGCCAACATATGTGTTTCTGTCTCGCTATGCCCTAACTGCGACGCTCGCTTGCGAATAAAGGTGCAAAGCCGGCCAAATGCATCTTGCCTGACATCTAGCTCCGCCGTTCGAAACCCATCATGTAATGCAGCCGAATACGCTCCGACAGGACGTTGCCAATAATCCTCAACGAGAGGAAGTACGGTATTGAGTCTCGTACGAATGTCAGATGGAAGTATCAATTCCTGTCGCTCCTCTGGCATACCGAACAGCTTTTGATGGTCAATGTCGTCGCTGCAATGATCGCGCAAAAACCATATCCTGCAAGGATGTGGGAAGGTGGGACTGCGTTGCCAACAATCCAGATCAGAACATAAATCAGCAACGCAGTCCCGGTTGCTATGGAATTGATAGCACCTTTCACGCGTCCGATAGTTGCAGTGCTTACAGACTGCTGGACCTGTACGTCCAAACTTATCCTGCTCAGATTGTAAATAGCGCCAAGCAGGACGAGAACGATTGCCACGGGGATGGGAATGGGGAATATCCAGAGCAGCACCAAGGCTGAACCTGAATAGAATAGTAATCCCGGCTGCCTTGACTGCGAAAACGTCGTCCCCACACCAAATGCCAGTACAAGAGATACAAGTATCCCACCGAAGGCCCACGCAGATTCAAACTTGCCAAATAGAATGGCATTACCATTCATCTCCTCAAGGACATAAACTGCGAGGAGAGTGTTGACCAATATTCCAACACCAAAGGAAAAACTATAGACCAGGGTGGGTGAAACCAGTTTGTATTTATTTAGATGAGTTATGGAGAAAGTGTACTTTAGTCGGCCATTGCCGCCTGGCTCGATCGGACCCTTATAAAAGGACAAACTCGGTTTAGTCGCCAACAGTGTACCGGAGAGGATAAACGTGCAACTAATCAGCGATAATACCGCACCATAAGACAGGAAATGAAGTAGAATACCGGCCAGTCCTGCTCCAAGGAAAGTACCTGATTGCATCATCAGATATGATGCCGAATTTGTGGTGACTGCACTCCAGGGCAAACGTGGGATTATGGACTGCATGGCAGTCAGATACCCACGATCGGCAACGGAATAAAGTGCAATTGACAAAAATAGCACAGTCACTTCCATTTCCGCTACGATGGCGTAACCAGTTAGTGCAACAATGATAGCCCGAACCGCATCCATACCTATCGCTAGATACCTCCGGTCCGCTATGTCGGCTAAAAAGCCGGATAATCCGCTAACCAAAAACTGCGAAAGGGTACTCACAAACAGCAGAAATGGCACAAGCCGCGCATTGTTTCCCCAGCTGAGAGCACACCATATGATGCAGACAAAATATGCGTTGCGTCCAATATTGGAAACAAGCATCCCGGCTAGAAAATGAACCATCATCGCGCGATTGCTTTTGCAGCCGAATCCGCTTTCCAGACTTCCCATCACGATTGCTTAGTGGGCCGACGAAATGTCGGCAGTATGGTGGAAAAACCAGTTAACGAACCTGGTAAGTCTTCATAGACGTATTCGTGCGGGATACAGGGCTCGCACATTCTTGCTGCGAGCTCCTTTAGATTGTCGGCATTGTTGCTCGCCGCAATTGTGTAGAAATTTCCGCTGTTCCAAGTGATGCAGGCGTGATTAAAATGCTCTCCAATTGTAAGAGCCATAGCCTCGAGAGTGACCTCATTTTCATTCATTCTTTTGAGGATTGTTTCTCTCTTCTTCTCCATTTCTAATGTAGAAAAATATCTCGACTTGTAACCAAAGTCTTTCTGCAGCTCACGTTGAAGATATTCTTCTTGATTGTCTCGTTTGTGCTTCTCTACGAAAATAAAGATTCCATCCTTTCTCAAATATTGTTTTACAAACCCGATCTGCGCGGAACGATTTGCCGAATACATTTGAAAAGTCGTGTCTTCCAGTATCACGTCAAACTTTCCCGCCAGAGGTTTTAAAATGACATCTGTCGCAAGAAAAGAAGATGTTAACCGGTGGAAAGGACCCAGGAAGAAAGTCGAATATTGCGGTCGCCCAGCCCGATAGAAACTGGCCTTATTCTCTTCGTTGGGACTACATGACAACGTCAAGATTGAGCCAGCCGCCAAACTGGACAACGTACGCGCAAAAGTACCCTCAGCGGCTCCAAGGACATAATATCCCACTTGACCAGCGGTTTGCGCCTTGCTTATTCCGTATTCCAGCAATGCGTCGCCAAGCCTGATTTCCTCTTCGAGGCGGTAAGGAATACTACTGAAATAATGGGGATCGAAATTACCCCATAATGTCTGATGTACTTTGGCGAACCGTGACAATTGACTATCAAATTGTAACAACCGGTGATCCACTACAGGGATCTTTTGAGGCGCTCCGGATCTGCCGCCCGCTGTTGCAGAAAAGAATGCGAACATTTCGTTGAGCCGGGGCGCCCTCTCGCATTCGTTCAGGAACTTTGATGGAGCTTTTGTCATAGTGTTTTCCTCCTCAACCCTTCGGCGGATGCCTGAACCACAGCCGTAACGGCTATCATGACAAAGTGAACGAACGTGTAGTCGACTTTTACAGAGCTGGTTGCGGCTCGAACCAGGACCAAACCACGGGCAATCAACGAGAGCAGACCAAGAGGGGTGGGCAACATTGACCTCCGCCCGTCTGTCGATGTCTGTAACAACGCAAGGATTAAACTTGCGTCTGTTGGCTGTTCAGCGAGAATGCCAACAAATGTGAGAGAGATAAATCCCGTGAAAGACTTCCCCGATTTCAGGGGGATTGACACAACGCTCATCAACCGAGCGGAGATATGAGCAAGAAACGGATGTTATTTGCCGTCAGTTCCAGAAGAGGGAATAGGCAACAGAAGTTCCGAATTTCTTCGGAAATCCCTAGAAAAAAGGAGGTGGGAATCCCGTATTAACCGCAGCTTCGTCCGATTTATAATATAATTTCATTCACTTTAATAATTATACTTCCTTGCGATTCAACACTATAATTTGATTTCTTATTTATACATTATTAAGAAATTTAATTCTGATTTTATGCTTCACTAATTCCTTTCGGCCGATCTGATCGCCGGTGTTTTCCTTGGGAGGGCTTCAATGGAGCAATATGAATCATCTTTACGCTATCACAATGTCGTTCAGCGTATAAGAACGGCTTCTAATGTTCATCAGGCACTAGTTGCAGTGCAAACCACATATGGCGTTGACTTTGCGACCTACCACCTTGCCCTGACGGTGGCGGACCTCGTCGACGCACCATATGTTCGTACCACTTATCCACCCACATGGGTTTCCCATTATCTCTTGAATGGACACGCGAAAATTGATCCTGTTCTTCGGGAGGGCGTTTTAAGACAAATACCGTACGATTGGCGCGAAGTTGATATCCCGATCGAGGCTCATGAATTTTTAATGGAAGCCCGAAAACACGGACTCGGAGCTAACGGCTATTCAATTCCCATCGTAGATAAAAAGCGGCGCGCGCTGTTCTCTTTGAATTCAAGTAAACCACCAGATCAATGGAACAAAATTGTAAACCAGTGTCGAAAGGAGTGGCAGGGAATTGGATCACATATCCACAAGAAGGCTATCTTTGAGATGCATGGCGAACACGATCCTGTACCGCAGCTCACCAAACGAGAGAAAGAGTGTCTTTATTGGACTGCACTGGGTAAAAATAGCAAGGATATTGCTGCAATACTCGAACTTTCCGAGCATACCTCGCAAACCTACCTGACTTCCGCGAGAAACAAGCTCGGCGCAACAACAATCGCCTCTGCCACGTCGCGTGCGATCCAGCTTCGTCTGATCAGTCCTTACAGCGATAGCAATACCTTAAATTTAGGGGGCTTTTCTCCGGAGATTTAACAGGCACACATCCAACTACATGCTGCTCTTTGTTAATCAATGGGGCAAGCATGTATCTCCTTGTTAAAGAACACGAGTATCATAAGTACAGCGAATTGCTCGATCAGTCTTTTCGGCTCAGAAAGCGAATATTCGCAGACAAGCTCGGTTGGAGTGTTTCTGTTTCCGGGCCTTGGGAACGCGACCGTTATGACGATCTCAACCCAGCCTACCTTTTATGGTGCAATAACAACTCCACCCGGCTTTACGGCTGTGTGCGGCTGATGCCGACAACGGGACCAACACTTCTCTATGACGTTTTCCGCGACACATTCCCCGATGCCTACAATCTGATAGCTCCCGGGATTTGGGAAGGCACACGCATGTGCATCGACGACGAGGCAATCAGACACGATCTACCGGACCTGAGCCTTGGTGATGCCTTTTCGCTTCTGCTGCTCGCTCTCTGCGAAGTGGCACTGGACAATGGCATCGATACGCTCATTTCCAACTACGAACCTCATATGAGACGAATTTACAGTCGCGCCGGCGCTTCGTTTGAAGAACTTGGCCGGGCGGAGGGTTTTGGGCGTTTTTCGGTATGCTGTGGCGTATTCGAAGTTTCGTTGCGAGTGCTCTTGCAGATGCGTCAGAAAATCAAACTCACAAAGCCACTGTGTAGAAGCCCAAAACTTAACAGCCCGAGAATGCCCGCCTTGTTTAACTTGGCGCCGGCACCGCTCATATCCAAGTCTGGCTGGCAGCAGCTGATGGAGTAATTGCCATGTATCCGCATGTCGGAGAAGCATTCATCCCGGTCGGGCGCGCATCGTATTTGTCAGAGAGACTCTACACGAAAATAGCAAAATTTTGCCAATCTGCCAGTTTCGAAGGGTCCGAGACGTTTATAGAATTCGAAGACGGGTGCGTAATTATCCAATCGACAATCGAGGGGTTAAGCCTCCTTATTTTCGCCGTCGATTTTTTAACCTTCAATGGCATTCGTACACTCGTTGAAGGCGGACTGCCAAAGGTTGTATTCCGTTCAGTCGATTCGGTGGAATGGCTCTGAGAAAATATAAACCCGCAGACGCAGCAGTCACGCTCAATGTCGACGCACGCTTTTGCCTTGCAACGTCGATAGAGCAGCTTACTTCAAAAAGAGGCTTGGATAGCCTACGCATAGAAATTTTGTCGTCTAATTCCAATCTGCTTCGGGATCTCACTGTTGAGCTGCAAAGTCGTCCATTGAACTTGAAATGCGGTTAGGTGCAAATTGGAGCAGGAAGGAAGTTAAGCGAGGGCATTATCTGCTGATGTGTTAGCTACTGTCGACGTCATATTTTGGAAGCTTCGCATTACTGAAGTGGTCGCGCGTGATTTCCGCGACAAACTGTCAAGTGTAAACGCCCCATCAGTCGCGCCATATCACCGAGAGGGGCTTTAGCTGATTTAGCTCTGATTGCCCGCAGCGTTCGTTCAGAGTGATTTGCGAACAGCTTCGATGACGATCTCTTTCCGAGTATTCGCCTGGAATAAGGACTACTGCTCACCCTATCTGATCCTCTGCTGTTGGTTATCTGTTGATACTTTTGATGCGGGGAAGTGCCCGCCTCTGACGCTCAGCCATAATCTCCAGCGTACGATCGGCGCGGACCGCCAGTTGCACCACTTTCAGCTTCGGTTGCATGGCTTCGAAGACCTTGCGCTGTGCTGTTGGGACGCGATTGATGACAGCCTGATCGCCGCGTGCGATGGCGCCCGGCCCGAAACGGGCGTCGAGCGCCTTGCTGACTGCCGCGAATTCCGCCCTCACCGCGGCGTCGACCGAGCGCACGAGCGGCGTGATGTCCTTTGGAGATTTTCCGGCCGCGGCCAAGAGGCGAATGAGTTCGGCTTCCGCACGTCGTGACAGTCCGGGAACCGGCACGTTCATACGGTTCCTGTCCGCCTCGACCGCCGCCTTCTCAGCGTCGAAGACGCCGCGCCAGGCCTGCCCCATAGAGCGAATACGCGCGACGGCTGCGTCCAGCCCATGCTCCGCCTCCTTGCGTTCCTTTCCAGACGCCAGAAGCCGGTCCATAATCCGGTCGGAGCCGCGCAGCGCGCCATAAGCGGACGGTTCGTTGGCGACGGCCCGGGCAATACGGTCGGGGTCGATACCTTTGGTGACCAGGTCCTCGATGGTTGCCAGCGTGGTCGACGGATCCCGCCAGATCCGCTGCGCCACATCGCCGAGCGCTGCCCGCTTCTGTCTGTAAAGAGCAGCCTCTGCCGTCCGCCGCCGTGCGTCGTCATCCACCGAGGTTTTGAACTCCGTCACGGCCTCGAGCATCGGCAATGTGGGCGGCGCTGACATCTCCGGTGCCCGGGCCGGGTCATAGGCCGCAGGCGCCACGACACGGGACGGATCGCGCTTCTCGGCAAGATACTGCAGCTCGTTGAAACGGCGCACTGCCGCAAACAGTGTCACCAGTTTGTCCTGGTCGTCCCGCGGCATACCCTCCGGCATACGATCGACTATATGCTTTTGCGCGTACTGGTCGGCCTTGTCGGTGAAGGCGCTCCAGCCGAAGCGGGCCGTCAACGCCTCACCTACAGCCTTCATTTCCTGGACAAGGGACCGCTCTTCGGCGGCATAGGCAAAAGCGGTCTTGTATGCACTCTCCCCGCCCTTTTCGCGAACTGCCTCAATCTCCTTGAGCCGTTCCACAGCGTGTGGCGACAGTGCTGACACCGACACTGACATGGCAGACCGACGCGCATATTCGCGGTTCTCAAAATGACTCTGGTCGCGGCTGAAGCTCTCGCCATGACTGCGCACCAGGGGCCCAAGCTCGGCGACTGCCGCGACTGCGACTGCTCGCTCCTTGCGCGCTGCCTGCCCCTCGACGAGGCTGGCACCGCCACGCATGACGCCAAGCACTGACGGGTCACGCACGAGATCTTCGCCGAGGCGTCGAGGATCAACTTCAAATGCAGAGGCTCGTTCATTCAGCTCCACAAGCGCCGCCGTCGGGTCGCGGTAAATGCGCTCGAGAACTGGAAAAAGGATCGCCTCTCGTTCTTTCCATCGGGCTGACGCCCGATGCTCGGTGCGCGCATCGTTTTCCAGCGAATGTGCAAAATGCTCCTGTGGGGGAAGCATATAGCGTGACAGGCCTGGCGCGCCGGCGGCCTGCACGAATACGTTGGCTCGCGTGACCGCGTCGTCAACATACGAGACGCTGCGCTCCCGCTCGATCGCGAAACCGAGAGCGACGCTGGCGCGCTGCCAGAGTTCCGCCAGCCGATCACGCTGCGCGCCGATCCAAGACAGCCGCCGCCCGACCCCTTCTTCCATCCCGGCTGCGATATCGGCGGCATGGTCCATGCCCCGGCGTCGGGCAAAGTCGACAATCTGTGCCTGGTAGCCTGCCTCGCTTTCGTAATCGAGCGTCGTGGTCTTGGCGCCCGACCGCGACAGGCGTTCGACCAGTTGCTTGAACAATTGAGGACGATGACTTTCCTGCTCGATACGATCCTGCCGCGCCGCCGCCGTCTCGATTTGTTTCGCGGTCCAGACGTTGCGTTCGACCTCACGTACCTCGAAAGTCTTCCTGCCAGTTTCGGGATCGATGATGGGCACGTGAACCTCGACGTTCTCCACGCCGTCCTTGCGCAAGGTCACCGTGTCGCCGAGCCCGATACCGCCGTCCTTGATGGCCTTTGGCAGGCTGACGCCCCAGACACGATGAATCGCATCGTCGTCGGTGCGCACATCGGCAAAGGGGCTAGCGGCGGAACCGGTGTCGCCCCGATAGTGCGCTTCCCCGAGCTCAACCAGTTCGCCCGTAACGCCTGCCGCATGATCAACCCTTGACCTGCCACCCCATTGCTGGCGAGGCGCGAAATCCTCTTGCCCCATATAGAGGTCCGCGCGATCCCGATGGCGCGACATGGCGACATAAGCGAGATGCTGATCCATAAGCCCTGTCGCGAGGACGAACGTGCGATCGACGGTCGCGCCCTGTGACTTGTGAACCGTCGCGGCGTAGCCGTGATCGACATTGCAATAAGTCTCCTGCCCGAATGTGACCTCGCGACCTGCGTCGAGCCTGACGGTCAGCAGCGTATCGCCGCGATCGCTCGTCGTGCGGACCATGGTTCCCAGCATGCCATTCTTCACATGCTGAATAGCGAGATGCTCGGCGCGCCGTTCGAAGAAGCGGGCATTCTCGAGGAAGATCAATCGATCGCCGACGGCAAATTCCCGGACGCCGCGTTCCGTCTGGAAGGTACGCTCATCGTTCAACGCACCCTGCCCCGCCATGACGGTCCGGATCGCCTCGTTGAGCTTCCTGACGTCGTCATTGGTCTGCGCCAGAACGAGAAGCTCGGAACCGCTCAGTGTGCGGTTCTCACTTTCGGCTTTGGCCCGATAGTCCTCCCGCGCTTGTCCCCAATCCGTGACGATCTGTTCGATTGCGGCATCGCGCGTTTCGACTTCGACGACCCGGTCATGTTGTGCATAAGCGTCGAGCGCCTCTACTAACTTTCCGCGCGCGAAGAGACGCGAGGCGTTACGATCCCATTGTTCCTTCTGACGACGAATGCCGATCAGTTCAGCAAAGCCGACGCGCTCGACAATCGCCCGGAAGGCAGCACCGGCCTGGATCGGCTGGAGCTGCATCGGATCACCGACCAGAACGACTTTCGCCTCAGCGCTTTCGACTGCTTTGAGGACACGCGCCAACTGCTCTGACGAAACCATCCCCGCCTCATCGACAACGAGCACATCACCTTTTTGCAGCTGATCATTTCCGTCCGCCCAGGCGCGTTCCCATGAGGCGATTGTGCGCGATCGGATGCCGGAACTGCCTTCAAGGCCCTCGGCGGCCTTGCCCGCCAACGCTGCACCAATAACACGACGGCCATTCGCCTCCCAAGCAATTCGCGCCGCATCGAGAAGAGCCGATTTACCAGCACCGGCGAGGCCGACGACCGCCGCAATGCCGGTATCGCCAGTGACATGGCGAACAGCGTCGACCTGTTCCACGTCGAGCTTGAATGTCTTTGCAGGATCGCGACTTTCCACCAAGCGGATCGCGTCATCGAACTTTGCGGATGACACCTTGTAACCGGATCGCCGGAACAGCGCCGTCGCCGATTGCGCCATGTCGTATTCCGTGCGGAGCATGCTTCGCGTCGTGAAGACGGCAGTCTCGCTGGCCTTTCCCGTGTCGGGATCGATCCGCTGGGGCTTCAGCGTCACCAGATCCGGCGACGCCATCAGTTGCGCGCGGACATTGGCAAAGATCGTCGGATCGTCGACATAGCGATGCAGCGCTTTGGCGATTTCCCGCTCGTCGAATGTCGAGCGTTCGTTGCTGATCTGCTTGAGCAAAAGGCCGGGCTCGTCGGCAAGGCGATCGGCCATTTCCTGCCGACGCGCCAACGCCGCCGGCGCGAAATACATCTCCTGGCCTTTGCGCGCCAACGCAGCTTTTGCCGGCCCCAGATGTTGCTGAGCGATGCCGTCCAGACCTTGCTGGGCATAAGAGCGTCCGTCGAGGCGGATATCATGACCCGCTAGCGTGAGGTGCTTGTTGGCGGTTTCGGCCCAGGCGATCTTCCACGCCTTCATTGTTTCCTTGTCGCCCGCCCAGACCCGATAGACGATCTTGCCCTTCGGCCGGTCCGGCGTGACCACCCGCAACGGCTCGCCGTCGTCGCCGAGAACCGGCACCTTCTTGGCACCGAAGCCGTCGTCGGTCAGAGGCCGCAATGTGGTCATCAGATGGACATGCGGATTGCCTTGCCTGTCGTGATAGACCCAGTCCGCGACCATACCCTTGGAGGTGAGGTTCTCTCGCACGAACTCACGCACCAGAGCGATGTTCTCGGTCTTCGATAGTTCCTCAGGCAATGCGAAGATCAATTCCCGCGCAAGCTGCGCGTCCGCCCTCTTTTCGGACGTGTCGACGGCATTCCAGAGCACCTCGCTGGCGCGTGCGACCGTTTCACCATTGATCATTGTGCGCAGCCAGGCCGGCGTATCATCGGGCAGCGCCAGTTCCTCATGCACGAGTTCTGGCTTGCCACCCTCGTAGCGAAAGCTGAGGCCGGTCTGCTCTTCCTCCATCCTCGTACGGTGACGATAGGCGGCGGCCGAGACGACGCTTCGTCCCGCTCCCCGACCGATCACCTGTGCCCGTACAAACATTATCGCCATGCGACCCCGAGACCTTCCCTCAAGCACGTCGCGCCAGCGACGTATATTGCGCCCTCAAACCAATCGGACCGAAGGGCCGATGCCGCCTCAATCCGAATGGAGTGCTCCAACGTAGCATCTTTTACTATGCGTTTATATACTGTATAATCGCGATTACCATGAACGAGAAAAGAGAGTATTTTACCAATATGCGCGCCATAACAACGCTTTCCGAGATCGATACGCAGATAGAGAGACTACGAGAAAAACGCCGATTATTGCTGGCCAAGGCCAATGAGCGATTTGCCCGCGCTGCCGCAAAGGCTGGTTTGGCGGAGCTGGAAATTCCGGACGCAGACCTCGACGATATCTTCGAGGAAATCGCTGCGCGATACCGGACGGGCGGCAAGGGGCCTTCCGGTGCATCTGCTTAAACGCCTCGATCAACGAACGACGGCTCTTGACCGAAGACGGCGGCGGACGATGTCGAATGAGCGCAGAAAAGACATGCGCGAGAAGATCGCACTTGGCGGGTTGATCGTAAGGGCCGGTCTTCGTGAGGCGGACCGCGCTTATCTGCTGGGCGTGCTGTTAGAAGCGGCGACGGTGGTAGCGGGATCGGGAGAGTATGTGCGCCTGAAGACTGCGGGCGCTTTGGCGTTCCGGGATGCCCCCGCGGACATTGAGGATACGAGGTCGCCCAGAACGCCTACGTCTGAGAACGGCGACAAGGCGTCCGGCGAGTAAGCCCCATAGGAGAACCCGGATATGGCGGCGAAGATTAGATTAAGCGCGGCGGTTCTGTGGGCTATCGTACCGGCCGCGGTAAGTGCGATCACGGTAATGATCACATCACAGAGATGGCCAACGATGGCGGCCGGGATTTCTCCGGAATATGCATATTGGTTCCTCCGATCCGCGCCGATCCCCAATCTGCTCTTCGGCCCAATTGCCGGGTTGATTACGGTATTCGCTCTACCGCTGCATCGCCGTCGCCCGGTGGCGGTGACGAGTCTTCTTTGCTTCATGGGCATCGCCGGCTTTTACGCTATGCGCGAGTTTGCTCGCCTGTCCCCATCCGTAGAGAGCGGCACGGTGACATGGGACGAAGTGCTCTCCTATCTCGACTTTTTTGCGGTTATGGCCGCGGCAGTCGGTTTCGTCATCGTGGCGGTGTCGGCGCGGATATCGGTCGTGGTTGCGGATTCCGTCAAACGGGCCAAACGCGCAACCTTCGGCGATGCTGATTGGCTCTCCATGTCGGCGGCGGGAAAGCTGTTTCCGCCGGATGGCGAAATCGTCATTGGCGAGCGTTACCGTGTCGATAGAGAAACAATCCGCGACGTGCCATTCGATCCGATCAACCCTGAGACGTGGGGCAGCGGAGGCAGTGCGCCGCTATTGACCTATAAGCAGGACTTCGATTCCACGCATATGCTGTTCTTCGCCGGATCAGGCGGGTTCAAGACGACAAGCAATGTCGTGCCGACGGCGCTGCGTTACACCGGTCCGCTGATCTGCCTCGATCCCTCGACCGAAGTCGCGCCGATGGTTGTCGCGCATCGAACTGGCAAGCTCGGCCGCGAGTGCATGGTGCTCGATCCGACGAACCCGGTCGCGGGTTTCAACGTGCTCGACTGGATCGAAACCTCAAAACACAAGGAGGAGGACATCGTCTCGGTTGCGCATATGCTGCTTTCTGAAAGTGCGCGTTTCGAATCCTCGACCGGCAGTTACTTCCAGAACCAGGCGCACAATCTCCTGACCGGTCTGCTCGCCCATGTCGTGCTCTCTCCGGAGTATGAGGGGCGTCGCAATCTGCGCAGCTTGCGCCTGATCGTGTCCGAGCCGGAGCCATCTGTTCTGGCTATGCTGCGCGAGATCCAGGAGTCTTCGGAGTCGGCCTTCATTCGCGAGACGCTCGGCGTTTTCACCAATATGACCGAGCAGACTTTCTCCGGCGTCTATTCGACCGCGTCGAAGGATACGCAATGGTTATCCCTCGACGATTACGCAGCGCTTGTGTGCGGCTGTTCGTTCAAGTCGAGCGATATCGTTGCAGGCGGGAAGGACGTATTCCTCAATATACCGGCGGCCATCCTGCGCTCCTATCCGGGGATCGGACGGTTGATCATCGGCTCGCTGATCAACGCAATGACGCAGGCCAATGGCGCTTTCAAGCGCCGCGCCCTCTTCATGCTCGATGAGGTTGACCTGCTAGGTTACATGCGAGTGTTGGAGGAGGCGCGCGACCGTGGCCGCAAATACGGAATCACGCTCATGCTGATGTACCAGTCAGTCGGCCAGCTCGTACGCCATTTTGGCAAGGACGGTTCCACGTCGTGGATCGATGGCTGCGCTTTTGCCTCCTATGCTGCTATCAAGGCGCTGGAAACTGCGCGCGACGTGTCGGCGCAATGCGGAGAAATGACCGTCGAGGTGGAGGGCAAATCCCGCAATGTCGGTTGGAGCAATTCCAACAGCAGCAATCGCAAATCGGAAAGTCTTAGTCTGCAACGCAGGCCCCTGATCATGCCGCATGAGATCACGCAGCAGATGCGCAAGGACGAGCAGATCGTCATCGTGCAGGGACACGATCCGATCCGCTGCGGGCGAGCAATCTACTTCCGGAGACAGGACATGGATTCCGATGCTAGCGCAAACAGATTCGTCAAGGCTGCCGGCTAAATCGTGGCCGATATCTGTCGAACGGATCCGCCGCGCCAGTGGGCGCGAACCAGTCGGGGAGGAGAATTCAGCCAACATCCCGAACGCCGTCGACAGGAAAAACCACCACAGCATGAGCGCGGTATCTGGCTTGAAGAACATGCCGAGCGAGAGGGTGAGTATGACGATCGCGGCGAGTACGAATAAGCCTGTGAAGGCACTAAAC
Source organism: Brucella pseudogrignonensis (assembly GCF_002252525.1). Classification (GTDB taxonomy): domain Bacteria; phylum Pseudomonadota; class Alphaproteobacteria; order Rhizobiales; family Rhizobiaceae; genus Brucella; species Brucella pseudogrignonensis. Next base: position 86,023 of record NZ_NNRM01000035.1, read on the forward strand.
CCACAGGCGGCGAAATAGAGCAGGTGCCATGCGGTGTAGCAGCCAGCGCGCCCGACCCTCTCAAGCGTATTGAACTGGAATTCTATGAGAACTGGCATCGGGCACAATTTTGACGACCGGTAGCGAAGGAATACCTTCAACGCCTGGGTCGGCTTTTGTAAAACTATGATGCACGGTCCTTTCGCAGAGCGTTTCATTACACGTGAAAATGAAAGTATGAGAATCGTCAAAGGGCGAGCTGAGGAGACCACCCAGATGATCACCAGCGGAAACAGAGGACCATGAGCCGGCATATCCGCTTGGGCGGGGGTGATGTCGACGTTGAAGACAGCGCATTCTATGAGCGATTGGAGGACGCCAATTCGAACCGCGAACATCAGCTGCGCGTCTGCCAGGCAGGAGGCGTACCGATGTATATCGCACGGATTGAAGACCGCATATCATGGAACGGATGCCCCCACAGATGCGATAGTCTGATGATACGTTCTATTTTAAGCTGCAACATGCCAATGAATACATTTGGTTAGCCATGGAGGAAACTGGATGTCTAATTGCCATTCACAGATCACTTTGGCGGAACGTCGCCGGCTATTTGAGGTGAACAGCTTAAAGTTCCTCTCGGCGATATTGCGCGACTGATGGGCCGCCATCGCTCAACAATCTATCGCGAGATCAAGCGTAACAGCTTTCGGGACACCGAGATTCCAGAAGATAATAGCTATCATAGCGTTGTTGCCGACAACATCCGCAATGCCCGCAGAACACGGTTGCGCAAGCTCAGACGTTATCCAGAGCTGCGCAAGGTTGTCATTAAACAATTGGAACCTCAGACCGGTCGATCGGGCCTACGAGGTTGTGTTGCGGGGCGAAAGCTTCCTAGAAAGCAGGCTCTGCCATCTTAATCGCTTCCTGTTCAGCCCAGATGGTTTCGCGCTTGGCAAAGGCGAGTTCCAGCGCGGCCTTGATCTCGCGGCGCTCGCCACGATAGACTGCGTTCCGCAGCTCGGCGCGCAACTCCTCGATTACCTGATCTATCGACATCTTCGTTTCCTTAACGTTCTTTGAAAGATGTCAGCGGCGGTGATGGTAAGCCGAAGGGGTCAAGGTTCGCGGCACGAAACCGGCGGAGCCGGCGAGTGGGGGAGTCGAAATGCGCCAGCATTTTTGGGGATACCACGAAGACCTTGAGCCTTTCGGGTCCCCATGTCGGCTTGGACGATCTGAGCAGACTTCCCCACACACGGTTGGCGTCAAAAATACGGGACCAGGCTCGACGCCTGGTTTCGGCTTCATCGGACGCAGGAGGAACCCCGCCTGCGCGGCGGGGTCCCCTGTTGGGAGGCGATCACTCCCGGTTGGAGCGGGTCCAAATCAGATGGAGACCTTCTTCGCCTTCCACCTCGATCAGGGTGGCGTAGATCGGAGCGGAGAAGCTCGGGTCGTCCAGCTTGACCGAGAGGTATTCGCGGCTTTCTGCGGAGACCTTCTGCCAGGCGGCACCGAGTTCGACATTATGTGGTGCACCACATAACGCCGATTATGCCGAGAACGGTATTATGCGGAGTGCCAGGTC
>NZ_NNRM01000036.1 GCF_002252525.1 Brucella pseudogrignonensis
AACATCCAGTAAAGCCCATTTGCCGTACGGCCAAGAAGCATAGATCATTCCCTTTTCACGCTCTGATCGTCGCAATAGCTTCTGCTGCGCTGGGTCACGGAAGCCAGATGGTCGTGTTTTACGATCCGACATTCGCTTCTCCTGCGGCGGTCGGTCGGTAAGTTTCAGCTTTTTCGGGCCTTCAATCGTCGAGTACCCAAGTATCCTTGGTGCCGCCACCCTGGCTCGAATTCACAACAAGCGAACCTTCTTTCAGCGCCACCCGTGTCAGCCCACCGGGCGTGATCCGGATACGATCTGACACCAGAACGAAAGGACGCAAATCGACGTGACGTGGTGCAAGACCGCTTTCGGTAAAGATTGGCGTTGTCGAGAGTGCCAATGTTGGCTGTGCGATATAGTTGCGTGGACGTGCTTTCAGTTTTTGAGCAAACGCATCGCGCTCGGCTTTGGTTGCAGCAGGCCCAACCAGCATTCCGTAGCCGCCGGATCCATGCACTTCCTTGACCACCAGATCGGCCAGATTATCGAGCACATAGGCAAGACTATCGGGTTCCGAACAGCGCCATGTCGGCACATTCTCGAGGATTGCCTTGCGGCCGGTGTAGAACTCGACGATTTCCGGCATGTAGGAATAGATGGCCTTGTCATCGGCAATTCCTGTGCCCGGCGCATTGGCAATCGTTATATTGCCAGCACGGTAGACATCCATGATGCCCGCGACGCCGAGCGTTGAGTCTGGACGGAATATCAACGGATCAAGAAAATCATCATCAACGCGTCTGTAAAGCACATCGATGGTGCGATAGCCCTTTGTCGTTCGCATCGCGACACGGCCGTCCAAAATGCGAAGGTCACTTGCTTCAACAAGTGGTACCCCCATCTGTTCGGCGAGAAACGCATGTTCGAAATAGGCTGAATTGTAGATGCCCGGCGTGAGAACTGCGACAGTCGGCACCCCTTGCGTTCCGGGTGGTGCAACACTTGCTAAGGATTGACGCAGCAATTGCGGATAGTTCTCGACCGGGCGAACCTTCACATTCTGGAACAGCTCCGGAAAAAGCTGCATCATGGTTTCGCGGTTTTCCAACATGTAGGAAACGCCGGAAGGCGTGCGCGCATTGTCTTCCAGCACGTAAAACTGGTTTTCAGCCGTCCGCACGATATCAACACCGATAATATGCGTGTAGACATTGCCCGGCGGACGCAACCCTATCATTTCGGGCAGGAATGCTTCATTGTTGCGGATGAGCTGGTCCGGTAAAATTCCAGCCCGGACTATTTCCTGACGATGATAAATATCCTCAAGGAAAGCATTGAGCGCCATCACGCGCTGTTCGATCCCTTGCGATAGCCTTCGCCATTCCTGGCCGGAAATGATACGCGGAATAATATCGAACGGAATAAGCCGTTCTGCAGCGTCCTGATCACCATAGACCGCAAAGGTGATGCCGGTTTTTCGAAAAACGCTTTCCGCATCCTGTGTTTTTTGCAGAAGTTTGTGCTGATCCTGCTGGTCTAGCCACTGCTTGAGAAATTCATAAGGTTGGCGAACACGCTCACCATGGCTGAGCATCTCATCAAATGGCTGCAACGGTGTTACTTTCAGATCATGCAATTGACATAAGGGCTTACGCCCAGATCATGTGGCGAGCGACCCGCAGGTCCATAGCGCATCGAGGTTCTTCTCGCTGGTCGAACGTGTTTGCTGACATTCGCCTGCAGCCCCTTATACTCCTCTGTCCACACCTCGAACCTGTTCAGTCGATGCGGGCCAAATGTCGAGAAAAGCGGAATGTCGCTGGCATCGCGACCACGCGCGACAAGAATTCGTCCAATCCTTGGCTGATTGTGTCGCGCATCGACCGTGAACCATTGACCGTCAAGATAGACTTCGACCCAAGCATTATAATCCATCGGCGACGGATCGGCCGGCACGCCAATATCACCCATGAATCCATTCGCGTAGCGGGCCGGAATGTTCAGCGCCCGACACAATGTGATAACCAGATGCGCAAAATCGCGGCATACACCGACACGTTCGTTATAGGCTTCCAGCGCTGTCCTAGTGGAGCGGGCATAGCCGTAAGAGAAACTCAAATGCGCATGGACGAAATCGCAAATCGCCCGCACCCGGTCAGCGCCGCCTTGATAATGTCCGAAACGGCTCCAGGCAATTTGCGACATCCGGTCTGTTTCGCAGTAGCGACTGCCCAATAGATAGGGAAGGCATTCCGCCGGCAAATGGGCAGGATCGACTTGCGTTGCATTTTCGTCGAAAATATCCGGCAGTCCACTCACTTCCACAATGGCATCATGCGTGAGAACCGTCTCTCCCTCAGGCAAGGTCTGGCGCACAAACTCATTGCCATGGATGTCGATATGTCTGGTGCCGGCAGCCTCCTCCGGGCAGGACCAGACAACATCCTTTTTATGCTGGGGGTGCACATTGAGATATGTGTAGACAGCTGTCGGAGATGTGACTTCCACTGCGATCTCGTAACCAACCCGAATAAGCATCCCGATCTCCTTTGCAATCTGGAGTCCGAAACTGCCAAACCGCTCGGTTGTTCCGCAGGATTCCTAAAAAACAAATTTTTCTCCATCGCCCATTTTTCAATGGGTCTTTTTCAGGGTTCAGACGTTCAAGCAGAAACCAACCAGGAATGGCGAAATGCGTCTCTTTGAATGCGATATCAGTGGTCTGCCGATCTATTTTGAAAACACCGTCAGTATTGGTGCCGGCAATGCTCCGGTGGGATTTGTCCCCGACACCCTCACTTTGCACAGTCTGCAACGGATCGACGACGTGCTCTGGTCAATTCCTTCCCGCGAAGGAGAAAGCTGGCGGTTCTGTAAAAATAGGTCCATCGACGGGAGCAATTGGCTTATCCGATCCGACGATCCTCATGCCCTCGCCATTCCTGCGCGCTATAATCGTGCCATGCCCAGCACTCACCGGGCGGAAGACATCGAACGATTGCACAAGATGGGTTCAGCCCAAAGGCATCTTTTCTATTCAATCCTGCGTCTCGGATTGCCGTGTCCCGGCCGCGACGTCGATGCGCAGCAAGGACTGGTCTTCGATTTTCTTGAGGACAGGTCAGATCCGGATGGGAAGCTCATACCCGCCATGACCGGTCACGAAGACGGCGTGATCAGTTTGCGTGCGGCGGAGGCCGATGACGACGTGCGCGAGGCGGTCCGCGTCTCAATGGGAGAACCCTACCGGACGCTTCTGGGTCATTTCCGCCATGAGATCGGTCATTTTTACTTCCAACAGCTGGTCGCCAGGTCCGACATGCTTGACGAGGCCCGGGCACTGTTTGGCGACGAACGGGATGATTACGCCGCCGCTCTAAAGAGAAATTACGAAAAAGGGCCGCCATCAGACTGGCCGGAGCACTTCATTTCAACCTATGCCAGCTGCCATCCTTCCGAGGACTTCGCTGAATGCTGGGCCCATTATTTTCATATCGTTGACACGCTGGAATCTGCCCGCGCCTTTGGGCTTTCGATCGATCCAAAGACCCATCAGGATTTGGAAGCGCAAGTGCGTTTTGATTCATACAGGGCATCCTCTGCTCAACAACTCGTTGACGCGTGGGTGCCGATCAGCCTCGCATTGAATACTTTCCAGCGTTCAATGGGGCAAGCCGACATCTATCCTTTCGTTTTGCCGGTCCCGGTCATTGAAAAGCTTGATTTCATCAATCGCCTGATCGCAAAATCGCGGCGCCACGATGCTTGGTGGTGAATAGGTCGACATGGGTTCTTTGCCAGCAGGCGCGCTTCATGTCGATCACGCCCGGATGTGAGCCGGGCAATAGCGGAGGCTGAGGGCTTTCGCGGCGAAGAACTGGAGCAGTGGCTGGCAGCCTTTGCTGGGAGGATCTTTCAAAGCGTCGAATCCGAGGAGAAGATCGAGGCAGTTGTTGTGAGATACGCTAAGCCACGAATTGATAGAATGAAGATCGTCCTGAGCGGCGCAAACACCACCGATGACATTGAAGCGGCCTTTGCTGCAATGCAATAATCGCAGATCGGAACTTGAAAAAAATAAGCCCCGCTCAGAGGGGGGCTCGGTAGCGGGGCTACTCACTTTGCATTCGAGCGGGGGCTGTGATGCTGTGAATAGCAATTTTTTAGAGCGGCAAATTGCTGTGTCAAGGCGTTAGGAAGCCAATTATTCTTGCTGAAACCTGATCGATCATGTCGCGATTGAGAAGTCGGGCGTTTCCTGCTTTTGGAGATGTCGTTGTTTTTTGCAACTGGGTTAGCTTGACTGGATCCGGAACAAAGGTGAATTTTGCTTCGAGATACGGGAGTGTTCCCCTAAGCCCGCAACTGACGGGCCGGCTTTAGTCGCTTATCCTCGCAATACTTGGCCTCGAACGCACAGACTGCGCTCGATTACGATAGCGTCGCGGCGGTCTTTGCATGAACGGTGTCAAATGTCGATACATGCATCGGTTTAGGACAACGAAATCAACTGGGTAACGAATGTTCGGCGGGCGTGCAAAATGGCGTGAGAAACTCATCACTGATGTTCTGGTTCAAGCTCTCGCCTGTGTGCCCTGTCGTAAGCACGGATTGTCCAGGAGGAAAAAGAGAAACTCTTGAGAACGCGAACTACGGTGGTCTCGGTCAGGTTGCTGACCTGCATGTTCTAGCAAATGCGATCATCGCACAAGTTCAGAAACATCACGATCCTGAATATCTGCAAACAACAGTCTGGGCTTCTCTCAAAGGAGGCCGTGCGAGGTTCGCTGAGGGTTTCGCTCGAAAACCATACATCTAGAGCAAGTCCAGGAGCCTCTAATTTTGGCTAACAACAAAAAACCCCAGCTCGTGGGTATTGTTGACGAGCTGAGGCTTTGCATACGACCTGTCTGCGGAAACGTCCATATGCATTAGCATTCTCTCATAAATGTGCAGGAACGCAATGAACGTTAGCGTACAAAGAGGAAGCTATGTTGCGTGATTTTTACTTTCGAACTCCAAGTTGCAACCCTAGAGCTTTCATTACACCGAGAAGGGTGGAGAGCTGCGGATCGCCCTTTTCACTGAGAAATAGGTAAAGTGCCTCGCGGGTAATGCCCGCTTCCCTTGCAATTTTGGTCATGCCTTTGGCTCTCGCAATATTGCCGAGCGCAACAGCAATGACTTTGGTATCGCCACCACATAACAGGACAACTACCGTGTTGCCGCGCTTACCGAAATAAGGCCTATAGCCGGGGCCGTAATCGATGCGCACCTCGCCTATTCCGTCGAAATATTTCACATCGCCAAACAGGCCAAGCGGTCGATGTGAGCGCAGGCCACCTTCTCGATCATTTTTCAGATTCTATCGTATCGCCTGCAAACTCATTCGGCTTTAGGGCTGGCGGCATTGGCCTCGCCTTATTCCGAACATTTCGGCTGGCCTGTTCAGGCGGCACGTGCTCTCTGAAATCATGATATAACAATTAATCAAAACAATGAAAAAAGCGGACTTTTCATCCGCCGTTCAAAGTTGATGGTTGAGAAAACAATATCAAGCCCTGTCGTTGATAGTTAGGGCGCGGCCTTGCGCCCCTGCCGAGTCTTTCTTGATTAATAGCGTCGGCGTATGAAGAGCGCGGCGAGCAGTGATATTGTGATTGTCACGGCGAGCAGAATGAAGGCGAGCGCAGCGCCCAACGGCCAGTTTGCTTTGTTTAGTATTTCGGTCACGATCATTGGAGCCATCATGCGGAACGATGGGCCGCCAAGAAGCACGGGCGTGGCATAGGCGTTCATTGTCAGAATGAAAGACAAGACAGAAGCCGCCAGAAGGCCGGGCATGATTTGCGGCATTCGAACGAGCATAAAGCTCTGCAAGGGGGCTGCGCCAAGGCTTGCTGCGGCGTAATCAATATTTTCGTCGAGCCCTTCAAAAACACTTTGCAGTGTAAGGACAACATAAGGAAGATTGACCGCTGTTATGCCGATGAAGACAGCCGTCGGCGTCTGCATGATTGCCAATGGCGAGGAAATTATGCCAATTTTCATGAGCAGAAAATTGAGCACGCCCGTTTGCCCGAAAGCCACCATCCAACCTGCAGCCCGAACAGCGTTCGAGATGAACAGGGGCAGGATGATTGCCATAAGAACAATGGTTTTGAGCGCGCCACTCTGCTTCGAAATCCAGTGCGCCAGAGGCAGGCTGAGTATGACGCAAACTGCGGTAACGGAGCCTGCCATCAGCAAGGTCGTGCTCATACCTTTCAGATAATATGTGTCCGTAAAAAATGTCGCAAAGTTTGCGATAGTAAAGCCTTGTACCATGAACTCGCCTGGCACGAAGTCATTAAAGCTATAGCGCAACAGATAAAGCAATGGCAGGGCCATGAAGATAAGGACCAGCCCTGTCGCAGGCATGAGGAGTGCGGCGGCGGAGATAGATGTTTTTTGCATGGCTGTACCGGGAAAGCTGGAGCGGAACCTGTCTGACTTCAGCCAGACAGGTCGTGGCAATCATCAGGCTTTGAACTCTTTGTTCCACCAGTTTTGCAGATCTGCATCTGCTTTCGCGACGTATTCAAGATCAGGCAGCACGAATTTTTCACGTTGCTCCGCTGTATAGTCGACGGCTGATGCAAGTTCGGCAGGTAGGACTACATCGGCATTGGTTGGCGCATAGCCCATCTGCTCAGCAAAAGCAGTTTGTGGCGCCTGTTCGAGCATCGCATTCAGATACTGATAGGCAGCCTGTTTATTCGGTGCATTTTTCGGTACACACATATCCGACAGGTAAAGGCCAATTCCTTCTTTTGGAATTGCAATTTCGATGTCGATGCCAGCATTTTTCCACATGTAGCCACGCGCATTCCACATGATGCACATGACGATTTCACCGGATTTCAGTGCCTGTGCGAGCGCTTCATTGGTAGGGTAGATTTTCACGCCCTGGTTTTTCAGTTCGAGCAGTTTGGCTTTGCCCGGCTCGTAATCCGATGCGCTGCCACCTGCAATCATTGCAGCCGATTCAATTGTCGTCTGATACTGAAGATCAATTACCCCGACGCGACCTGCATATTTCGGATCCCACAAGTCAGCATAGGACGTTGGCGCCGGGCTTACCTGCTTTGGATTGTAGAGAATAACACGACCCGTATAGATATGCGGGATGGAGTAGTTCGTACGAATGAACGGTAGAACCTTTTTCAGGTTGGGGACCTTCGTTTCATCCAGTTCTTCAATAATTCCGTTCTGAATCATCTCAAAGCTCCCCTGACGGGTGAGACATGCAATGTCCATTGACCCGCGTGGCAAACGGCGCTCTGCCAGAAGCTTTGCCTTGCGCACCGTATCGGTTGCAGGGTCATATATAACCTGCATCCCGCTGCCCTTGAGGTTGCCATCCGCAATATTGATTTGCTGCAGGTTCTGATAATCGCCACCCCAGGTGCCAACGACAGCCCGACCAGAGGCTCTTGCGAATGAGGGCACGATCGCCGAAGCGACAAGGCTGCCGGAAAGAATGCCAAAACTACGTCTGCTGATTTTTGTCATGCTAATTCCCCTTTTAATCGTTGATGAATTTATCCCAGAGGTCTTACGCCTCGTTCAGGAGTGAAAGATTAAAGCAGCACGACGTCCTCTGGCGCGATGCTCATAGTGATTGAACTTTCAGGAGTGAGGTGGATGCCAGCTTCATTGAGTTCGCGTGGTGAAGCAACCGCGGTCAGGTGCTGTCCATCGGTGAGCATGAGATCAATCTCGACGATGCCACCTAAGAACACATGTTTTCTGATAAGGACGGTCTGATTGTTTTGCGAAGAAGGGAGAGGTGCTTTGCTCAGTTTTAGGGCTTCTGGCCGGATGAGTGCTTCAGATGCTGTCCTGGAGTTTTGCGCCGCCTGAAACTGCACGCCGCCTTCAGTCGTAAATCTTCCATCATTTGTTGCCTTGCCTGTCAGGAAATTTGCACGACCGATAAAGTCGGCAACGAAGCGGTTTGCGGGTTGCTTATAGAGTTGTTCCGCATTGCCAATCTGCTCAATGAGCCCAGAACGCATCAGAACCAGTCGGTCACCGACCGACATTGCTTCTTCCTGATCATGTGTGACCATAATTGTCGTGATGCCGAGCGATTTTTGCAGACTGCGAAGCTCGTCACGTACCTGCAGGCGCAGTCGCGCATCCAGATTGGACAGAGGCTCATCAAGAAGCAGCATGTCGGGCCGGATTGCGATTGCGCGCGCAATCGCGACACGTTGTTGTTGTCCGCCTGATAATTGCTTTGGCAAACGGTCCATCAGATGTGCAAGGTCGACCAGTTCAAGAGCATGTTGAACACGGCTTTTCAGCTCGGGTTCAGCCACTTTTCTTCGGCGCAGACCGAATGCAACATTCTCGAGGATGCTCAGATGCGGAAAAAGTGCATAGTTCTGGAATACCAGACCGATATTGCGTCTATGCGGCGGTTCAAAGGTGATTTCCCTTTTTCCCAATCGCATCGTTCCTGCATCTGGCTCAATGAAGCCTGCGAGCATGCGCAACGTCGTGGTCTTGCCGCAGCCTGATGGTCCCAGAAAGATAAGGAACTCTCCTTCATGAACATCAAGCGTCATGTCGGATACGGCTTTGAAAGCCCCGTAGGTTTTGGTCAGTCCCTGAATTTGAACGTCAGCCATCAGACCATCCTCGAAATGTTTACAAAGCGATTGGAAATAACCAGCATCAGCGCCACAAAAAGCACCTGCAGAACAGAAACCGCAGCGATTGTCGGATCAATCTTCCATTCCAGATACTGCATCATCGCAACCGGTAGCGTGACTTGTCCGGGACTTGAGAGAAAGATGGAAACCTCGAGATTGCCGAAGCTGACGACGAAGGAAAACACAGCGGCTGCGAAGATTCCCGGCTTAATAAGTGGTAGTGTCACCAGCCAGACGACGGTTGGTGGCCTGGCGCCAAGTGAAGCTGCTGCTTCTTCAACCGACATGTTGACACCCTCGAGCGAAGCTAGCAGCAAACGAATGCACCAGGGGATTGTCAGCAGGACGTGGCCTGCCACAAATACACCGGTTGAGCCGACAATCGGTGCGCCCGATGCGATCTCGATTTCAACAACCGTCACGTACAGCGCTGCGCCGATCACGATTGCCGGCACCGTGAGAGGCGACATCAAAAGCTGAATCAAAGCACTGCGGCCACGAAAATTACGCCGTACAATCACCATTGCTGCAGGGACCGATACCAGCAGGCCAGCCAGCATCGCAAAGCTCGCAACCGCTATTGAAAGCAGAAAACCACTTAGAAACTGAGGTTGACGAAACGCTTCCGAAAACCAGTGGAGTGAATAGCCTTCAACCGGCAATGACAAAATCTCATTCGAGATCACGGAGAGCCAGAACACCAGCACAAGGGGCAGAAGCATCAGCGCAAGGCTGAATGCAATCATTGTCGCTGCTCCCAATCGTCCCAGGCGCTCTGTAAGAGAATTGCCCCGGACCATCCGACTTACTCCGCCAGAGTGTTCTTATGGAACACGCCGCCCTTCATGATGGCCGTCAGGCACTCATCATGTCGCTCCAGTGTGGTGATATCCTCAAGTGGGTTGCCATCCACGATCAGAAGATCCGCATAGGCACCGGGCTTGATAACGCCGATTTCGTCTTCCATGCCGCAAAGCTTCGCCGAAATCCGTGTTGCTGAATGCAGCACTTCGCGGTTGGTCAAGACACTCGCACGCAGCGAAAACTCCATCGACTGGTATTTGTGAAGCTGCCCGAGCAAATCTGAGCCAAATGCCATTGGCAGGCCGGCATCACGCATAATTGCCAGCGATTCCAATCCACCACGGCGGACTGTATCGATCTTGGACTGGGAGTCTGCACTTAAACCGAAGCTTGCCCCTTCCAGCGCCAGCCCTTCATAAGCAACGAGCGTCGGGCAAGCGATTGCACCGGCCTTAGCAGCCAGACGTGCTGTCTCAGGGGTTATGAGGTTGCAGTGCTCAAGCGATTTGACGCCACATTCGACCGCACGGCGAATGGAGGCATCTGAATAGGTGTGAGCGGCAACATAAAGTCCATAGTTTTCAGCTTCTTCTACAATCGCGCAGATTTCTTCGCGTGAATATTGCAGTACGTGAATGGGATCATTGGGTGAGGCGACGCCGCCATTGGCCATGATTTTGATGAATTGCGCACCATTCTTGATTTCTTCGCGTGCAGCGCGGCGCACTTCATCCACGCCATCGGCGATCCGTCCGAGACTGCCAAGTCTGGCTTCGTGCAGGGGACGATTATCGTAACGTTTACGATAATCACCATGACCAACCGTCTGGCTCAGTGCTTTGCCGCAGATAACAAGGCGAGGGGCTTCGACGGTGCCCTCATCGACTGCTAGCTTCAGGCCAAGGTCAGCGCCCGCCAGATCGCGGAGTGTCGTGAAGCCGCGCATCAGCATATCGCGCATGATTTTCGCGCTACGCAATGCAATGAGGGATGTCGGCAGTGCGGCATTTTCGGCAAGATCAACCAGTGTCGCTGCGACATGGACATGCGCATCTACAAGTCCTGGCATCAGTGTCCGGCCAGCCAGGTCGATTCTTTGGGCAGCAGGTGCGGTAACAGGCTGATCACTGATCGCTACGATGCGGTCGTCTTCAACCAGAACCTCAAATCCGGACTTGAGAATGCCGTCGTCGACATCAAGGATAGGGCCGCCGAAAAACACAAAACTCGTCATTGTTCATTCCCCATTATGCGTCAGCTCGGACGCTTGTATACAACAAGTATATTGACCCTATCCTTGCATGGAGACTTCGTCTTGTCTACATAAAAACAGTACAGCTTGTTTTTATGTTGAAAAGCTTGTTATGACGCTGTTTTAACTCAATTTTACCGACTGATTTTTCACTGATGGTGTTGAATTATGATGCAATTCGCTTAATATCGAGGCGATAGATTGCGCTTTGTCATTCGTAGAGATCTTGCCATATGAAACGCTCTGTAAAACCGATCCGCGTTCAAAATTCGGCGCAGTCGCGTCGAAAAACGCAGGCCGAGCGTTCATCATCAACGCGGTCAAGAGTTTGCCAGGCGACCCTTGAAGCTCTTGCCGAAGTTGGGCATGGACTTATTTCGACATCACTGATTGCGCAAAAAGCAAAAGTCTCGCGCGGTGCGCTGACGCACCAGTTTCCTTCGCGCAATGACCTTCTCGTTGCCGCACTTCGACAGTTGCATGAGGACTGGGAAGTCGCCGATCCATTTGGCGCCGACCCCAACAAAACCCAGTATACGCTACCGGAACTGACTGAAGCATTGTGGCTGACGATCTTCTCCGATACGCGCTACATCGCTGCTATTGAGCTGATGCTCGCTGCGCGTTTGGACAATGAGTTAGGTCAGAGGTTGCGCGATGAAATGAGCCGCTGGGTCAATATCCGCGATTTAAGTATATCAAGGCTCGTGGGTTTTGAGCCCAACAATGAAACCGATACGTTGAAACTTCACCTTATTCTGTCTGTACTGCGTGGTATAGCGGTGCACCAGAGCTTCGATCCGGAAATGGAAACAGGGCGGAAATTAGTCGATTTGTGGAAGAAAATGTTAAACCAGGTCATGGAGACCCGCAACTAAAGATGGTTATTTCAAGATTTTATGGCGATGAGTATAGTTAGAATAATGCGTGCTTCATGATTTTTTGTGAGTGGTAAAATTGATGGATATTTATAATTCAAAAAATTGATGTTGCGTAGCGCTGTTGAAGCAGGCTGACACCTATGACAAATGAGGATTTTCCATATGTGTCATAGTTTTAGATATTTAATGACCGTTCATTGGATTCATACTGACCAGGGCCGCAGCGACTGATACTTGCAGCCATCACCTTGCCCATTGACGAGGCTTTAGAAGGCCAAGCAGCAGTGGCTCGTCGCATTCTCAGACACTGTTAAAGCTCACGAGCGCCCTGGGGGGATCCTGAAGACGACTTGCCCATGAATACAGGCAGGCCACGTTTCAACTAAGCTTTGCCAAAGGAAAGTGGTTTATCCGAGCCAACTGCCATTCCAGTTGCCTCGCGACCAGCCGTGTCGAGCAGGGCCTCAACGTCTGTTGGGAATGCGCGCGCAACAAACTGGCGTATTTTCGGTTCTGGTGCCATTGCCGACTGGCCATTGCTGGATGCGATGATGCTCTGTTCCTCGATGGCGGACCTTGTCGTTATCCATTCAGGCGGAGGCGGTTACGCCGGCTATATGACAAGTGAAGGTATCACCGTGATTGCCGACGGAACAGCAGAGGGCGCTGAACGTCTTGATCATGCGCTCACCAATGATACGGCGCTCGGGGTCATTCGCTATGCCGATGCGCGTTATGAGGAGTCGCGTGAAGAAATATCAGCAAAGAACATCCCCCATATCGCCACCGCATGATCATCGCTTGATGCGAGGCTCGACGGTGCGGCGCGTCTGCTCAGCCAGTTGCGCCGCAAGGCACTATCGGCTGTGCCGGAAGCGGGGAAAAATTTCCATGCTCAGATAATCCTCGTCAAAGCTCGCAATATGCACCAGTGCCGGCCGGTTGACGAACTCAACTATATTATTGCGGAAAATCAGCAGTTGCTCACTACGCAACTGCCGTAACATGCGATTGACGTGAATGGGCGTCAATCCAAGCGCATCGCCTAGCTCGGATTGCGTCAGTGGGCAGAAAAACTGGCCCTCATCCCCCGTGCCATCCATTCGGGCACGATGACCAAGTTCCAAGAGCAGATGCGCGAGCCGCACTAAAGCGCTGCGCCGTCCAATGGAAATGACATGTTCGACCAGGATGGCGCGCTGCCGCGCCATCAATTCGATGAAGGTCATGGCCAGTCTCGGCGCCGCCGCAAGGCGTTCGGTGAGGTGATCGAGGGAGAGTTCGAAAACGGAAAGCTCCGTCACCGCGATCAGCGTGTAGTAGTTAAAGCCAATCCCGGTCCGAAAACCCAGGAAATCGCCCCGCATCGGAAAGTCAAGAATCTGACGGTCACCATCAGCAAGGTCCCGATAGGTGCATCCCCAGCCGCTTCTGATAATATGCAGCGAGTTGGCCCAATCCCCCTGACTGCTGACCACACTATGCGGTGCAAAGTTCTTGACGGTTACTGGCAGCGCGTGAAGTGTCTCATTCTCTCCGTCATCCAAGACCGCGCCGATCGGCGGACTCGCCAGAAAATGGCGAAGCGTCTTTGCGTCGTCAGCATTCACCGCCATGGACATCTCACCTGACATTTCACCCGATCAAGGTGATGGGATCTGATTCTCGTGCCTTGCGCCCGTTACTTGATTTTTTATGCTCGCGCGGCCTCCTTTGAGTGTCGGGGAGCCCCTTTATTTTGGCAAGGTAGTAATCTCTACCACTAATTGCGTAGATATCTGAGCTTTTACTAAACCATATTTCCCTCAACTGCTTAATCTAGGTTAATGACACTGTGACAAAATTCGGGCAATCTTCTGATTAATAAAAGCAATAGTAAGCATTGATTACGGGGTTAATAATAAAAATCACTGAAAACAGCGAAAAGGCGGCCGTAGCGCTCTAGTCATTGTGAATGTTTCGCAATGCGATAACTGCGCATGACACGGTTAGAGGGCGAAAAAATGAACATTTCTCCGCAGTTCAACAGCAGAAGCAGTGAAGCAAAGAATAACAATCATCTTTCTTCGAAAGATACTTCGTTCAAGTCAGACGAATCCAATAATGCAGTTTTGCCACTACTTGTCATAATTGACAACCGGGCGTTGGATCGTGAATGTCTGGCGCATGGCCTGACCAATCACAGTCTCGATATGTCAATCGCCACGTTCAGCTCATTTGAGCAATGGCAGCATCAGCGCCGTGGGCGCAGCGTCAGTGCCGTGCTCTTCAACATTGGCGGTCAGAAAGTGTCGGATCCAGCGGTCGGTAATTACCTCAACCGCATCGTTAATGACTGCGCTCCGTCGCCTGTCATCATCCTGGCGGATAAGGAAGAAATCTCACAAGTCCTCAAAGCGCTTGACTATGGCGTCAAAGGCTACATCCCGACATCGGTCAACGTCAATGTTTGCGTGGAAGCGCTACGGCTAGCCATGGCAGGGGGCACCTTCGTGCCCGCAAGCAGCGTCCTGGCGCTGCGCCATGCCAGTGATCCCAACTCGCATCGCTTGCAGCCTCTGGGCGGAATGTTCACTCAACGTCAGGCCGAAGTCGTCAACGCGCTGCGCCGTGGCAAGGCCAACAAAATCATAGCCTATGAACTCAAGCTGCGTGAAAGCACCGTCAAGGTTCACATTCGCAACATCATGAAGAAGCTCAAAGCCTCCAACCGCACGGAGGTTGCCTGTATCATCAATGAGCTCTTCCCGTCGGAAACATCGTTCTCCGACATTCACTAGCCCGGACATCGGGTCATGAATTAGCGCCTGGTCGCGCTTTGTCTTTTCGCATGAGGGAGACTTTCTGTGATTATCTCCGACGTTTCATCAGGAAACGCGCGGCAGCCGCTGGCTGACCTGCTCGAAACAATCAAACGCAGAAGAACCTTGATCATTGCGCCACTTCTTGCCGGAGTTGCGATCGGGGTTATCGGCTATCTGATGGCGCCTTTAAGCTATGTGTCGGAATCGGTTCTGGTCCTCGATATGCGCCGCGTGCAGGCGCTGCCAAACGAAAGCGCTATCACACCCCTGCCTCAGGACAGCCCCGTGCTGCGATCCGAACTCGATATCATCAGCTCGCGCATGATGGCGCGCAAGGTGATCGATATTCTGCAAGCCGACAATGTCAATGTCCCCACCGCCTTTCGGTCCGGTACAGTATTGTCGGCACCGCCTGAAAATGCGAAACAAGTGCGGGAGGCGCGCGACGTGGATGCGGCGGCGCGCGAAAGACAACGCATTGATCTGTTGCTGTCGCGCTTGCGGGTCAATAATGATGGCCGTTCCTACACGATCTTCATTTCCTACCGGGCACCCGATCCCGTCTATGCAGCGAGGGTGGCCAATGCCTTTGTCACCGCCTATCTTGATCACCAGATCGATGTGCAGCAATCTGCAGCGCGTCGGGTGAGCGAATGGCTGGGCGAGAAACTGGTCAGCCTGCGCAGTGATCTGGAGGGCGCGGAACGCGCGGCCGAAGACTTCAGGCAAAAATCGCGGCTTGCCGGAGATCCCGGCCAGATCAGTTTCCAGGCGCAAAGGGTTGCGGCCCTCAATACAGAAATCGTTGCCGCAACCGGCGCAGTATCGCTTGCAGAGGCGCGGCTGCGCACCGCCGAGTCGCTGAAGACCAATAATGAAGCGCCGGCACTGACCGAAGTTCTGGCCTCCCCCGCTATCCAGTCCCTTCGCAATGAACAGGCACGTGTCGAACGCCAACTCGATGAACTGCGATCCAATGGAGCGTTGAAAAGTGCTGAAATCCCGGTCCTGACCGCCGAGCGCGATGCCCTCAAGCAGCAAGTCACAGCGCAGGTCGATGAAATCATCAAAAGCCTGAGCAATGAAATCAAGATCGCGCGGCAGCGACGCTCCGGGCTCGAAGATGCCCTGACGGCAGCCGAGGCCGACCTCGCGCAGGCCAACCAGGCACAGGTCCAGGCGGTTCAGCTTGACCGCGAGGCCAATGCAAGCCGCACTGTCTATGAGAGCTATCTGACCCGCTACAAACAACTGATCGAGCAGGACGGGATCGCCGTACCTGAAGCGCAGATGATATCCGCGGCGGAACCCGCCACAGCCAAAGCAAGCCCCAATCTCGCAAACTGGTTGTTGCTGGGTCTGGGGCTCGGGGGCCTCGTGTCGTTGCTGGCAACGGTTTCAAGAGAAGCCTTTGACAAGATAAGGCCCGCGCAGACTGCCTCGTTCATTCTGCCCGGCATTCCGGCGGCCACCTTGCTGCCGCTCACACCTCAACTCACTGTCCCCATGCTGGTCAATCGTGGCCTCGATCCGGCAAGTGCATTTGGGCGGGCGATCAAATCCGTCCATGACAGGTTGCGCTTCTTGTCCCGCGGCCGGGATTCGCTTTCCCTTGCCATCATTTCGCTCGGCGACAGTGAGACAAAGGCACTGCTGATCACCGCGCTCGCTCAGCAATTTGCAGCATCAGGCGTCGCAGTCGCTGTCATCGATGCCACCAATCAACATTCGCGACTGTCGCAAGCCCTCGGCTTGCCCGAGACGGGACAGGGCACGGCATCGACCGGGCGCAAACTATCGGGCGCCACCCTCAATCACGATCATGGGTCGGGGATCGATATTATCACACCGGGCCAACAGGTCGAAGGGGAATGGCTTTCGGAACTGATCGCACAGCTTCGCACCGACCATAAAATCATCCTGGTAGACCTGCCCTCCGTGGCCGATGATAAGCGGTCGGTGCTGCTTTCGCGTGCCGCCGATACCGCGCTTCTGGTCGCGCAGCCCGATCGCAACGACCAGCCGGCGAACCATGCCCTCATTCAAACCATGGCTGCCCTGGGGCGAAAACCGGCACTCGCCGTGGTCAGCCAGTCTACAACCTCCTATCGCAGCTGGCTGGAGAGCATAATCGCTTTTTTGCGTCCCAATGCACGGCAAGCAAGCCAGTTGTTCCGCGCTGCACTCAAGCGCCGTCATCAGACTGCCTCGCAGTCTGGGCATAATCAGCATGAGGCTTAACATGGTCCTTCAAACACCAACTGCACGCATCCGGCATCCACTGGCGGTCTTGCTGTTGTCAAGCTCTGTGGCCTTCGGCCCGACAGTCGGCTCGGCACAATCACGGCTTCAAGCTGAAACCCCGGCCCAGGCTCAACCGGCAGCCTCGCCACAAACGCAGAGCGAACCCTATCAGGTCGGCCCCAATGATATCCTGCAGATAACGGTCTATGGCCAGCCCTCGCTGACCGGGGTCTTTCCGATCGATGTGGATGGCAATATCGGCTATCCGGTGATTGGAACGATCAGTATGAAGGGGCTGACGACAGCGCAGATCAGCGAGAAAATCGGCAATACGCTATCTCAGCACATACCCGGGCTCACCGTCACAGCGTCGATCAGCCAATATGCACCGGTCTTCGTGATGGGCGACGTCAAGGCGCCAGGCAAATATGATTTCCGCCCCGGAATGGTTGCTTTGGAACTGATGGCGCTGGGGGGCGGGGCCGGCAAGGGCGAGGCACCCGCTGTTACGGCCGGAATGCAGATGATCAGCGCACAACAGGAATATGCCGATCTGCAAATGCAGATCACTACAACAAATATCCGCAGGATCCGCCTGAAGGCGGAACTTGACGGCACAGCCTTCGATTATCAATTGCCACAGGCAAACCCGGCCAATGCCCAGGCAGCATCCCTTAGCCAGCACATGCTGGATGGTGAGAAGACATTGTTCAATGTCCGCCGCAGCAATCTGGCTGCAGAGCGCGATGCGCTGAATGCTCAGTCGGCCAGTTACGGGGATGAAATTCAGACCTTGCAGCAAAGCATCAAACTGCACGATGCAGAAATCCAGCTGCTGCAGGAAAATGTGGAGTCAAGCAAGTCGCTGGTTGATCGCGGCCTGGCGGCCAAATCCAATCTCCGCGACATGGAACGCGATCTGTCTGCCACGCGGCGTGACGCGCTTGAACTGGGGTCGTTCCTGGCACGGGCGCGGCAAAACCAGCTCGCCGTGCAGCAGCGGATTGCCAATCTCGAAGAGGCGCGCAGGAGTGAAGCCGCAACCAGCCTACAGGAACTTGATCTCAATATCGCCCGCATGGAACTGCGCAGCAATGCACAGCTGCAAACCATGGCCGAAATCGCCAAGTCCTCCGGCAATATTTCCTCGTCTGACATGCGCCAGAAACTCCTGTTCACCATCAGCAGGAACATCAATGGCGCCTTCGAGGAAATCAAGGCCGATGAACGCACAAGGATCAGGCCCGGCGACATCCTGCGCATTGAACTTGATCTGAGCAAACTGACCGGCTCTCCTGCGTAAAGCGCGAGGGAGAAGCCTCACAAAAAGGGTGCCTGCTTCACGCGGGCACCCTTTTATTGGTATCAACGCTCAGTGATTGCAGCCCTGAGAGCATCGGTCTTGCGGTGAGTTCGCGGCTAGTCACCGACCCGGTAACCCGCGCCGGAAGCGCTCAGCTGCCGGTTCAGGCTGCCGCATAACGGGCCTGTTCCAGCAACCAGTTCCGGTAGACCTCCCTGATCCCATCGCTAAGATCAATGCGCGGCCTCCATCCCAGAGCACGCATATGTGTGGTGTCGAGGAGCTTGCGTGGGGTCCCATCCGGCTTGCTGAGATCATGTTCCAGTCGGCCTTCAAACCCAACCACCTTGGCAATGATCCGCGCCAGTTCTCCGATCGAGACTTCGTCTCCGGTGCCAATATTGACCGGTTCAAGTCTGTCGCTAAATCGCAGCAGATGGATCAGCGCATCGGCCAGATCATCCACATGGAGAAATTCACGCAACGGCGTGCCACTGCCCCACAATGTGACCTGATCCTTGCCGGCAAGCTTTGCTTCGTGAATGCGTCGCATCAGTGCAGGCAGAACATGCGACGTCAGCGGATCGAAATTGTCGTTTGGCCCGTAGAGATTGGTTGGCATTGCCGTCATGAAGTGATGGCCAAATTGTCGTGCGCAGGCCTCAGCATATTTGAGAGCCGCAATCTTGGCAATCGCATAGGCTTCATTGGTCGGCTCCAAAGGCCCCGTCAACAAAGCCTTCTCTGTCATGGGCTGCGGTGCTTCGCGCGGATAAATGCAGCTTGAACCCAACCACAACAACCGCTCTACTCCACAAAGATGGGCTGCGCGAATGATGTTGATGCCTATCGCGAGATTGTCATAAAGAAACTCGGCGGGATATTGCGAATTTGCAAGAATGCCACCGACCCTGGCTGCAGCCACGATGATGATATCGGGCCTATGCTGCTCGATGAACGCTTCGGTCGGCGCCTGGCGTGTAAGATCCAACGCCGCATGGCCAATCGTTAAAACCGTACAATCCTCTGACTTCAGACGTCTGAGAATGGCAGATCCCACCATTCCCGTATGCCCGGCAACAAATATCTTCTTGTTAGCGATCGAGTAAAGCGGGGCGGGAAGGGGTTCAGCCATAAAAGTCATTGCGCCCGACCTCCCGCATGATATTGCGCATATCCCAATCCACCATTTCCGTGACAAGATTCTCAAAGCCTGTCGTGTGTTGCCAGCCGAGCCGATCCCTTGCCTTGGAGGCATCGCCGAGCAGGAAATCGACCTCGTTTGGCCGGAAATAGCGCGGATCGATCTCAATGAGACATTGACCCGACTTGCGGTCCAATCCAATCTCATCAATCCCGTCGCCTTGCCATTCGATTTGCTTGTCGACGGCTCTGAATGCCTGTTCGACAAATTCGCGCACCGTGTGTGTTTCACCGGTGGCCAGCACATAATCATCCGGGATATCTTGTTGTAGAATGCGCCACATGCCCTCGACATAATCGCGTGCATGTCCCCAGTCACGACGCGCATTCAGATTGCCCAGACGCAATTTGTCCTGAAGTCCTCTTTCGATCGCAGCGACCGCACGGGTGATCTTGCGTGTCACGAATGTCTCTCCGCGCAGCGGGCTCTCATGATTGAATAAAATGCCATTGGAGGCATGAAATCCATAGGCCTGACGGTAATTGACCGTCGTCCAGTAAGCGTAAAGTTTCGCGGTCGCATAGGGACTGCGTGGTGCAAAGGCCGTTTGTTCGCTCTGCGCCTGCGGGGAGCTGTTCCCGAACAGTTCCGAAGTGGATGCCTGATAAAAGCGGCAGCCTTGGCCAAGGCCGAGAATGCGCATGGATTCCAGAAGTCTCAGTGTCCCCAGTGCATCGGCATTCGCGGTATATTCGGGGGTCTCAAAACTCACCTGAACATGGCTCTGTGCGCCCAGATTATAGATTTCATCGGGCCGAACCTCCTGGATGACACGACAGAGATTGGTCGCATCCGTCAGGTCGCCGAAATGCAGTTTGAACCGGATATCCTCTTCATGCGGGTCCTGATAAAGATGATCGATGCGCGCGGTATTGAACGATGAGGATCGTCGCTTGAGACCGTGCACCCGGTAGCCCTTGGCGAGCAGAAGCTCACTGAGATAGGCACCGTCCTGCCCTGTCACGCCGATGATCAGTGCTGTCTTTTCCTGCAAGGTCTTCCCTCCGACCAGAGTTTGATCAGGGCATGATAGCGATTTGACGGGGCACAGATACGGCTTCAAAACGGTGAAAACCAGTCCGGCCATGTCTGTTTGGATGAGGCCGTGTGGCTGCGCGTTAGCCCTTGTTTCAACCAAAGTGGTAGCCATCCCATCCGCAGTTCGCCCCCCCTATGCCAATGGGCTTCTTGCAATCAGCGACAGCCTGCAGCCATCCTTGGCAAAACCGGCTCAAGCCATAGAAAGCCAAAGACATGCGCGTGGTGCTTGCAAACCGATACTTCTATCCCGATCAGTCAGCGACAAGCCGGATGGTGACAAGCCTTGCCCATCAATTGGTGGCGGAGGGAATTGAGACCATTGTGCTTGCAAGCCGCAGCTATCATGAGAAGGGCAAATCAAGACTGCCCGCGCGCGAAACAATATCAGGGATCAATGTGCACCGTCTCTCGACTTCCGGCTTTGGCCGCAACACGCTTTTGGGGCGGGCGATCGACTACGCCACCTTTCATCTGGCCGCAGCCACCTGGTTCGCCACCCATGCCAGGAAAGATGATATTTGTGTCGTGTGTACCGATCCGCCGCTTCTCTCTGTTTCGACCATTCTGCCGATCCGCCTGCGGCGTGCCCATCTTGTGAACTGGGTCATGGATCTGTTTCCGGAAACAGCGATCGAGCTGGGATTGATCAAGGACAAGACCCTGCCGGGACAATTGAGCCTCTTCTTGCGAAACTGGTCGATGCGACAATCGGCCTTGACGATCTGCCCGATTGACAGAATGGCCCGCTTCTTGTCAGCACAAGGAATATCTGCCGACAATCTGGCTGTGGTCCATCACTGGGCCGACAAAAACGAGATCCTGCCCGTCGATCCGCAAGACAATCCCCTGCGGCACGCCTGGGGGCTCGGGGACAAGTTCGTTATTGGCTATTCCGGAAACTTTGGCCGCGCGCATGATTTCCAAACCGTGCTCGATGCGGCGGAACAGCTTAAAGCCAGTCCCGAAATTGTGTTCCTGATGATCGGCGAAGGGCAGCAGCGTCGCTATGTCGAGGAGGAGGCCAGGCGGCGTGGATTAAGCAATATTGTCATGAAGCCGTTTCAACCCGTCGACCAATTGTCCGAAAGTCTCGGCGCGGCCGATGTCCATCTGGTTTCGCTCAAACCTGAACTCGAACATTGCATCGTTCCCAGTAAATTCTACGGCGTGCTCGCTGCAGCGCGCCCAACCATTTTCATCGGTGATCCAGATGGCGAGATTGCCACTGTCATACGCGATTTCCATTGCGGTGTTTCGCTGTGCCCAGGCGAAGTTGAGATGTTGGTCAGTGCGATCCTGCTGCTTCGAAATTCGCAGTTCAATCGCAAGTTGATGGGCAACAATGCGCGCTATCTCATGGAAACCGCCTATTCGCGTGAGTTTGGAGCCGCAGTCTGGCAGTCGGCCGTGGGCCGATTGCTGCGAAAAGAACCATTGCCCGCCATGCCGATCCTGGATCGCCAATTGCAAGCGGAGAAACTGCAATGAGTGGCTCTTTCATCGTCAGCCAGCTCGGTGCGCGCATGCACTACGCTGTCCCGCAAATATTCGCGCAACATCAAAAACTGGCGCATTTCTATACCGATATCTGCGCTGAACAAGGATGGCCTCGGCTGCTTGACCAACTCCCTGCGGCCGTTCTGCCCGGTGCAGTGCGGCGTCTTGTGGGACGCAGGCCGCATGGTATACCGAAGGAAAAAATGACCACGTTTCCCAGCTTTGGCTTCCACTCCGCCTTGCGCAGACTGGCTCATCAAACAGGGCCGCAATCCACAGCCAATGCGATCTGGGCGGGAGAAAAGTTCGGTAGACTTGTGGCCTCGCGTGGCTTTCACGGGGCAAGCGGCGTTTATGCGTTCAGTGGCGAAGCCCTTGAACTGCTCACTGCGGCAAAGAACCAGGGCCTGTGGACTGCGGTTGAACAGATGATCGCGCCGCGCACGGTCGTCGACCAGCTTGTCTGTGAAGAGGACATTCTCCACCCGGATTGGCAATCGGTCATGCTGGATGATGAAAATGCGGCGGCATTTGCGGCGCGCGAACAAGCGGAATGGGCACTTGCCGATGCGGTGATCTGTCCATCGCAATTTGTGGCCCAACATGTCATCGCAGCAGGCTGCAGCCTTGAGAAAGTGGTTGTCGTTCCCTATGGCGTCGATGATCGATTTCACATTGATACACGCGCCGCCCATGTCGGTCCGTTGCGGGTTCTGACAGTCGGCGCAGTCGGGCTGAGAAAAGGATCGCCCTATGTGGGCGCGGTTGCACGCGCACTAGCCAAGCAGGTCGAGTTCCGCATGGTTGGTCCGATCGATGTGGAAATGCCCGCGCGCCAACAGCTTGCGAAGGCCGTCGATCTCATCGGAGCAGTTCCGCGCAGTGAAATGCGCGCGCATTTTGAATGGGCGGATCTCTTCTTCCTTCCCTCACTATGCGAGGGGTCCGCAACAGCCTGTTATGAGGCGCTGGCGGCTGGATTGCCGGTGATTTGCACCCCCAATACCGGCAGTGTCGTGCGGCATGGAATTGATGGCTATATCGTGCCGATCCGTGACGTGGCCGAAACCGCAGATCTGTTGGAACAACTTTCCAGCAATCCGACGCTGCTCGCCCGGATGCGCGAAAATGCTCGCGCCCGCGCCCGCGAATTCACCGTCGCTCGCTATGGCGAACGACTGGTGGAGGCACTCACGAAGCATCAGACCGGACGAAGGCTATGAAAATCATCCATATCATCGGTTCGTTCGATCCGGCAAAAGGCGGGCCGCAGGCCGTGGTGGTGCGTCTCGCCGCAGCCCAGGCAGCATTGGGCCATGACGTCACCATCCTAAGCTACAGTGATGACGCAATCAGCGCGCGCGCTTTGAAAGCAACCGCTGCGATCCCCGGCTTTGAGTGCGTGAAAACCTTCATGCTGCCGATGCCTGACCGATACGAAGTGCTTACCGGCAGTCGCGCTGCAAAAGCCTTGTCCCCGATGATTGCTTCTGCCGATTTCGTGCATATGCATGGGGTCTGGGAAACAATTCTTCTGAGAGCTTCCCGCCTATGTCGGAAATATCATGTGTCCTACTGCATCTGCTGCTGTGGCATGCTTGATGTTTGGAGCATGCAACAGAAGCGATGGAAAAAGAGGATCGCTTTCCATCTGGCCTTTCGACGAATGCTGAACGGCGCTGCCTTTATACAGGCACTGAACCAGGACGAAGTCGATCTGATGCGACCCTTGCGCCTGTCACCACCCGTGGTGATCATCGCCAATGGCATATTTCTTGAGGAAGTCAAGACGTCGCAAGGCAAGCCCGCGGCTCTTCCGGACCGGTCCTATATTCTGTTTTTGTCACGGTTACATTACAAAAAGGGTCTCGATATCCTGGCCGATGCCTTCTGTCAGATTGCAGACCGCTATCCGCATATCGACCTGGTGGTGGCCGGTCCGGACGGCGGCGCGCAGACCGCATTCCTCACTGCGATCGGCAAAGCCGGATTGCAGGCGCGCGTCCACCTCACCGGCGCTCTGTACGGGCCGGCAAAGATAGCGGCCCTGAGAAATGCCCTCTGCTTCTGCCTGCCCAGTCGCCAGGAAGGATTCAGCGTCGCCATTACCGAAGCATTGGCCTGCAGTGTTCCAGTCGTCATAACCGATGCGTGTCACTTTCCTGAGGTCGCTGTGGCTGGTGCGGGTATTGTCTGCGCGCTGAGCGCGCAGGCGGTAGCGATCGGCCTGACAACTGTGCTGGACGATTCCGAGCGAGCCGCCCATATGGGGCAGGCTGGCCTTGAACTTGTGCGTGACAATTACACCTGGCCACGGATCGCCACCCAGACAATCAATGCCTATCAACGCTTTGAGACGGGAAAAAACGGTTATCCGCGTTCTCAGCACAGCCAGGGAACCTATATCGCTGCCAAGCAGCCGACGCCGTGATCGGAAATCTCTGCTTCCTCGACAGGTCATGACCAAGAGCCCGTCATGCCGCCAAGCTTGCCCGCATTCTGAACACCTGCTCCGACGTCGAGGCAAGGAGAAGCATTCACCATACAAAAACCCCGACCAGTGGCCGGGGTTTCAGACGATTGACACCATCAAGATCATCGGTTCCTCATCTCCAGTGAAGTGATGTAGAACACCGCCCCGACAACCAGAAGTGTTGCACATAGCATAGTTGCGTTCATCCAATCCATTTCGATCCACCTTTCTGCCACAGCAAGTAACAAAGTTAACAATTGGTAAATCAACGCATGACTACAGCTTTGGTTCACAATAAAATGCTTTTGTTGCTCTCCCGCATGCCTCCGCATTGATCTGCCAGCTTCGCTCAAGCAGGCGCGTCTGATCATTGTTTGATCAAAATCTATTTTCGGTCACGCTCTGTCCATGCCGTGACGGCGATGACGATCAACCAGGATGCGGAAATAGCAGTAATGAACCAGCTCATGTTTTGTCCTCTGACCGCTAAACACGCAGAGGGGCGAAAAGTTCAAGCTTGATGAAAAGAAAAGCCCGGCTGTCTGCCGGGCGCGGGCAATGCCCAGAGTAGAACCGTTACTGCTGCACGCTTCGTCTGTCCGTGCAGCTGATCAGGCAAATGGTGACGCTCTTTCTTGGAGTGGATTTGCGCGCGCAGCAACTAACTCACTGCACCGTATTTCTGTTGGCTGCAATAGCTCCATCGCTACTCGACTGCAGGCCGGTCTTCTTCTCGATCATACGGCAGGCCAGTTCGGCTAATTGATTGCGATCACGCAATCCGCTCTTGTGCAGCCTGATGATGGTCTCGGCCAACCTCGTTTCATCGTAGTCCCGGCCTTTTTCGGCAAGCATGATGGCTGCATGCGAGAAGCAGTGCCGGAGTTCTTCGACTTCTTCTGGAGAGTAGACCTGACTGGTTATACTGAACAATGGCATCTTATACTCCCGACGTCTTACGGAAAGAGTTTTCATAATGGCATTGAGCTGCGAAGTCGTATCTTGCGACAGGCTTCGACGAAGATCAAGTCTAAACAGACCAGCCCCGCCTGCAGGGAGCGACCCAGCACCTCTACTGACCGGTTTTGCGCGATTTCAGGCTCATATCGCCCATCACATGCGGTGGATTGGCGGAGGAAATCGCCCTGGCCCGGGTGTAAACCGGGCATGCGGGACGTGTTGGTTCTGGACCCGGTGCATCAGTCCGTGGTAAAACCCCTATCAGTGCCTGATCCGGATCATTCAGATGAAATAATCTCGATCCTTCTGCAGTGAAATGAAACAAGCAGCAGTTTTGCAATTTGAATGCGCTGTCTGCCTAATTCAGGGAAGTGCCGGCCGACCCGTTCTCGCTCCTAAGAGCGTATGGACAGGCGCTGTTTCCTGACCTGTCGGATACAAAGCGCCAAGACTGCTGATACCACCGTCATGCGGATACCATCGTCGGACCTCCAATTGTTAAACCGGTTGCTTGCGGCGATGCGATCAAAAAAATGCCCAAATAGCAGTCGGTCAGACTGCAGATCAGGCGATATGACGGGCCTTGAAGACGGCCGCGACACGCCGGGTAGGACGCTTTAAGCCAGCGGAGGACTTTTCCTCTGTGCGTTTCCGGCAATCAAGTGAAGGTTTGTTACTGTTCTCAAGGAGAAGGCAGTATGATCCGATTGGGTAAAAGCTATCAGCACTTCAGCCGCGCGGGCGGATGCGCCTGCGCAAACCCTATGCTGCAGAAAATCTCCACCCGGCTGGATCGGTTGTCGCGAAGACACTTCCTTGCAGGCGCTGCCGCCACTGCCGCTGCTATTCTCACCAAAGATCAAGCTCTGGCACAACCAGAAAGAATTCTCCTCACGCATGTCCGTCTTTTCGACGGGAAGTCTGATAGCCTGCGACCGGGCATCCAGATTCTCATCGAAGGAAACCGGATCGCCTCGGTTGATGCGGCCAATAATCCGCCACCCGAGGGCGCACGGGTTATCGACTGCGGCGATCGTGTGCTCATGCCCGGTCTGATCGACGCTCATTGGCATGCGGTCTATGCCGCCGTGCCGCTGCCGGTTTTGATGGAGGGCGATCCAGGCATGATCTTTGCCGCCTCCACCGCGGAGGCCGAACGCACGCTTCTGCGCGGCTTTACCACGATCCGTGACCTTGGCGGGCCGACATTCTCCTTCAAACGCGCAATTGACAATGGCCTGATCCCTGGCCCCCGGATATTTCCCTCCGGCGCGATGATCACCACAACCGGTGGTCATGGTGATTTGCGCCTGCCCACGGAAATTCCACGCGATGGCGGCCGATTGAGCACCTCGGAATTAATGGGCGCGGCGGCGATCGTCGACGATACCGGAGATCTTAAATTGCGGGTGCGCGAGCAGTTGCTGCAGGGCGCCTCACAAATCAAGATTGTCGCCGGCGGTGGCGTCTCATCGCCGCGCAGTCCCCTTGACATGTCCACCTTCAGTGAAGACGAAATACGTGCGGCCGTCGAGGTCGCAAAAGACTGGAACACCTATGTCACCGTGCACGCCTATGCTTCCAATACGGTGGAAAGATCTTTGCGAGCAGGCGTTTCCTGCGTGGAACACGGCCACCTCATAGATGAGCGGACCGCACGTATGATCGCTGAAAAGGATGTCTGGCTCAGTACCCAGCCTTTCCTCACCACTGCGGATGCTGCACCACAAACCGGGCCCAGTGCAGCGCGGATAGAACAGCTTTTCGCTGGCACCCCGACGCTCTATCAGCTCGCCCGTAAATATGCGATCAAGACAGCGTGGGGATCCGACGTCCTGTTTTCACCCGAGATGACGCCACGCCAAAACTTCATGCTCACCCATCTAAGCCAGTGGTATTCAAATGCGCAGGTGCTTCAGGCGGCGACATCGGTCAATGCCGATCTGCTCGCACTCTCCAATCTGCGCAATCCCTATCCCGGCCGATTAGGGGTCGTCGAACAAGGTGCGTTTGCTGATCTGCTGTTGCTCGGCGAGAATCCGCTCGATGATATCCATGTGCTCGAAAGACCGGCGCAAACCCTGCTGCTGGTTATCAAGGACGGGCAAATCTTCAAGAATACGCTGCCAAGCTAACGTGATTCAAACGATCGCAGCATGGAGGTCAAATGGCCAAGCTGAGCAATGCAGCGCTCAATCTGATCGCGGCCAGCATGCTGATAGCACTGCTCTATTATGGACGAACGGTATTGGCGCCGGTGGCCTTTGCGTTGTTTATCATCATGCTTGTCTGGCCGGTTCAGCGCGCTCTTGCTTCAGCCCTTAACCCTGCACTGACCCTGCTGATCAGTTTCGTCCTGGTGCTTGGCGTTCTGCTGGGCTTTGGATGGCTGATGGCATGGACGGTCGGCCAGGTTGGACGCCGTATCGCCAGTGATGCAACCACCTATCAATTCCTCTACCAGCAGTTCCAAGCCTGGCTCGAGGCGCATGGTATTGCTGCCTCGCTTTTGTGGTCGGACAATTTCAACATCACCACGACATTGCGAATGCTGCAAACAGTCTCACTGCAACTGCGCAATATATTCAGCTTCTGGCTGATCGCTTTGGTCTATGTGCTCTTGGGTCTCGCTGAAATTGACGCGTTTGGCAGCCGGATTAATAGGTTGAACAATCAACAGGCCGTGGTTTCCTTCCTGCGCGCCAGTAAAGCTGCAGCCGCCAAAATTCGCGTCTATATGCTGCTGAGAACGGCAATGAGCGTTGCAACCGGGGTTTTCGTCTGGCTCTTCACCCGTCTGCTTGGCTTGCCTTTTGCCGAGACCTGGGGGTTTGTTGCCTTCATCCTCAACTTTATTCCGTTTCTCGGTCCTTTGATCGCCACACTCCTCATCACAGCCTTCGCCTTTACTCAATGGGGCGACTGGCGATGGGGCGGTTTCATCTTCGTTGGCTTGAACGCCATCCAGTCCATCATCGGCAGTGTGATCGAACCACGTCTGACCGGTCGAACGCTTGCCCTGTCGCCGCTGGCTACTCTGTTCTCGGTATTCGCCTGGGCCGCAATCTGGGGCGTGTTCGGTGCCTTCATCGGGGTTCCCTTGACCATTGTCATTCTCACCTTCTGCGCTCACCATGCTAGTACAGGCCCAATTGCCGAAATCTTTGGCTTCCCGCGCGCAACTGGTGATGAGGAAAAAAGGAACTGACACTGCACAGTTTTGTTTCGCCCCCCGGTGATTGGCATCGGGGACGAAGCTCGACGATCTCTTTCTTCCGCTTGCACGTGCCGGCTCGCTTTCGCGCGGCCTGTGCTTGATTAACCGACTGCCAATGTGAAGGCACAAACTCCGCTGATGCGATCAGCAATCCGTCTGCGCAGTTTCGCTCGCTTTGCGGCGTGGTCGAACCGGCTTCGCCGGGTTGCCCGCATAAACCATCCAGGGCTCGAGATCACGGAAGCTCACCCCCCGGGCACCAAGCACTGCGCCTTCTGCGACATTCACCCCCGGACCGACAAACGCTTCCGCTGCAATCCACGCGCATGGCCCAAGACGGATGGGTGCGGCGGTCAGGGGAAAATCGTGATGGTCAATATTGTGACCGGCCGTACAAAGATGAGCGCCTTGGGAAACGATCGCATAGGGGGAAAATATGATCGGAGCGACGTTGTAACAGATCGCAGCTGGACCGAGCGAAGAATGCGCATCCATGATCAGGTTGCCAGGCCACCATATACGGGCGCTTCCACGCACAATGGCCGTCTTATGAATGCTGGCACCGAAACAACGCAGGATCAGGCCGCGCCAACGCCACAGAAAGGAGGGTGTCCAGGCGGCGAGAAGCAACCATGTCATTTGCCAGATGAGGCGAAAGACCCGGTGTTGCAGGGTAAAGGTTGCCTCCCCCTGCAAAGGGCTGGATGAAACCATTCTTCCGGCTATGACAGCCGAGGGCGAGCGCGTTGCAGGAGACATTCAGTTCAACCCTTCCAGGATTTGCGTTTGAGGCTGATGGCGATGCAACGGTGTCGGCAGGCGGACCGAATTGTTGCGGATCCGGCAAAGTGACAGGACTGGGATCAGAAAGATTGCCATATGGATCCAAACCGGAATGACCCAGTCCGTCTGATGCGAGATTGCATGCATCGCCGGCACGATCGACAGCATATAGACAAGTTGCCCCAGCATCTCGCCGGCCATCGCCGTTTCCCATAGACGACGCATGACCCAGGCGAGAAGCAAGAACTTCAAGGCACCAAAATACCAAAATGATCCGAAGGCGTCGACCAGACCTGTTTCGGTCGTGCCGGTGAGAGGGTTGTAATCACGGCTTGGCTTGGGGGTGTCGAACTGCAGGGCATCTTTCAGCTTCGATCCCACCAATTGCGCGGGCACGAAAGTGAAGACGACACGGTTCCAGTGAAACTTGCCGTAATCAAACTCCAATCGACGATCAATCTCGTCGATGCGCTGAACGGCATTCCGCATTTCAAGACCGCCACGTTCGAGTGTTTCATTGAAGTTTTCGGCGTAATCGATCTCCATAATATCGTTGAGAACAAAACCCGAAGCAGCGCGAGTGATCTGGCGATAGTCGCCCATGCTTGTCATCAGAAAAGTGCCTGCGAGGATGCCCAGCGCCATCAAGACGCGTGGAACAACGAAGCGGCGGTAGAACCACAAGGAGAGCAGGATCATCAGAAGAAGCTGGATCGCCTCCGCCCGTTTGCCAGTCACCAGAATGCGATCAAGATAAAACACCAGATCAAAGCCAATAATCGCGAGCGCGATCCACGAAGGCCGACGGGCAAAGCACAACAGCGCTATCGCCAGTCCATAAGGCATCAGCTGAGCAAAGAACAGGTAGACAACAGGCATGCCCGTCATCTGCATTCCAATGGAAACCTCGCCCGGCAAGCGGCTCAAGAGATAATAGAATGCTGCGCCGAATGCCGACAAGGCCGCTGCAGCCCACACCAGCCGCCTTTCACTGAAGCTCATGCTCAGAAAGGCAATCGGACGCTTGGTCAGACGCCACCCCAAGGCCAGCATGGCAAGGGACAAAATCCCCATGATCATCGTCTTGGCATAGGCGCCCGATGGCAGGAACTGGTCATGGACGAGGGCGGGAACCTGCGGAAGCAGAAAGCCAAACGTCATGACACCAGCAAGGAAAGGAAACTGATACATCCTTTGCGCGGAAAGCAGCAGGCCCCCGGCCATCAAGCTCATCACCAATCCGACAAAGATCCATGTCAAAGCAAGCGTCATCCCTTGCTCCCTTGCAATGCGCAGACGCTCGCTATCTCTGCTGCCCGATCCTTTGTGACAAGATTGGAGGGCAGGATACGACCTGATGCCAGATACCATCCGAGCTTGGCATATTCTTTTGCAATCAGTTCCAGATCGGCCGATGTCGGCGGGAAGCCCATCGGAGTGCTCTCAACCCCTATGGGTGATGAACTGAAATGCATTTGCGGGCAGACGGAACGGAAGCTGGCAATGGCGCGGCGCGAATGATACCAGTTGGTGACAATGACCGCATTTCGCGCCCGTATCCGCCGCATCACAGCTGCCGAATAATAAGCATTCTGCCATGTGCTGCCGGATTGACACTCGACCAGTATAGCCGATGGATTGACACCATCACGTATCATGATCTGCTTGTTAAACAAGCAGTCACCATCCCCGGTAATCAGAATAAGCGGGGAGCGTCCTTGCTTCCAAAGTCGCGCTGCCTGCGCAGCGCGTGGCGGGCCGTCGCCGCCTGGAACGACGATCACGTCCGCCCTGCTTCCGTCATCCGGCAAAGTGAGCACGGTATCGCTGTAAAACAGCGCCGCAAGGCTGATCAGCAAAGCGCAAGGAAGCAGAAGCAAAGCCATCATACCATACGCCGCTCGGCTTGTTGGTTGCTCATGCCGGGACGAACGGCGTCTCCTGAAACCTGCAGTCTGCTTTGCCGCCGTTCCTCCATCTTGACGATGATCATGAACTCATAGGCGGCAAGCAACCGGCAATAAAGATAGCCTGGCTTCCCATCCAGGAAGCCACCACGCAAAAGATACATGTAAACAAAACGCAAGCTAGGTCTGAATGGCATATGATAGGAAAGCGATTTCAGTGCCCGCCTTCTCGGCTCCGGCTTCAGCGAGAAAAAGCCACGCCAATCGATTGTACGTTCCAATTGGTGATTTGAGGAGAGATCCGCTTCCACTGTCGAATAGCGGTTGTGTTTGTCGTACCAGGCTTCAAGACCCTTATTGAAGCTGTAATGGATGAAATGCGCCTTCAATTCACCTTCAGCGCCGCCGCTCGCCCGCGAGTGAACAGAGCGCTCAAACCGAACCCGGTCAGGACGAACAAGACGGGTGATCCAGGTCGGATAAAGACTGGCATGCTTGATCCAGCGACCCATGAACATGTTCTTGTAGCGCGCCTTGAAAAATACTTCCGGCCGCGTCGGATCCGACGTGATCGCCAGCATCTCTGTTTTCAGATCATCAGGCGTGATTTCATCTGCATCCGGCGTATAGACCCACGCATGCTTGAACTCTATCTCGGTGAGACCATACATGCGCTGGCGGTCTTCGCTATCATAAGTGCGCTGATAAACCCGCGCGCCCCGCGCACGGGCGATTTCAACAGTGCGATCGTCGCTGAATGAATCCAGCACCACAATATCATCGCACCAGTCAAGGCTGTCCAGGCAAGCGCCCAGATTGACTTCTTCATTGCGTGTCATGATCAGAACGGAAAGCGTCATGAAGTTGCCCCTGGCATGGTAATGTTGGTTTTGGCTGCCGGAACTGCGTCCGCGGCCATTCCACTTGCTGGCAGCATCGGATGCAGACCCTTTCGCGTGCGGAAGACAAGAACACTGTGCGCGCTGAGCGGCAGCACCATCGCCAGCAGCATCGCCCATGCCGACGCCTCCAGCGCGACCGCCGCTGCGGCGATGGCACCCGAAACGAGGCTCAGGCCCCCGATCGCCAAAGCTGTTTGTCCGGGCGATAGACCCAGGTCGAGCAGCAGATGGTGCAAATGTTGCCGGTCAGGCGAGAACGGGCTTTTGCGTGCCCAGAGGCGGCGAATGATCAGACTCAACGTATCGATGACGGGCACGATTACCACCCAGAGAAGGATCGGGAAGGCCGATGCGCCGTGTCGGTTTGCAAGCAGAAGAATAGTGCCCGCAAGGGCTGCGCCAAGCACAGTGCTGCCGCCGTCTCCGAGAAACAGACTGGCTTTGCGCCGCCAGGGGTGGCGCATGTTGAAAATCAAAAAGCCGACACAGGCCGATGACAGGATCAGTGACTGAATGCCCAGACGGTCCTCGGCAAGTCCGAAGCTGATCACCGCGAGCCAGAAAAATGCTGCAGCACTGGCAAATCCCGCCAGTCCATCAATACCATCACTCATGTTGACGGCGTTAACCAGACCGATGATGAAGGTGAGAGCGATGAAGACGAACATTGGACCAGTGAGGACGTCACCAAGCACTTCGCCAGGCGCAGTCACCAGGCTTTCGCTCGCGCTCTGACCAAGACCCAGATGAATCTGTTTTATGCCTGTGAGACCAATGATCAGAAAGGCCGCCAGCAATTGCAGTGCAAGCCGTGGCGCGACCGGCAGATCAAAGCGATCGTCGACCACGCCGGTCATCAGGATCAGAAACAGGCCAGGCAGCAGCGCGATTGCATTGGCGGGGCCTGTCATCATTGGAGCGAGCGGGGCTGCGATCAGGAAGGCAAGGAAAATAGCAATCCCACCACACAGCGGAACGTTGCCGTCATGCCTCTTGCGCGCATTGGGAATGTCAACGAGATACCATTCCCGTGCCAATCCGCGAAAGCCGAGGCAAAAGACGACCGTCATGCCAAATGCCAAGAGCGTGGTCCAGAAAAGACTTGTCATTTCTTCTCCCATGCGCGTTTAAGCGAAATCTTCCTTTGTTCTAGCTGGTCGAGCCCGCCTCTACGACTTGGCTTAAGAGCGTGTGCCTTACGCCTTTCAGATAAGGGCTTAACCCAAGGTCCAGATTTTCCCGCAATCGCAAGTCTTTATCCTGCTGCGCCAGGATGGGAGCGCATCGAACGCGCCCCGAATGTCCGGGGGGAAAGAAAATCGTGCGCAATCCAACACCAACACTGTCCGGCACCCATGCAGGAGCAAGATCATGAGCGGCGCACGCAGAGGTTTCCTCATGGCGGTGCTTGAGCAATATGCCGGTCTGATTTTCAACTTTGTGACCGTCATCGCAGTCTCGCGCTTTCTCGGGCCGGCAGAGACCGGCGCCGGTGTGGTCGGCTTGAGCATTGCTGCGATCGTGTTTTCCCTGCGTGAATTTGCCAGCCCGGAATTTCTGATCCGTCTCGAGACAATAGAAGACCGCGATATTCGGACCTCGATGACGTTCCTGATGCTGGTGACCCTCCTTTTATCGAGCGGGTTGTACCTGGCGCGCGATTATTTCGCGCTTACCTATCACGATGCTTCCTTGCTGCTCTTTCTCGACATCACCATCTTAGCGGCAATTGTCGAAAGCCTGTCTTTGCCGGTCGTCGCCTTGTTGAGGCGTGAAATGGCTTTCGGAATGCTGGCACGTATCCGTACCGCCGGGTCCGGCTTTGGCGCCCTAATCACCATCGCCATGGCCTGGCTCGGATTTGGGCACATGTGCTTTGCCTTCGGATTGCTGGCCAGCGCGCTGACGACCACAGGTCTGGCATTGACAATCTATCCGCTCCGACGCCTGCTCAAACCATCACTGCACAGCATAAATACCGCCATGCGCTTTGGGATCTATCTCGGCGGAAATGCCGGATTGAACAAGATTTGCGAGACGTTTCCTCAACTGATGCTCGGCCGCTTCATGCCGATCGCATCGGTCGGGATTTACAATCGCGCCAATACAGTGAGCGGTCTGCCGGATCGTATTTTCCTGTCGGCGGTCTTCACCGTCGCCTTCCCGATGCTCTCCGCACATGCACGCGCCGGTGGCGATATCAGCCGCGCCTATATTCGCGCGCTTTCCTATATTTCCGTGGTCTACTGGCCGGCGCAGATTCTCCTCGCTCTCTTGGCCTATCCTGCGGTTGAGATCATTCTCGGACCAGGCTGGTCAGAGGCTGCTCTGATCGTGGCTATCACAAGTCTGGCAAGCCTCTTCTGGTTTCCAGTCATTCTCACCTATCCGCTTCTGATGGCGCTGGGTGCCAATCGGGAAGCCTTCATCTCCAACCTCATCGCTCGGTCCGTTGCCACCGCCATTCTTTGCCTGGCTGCATTCCATGGCTTGCTGGCCGTCGCACTCAGTCAGTTCATCAGTCTGCCATTCCAGATGATTATAGCCATTGTCTATGTGCGAAAGCATGTTGCCTTCTCCTACCGGGTGCTGGTAATCGCGCTCCTGCGCAGCGCATCTGTCACCCTGTTTGCCCTTGCAGGCCCCTTCGCAATGGTTGCGGCAAATGGGTTCGGTGTTGAGATGGCTTTCACAAAGGCGCTGCTCATCGGACTTCTCGCAGTCGCGGGATGGCTCGTGGCATTGCTGGTTACCCGCCATCCATTCAGCGATGAACTGCGGGCGGTGTTTCGCCCGGTTGTCATACATCTCAAAGCGCGATTTGGACGCGTGGCACCCGCATGGTCCAAGCTCTCAGAACCCGCAGAATGAGGCCGGACATGGCGAGAACATCAGATCACCTGCCAACCGTCGACATTGTGATACCCAACTATAATTATGGACACTATCTGCTTGAATGCGCCAATAGCGTCCTGTCACAAACGGGCGTGGTGGTCAGACTGTTGATCATCGACAATGCCTCCACCGACAACAGCGCAGCCCTGGCCCGCACATTGGCTGCCAATGACCTGCGGGTTGAACTGCTGCTGAGATCCGAAAATCTCGGGCCACATGCCTCGTTCAACCAGGCGATCGATTGGGCCCGTTCGGAGTTTTTTCTCATTTTATGCGCTGATGACCTTTTGTCGTCGGGCGCCTTGGCGCGCAGTGCCCAATTGCTTCGACACTGTCCGGATGTCCATCTTGCATTCGGTGTCGCACAATCCATTGCAGCGCATGAGAGGCGACCGCAAATGCCTGCCTTTGTCCATCGAGGTGATTGGGACATCGTTGAAGGAAGACGATTCATCGAATGCGCATGCCGATACGCTTTCAATCCGGTGGCCGGGCCCACCGCTCTGGTGCGCACCGACATACAAAAGCGGGTCGGCTATTATCGAGCAGAGCTTACCCATACCGATGACCTCGAAATGTGGCTGCGGTTCGCTTTATGGGGCAACGTTGCCTCAACGCGCAATGTGCAGGCCTATGCACGTGTCCATAACGCCAATCAATCGGCAAAAGTCGCGGGTATCATGAACTGGAACAGCGAATTCGAAGCCGCATTTCGCTCGTTCTTTGAACAGGAAGGGCGCGAGATGGCCGGGGCATCGCGTCACTTCGAGGCTGCCCGCACCTGCCTCACAAAACGCGCCTATTGGTCCGCCTTCGCCAGTTTCATGCGTGGAGAAAAAGATGCAGCAAGATTGATGGCCTTTGCTCTGAAGCGACGCCCGTTGCTGGCACTGCTGCCGCCGGTTGACTATCTGCTGGAGCGGCGCCACCGATACCACTCAGACCGTGGCTAAGGTTTCATAGCATCAAGCTCCGTAAAACCTCTTCCTGTTCGCGCAGGCGACCACGATAGATGTTCACCCCACGCTCCACGATCGTCGCCAGTTCCGCCCGACGCGCAAATATCTGATCAATCTGCCCAAGCAGATGTTCGGGATTGAAGGTCTCAATGTGATGACAATAGGCACCCAATCCCGTGTCGTTGAGCAAAGCATCGTTTTTTCTCGCATAACCGATCGATATTGCGGGCCTTGTCATCGCCAGAGCACAGACGATGTTATGATAACGGCTCGCGACCACAATATCCGTCAGAGCTATCTGCTGCATGAGTTCCTGGAGCGATGCGGGCGGTTCGAAGGTCACATTGCCTTTATCGCGATGGCGAAGGCGGGATTGCAGATCTTTCACCGCCGCCAGATCGCCCTGATCACCGATCAGGAGACGCACTTGCCTTCCCTGATCAAGCAAACCATCCACCAGGATACCCATTTTGTTCAGATAGGTCTGATAGATCGCCGCACCGTCCTGCGCGTTCTTGCGCCAGCCCCGGTAATTCATCACGCCGAGCCCGATCCGTTGATCAGCGCTGTTTGTAAGCACATCATCGGCGACGGGCAGCGCGAATGCGATATCTGCACTCACGCCATCGCGGCGCCCGCTGACACCCAGCGAGCGCATGAAATCATAGGACACCTGGTCCCGATAGGAACGATGGGCGGCAAGCAGAGCGGCCTTGCGGATGAACACGCGACTGAGCGGATGCGTGACCGGACCTGCCCCAATGGAAACAAACGCAAAGCGCGCGCCTGCAAGCCGGGCGGCAATCGACCAACGCAAAATCGCAAATGGCCAGCCAAAGGGGTTCTCGTTGAAGTCGTCGAGGATGCCCGTCCCCGGAACGATAATCAGATCGAGCCCCTGGGCCAGCGTCAAGGCACCAATGAAGCCAGTCAGCCTGCGGGGGACGTTGAAAAGCAACCTGTTGAGCAAGCGCAGATAGATATGCGCGGAAGCGGCTTGTCCCACAGGGACCGCCCGGATCTGAAATTTCGGGGTGATGATCTCGGGGTCGGAGCAAATGCAGACCAGTTGCGCATTGGGTGAAATCCGGTTCAAAACATGCAGCATCGCTTCCAGCGAGCCATCATTGCCGGTATTGCCAGAACCGAACTGACCAAAAAGACCTATTTTCATAGACGTGTCTCCAACACCGTCTGAGAAACTAAGCTGCGAATGGAAATTGTGAAAACTGGCAGAAGGGTGAAGACCCACCTCTTATGTAGGAGGGGCTATACCCCTGATAGCCAGAATGCGTGCTGGCGCAATTTCGCTACACTGCATTGCGGTATATCAAACGCCCCCCGATATACTGGAGTAAGGCTTCGAGGGATCCGTCCCTCGAAGTCCTGGTTCCATCTCAACCACCGGGGCATCGGGTTGCGCTCATGAAATGTGCTTACTTTGTCCGTCCGCATATTGGCGGAACCTACTCAGTATTTACGCGATTGTGTTCGTCTCTCAAGGACAATGGGGTTGAACTGCGCTGGCTGGCTGCGGGTGCTGCGGGGGAAACGATCTCCTTGCCGCCCCAAGGGCAGGGCCTTCATGACACGCTGCGCAAAGGCGATGCCATCGATCAGATGGGTGTGTTGGACGAACAAACCCGTGCCCGGCGAATGATCGGATTCCTGCGCGAGAATGATTTCAAGGCAGTGTTCGTCAATGTGCTTTCAAGCCGGTTTGAAACCAATCTCGTCCGCTATCTGCCTGAGGATATCCTGCGCATCATGATTGTTCATAACATCACGCCGGGGACCTATGCTGCGGCACGCGAGATCCGCGATCATGTCCATGCAACTGTCGGTGTTTCCCAGCGCTGTCGCGATGATCTGGTCAAGAGTTACGGCTTTGATCCTCAGAGAATGCTGGTTATCCCCCATGGTTTGAACTGTGCCGCAAATCCCCGGCCTGCCGTGCGGCAGGTGGCGGAGCAGGCTCCTCTGCGTCTGCTTTATCTGGGCCGGATCGAAGATAATTCCAAAGGTGTGTTCTGGCTGCCGCAGATCCTGCGCGAGCTTCGCTCTCCCTGCCAACTGACGGTGGCTGGAGACGGGCCGGACCTTGCCGAATTGCGCAGCCGCCTCTCGGAATTCGGCGACAGGGTCACCTTTACCAGTTGGATCGCTCCCGCGGATATTCCCTGGCTCGTCAGTCAGCACGACCTGATGATCATGCCCTCCAGGTTTGAAGGGTTCGGCCTCACATTGATTGAGGCAATGAGCCAGGGTTGTCCGGCGGTTGTTTCGAAGATTGCAGGCGTCACCGACCAGATTGTCACCCATGGCGAGGACGGGTTGCTGTTTGCAGTGGGTGACGTCAAGCAGGCGGCGCGCCATATCGACCTGGTTGCTCAGGATCCCTGTTTGCGGACCAAAATGTCTGAAGCTGCCATTGTCAAGGTGGCAATTGCCTTCGACAATCAACGCGTCGGCAAGTCCTATGCGGCATTGTTGGAAAACCTTGTCGCAAGCCCGCCCGACATCGCTCCCGCCTTGCCGATGGCGCAATGGACAATGCCAAGGGCGCTTCATTCCAGTCTGCGCAGCCGTTTGCCAAAACCGGTCAAGAACTGGTTGCGCGAGATGAAAGAACGCTTGAACGCGGCCTTTACACCGGTCTGATGGCATAACCAGCGAAGGACAAGGACATGAACCTTTTCACCTCCCGGTTTCACAATTCTCAATTGCTGAGAAGCAAAGCGCATGCGCTCATTCCCGGTGGTTGTCACACCTATGCGAAAGGAGACGATCAATATCCCGTGCTTTCGCCCGGGTTTATACAACGCGGCTCGGGTTCGCATGTCTTTGATGTCGATGGCAACCAATATATCGAATATGGCATGGGCAATCGTGCGGTGGGTCTTGGCCACGCTTATCCTCCCGTGCTGCAGGCTGTTCGCGATGCGTTGCAGGATGGCTGCAACTTCACCCGCCCAAGCGCGATCGAGATCGAATGCGCCGAGAGTTTCCTGGAATTGATCGATGGCGCCGAAATGGTCAAATTCTGCAAGGATGGATCGGACGCGACCTCTGCAGCCGTTCGGTTGGCACGCGCCTATACAGGACGTGACATGATCGCCTGTTGCTCCGACCATCCATTCTTCTCGACCGATGACTGGTTCATTGGCACAACCAGGATGAATGCTGGGATCCCTGCTGCAGTCTCCGCCTTAACCACGGCATTCCGCTATAATGACCTTGCCTCGGTGGAAGCCCTTTTTGAAAATTATCCGGGAAGAATTGCCGCCCTCATTCTCGAACCAGCGCGGATGGATGAGCCGCAGGCAGATTTTCTGCATCAGGCAAGACGGATCGCTCATGAAAACGGTGCCCTGTTTATTCTTGACGAGATGATCACCGGGTTTCGCTTTCACATGCGCGGCGCACAGCGGCTTTATGATATCGAGCCAGATCTTTCCTGCTTTGGCAAGGCATTGGGCAATGGCTTTGCAATTTCCGCCCTGGCTGGCAAGGCAGACTATATGCAATTGGGTGGGCTTACACAGACCGACTATGCCCGCGTCTTCCTGCTTTCCACCACCCATGGGGCGGAAACCCATGCAATGGCAGCGGCGATCGCAACCATGAAGGTCTACCGCGATGAGCCGGTTATTGAACGCCTCTACCAGCAGGGCCAACAGCTCGCTCAAGGTGTCGAGAGCACGATTGCCAATCATGGTCTGGGACAGCATGTGCGTTTGATGGGCCGTCCATGCTGCCTTGCCTATGCAACATTGGATGGTGACGGAGAAGCATCACAGGCGTTCCGCAGCCTTTTCTTGCAGGAAACGATCCGACGCGGTATTCTTATGCCTTCTCTGGTCGTCAGCTATACCCATAGCGATACCGATATCGCCCGGACCGTTGAAGCCATCGACGGTGCGCTTGGCATCTATGCAAGAGCCCTCAATGACGGTGTCGAGACCTATCTCACCGGCCGCCCCTCGCAACTGGTCTATCGTCGGTTCAACAGCGCGCCGGCCAATCCGCTCACCCGATGAGGATCGCGCGTTGCGGCCTGATGATTATTTCATTGCTGGTTCTGACTGCAGCAAAGCTGCCGTCCATCTTTCCCGTTGCTGTAAGCGGTGATCAACGGCTGTTGGAAAATGCTGATGGCCGGCCGTTTCTGCTCTTGGGGGACGCCGCATGGTCACTGATTGCGGAACTGGGTCGCCAAGACACAAAAACCTATCTCGATGACCGCGCCAAGCGTGGCTTCAATGCCATCCTGGTCAATCTTGTCGAACACCAGTTTTCAAGCCACCCCCCGGCCAATGCCTTTGGCGACCAGCCTTTTCCGCAGCGGCCGTTTGCAGCACTGGGAAAGAACTATTTTGATCATGCGGCATGGGTCATTGATCAGGCATCAAGACGAGGCATGCTCGTGTTTCTCGTCCCCGCCTATCTTGGCGTGAATGGCGGTGAACAAGGCTGGTATAGCGAGGCTGCGGCGGCAGGTCCCGCACAAATGAGAGCCTATGGCGAAGCGGTCGCACGGCGGTTCGCACGATACCCCAATATTGTCTGGGTGCTCGGCGGTGATTTTGATGCGCCTGACAAGCCGCTTGTTTCGCAACTGGCCGAAGGGATTGCGGCCGCTTCACCCCGCGCGCTTCAGACCGTCCATGCGAGCCGCGATACGCCCGCTTTCGATCTGTGGGGCGGGGAGCGCTGGTTCTCGATGGATACGGTCTATACCTATGGCGACGTTCACAAGACGATATTACAGCAAAGCAGCCGCAGCAGGCTGCCGGTAATATTGCTGGAGGGCGCCTATGAATATGAGCGGGACACAACGGCACGGATGACCCGGCGCAATGCCTATGGCGCCATGTTGGGCGGCGCAGCCGGTCAGTTTTTTGGTAACAATCCCGTCTGGCATTTTTCCGGGCCGGGCGTGTTCGCGTCCGATCAGGACTGGCAAGAGGCACTCGACAGTCCTGGTGCACAATCCATGGCGGTGTTGAAGACCATCTTCGAGAGAATTGACTGGTTTCGATTGCAGCCCGATCGTGACGGGTCGATCACCGATGTCGAGGGGAGCTACGCCGCCGCCTGGCCCGATCACCGGCTCATCGCGATTTACGGTGATGCGGGTCAGTTTCAGGTCAAGGCGGACGTTGTCAACGGATCAGCCTCCGCCTTATGGGTGGATCCAGCCTCCGGTCAAGCGATCACTGCGAACACCCCGCAATTGCGGCAAGGCTTGCAAATCTATCAGACCCCACCCGATCGCAACAATGTCCCCAACAGCGACTGGCTGCTGCTGATTGGTAGCGCGCCAGAGATCGGGCTCCTCCAAAAGCGGTAGAGCTTACGACCTTTCGTGTCTTTTTTAACCGCTTGTCCGAAGCCAGCAATCCTTCGGTCAACTCGTTCTCGCTGCGCATGCGCGCTAGCGTGCTGTCATCATCAAGTTGAGGAGTTTGCCATGAAGGTACTTGTTACGGGGCATCAAGGCTACATCGGGTCCGTCATGGTCCCGATGCTGATCAGCGCAGGCCATGAGGTTTCTGGATATGATTCCGGGCTGTATCGACACTGCCTGTTTGAAGAAGGAGGCTCGGTGATCGATGTGCCGACAATCCGCAAGGATGTGCGCGATGTCACCGCTCATGATCTTCAAGGCTTTGATGCTGTCATTCATCTTGCCGCTTTGTCGAATGATCCGCTGGGCAATCTCAATGAGGATCTCACCTATGCAATCAATCATCACGCAAGCGTTGCCATGGCGAAGGCGGCCAAATCTGCTGGCGTCAGACGATTTCTCTTTGCTTCCTCCTGCAGCAATTACGGCATCAGTGATGCGGCGTTAATCGACGAGACGGGAGAGCTTAATCCGGTCACCGCTTATGGCCGTTCCAAGGTCAGGGCCGAGCGCGATATCAGTGCGCTCGCAGACGAAAGCTTCTGTCCTGTTTACATGAGACCGGCAACCGCCTATGGCGTGTCGCCCTTTTTGCGCTTCGATATCGTGTTAAACAATCTGGTCGCCTGGGCGGTCACGAAAGGATTGATCTATCTTAAGTCCGATGGCACGCCATGGCGGCCGATCGTCCATATTCGAGACATTGCACGGGCCTTCATAGCGGCTATGGAAGCCGAGCGGGACACCGTGTTTAACCAGGCATTCAATCTCGGTTCGACCGACCATAATTATCGTATTCGTGACATTGCAGCCATCGTCGCAGACACTGTTCCGGACTGCCGCATCGATTATGCCGAGGATGCCGGCCCCGATACGCGTTCGTATCGCGTCAGTTTCGAAAAACTTGCCCGCCTGCTGCCACAGGCACGACCGCAATGGGATGCAGCGGCGGGCGCACAGGAACTGCTTGCCGCCTATTGTCGTTCATCGCTGACGCTTGAAGAATTTGAAGGCCCGCGTTTCCAGCGTATTGCCCATATCAAAAAGCTGCTTGCGCACGGCGAGCTCGATGGCAATTTGCGCCGCACGGTTGAAGATGTCGCTCTGTTCAGGGCAAGCGCGTGATGGACAGTGGATATGGTCGAAGGGTTGGGTCCGACCGGCCGCAAGACAGCGCAATCGGTCATGAGATTCATGCGCTCGCCGCACGGCTCTTTCCGATCTGCCGCAGTCTGAGCGGAGAGGGCGTGCGGCAGACACTGGCGATAATCGGCGAGCAATTGCCGCTCGATATTCACAGAATGAAGAGTGGAGACCAGCTTTTTGATTGGCAGGTACCCAGGGAATGGTTGATCCGTGACGCGTTCATCGCCGATGATACGGGCCGGCGGATTGTCGATTTCAACCACAACAATCTCCATGTCGTTAACTTCAGTGTACCGATACGGACCCGAATGAGTCTGACGGAGTTGCGCGACCATATCCATACATTGCCGGAGCAACCCGACTGCATCCCTTACCGAACCTGCTATCACAATGCTGACTGGGGCTTCTGTATGGCCCATAACGCATTGCTTCAAATGCAGGATGACCACTATCAGGTGGTGATCGACGCCGAACATCGCGAGGGCTGGCTCGATTATGGAGAGTTCATCCACAAAGGCTCCAGCAAGGATGTGTTCGTGATTTCGACTCATCTCTGCCATCCGTCGCTCGCCAATGACAATTGCTCGGGCATGGCGTTGCTCAGCTTCTTGGGCGCGGCATTAAAGCGGCGTCAAACCCGCTTGACCTATCGTCTGTTGTTTGGTCCTGCAACCTTCGGAGCGCTTGCCTGGCTCAGACAGAACGAAGCGCAGCTGCCGCTGGTTAAACATGGGCTCGTGCTATCCTGTGTGGGGGATGGTGGCGGACCAAACTATAAGCGAAGTCGGCGTGGCAATGCCGAAATTGATCAGATCATGGCCTATCTGTTGCCGCGCGCGGATCTTCCCGACGCCAAGCTCCATGACTTCTGGCCCTAC
Source organism: Brucella pseudogrignonensis (assembly GCF_002252525.1). Taxonomy (GTDB): domain Bacteria; phylum Pseudomonadota; class Alphaproteobacteria; order Rhizobiales; family Rhizobiaceae; genus Brucella; species Brucella pseudogrignonensis. Next base: position 43,245 of record NZ_NNRM01000036.1, read on the forward strand.
GGTTACGACGAACGGCAATTTTGCTCACCCGGCTTCAATCTGCCAGTCGGGTCATTCCAGCGCAGCCTCTACGGCAGTTTTCCCGAGTATCACACGTCCAGCGACAATCTCGATTTCATAAAAGCGGACTATCTGCAACAATCCTATCATCTCGTCATGCAGGCCATTGATCTGGCTGAACGCAACTGGACACCCGTCAATACCGCGCCCAAAGGTGAACCGCAACTCGGACGCAGAGGGCTATTTGATCATAGGGATGACATGCAAGCGCCAGTGAACTATGCGATGGCTCTTCTGTGGGTGCTAAACCTGTCAGACGGCACCCAAACAGTTCTCGATATGGCCGCGCGCTCTCAAATCGATTTTGATACACTCCATTATGCCGCACAAAGACTTTGCGCGGTCGGCCTCCTCGATCCCGCCTGACTCAAAGATGCGGCCAGCTCCTGTCCTTCTCTGACATGATGCTCGGCTTGTCCGGCCAGGGAATCCCCAAAGCAGGATCATCGTAGCGAATACCCGTTGCAAAATCGGGTGCATAGGGCCGGGATATCATATAGCGCAGCAACACATCATCGGTGAGCGTTTGAAAGCCGTGCGCACAGCCCTCGGGAATGTAGAGCTCCACACCGTTGCCCGCTGACAACTCAAGCCCCGTCCAATGGCGGTAGGTGGGTGATTCAGGTCTCAAATCAACCAGCACGTCCCAGATGATACCCTGCAGACAGGTGACAAGCTTGGTTTCTGAATGCGGTTCATTCTGATAGTGCAATCCACGCAATGTGCCTTTTTCTCGCGAGAACGAGAGACTATGCTGCGGGAAACTGGTTTGCATGCCGCGTTCCTTGAATTCCGCTTCGCAATAGACACGTGCAAACCAGCCGCGTTCATCCTCGATCCGTTCCGGTTCGATGGACCAGGCGCCCTGAATGTTCAGCGGTAGAAAACGCATCTTTTTTGCCTCACAAGCCTCACGCGGCCATTCTGACAGCTTTCCCACAGCGCGATAGGGTTGTTTTGGGCTCACAGGCCTGCACCATAGCCGATCATCCCCCTATCCAGAAGAGGTAGCGCAACCTGCGCCTTTTGATCGATGCGAAGGTTCAAGGGAGCGTCTCCCATAGCCCGACAGCGGATAGGACCGGCCGATGGGATAGAGGATGCGCTCCTCTTTGCAGTCTCGGAAATATTGGGCCCAATCAGTAGCTTTGCTTATCCGAACAAGATCGGCACTAGGACCCAGAATTCAACGGGACCGGGCAGGGCGAGGTATATTTATGACCATCCAGACGCCGGGCATATCGCGGAGTACAAGCATGGCCCAACAACAAGTCGGTTGCCGCTTGTGCGGAACGCTTCTCAGGCACAGTTTTGTTGACCTGGGAATGTCCCCCCCATGCGAGAGCTTCATCACGGCCGAACAATGTGATCAAATGGAGCCCTATTATCCGCTCTATGCACTGGTCTGTGACCATTGTTATCTGGTGCAGCTGAAGGAATATTTCAGCCCTGCCGATATTTTTACCGAATATGCCTATTTTTCATCCTTTGCCACAAGCTGGGTCACTCATGCCAGAACCTATTGTGAGGAAATCACCGAAAAGCTCGATCTCAATGGGGATAGTTTCGTCGTCGAGATTGCCAGCAATGATGGCTATCTTCTGCAACACTTCATCCCGAAGGCCATCCCGATCCTCGGCATTGAACCTGCGGCAAATGTCGCGGAAGCGGCACGGGCAAAAGGAGTTCCCACATTGGTCGAATTCTTTGGCACGCGCCTTGCCGCGCAGATGAGTGCCGATGGAAAAAAAGCTGACCTGATCATCGGCAACAATGTTCTCGCCCAGGTTCCCGACCTCAATGACTTTGTGCGCGGGATGCAATTGCTGCTCAAGCCGGAAGGGGTCATCACCCTTGAGTTTCCGCATCTCGCCAATCTGATTGAACACAATCAGTTCGATACGATCTATCACGAACACTTCTCCTATTTCTCCTTGCTGACCATCCGCTATATGGCACACCGACACCACCTCAAGGTGATCGATGTGGAGGAGCTGCCTACCCATGGTGGTTCCCTTCGGGTCTATCTCGCCCACAATTCCAGCAAGCGAAAGGCCGGCCCCCGCGTTGCGGCTTTGCTCAAAAAAGAACAGGCCTTTGGTCTCAACGACATTGCGACCTATGAACAATTTTCGGAGAAAACTCGTCGGACCAAACGCGACCTGCTGTCATTTCTGATCGCAGCAAAAAATGCGGGCAAGCGCATCTGCGGCTATGGAGCGCCGGGCAAGGGTAATACCCTGCTCAATTATTGCGGTATCGGGACCGACTTTCTCGATTTCACGGTCGATCGCAATCCTTACAAGCACGGACGCTTTACGCCCGGAATGCATATTCCGATCTTTGACCCCTCGGTCATCGACAGTTTCAAACCCGATTATATTCTGATCCTGCCTTGGAACTTCAAGGAGGAAATCATCCGGCAGATGCAGCATGTAGTGGAATGGGGTGGCAAGTTCATCATACCGATTCCGCACGTGACCTTGATTGATCCTGCCTTGCTCACAGAGGAGCGCTAAGTCATGAAAGTGGTTCTTTTCTGCGGTGGTCTTGGTACCAGAATACGCGAATATTCCGAAAATGTGCCCAAGCCGATGATCCCACTGGGACATCAACCCATCCTCCATCACGTCATGGAATATTATTCTGACTATGGACATAATGATTTCGTCCTCTGTCTGGGCTACAAGGCCAATGTTGTCAAAGATTTCTTTCTCAACATCCGCCCCCAGACCTTCGCCGATTGCGTCGTCTCCGACGGCGGTCGCAATGTGCGCTTGCTCGAAGATGTCGACCGCGACTGGAGCGTCACGCTGCTCGATACGGGGATATGGCGCAATATTGGTGAACGATTGTGGAGTGCACGTGCCCATGTCCAGGGCGAGGATATGTTTCTTGCCAATTATAGTGATGGCTTGAGCGATGTCGATCTCGACGACATGAAACAGCGGTTCGAAAAAAGTGGGAAGCTTGCTTGCTTCCTGGCGGTTCGCCCGCCGCTCACCTATCACCTTGCCGATATTGCTGAAGATGGCGCGGTCCATGCGTTCCGGACCTCCAATACCTCGGATATCTGGATCAATGGCGGCTATTTCCTGTTTCGCAAGGAAATATTCGACTATATGCGCGAGGGCGAGGAACTGGTACTCGAACCGTTCACACGCCTGATCGCCGACAATCAGCTGATGGCCTACAAGTATGAGGGCTTCTGGCGGTCGATGGACACATTGCGTGACTGGCAGACACTGGAGGACATGGTCGAAAAGGGCGATATGCCCTGGAAAAAGCATCGGACACAGATGCAGGCCGCAAATATCGCGATTGCGTTATGATCGATCTCTTGCGTCTTTCGGAGCGAAAAATACCGCTGAAGCTTCTCTGTTTGGGCGCACATTCAGACGATATTGAAATCGGCTGTGGCGGCACTGTCCTGAGCCTGATTGCAACCGGAGTGCCGCTGGATATTGAATGGTGTGTTTTGTCGGGTAATGAAGTTAGACAGGCAGAAGCACTGGCTGCTGCGCGTGGCTTTACCAGTGGAGCACATCGCTGTTTTATTCAGCAGGCTCATTTTGAGGACAGCTATTTCCCAGCTCACGCCCGGCAGATCAAAGCCTGGCTGATGGCCCTGCGCGACCGCTTCACACCGGACCTCATCTTCACGCATGGCGGCGGGGATGCCCATCAGGATCATCGGACCGTTCAGGAACTGACCTGGAACGTGTTTCGCGATCAGCTTGTGCTGGAATATGAAATTCCCAAGTGGGATGGAGACCTCGGACAACCCAACAGCTATGTCGCGCTGAGCGCAGATATCCTCGATAAGAAAATCAAACTGCTCATGCAGCATTTCAGCTCTCAGCGTTCCAAGGACTGGTTTGACCCTGAGACATTTCGCGCGATTGCCCGTCTTCGCGGCATGGAATGCCGCGCCCCCGATCGCTTCGCGGAGGGCTTTCATACGCGCAAACTGCGACTTCTCTAACGCATCATGGCTGCAATTCTCAGCTTCCGATATTCGCAGCGGTACAATCAGTGATGTATCGGGTCGGACTTTGTGCGCCTGAAGATCAGTTCACCAATCGGGATGGCGGAGGTGGCTGCGGGTGAGGGGGCATTGCAGACATGCAAGCTTCGCGGCGTTTGCAAAAGCTTGAAATCATGGATGAGGCTACCGGTGCTGGAAACAGCCTGCGCCCGGATGCCGGCTCGATAGGGAAGCAGATCATCCAGCTCGAGCGATGGACAGTATTTTCTGCATTTTTCAAGATAGCTTGATTTGAACAGACTGTCCCTGATTTCCTCTGCACCAGAAGCAAGATGCTGCCGCATCACCTTCCAGAAGCCCGAAAATCCAATATAGGTGGCAATATCCCGCATGCTGGTGGAAAATTTGCCATAGCCTTCACGGGAAAGTCCCAAGACCGCATTCGGTCCCACCGTCAAACTGCCATCAATCATCGGCGTCAGATGGATTCCGAGAAATGGCATTGCGGGATCAGGCACCGGATAGATCATGCGCTCGACAAGCCTGTTCAGTTGCGGACGCAACGCATAATATTCGCCGCGAAACGGTATGATCTGAAAATCCACACTCAAGCCCGACTGCCGTGCCAGCCGGTCGGCCTGCAGTCCGGCGCAGGCGATCGCATAGCGGCTTTCCAGAATGCCCTGATCGGTATGAATGCGAACACAATCAGCGCGCTCCTCAAGCGATGTGACACGCATGCCCAGCTTGATCGTGCCACCGCCTTGCTCGATCAAAGCGCCCATCGTTGTCGAGATCGCCTGATAATCGACAATACCACTTTGCTCAACAAACAGTGCCTTGAGGCCGCTGATCGAGGGTTCCATTTCCTTCAGCTGATCCCGCTCAACCATTCGACATTGAATGGCATTCGCTGCCGCGTTTTCCTGTAGCGCTTGCAGGCGTTGCAATTCAAGCGGACTGGTCGCCACCACCAGTTTGCCGGGCGTGCGGTAAACAATTCCGTACTGATCACAAAACGCCTTGGTGGCTCGCTCCCCGGCGCGGCAGAGTTCCGCCTTCAGGCTTCCAGGCTGGTAATAAATGCCCGCGTGAATGACGCCGCTATTATGACCGGTCTGATGTCCGGCAAGACGCTCTTCCTTCTCGAGCAGCAGAACACGGGCGTCCGGCTCACCGCGGGATATCGCCCAGGCTGTTACCAGCCCGACGATCCCGCCTCCCACAATGCAGTAGTCGAACATGATCGCGCTCAATGAGTTATTATTCTAGCTAATAGTAGTTGCATGGGCGATTTTCGGGGTCAATCAGCCTTTGGGAGACAGCGATGCGCCTTTGGTTGATAAGGATCGCCTGGCACAAAACAACAGTGCCACTCCGGTGATCGACGCTGTTTGAATTCGGTCACTTCGAAATGCTGTGCGAGATGGGTCTGTCGGTATCATGAACCGTTCCGCTGCAGAAATTAAGTTGCCGCTCAATACATTCAAATCCGAATGCCGAAGCTGATTTCACAAGGCTGAGGATGTCTTGATCGCCGGGAATGCAATGCGGTGCCGTCCGCCACACAAATTGCGGCTTGCTTTCGTCGTCGGGACCGGTGCAGGAAAGAGATGGCCATTGGCCACACCCGACCATCATCAATATCTGTATCGATCAGGAGGGGCGCGCCTTGGTCGCCAACAAGAACCAGCTTTCGGATCTCGCTGTCTTCCTGATGATCGTTCGCCACCGCAGCTTTCGCAAGGCGGCAGATCAGCTTGATGTCTCGGTCTCCGCGCTCAGTCACCGCATGAAGGCGCTGGAAAGCCATCTTGGAATACGTCTCCTCAACCGCACCAGCCGCAGTGTGGCACCCACCGCGGCTGGTGCGGTGCTGGCTGAAAAAGTCGCTGCAGGACTCGATATCATCAATAGCGGCCTCGAAGAGTTACAGGGGCAGTTCAGCGGCATCGCCGCAAGTGTGCGCATCAATGTGCTCAAGGATGCCGTGCCGCTGTTGCTGCAGTCGGTCCTTCCGGTATTCTGCGAGCGCTACCCTAATATTGAATTGGAAATCGCCGCAGAGGATAACTTTCTGGACGTCACGGCCGAGGGCTTTGATGCCGGGCTGAGATATGCCGGATCCATCCCGGAAGACATGATCGCAGTGCCTGTCAGCACGACGCTCAACTGGGTGGCTGTGGCATCGCCCGGCTATCTTGCCCGCGCCGGCCATCCCGAACACCCGGGTGATCTCATGAATCACGCCTGCATCCGCATCAGAACCGGGCGCGGGCAGATTTACCATTGGGAGTTTGATCGTGGCGACGCCCATCTCAAGATCGATGTACCTGGCTCACTGATATCCGGATCCACCGATATTTCCATCGCAGCAGCGCTGTCAGGTGCCGGCATTGCCTATTGCCTTGAAAAACTCGCCGAACCCTATGTGGCGGCAGGGCGCTTGAAGATCCTGATGCCGGAATGGGCCTCTCCCGGACCACCGCTGAGCTTCTATTATTCAAGTCGTCGCCAATTGCCCTATGGATTGCAGATGCTGATCAAGACCATACGGGAACTGCAACCGCTTCATCGTTGAGGAGAACTAAACGATCCATTGAATTTGCGGTGATTGATTCAACCATTCGAGGCGGGTATTGCTTGAAGGTGACAGGGCAGCCAGCCCGCAGGAATGAAACGGAGAGCACATGTATATCCCTGATGCGCAGCGCTATGAAGCTGTCGACTATCGCGCAACCGGACGCTGGGGTTTGAAACTGCCACCGATCTCGCTGGGTCTCTGGCAGAATTTCGGTGGCGCAGATGTGTTTGAAACCGGCCGCGCGATTATCCGGCGGGCATTTGATCGCGGCGTCACTCATTTCGATCTCGCCAATAATTACGGTCCCCCCTTTGGCTCGGCCGAAGAGAATTTCGGCACCGTGCTCAAGAAAGATTTTCGCGACCATCGTGATGAGCTGGTGATTTCGACAAAGGCCGGCTGGGATATGTGGTCCGGTCCCTATGGTCGCGGCGGCTCGCGCAAGCACGTGCTGGCATCGCTTGATCAGAGCCTTGCGCGCATGGGGTTGGATTACGTCGATATTTTCTACTCGCACCGTCCGACCAATGATGTCCCGCTCGAGGAAACCGTGAGTGCTCTGGTGCAGATGGTTCGCCAGGGCAAGGCACTTTATATCGGTGTTTCCTCCTATAATCCTCAGCGCACACGCGAAATCGAAGCATTGTTACGCGCAGAAGGCGTGCCGCTGCTGATCCATCAGCCGTCCTACTCGATGCTCAACCGCTGGGTGGAAGGTGAACTCCTCGCAACACTCGATGATCTGGGAACCGGTTGCATTGCGTTCTCGCCCTTGGCACAGGGTCTCCTGACATCAAAATATCTTGGCGGTGTCCCCACCGATGCACGCGTATCAAAGGGCGGGTCGTTTAACGAACGACTGCTGAGCGAAGACAATCTTGCGCGGGTGCGAGAACTCAACAAGATCGCGCAAAGCAGAGGCCAATCTCTGGCACAGATGGCGATTGCCTGGGTGCTACGGGACCCGCGTGTAACCTCCGCTCTCATCGGAGCGCGCACGGTCGCGCAGCTTGATGACTCGCTCGATGCGCTCAACCACCTGGCATTCTCTGACGAAGAACTCAAGGAGATCGACCGTCATGCCGGTGAAGGAAGCATCGACCTGTGGCGTGATGTGATGCAGCAGAACTAAGAAAAAAGCCCTCTTGTTGTTGGCATTCAAGAGGGCTTGTTTCACTCAGGATCCGGAGCGCAGTTTCTCGCCGCTGCGAAAATCGTGGTAGATATCCTCGCGTGTTTGCGGGACGGCTGAGATGCCGCGTTTCCGCTTGGAAGCCACAGTCTGATTAATCTGAACGGTACCCCGTTCAAAAGCCAGGGCGCAACCCGCCAGATACAACACCCATAGGCGCGCCTTCGCATAGCCGACTTCAGCGACCGCCTGTTCGAAATTGGCGCTGAGCCGCTCACACCATAGTCGACAGGTGCGGCCATAATGTTCACGCAGATTTTCAGCATCGTGAACTTCGAAGCCGTGCCCTTCCAAATTCTCGATCGTCATGCCCAGATGATCCAGTTCCCCACCGGGGAAAATATATTTCACCAATGCGAGATGCTCGGCACTCTTGCGATTGAAGGCTTTCTTATTCCGCTTCATGCGACGGGTGATGGCGTGGTGCATATAAAGACCACCCGGCCGCAATAACCTGTTCACGGCCGTAAAATAGGTGTCGTAGTTTTCAATGCCAACATGCTCGAACATGCCCACCGACGAAATCTTGTCGAACTGATCATTAAGTTCAGCATAGGACTTGACGTGGATGGTGATCCTGTCTTCAAGACCTGCGGCCCGAATGCGCTCGCGCGCCAATGCCGTCTGCGCTTCCGACAGAGAGACACCCGTTCCCACAACGCCATAGTTTTGCGCAGCATAGATAAGCAAAGCGCCCCAGCCGCAACCAATATCGAGCAGACGATCGCCGGGCTGAAGTCGCAGCTTGCGGCAGATGAGCTCGAGCTTGTCCTGTTGTGCCTGGTCAATGTCATTGGCCCAGTCGGTGAAGTAGCCACATGTGTAGACCATGCGCTCGTCAAGGAACAATTGGTAGAAGGCATTAGAGACGTCATAGTGATGGGTGATCGCCTCCTTGTTGGAGCCGCTGACAAAAGGTGCTTTACCAACCACTGCCGACCGCGCGGCTGATTTTCCAGCAAAAACAAGCGCCGGCAGGTCCTTCAACAACTGCCATTTTGGCAATTCCTTGATGCGCTGCTTGAGTTTTCCGTCAATCTTCGCATTGGCCAGATCAAAAATAGTGCCACTCCTGACATCGACACGGCCCGAAACCCAGATGTCGATCAGGGAATCGTAATTTGGCTTGAGGAGAAGTTGTCGAACGATCGTCGGATCATTGATAACCAAGGCAGCCCCATCGAAATTGCCGATGCGCGTCCCGTCCCACAATTCAATATTGAACTGTGGACGGATGGTCTCGATCACGGTTTTGATGATCCGCACCGACCTGGATTGAGCAACCATTCATCGCCTCTTTCATCTTTTAAGCCAAAGGCTGTAAAATTAAATCGATGCACAATGCTTAGAAGATTTTTTCACAACTTCAACGCGTTGATGGATTCTAACGATAAATAAGCGCCGCCGCGCCGTCATTCCCGGCTCAATTTTTCGCGAGGCTGCACGCCCGTAGCGTTCTCACACGGCTGATCTGCAATCATGCTGCTGTAAAATCGATCGTGCTTAAAGAAGTGCGCGCCCGGCTTCCGCGACAATCGTTTTGGTCAACAGCGACAGTCGGTCTGCCGCGAGCCGGTTGATCTGCCAGTACAAAGGCGTATCCAGCGTTTGAGCGGGAAGAAGCTCCACGAGCCGTCCCGTCGCCAGATGATCCTTGACCAGATGAACAGGATTCATGCCCCAGCCCATTCCCATCAGGCATGCATCGACAAATCCGTGGCTGGAGGGGAGCCAGTGGAGAGGCCCCTGCACGTCTTCGCCCAAGGTTTGTTTGATCCAGCTCGATTGCAGACGGTCCTTCTGATTGAATGTCAACGAAGGGGCTGCGGCGAGCGCTTTGGCCGTCACGCCCGCAGGAAAATTACGCGCCACAAATTCTGGGCTGGCTGTTGCATGGTATCGCAGTTTACCAAGGGAAAGGCGCTTGCAGCCGGCTATCGGCTTTTCTGCGCTTGTAACGGCGCCAATAACCTGGCCGCGTGCGAGCCAATCTGCGGTAAACTCCTGATCATCTGTTGAAATCTTTAAAAGATAATCCGATGTCTTTGTGAATGCGGCAGCGGCTGTGAGAAACCAGGTCGCCAGACTATCGGCATTGGCGGCGATGTGGAGCGTGACCTGCTGGCAGGCGTCGGTTTCACGGGCAAGGGAAGGCAGGTTTTTGAAAAGCTCGGTTTCAAGAATGCCGACATTTTCCATGTGTCTGCAAAGCCATTCGCCCTTTTCTGTTGCAACACAGGGGGTCGCCCGGATCACAAGCGTCGTTCCGACACGTTCTTCAAGCTGCCTGATGCGCTGGGAGACCGCCGACGGTGTGACATTCAACAGCTGAGCGGCGCGTTCGAAGCTGCCGCAGTGAACGATGGTTTGCAAAACCCGCAGCGCGGCATAGTCGATCATGGGTTAGTTGCCCTTAACTTGCATTAGGATATTTAATTAGGCTAAAGCAATTCCGGCGTCTATGGCATTCTCGATTTGTTTTCGAAAGAGATGCACCGATGGATCCAGCAATCTACATCACGGGCCTGTCCGTTGGGCTCAGTCTGATTATCGCCATTGGAGCACAAAATGCCTTTGTGCTGCGCCAAGGCATTCGCCGGCAACATGTCTTCGCTGTCAGTCTTACCTGCGCGCTTTCCGATGCCGTGCTGATTGTCATCGGTGTCACCAGCTTCCAGAAAATCGTCACGCTTCTGCCCTTTGTGGATCCCGTCATGCGCTATGGCGGTGCGGCCTTTCTGATCTGGTATGGGCTCAAGAGTTTTTACGCGGCACTTCGTTCATCAGGCGCATTGGACGTTGAACAGGCGACGGCAACCAGTTTCACCAGAACCATTGCCATGTGTCTGGCGCTGACCTGGCTCAATCCGCATGTCTATCTGGATACTGTTGTCTTGCTCGGAACAATTTCGACACGGTTCCCGGGGCAGCAGTTCGAATTTGCGGCCGGTGCTGTCACCGGCTCATTTCTGTTCTTTTTCACGCTCGGCTATGGAGCCGTCTGGCTGCGACCGATCTTTGCCCGCCCGCATGCCTGGCGCATTCTTGAAGCAATCATCGGCTTCGTGATGTGGTTCATCGCCTTCAAACTGCTGCGCGGTCTTTGATAAGACAATGACAAATTCGCCATACTGCTTGGCGATAAGGCCGATGGGTTGCTGGTTTGCCCCTCATATCGGCGGGGTCGGTGGTTGGCACATCTGCAAATCGCGCAGGCATGAAACGGCTGTGCTGATGTCTTACCCGAAGACGCATGCGGCCGCACACTGCACCGGTCTTGTTACGACCGGTTGCAGATCGGCCTTTCCATGTCTAGGTCAACAGCGTTTTCGTTCCAAATAGCAGCATGGATGCGGGCTCACGCATGCTGTAAGCCACCTTCAAGGCCAGGATGAGAGAGGATCATAGGCCGTTTTTTGGCTTTTTAAGAGCAGCAGAGAGCTTTGCAGAGAGCGCGACGTCATTGATGGGTTTGCGCACCACATCAATCTGTCTGAGGCTTTCGGGAATAGAGGAATGATCACTATAACCGGTCATGAAAATGAAGGGTATCCCCAATGCCGTGAGCTGTTCTGCAACTGTCTCCGAGGTGATCGAACCAAGGTTGAAATCAAGAATTGCCACTTGCGGCCGGAATGTCAGCAACATTTGCAGTGCTTCCTCTGGATCACCGGCAAGCCGGACATCCTCAGCACCCATCGACCGCAACGTGTCCTCCACATCCATCGCAATCAGACTTTGGTCTTCGACAACCAGAATGGATGCATGATCAAGCGGCAAGAGCGCGGGTGCCTGCATCGCTTTAACATCGGGCTGCTCAATATCTGCAGCTGCGACTGAGCTCGCCGGAATCACAAAAGTGGCAAACAACCCTGTCGATCGGTGCTCAATGTGTACCTTGCCGCGCAGATCGTATTCGAAAGAACTTCTGATGAGCTTTGTGCCAAATCCGGTGCGTGTCGGTTGCACGACAACCGGCCCACCGGTTTCAAGCCAGCTGATTTCGCATTCTCCCGTGGGCAAGAGTTTCCAGTGAATGCGCAATTGACCCAGCGGCGTGGAAAGCGCGCCATATTTGGCAGCATTGGTCATCATCTCGTGTATCACAAGCGAAAGGACACCATAGGCCCGTTGATCGAGACCAAGAGGCGGGCCTTCTATGATCACTTTGTCCGGAGCTGCATTATCGCGATAAAGATCAGCTTCGGTTTCAACCAAAGTGCCAATCAGGCCGCTCTTTGAGCCATCGAGTGATTGATCATGCGCCGAGGCGAGCGCGCGAAGCCGCCCTTCCAGAGTTTGCCCGTAGTCTTCAACACTCTGAGCACCCATCCCGGTCTGTCGGGCGATGGATTTGACAAGCGACAGGATATTTTTAACCCGGTGATTGAGTTCTGCATTTAAGATACGGCGGCGCTGATCGGTGCGAATGCGTTCCTTTTCCGAAATCTCGCTCTGCCGAAGGATGACATCGCGCAAATAGGTGGCAATGGCGCGGGCTACCGACAGATCGACCTCAGTCCACGGCGTGGATTGCCCGCGCACATCTTCGCGCCAGGTCTCAAAACTGCCGCGCGGTGTCAGCCGCTCCCCAAACGGTGTTAACACAACGGTCTTGGCCGGCTCACCAGCCCACTCGACCTGATGTGCCTCCTCGTTGCGGAACAGAACAAGATATTCCCCAAAGGTGACGGACAGCGGAATGGCGATCATTCCGGCAACATTTGCGATAGGGTGGTCAAGATGGCTTCCCAGATGCGCAGTCGACCAGACATCACCGGGGGCTTGCTTCTTGGCAATCTCTAACAGCGCGCGGGTGGTCTGCTCATCCAGTGCATCCCCCGTCTGAAACCAGTGATCATTCATCCACAGCGCTGCGCCATGGCTGGAGACAAGCTTGGCAAATTCCGGCAATTGCGCGATCAGATCGTCACGCATCGAGTTGTTTGTGCTCAACCGAGACACAAGTTCATCAAGTTTGGTCCGCACCTCGGCTGCGGCCCGGAGTGTCGCTCTGCGCTCGCAGGCGGCTATGTGCAAGGAGAAATACTGCCCAAACAGTTCAGCGCCAATGCGCAAAGGCAATGGGGTCACTTTGGGCGTGTCATGATGACAGGCAATCAGGCCCCAGAGCGCCCCATCAACAATAATCGATATCGAAAGTGAAGCCGCTACACCCATATTGTTGAGATACTGGCAATGAATTGGCGAAACGCTGCGCAATTGCGCAAAAGACATGTCGACCGGATCCGCACCCACTTCGAGCGCTGGTATGAGCTCCACAGGACGCGAGGCCGTATCCGAGATCATTCTTATCGTATTGCTGATATAGAGTTTCCGCGCTTGCACCGGTATGTCGCTTGCAGGAAAATGTTGTCCGAGAAAGCTGCCAAGTGCGGATGATTTCGCTTCGGCTATGACGCGACCCGCGCCATTGTGCAAAAAGCGATAAACCATCACCCGGTCATATCCGAGCATGGCCCGGACAAGTTTTGCCGCAACCGAAGCAGCCCGTTCGACGCTGTCTTCCCGGCCAAGGCGATGGATGACGGATCGGGTCAGATCGAGCGCCTGCCTTGCGGTCTGGCCACGATCCGGGCAGCGTTCAAACTCGACAAATGTCTTGCCCTGATGCGTGTGAACCATTGCATCAAAAAGACCCGCAACGCCCGGCAACCGGAATCCGATGATGATCGAAGACAGGCCTGGCTCGCGCGCCTTGGCGGCCGCATTGCGAAAATCATGGGCATTTTTTTCGCCAACAATCAAAGAAATGTCCATGCCAGGGATCAAATCACCCTGATAACCCGTTAGGGAAGGGACGTTGGATGAGGCATACATCAAACGCTGACGGAACGGATCAATCACCAGCATTGCACCATGTGACTGAATTGAGCCCGGAATGTGGATAGGTTCTCGATCGCAATTGGTTAGATTGACAGGCTCGGATATGGACATTTCAGACGGCACACTTTCTCACAAAGACAATGAGGAACAATGTTTATTGGCGGGGAAGAAGGTGGGAGTGACGGGTTTCAATCGCGGCAACTGTGTCGTCCAGTCTGCTTCTACTCGTCTTGAAATATTCCAGGGATCAGCAATTTCAGATTTTCCAATCAGTTATCGATGTTATGTCTAAAAGTAACATAGGCGGAGGTTATCGTCTGTCCACTAATGGACGCTCTGCATGAAATAGGGATGGATTTCAATGAATGTTCAGGCGCTGCAAGATTTCTCCGACAATCTTCTTTTGATGATGTTGAGCGAGAGTGACCGTCAAAAGCTAGCCCCTCACACCATGATATTCGAGCTTGATGCCTTAACCATCCTGCATAAAGCAGGTGATGATGTCGTCCATACCTGGTTTCCCTGCGGTCCGGCGATGGCCAGTTTTCAGCGCTGGGTCGATGATGACAATCCAGCCGTAGAAATCGCGCTGATTGGCCGGGAAGGTGCGATCGGTGGCATCGTTTCCAATGGCAGTCTGCCAGCCTATGCCACCGCTTTGGTGCGCAATCCGGGTCGCTTCTATCGTATCAAAACCGCAGCGCTTGAACAGGTGAAGACGGAATCCATTGCTTTGCGGCACTGGTTTGCCCGCTATTCCGACTGTCTGATGGCTCAGGTGTTTCAGACCGCCGCCTGCAATGCCACCCATACAATCACCCAACGCACCGCCAAATGGTTGCTGGCAGCGGCCGCACGAACCAGTTCCGATCATTTTGAACTGACCCATGATCAACTCTCGGAAATGCTCGGTGTCGGCAGGACATTCGTCACACGCACCATCGGCCAGTTGCGCGCTGAAGGCGTTATCTCCACCGGCAGGGGCGTGGTCACAATCCAAGACGAGACGGCATTGCGAAAGAAATCCTGCAATTGTACCGCCGCAATTGAAGAGCATTACGACGCGGTCATGCACGGAATATATTGAAGGATTCAAACGGTTTCAGATTTCAAGGAGTAGATTTTCGAATGGATCAACAGATGACGAATGCGTTTACCGCTGTGCCTAGCGGACTTGGACAATTATGGGCTCTGGCAATTCAATATGGTCTCTCTTTACTGGGTGCCATTATCCTGCTGGTCGGTGGCTGGCTGATCGCCCGTTTTCTCAGTGGCTGGGCCTATCGGGGTCTGTCGAATGTACGTGGCATCGACGAGACGCTGGCGCGCTTTTTCTCACGCGTTCTACATTATGCCCTGCTGTTGCTGGTGCTGGTGATGGTTCTCGGCCAGTTCGGCGTTCAGACAGCCTCTATCATCGCGGCGCTGGGTGCTGCAGGTCTGGCGATAGGACTGGCATTGCAAGGAACACTGCAGAATATCGCTGCCGGCATCATGTTGCTGGTGCTACGGCCATTCCGGGTCGGCGAATATATCGAGACTGCCTCGGTAAAAGGTACGATTTCCGAAGTCGGTCTGTTTGCGACCGAACTTAAAACTGAAGACGGACTTTATCTGATGGCGCCCAATTCCACTTTGTGGAACACGCCGATCACCAATTTCAGCCGCGAAGCACAGCGTCGCCAGTTGTTATCCATTGCTGTTGCTGCAGATAGCGATATCCAATCCGTAAAACAGACCGTCGCGCAGATCATAAAATCCGATCAGCGGGTTAGTAGCAACCCCGCTCCGCGCGTCATGTCAGACGATCTCACCGCCGACAAAATTACCTTGCGCATCGAATATTGGGCAAGCTCGCGCGATTTTTATCAGACCAGGAATGATATCATTGATACCCTGAAGGCCGGCCTGAGCGACAACGCTATCACCCTGCGCTGACCCTGAGCTGAAAGCAGGGCAGGCGTTCTCGCTTGATGCAAATTGGTCCTGGCATGATTGTGCCAGGACTGCCTGGCTTGGCAGCGAGCAAATGGGCCGCTCGTCTATCGTCTCTGTTCCCCTCCTCCTGTCGCCAGATAATGACGCAATCTGGGAACCATGAAATCGAGAAAGATCCGGACCCGATGTGGCAAGCGTTCGCCGCCCATGAACACGGCGTGTAAATCCTCCGTATCGCCGCTCGTCTCCTCTGTCAGGATTTCAACCAGGGCACCGGATTTCAGCTCATGACGGATATGATATTCGCCCAATTGTGCAATGCCCATTCCCAATACCGCCATTCGCCTCACCGTCTCGCCATTATTGGCAAGCAGGCGCTGGTCGGTCACGCTATCCAGCGTCCGACGACTATTGCGCAATGCAGAAACTTGGGTTGAGCGTCGGAAATTGAAACCGAGACATTGATGAGCGCCCAATTCCCGGAGGGTCGCGGGCGTGCCATGTCTTTCCAGATAATGGGGGGAGGCGACGATCCTGCGCCGCGCGGTTCCCAGCTTGGTGGCAGTCAGAGAAGAGTCGCCCAGAACGCCGATGCGAAAGGCGACATCGGTCCGGTCGAGATAGAGATCGATCACTTCGTCCGATAATGACAGATCCACGACGATATTGGGGTGCAGCCGCCAGAATTCAGGCAGCAATGGCTCGACTGCGACGGTCGCAAAACCGACCGATGATGTAATGCGAACAAGACCGCCTGTGCCCCGTCCACCGCGCGAGACGTCGCGCTCGATATCGTCGAGGTCTGCAAGCAATCCCTGGCCGCGCTCGTAATATCGGCGCCCCTCAGCCGTCAGGGAAAGACTGCGGGTGGATCGTTCCAGAAGCCGAACGCCCAATCGCGCCTCAAGACGGCTAATCAACTTTGACACAGACGAGGGCGCCATATGCAGCTGCCGCGCCGCCTCGGAGAAATTTCCGGTGTCGACAACACGTAAGAACACATCCATCTCTCCAGCACGATTATCCATCTGCATCACCTATGAAATCAATTCATAAAACATATGCTTTGTAGTTGCATTGTCAATTCTGCCCTGCCGATCTATCTCGGAGCAGGGTTCACTTTCTCGCGCCGTCGGGCGCCCAAAAATCAATCATCGAGGTTTAAAATGGTAGGAAGCCGGTTTAACTGGCCGTTGCTGGCACTGGCGACGGGCGCTTTCGCGATTGGCGTCACTGAATTCGCACCGATGGGCATGCTGCCGGTCATCGCCGTAGGCGTGGACGTGTCGATTCCCTCTGCAGGTCTGCTGGTCAGCGCCTATGCGGTCGGTGTCATGATTGGTGCACCCGTTATGACGCTTGTGTTTTCGCGTTTTGGCAAGCGTTCAGCACTGATTGCCCTGATGGTGATCTTCACTTTGGGCAATATCATATCTGCCTTGGCGCCGGGCTATTGGACGCTGCTGTTTGCACGTGTGATCACCAGCTTGAACCACGGTGCCTATTTCGGTCTTGGTGCCGTGGTCGCCGCCGGCCTCGTCGCCCCGGAAAAGCGGGCAAGAGCGGTCGCTGCCATGTTCATGGGACTGACCATCGCCAATGTCGGCGGGGTGCCAGTTGCCACCTGGATCGGTCAGCACATCGGCTGGCGTGAAGCATTCGGCGGGACAGCGCTGCTGGGTCTCCTGACCATTGCCGGACTGGCTGCGGCCTTGCCAAAGGGCCAGGCTAGCCAGAGGCCAGACATCCGCCGCGAGTTGCAGGTAATGCGCCGTCCGGATGTCGTGCTGCCGATGCTGACAACGGTGCTGGGTGCCAGTGCAATGTTCGTCCTCTACACCTATGTCACACCGATCCTCAAGGCCGAGACCGGCGCCTCCGATAATTTCGTGACGCTGTCGCTTGTTCTGATCGGGTTGGGTTTTACAATTGGCAACTATATCGGCGGCCGCGCTGCTGACTGGTCGCTGAATGGCGCAGCAATTCTCTTTCTCGCGCTTTTATCCGCCGTGATGCTTCTGTCACCGCTCCTATTGGTGAATTCACTTTCCGCAAGCATCACGCTCGTCATCTGGGGTGTCGCCGCATTTGCAATCGTTCCTCCTCTGCAAATGCGGGTCATGCAGGCGGCTTCCGAGGCGCCCGGACTTGCCTCATCCATCAATATCGGAGCGTTCAATCTTGGCAACGCCATCGGTGCAACCATTGGTGGTGCGGTGATCAAGGCAGGTGTGAGTTACGCCTTTGTGCCTGTTGCAGGCGGTGTGACTGCTTTGCTCGCTCTGGGTCTGGTCGTTCTTGGGCGCCGCCAGATGCAGCCGCAACCCTGCTAGAGGAAGGCTGAGGCGTGGCGCGTGGAACCCGCGCGCTTGCCACCCTTCCTTCAGATATCAGAGCTCTGCAAGAGTTCTGATCGCGTCAGACGTGCTCACAAAACCGTTTCGCAATTCCATTGGAGACGGCAGATCTTCGATGGTCAAGCGGCGTGGCAGCAAACGGAACTTGGAAGGTCTGAAGGCTGCTCGACACTCATTTGGTGGTGTAGCCACCATTGACGAGGATGGTCTGACCCGTCATCCACCAGCCATCCGAGACCATGAAACGGATATAGGGCACGATATCCGCAATGTCGGTCAGGCCGGTCTTGGAGAAGTTCGAGAGCGCCGCCGCAGTTTTGTGGTAAGCCACCGCATCAGCGCCTTCTGCAGGATAGAAAAATGGCGTATCCATCGGACCCGGTCCGATCGCTGTGACTGAGATCCCGCGATCGCCAAATTCCTTGGCAGCTGCCCGGGTAAAGTGTTCGACCGGTGCCTTGGTGCCGGCATAGCCAGCATAAAAGGGCGTGAAGGCGCCAAGCAGGGATGTGACGATCGTGACAAGTTTTCCATTATCCTGAAGATGACGCCCCGCCTCCTTGATGAAGAAAAAGGCCGCCTTGGCATTGATTGCGCTCAGGGCATCATAGTCGGCTTCCGTGATCTCAAGGATCGGCTTTTTCAATACCTTGCCCACCGTATTGATGGCGATATCGGGCCTGCCAATCGCTGAAATAGTCTCCGCAAAAAGCGTCTCAACGGCTGCAGCTGTGCGCAGATCGCCCTGAAGAGCCACTGCGTTGGCACCGCATGCTTTGATTGCCGCCACAGTTTGCTGCGCCTCAGACATTGCGGAAGCATCATGATAGTGAATGGCGATAGCCTTGGCGCCCTGGCTTGCGAGATCGCGTGCGATCAGCCCGCCAAGATTCTTTGCGCCGCCGGCGATGAGAACTGTTTTTCCCTCAATGCTGTGATCAATCATCGTTCATTTCTCCAGATAAAAGGCGGTAACCTGCATGCGTCGCAGTTGCCCGAACAAGGTATCGTCTGGAAATGGAAGATAAAGCACCGTAATCTGACAAGACTTGTCAGAGAATCTGCACAATAGGGAATGGGAGCCGCTTTGGATCGGATTGATCTGTTTCGCATTTTTATCCGCGTGGTCGATTGCGCCAGTTTCACACGCGCTGCAGCGACATTGGGTGTGCCGCGCTCATCCGTATCGGCTGCGGTGCGCGAGCTGGAAATCCGGATCGGCACAAGGCTCCTGCACCGGACAACCAGACATGTTTCCACAACCCATGATGGTCTGGCCTTTTATGAGCGCTGCCAACGCGTCATTGCTGATGTCGAGGAGACCGAAAATCTCTTTCGTCAAGTCCGCTCGCAGCCGTCAGGCAAGATCCGTATCGATGTTCCCGGTCGAATAGGCCGTCTCATCATTGCGCCTGCTCTTGCGGATTTTCTTGATCGTTACAGGGATATCGATGTCGAGCTCGGGGTAAGCGACCGTGCAATCAATCTGGTCGAAGACAATGTCGACTGCGTGCTGCGCGTGGGCCCGCTCGCCGACTCCGGGCTGATTGCTCGTCCGCTCGGCCACCTTCCTTTGATCAATGTCGCAGCACCCGACTATCTTTCGCGCTATGGAATGCCTTGCGTGCCAGATGACCTTCAGCATCATTGGGCTGTAAACTACGCATCGCCCAGCAACGGGCGCGTCGAAGATTGGGAATGGGTTGATGAAACCGGGCTGCACCATATTCCGATGAGGGGGCGCGTGACTGTGAACAGCGCTGAAGCTTACATCGCCTGTTGTCTGGCCGGGCTCGGACTGATCCAAATCCCGGCCTATGATGTGAAGAACCACTTGGCTTCAAAGGAACTTTTGGAAGTCATGCCGGCATTTCAGGCAGCACCCATGCCCATGACCTTGCTCTATCCGCATCGGCAGCATCTTTCGCGGCGACTTCATGTGTTTATTGAATGGCTGGAAACCGTTCTGCAAAAAGAGCTTGCCTGATCAGTTTTTAAAAAAAGATCAATCCGGTAGTCCAAGGTAAGGGTTGGAGAGCAGCGTGTAGACGCCTGAAAGTTCGTCCTGGTCCAAGGCGCCGTCCTGGTTGATGTCAAGTCTTGCAAAAAGTTCGCGGTGGCTAAGATTTGGCCGATTGGGCCAGTGATACGGGAAAAAGCCGCTGACGCGCTTGAATTCACGTTCAGAAATCTGCCCATTTCCATTGCGATCGTACTGAGCAAAAAAATGCTGCCAGTCGATGCTGGCGGGTTCACAGGCTAGACAAGAACCGATGCCTGCCCAAAAAATCAAAAAAGCCAGCGTGCGCATCTCAACCAATCCTTTCGCATGGTCGCCCGCAGAACGCGCGGCAAGGTGATTTCCAGACGGGCCGGTAGGAACTGTCACCACGAAAAATTGCGACAGCGCAACAATCCATTCGAAGACCTTGAAACAGCACTTTGAACATCAGTCGTGTCGGGTTGTGAGCGGGAGTGTCACTCGAAACGACGCGCCGCCGCTTGCGCTCTCGCCAACCGTTACCGAGCCATGATGGCGAGCGACGATCTGCTTGACCAGATTAAGTCCCAGACCGGCGCCACGATCGGTTAATTGCACGCGATGGAACGGCTCGAAAATGCGTTCACGTTCCCCGTCTGGAACCCCGTTGCCCTCATCCGATACTTCGATGGCGCCTGGATCACTGGCTTTCACCCAGATTGTTCCTTGTCTGCCGGCATGCTGGATCGCGTTCTGAACGAGGTTTGTTAAAACCCGTTGCAGAGCACCTTCGTCTCCCATGACGCTCGAACGGTTATCACTTGCAAGCAAAGCCAGCTGATATCCGCCAGCGATGGCGATCGGAGCGAGATCTGCGACCACTGTTTCGCACAAGCATGTCAGATCGACCGGCTTGAACGTCGTCGTCGCTTTATCAATGCGCTGCAGATCAAGCAGCTGCTCGGAAAGGGCGGATATCCGCGCCGCATCGGCGAGCACACGGGTTCGGAAATCGCTTTCCGGCATGCCCTCGATCCGGGTCTGCAGGATCGCAACCGGCGTTCTCAACTCATGCGCTGCATCAAGGATAAATCTTTGCTGTCGCTCATAGCCTTCATCCAGGCGCCGCAATGCTCTGTTGATTGCTTCCACAAGCGGGCGAACTTCAGCCGGGACGCCCTGATCGGACAAACGCATGCCGCGACTGTCGATATCGATCAGCTCCGCCTGTGCCGCCACATTTGATATGTCCGCAAACCCACGCTTGACGATGAACGGAATGGCAAACACCGTAATCAGCGCAAGCACGCCCAGAATAGGAATAGTGAGCAGGTTTGAAAGGACGACCACGACAAATGTCATGCTCAGCAAATTCCCTTTGCCCATGATCGTCAAATGTCCGGCCGTGCCTTTGACGTTTCGGATGACGGCGGAGAGAAAATAAGAATTCAGATTGTCACGAATATCAGCGAAAGTGATGCGATCAAGAATATCACCAAAATCCTGGTAAAGCGCAGGCACCGGCCCGTATTGTACCACTTCTCCTTTATCACTCCGGGCAACGAACCAAAGATCGGGCGCAGATTCACGCATGGCTATCAGCTCCGACGTTTCGACGATCGCAAGCTTTCCAGCATCGTCCCGGATGATGGCCCGCGCTGCGATTTCGGTGATTTCAGGGTCAACCAGGGCGCCGCCATCCTTCGCGCCTATCAGATAGGCGACAAAAGCAAGCACAAAGAGGATCAGAAACCCCGCCTGGAACAGCAGCAATTGCCAGATCAGCCTTCGGCGCAAGGAGTTGCGTTGAAAGCGGATCATTGCAGCGCCCGCAACAGATAGCCAACACCACGGATGCCGTGAATCTCGACGCCTGCCTTTGCCTCGCTCAGTTTCTTTCGCAAACGTGAAATATGAGAATCCAACGCATTGGACTGGATTTCGTCATCGAAGCTGTAGACGGCTTCTTCAAGAACGCGTCTTAACACCGTTCTTCCCTGCCGGCGCATCAGCGATTCCAAAACCAGCAATTCGCGCCGTGGCAAGTCCAGAGTCTGACCCTGAACCCGCGCCTCTCGATCACCAGGCAAATAGACCAGATCGCCGACACTTAGAACCAGAGGCGCAATGACCGGTGGTCGTCGCAGAAGCGCGCGCAAACGCGCCACCAGTTCTTCGACAGCGAACGGTTTTCCCAGATAGTCGTCCGCGCCCTGATCCAAACCGGCGACCCGTTCCTCCATCGCACTGCGGGCGGTCACCACGATGACCGGAATATTGTAGGATTTCTTGCGAAGGTAGCTTAAAAGATTCAAACCATCCTCACTGGCCAGCTGACGATCAAGCACAATGACATCATGGACATGGTCATCCACCGCGTTCTCGGCGCTTTCCAGATCGGTGACGTGATCGACAATCATATCATAACGCGCCAAAGCCACGCGGAGCGCTTCCGCCATCTGTATTTCATCTTCGACCAGCAACAGGCGCACGCAATAGTCCTCAATCGTTTCGCTTCTACGGTTTGCTCGGCGTGGATTGCAGGAAGATTACGCCCATTTATTGCCTGGGGAATAGATCAGATCTTCTCCGGCCTGGGCCGTGTCAGTGGTCGTCAGCGGGCGCTGCATTTCGCTTGCGCCCCGGATAATGCCAATGCTTGCGTCGACAATCGGGTCCGAGCCTATCTTGTTCGGGCTTCCGTCATGGCACATTCTACGATGCGAGATAGCTGACTGTCACGCCACGCTGGCGAAAATAAGCCTGAAGAAGCTTGCGGCCCGAACGATTACTCTGGACCAGTTTGCCTGGGTCGAGAACAACTTCTTTCGTGCCTGCCTGCGCCATTGCGGCCTTCAGGCTGGCAATATGGAGATCAATATCCACGTTATCCGCCGCAAGTGATTCATAAATCCGCTGTGTTGCTGCTTCGATCGCGTTATCGGTCATGATCAGTTTCCTTGTCCTTGTGTTCGATACAATCTTTGGCCAGGTCATTACCCTGCCGAAAAATCTGCTCTTGGTCAGCCGCCAATCTGCACGCTCTTTAACAGACTGAGGCTTGAACCTGTTAGGGCAAAGCCGTCTGGTCATCAATGCTCGTTTCATGCGTGAAACTGACAAGCGACTAAGTGAACGACAGTGCGGAGTAAACGCCAGGGCCTCGTGCGCTGCCATTGCGTTCGAGAGTTGCGCCAACACATTCCGACCGTTTCTGTTTCATGTATTTAATTGGCACGTAGCCGTAGAATTTTTGCCCTGGAAAGGCTCTGTCCAAAAACAGGAATTAGACATGTTGCGTCCCGTCATATCGACGCGCTTTCGTTGCGTCCCGCAGGAATCAGCCCATCTTGCTGCTTAATGTTTGGTAAAGTTGCCTGGTTTTGTCTGTGGAAAGAAACTTTGTATTTTTTTATGAATGAACGTTGACAGATTTGTTGAGTGGGGTCTATATGGCGCTCACCGAGGGCGGCGATCGTCGCAAGCGACAGAATGTTTCGTCCTTGGAGTTGAGTTAGGCGATTAAGATTTCGGTTTTGATTGTTTGGTTTGGCGGCGTTGGCGAGGTGAAAGCTTTGTTGATGTATTGAGGAAGGAACGGTTGATAAGGCTGTGAATTTCTTGAAAAAAATGGGTTGACACGGTTTGCACTGTGGATTAGATACCCGGCACCGCAGAGACGGAGCGAGACGAGATTGAGAGTTTGGGCCGAAAGGTTCTGATGACTGAGATTGGGTCGCGGAGTTAAGCGGGTGAGTTTTCGACGGTTTTGAGGCTGTCTGTTCTTTGACAATTTTATACAGAAGAAAGAGAAACG
>NZ_NNRM01000037.1 GCF_002252525.1 Brucella pseudogrignonensis
GGCATTGCCGATGGCACAGTTGTTTCCGATATCAGTGGACATAATGGCATTCTTCGGCATTGCTGCCTGAATGGCACGCCATGCCTGTCGTGGAGACATGCGTTGCTTTTCGCGTTCGCGTGCATCTGCATTCCATTGTGTGCCTGGATCATCATCTTCATGATCCATCGACGAAAGCTGCTGCAACCAAGCTGATTTGCGTTGATGGGTTAGTTGTTTGCGCTCGTTGCGACCAACATCTCCTGCATTGGCTCCGAGTTGATCGATGATTTGCTGCGCTACTTGTTTCGCATCGCCACAGATGCCGACCGTGATCTTCTTGGTAAGGCCAATACGGTCTGGGTTGATATCGACCTGAATGATCTTTGCGTCTTTTGGCCAATAATCGATACCATAGCCGGGTAGTGTCGAAAACGGGTTAAGACGGGTGCCAAGTGCCAGAACCACATCGGCCTTTGCGATCAACTCCATCGCTGCTTTCGAGCCATTATACCCAAGCGGCCCTACTGATAGTGGATGGCTGCCGGGAAAGGCATCATTATGTTGATAGCCACAGCAAACTGGTGCATCGAGCCTCTCGGCGAGAGCGATGGATTCCGCGATGGCACCGCCGATAACAACACCGGCACCGTTGAGAATAACGGGGAATTTTGCATCTGTAAGAAGCTTTGCGGCCTCCGTAATTGCATCACGTCCGCCACTCGGCCTCTCAAGTCGCACAATTTGCGGCAGGTCTACGTCGATCACATGCGTCCAGAAATCACGCGGAATATTTATCTGCGCAGGCGCACAGCCACGCCAAGCCTTCTCGATGACACGGTTTAGCACTTCCGGGATACGGGATGGGTCGCGGACCTCTTCCTGATAGCAGACCATATCCTCGAACAATGCCATCTGTTCCACTTCCTGGAAGCCGCCCTGACCAATGGTCTTGTTGGCAGCTTGCGGCGTTACGAGCAGCATTGGTGTGTGGTTCCAATAGGCAGTTTTGATAGAGGTCACAAAGCCAGTCACACCTGGCCCATTTTGGGCAATAGCCATGCCCATCTTGCCTGTCACGCGCGTATAGCCGTCGCAGATCAGGGCCGCATTGGTCTCGTGCGCGCAATCCCAGAAGGCGATGCCCGCCTTGGGAAACAGGTCGGAAACCGGCATCATCGCAGAGCCGATAATCCCAAATGCATGTTCAATTCCATGCATTTGCAAGACCTTTACGAACGCTTCTTCCGTCGTCATCTTCATTTTAGTCGCATCTCCTAAGCTACTTTTTCGTATGAAGTTGTGCGCGCAGCCATCTGCATCGTGCCGGTGGCCAGCTTGTCCTTGAGAACCAGTTCCGCGACTTTTGCGCCGATCATCATCGCCGGCGCATTGGTGTTACCGGAGACGATTTCCGGCATGATCGAGCAGTCGGCGATGCGCAGGCCCACAATGCCTCGCACCCGCAAACAAGGATCGACAACTGCGTGATGATCCGCCCCCATTCGACATGTGCCTGTCGGATGGTAGATTGTGGTGGAATTGTCGCGCGCCCAACCGAGCAACTCGTCATCACTTTGAAGATCAGCGGTTGGTCGATATTCCTCGGCAATGGCTGACACAAGCGGTTGGGTGCGCGCGATCCGGCGGGCTATGCGGATACCCTCGACAAGTGTCTGCTGATCATGCTGCGTCGACAGATAGTTTGGCCGAATAAGCGGATAGTCGAGCGCATTGGACGATTGCAGCGTGATCGTTCCGCGGCTCTGCGGACGCAGCTGGCAGACCGATTGGGTGAAGGCGGAAAATGGATGAACGCCTTCTCCCGGGCTATCGGCCGACCAGGGCTGGATGTGGAATTGAACATCGGGTGTGGCAAGTTCTGGCCTTGTTTTGACAAAACCGAACACCAGGCTCGCCGCCATGGTCATCGGACCGGTCCGGAACAGCGCATATTCGAGACCGATCGCTGCCTTTTTGAAAAGGCTTCGAACCTCGTCATTGAGTGTCGGCTCCTTGCATTTGTAAACCATGCGCGCCTGCAAATGATCCTGCAGGTTCTGCCCGACTTCCGCAGCGTCCCGATGCACAACAATCCCGTGGTCTTTCAGCTGCTGCGCCGGACCAATTCCAGACATGAGCAGGATATGTGGCGAGCCGATCGCGCCCGCGCATAGGATCACCTCCCGATTGGCGTCAATCGTGGCGATGGAGCCGTCGCTGCGACGCACTTCAACCCCACGCGCGCGACCGTCCCTGATCAGCACACGGGTGATCTGGCAATCCGTCTGAACATTGAGATTCTGGCGGTGGCGGACAGGGGCGAGAAAGGCTTTCGCCGAAGAGCAGCGGCGGCCATTATGCATGGTCAGCTGGAAATGCCCGACCCCCTCCTGCGTTGGACCGTTATAATCGGGATTATAGGGGTAGCCATTGGCCTGCGCTGCCTCAAGCCATTTCTCACAAATGGCGCGCTTCAGACGCGGATCGGAAACCTGCAACTCACCGTTCTGCCCGCGGCCGGTAGCACCCGGCCGGTGAAATGTCTCGAAACTCTCGAAAATCGGACCGACGTCCTGCCACGACCAACCATGATTGCCAAGCTGGGCCCAATGGTCATAATCCTGTTGCTGGCCGCGGACATAAAGCAGGCCATTGAGCGATGAAGAGCCACCCAGCACCTTTCCGCGCGGCCAGTTCAATGACCGGCCGTTGAGCCCGGGGTCCGGCTCGGTTGCGTAACACCAGTCATATTTGGGGTCATTCATGGTCCGGAAATAGCCGACCGGAACGTGGATCCAGGGGTTGGTATCGTTCCGTCCCGCCTCCAGCAAATGGACCGTTACCGTGGGATCCGCACTGATCCTGTTGGCCGCGATGCAGCCAGCGGATCCAGCCCCGACGATAATGTAATCTGCAACTTCATTCATAAAGATATTCCTCATCACGGGGTCCGCTTGCAGTCGTCAAGCGGCCCCATTCCATCGCGCTTAAAGTCCTGCCAGTCCTTGCGCTGACCGTCGGCGCCGTCTTTCCATCGCAAGCGCGCAGGCCAGCGAAATCACCGCAGCAAAAACCACGTAGACGCACACCCACAAAGGATCGTTGTTATTGATGGCCATCAGATAGGTGGCGATCATCGGGGTCAGACCCGATGCAATGATGCCCGAGAATTGATAGACAAATGATATCCCGGTATATCGCACCGTCGGATCAAAAAGATCCGCGAACAGCGCCGCTTCCGGACCGTAACACATTGGATAGATGATACCGAAAGGCAGCACGATACCCAGAATAATCAATACCGGCTCGCCAGTCGACATCAGCCAGAAAGCCGGGAACACGCTCAGTCCCAACAGCAATGATCCCCAGGCATAGGTGAGGGGGCGGCCAATCCGGTCGGACAAATGTCCAAACAATGGAATGAACGCCACCATGACCACCGCCGCCGCACAAACGGTCCAAAGGGCTGTTGTCCGATCAATGCCTGCATAGCGGGTGAGGTAGAGAATTGAGAATACCGCGAAGATATTGAAGAAAACGCCGTCGATATAGCGCGCGCCCATGCCTAAAATGACATTGCCTGGATAGCGCTTGATCATGGTGGTGAACGGCAGGCCCTGATCGCGATTGCGGGATGCGGCCTTGGCTTTGACAAATTCGGGGCTCTCGTGAATGTTCGATCGGATCCAGGTGCCCAGAAACACCAGGATGATCGATCCGATGAATGCCGCGCGCCAGCCCCATGCCATGAATTGATCATCGGGAAGCAGAGACAGCAGCGCCATGACCCCGGATGACAGGAACAGACCGAGTGACAGGCCGATCTGCGGCAGGGAAGCGTAGAACCCACGCTTGTTTTGAGGGGCATATTCATAAGCCATCAGAACGGCTCCGCCCCATTCACCACCAATGCCTATTCCCTGCAGGATGCGCAGGAAAAGAAGCGCAATCGGCGCCATCATGCCGATCGTCTCATAGCCAGGCAGCAAACCAATGGCGACCGTCGCGCCACCCATCATCAACAGGCTTAAGATCAGCATCGCCTTGCGGCCGACCAGATCTCCAAAATGCCCAAATATCAGTCCGCCCAATGGGCGTGCGACGAAACCAACGGCAAATGTGGCATAGGCCATCATGATCGAAACGGTTTCATTATCCGATGGAAAATACAGGTGGTTGAACACAATACCAGCCACCACACCGTAAAGAAAAAAGTCATACCACTCGATTGTCGAGCCGATTAGACTGGCGAAAACAACTTTTCTGACATCGCTTGTCTGGCTGCGGCTCCTCACCGCATCCACCATTGTATCCGACATGACGCCCTCCTCGCGTTTGACGGTTATCATCCGATCCACACTCCTCCTGTGGATCGCAGTGCCTCAAGCTTTTGCGCAAAGCGACAGGGAGTCAACATAAAAATGAGACGAAAAGTCTCAAAAAAAGTAAGTAATTGAATTTGCCGGATATAATTTCTCTTGGATAGGCTTCTAAGCTGCGCTAAACCACAAAGACCGTGGTTTCTAACGTAGTTTTTTGATGAAGAACGATCCTGACAATCTGGCAAGCAGTCCGAGTATCCGAAACTTGCAAATCCTCGAATTGCTGGGGTCCCGTCGACGCGCCATGACCCCTGCGGAAATCATTGAAGAACTCAGACTGCCCAAGCCAACCGTGCACCGCTTGCTTGCCTATCTCGAAGATCAGGGTTTTCTCGCCAAGAATATCGATGGAAAAAGCTATTTGCCCGGCGCGCGTTTTCGCGAAATGGCGATCGGGGCCATGCATGCGTCCCTAAGCAATCTTCCCAGCAGAAACGTGCTGGTGGGACTCAATCAGCAAATCGGAGAAACCTGCAATCTGGCCGTCCCCGACAAGGACGAAATGGTCTATGTCGATCGTGTTGAAACACATTGGCCCTTGCGCATCGCCCTGCATATCGGATCGCGTGTGCCGCTGCATGCAACCGCTGCTGGCAAGGTGACACTGGCGTTTCTTTCC
The DNA here is from genome assembly GCF_002252525.1 of Brucella pseudogrignonensis. Taxonomy (GTDB): domain Bacteria; phylum Pseudomonadota; class Alphaproteobacteria; order Rhizobiales; family Rhizobiaceae; genus Brucella; species Brucella pseudogrignonensis. Next base: position 4,984 of record NZ_NNRM01000037.1, read on the forward strand.
CCCGATGCGTTGCAGCGCTATCTGCTGACTGGTACCCGCCAGGCGATCACCGCCAGGACGATTACTGACCCGGACCCGCTTCGCGCCGAAATCGATCAGGTCAAGGCACAGGGTTATGCCACCGATCAGGAGGAGCTCGTCGAGGGGATGATCGCGGTGGCGGTTCCGGTTCTCGACAGCAGGAACAATTTTTGTGCAACACTTTCCTTTCATGCGCCAACGCAACGGCTTTCTCTGCAACAAGGGCTTGCCCATCTCAATGATCTTCGTCATGCCGCGGAGAAATTGGGCCAGCTGATCTGAAAGCGCGTATCCCTGCTTGCTGATGCATTCTTTCGACCGACAGCGCATTGCACGACACCACATTTGACCCGGCGAGTTGCCTGCAAAATGACGGAACTTTTCGCAGCCTCGCGCATTGCCGCCATGGATGAATGGGCGATGAGGGGCTATGAGCGAAGATCAAGTGCTGCGTCCCGGCAAAAATTGCTGGCGGGTTGAAACTGCGGAGCGCTTCGCCTTTGTTGTCGATGGTGCCGATTATTTTGTGGCCTTGCGCAAGGCGCTGCTCAAGGCCCGCCACTCGATCATGCTGGTGGGCTGGGATTTCGACACACGCATCAATATTGGCGAGTGCACGGACGGTGGACCACAACAATTGGGGGATTTCATTCTCTGGCTGGCCGATCGCACGCCGTCTCTTGAAATTCGTTTGCTGCGCTGGGATACCGGCGCCTTCAAGGCATTGTTGCGGGGCAACATGCTCTGGACAATCCTGCGCTGGAAAGCCCATCCGCGCATTACCCTGAAATTTGACGCCAAACATCCTATCGCCGGCTCGCATCATCAGAAGATCGTGGCAATCGACGACAGTCTGGCATTTTGTGGCGGCATCGATCTGACAATGCGTCGCTGGGATACGCGCGAGCATCTCGACAACGATCCGCGTCGCGTCAGCCCCAGCGGCAGAACCGAGGATCCATGGCATGACGCCACCAGCGCCTTTGATGGCGATGCGGCGCGTGCCATTGGCGATCTCGCCCGCATGCGCTGGCAGGTGGCGACCGGTGAGACCTTGCCGCGCTGTCAGCAACCCCATGATTGCTGGCCTGACGGCTTGAACGCAACTTTCACCGATATGCGGCTTGGCATTGCGCGCACCATTCCCAAGATGGCGGAGCAGGAGCCGGTGCACGAGATCGAAGCGGCGTGGCTCGACATGATCCGCAGTGCCAGACGCCATATCTATGCCGAGAGCCAGTATTTTGCCTCCCGCAAGATCGCTCGGGCGATTGCCGAGCGCCTTTGTGAAGCGGATCCTCCTGAAATCGTCATCGTCACGCCACAATCGGCGCATGGTTGGTTGGAGCCACTGGCGATGGATTCCGCACGCGCAAGACTGGTGCAGGCGCTTGAACGGATCGATCATCGGCGTCGACTGCGGATCTGGCATCCCCGGACCACGGGTACTCAACCCATCTATGTGCATGCCAAGGTCATGGTGGTGGACGACACGGTGCTGCGGGTGGGGTCATCAAATTTTAACAACCGCTCCATGCGCCTCGACAGTGAATGCGATGTCATTTTATGCGCGGATGCCGCAGATGATGCCCTGCGTCTGAAGATCGCGCAGCTGCGCGATGACCTCTTGGCGGAACATCTTGGCATCAAGGCCGAACAGGTCTCGCAGAGGCTGGCGGAGACCGGGTCTTTGATTGAAACGGTCGAGCAACTCTGCGGTCCTGGAAGAAGCCTCTATCCCTATCAGATGCCGGAACTATCGGGGATAGAAGAGTGGCTCGCTGAAAATGAGATTCTTGACCCAAACGGCCCCGACGAAATCTTTGAATCGATTGACAAACGCGGCTTGTTCAAGGGCCGGGACAGGATCAAGGCACGGTTTCCCCATTGCCAGAAGCCTTGACAGCACTTTGTTTTTTAAAGGCCAGAGCGAAGTCTCATCCTGAGCCCCCAGGTGTCCCTCGCACAGACCGATCTGCGCTTTTGTCAGCAGCCTTCGCACGATCACGTTTTCGCGTTGCCGCAAGGGCACCGGACAATGGCCCGCCAGCCTTGTTTCATGCGCCTGTAATCCAGCTTCGGCGTGGTGCGCCGTCCCTCAAGCATGCGTGATCGGTTCTCGTAACAACAGGACTTGCAACGCCTGACATTGCGTTTATAAGCCATCGCCGGTTTGATGATTTTCGCTCCATCCGATCAGGTCGAGCCCGATCTCAAACCAAGGATTTTGCTGTGTTGTGAGCGTCTGCGCCCTCTGCCTGCTTGCGGCAGGGCAGGGGCTGCCGCTGTCCGGGCAGGCACGATACAGGGCTAATGAGGTCCTGTGTCCAAGCCAGGTCCAATGTCGAGCTTGTGCTCATTTTTGAGGTTGTCATGTCTACGCAATTGCTGGCAATGGTGCTGGCGCCGCTCATGGGACTGTTTATTGTCAGTATCGGAAACGGCTTTTTATCATCCCTCACAACATTACGACTGGACGCCGCCGGTGCCTCGGCCACGGTGGTTGGTATTGTTTCCTCGGCTTATTTTATTGGCCTGACGCTTGGCGCGGTTTTCCACGATCGGCTGATTGTGCGCATCGGCCATATTCGCGCCTATAGCAGTTTCGCATCGCTGATCGCGGTGAGCGTTTTGCTGCAGGGGATATATTTCGACACCTGGTTCTGGTTTTTCCTGCGCCTCCTCTACGGTTGGGCGGCGATTGGTGTGTTCCTGGTCATCGAAAGCTGGTTGTTGCTGGCTTCGGATGAAAAAATGCGCGGTCGGATTCTTGCGCTCTATATGATTGCGCTTTACGGCTCAGGGATGATGGGACAGGCGGGACTGGGGCTGATCGACGCCTGGGGCGCGGTGGTGCCTTTCATGGCGGCGGCAATGCTTGCATCGCTTTCGGTACTGCCGATCGTCATTCTGCCCAGAGTGACCCCGCATGTCGAGCGGGTTGAGCCACTCAAGCCGCTGGAACTTTTGCGCATGACCCCCAGTGGCGTGATTGGGTGTTTTGGTTCCGGCATCGCGATCGCTGCGGTCTACGCCTTGCTACCGCTCTATCTTCAGCGAATGGGGATGAATGTCGGCGAGGTCGGCAAAATGATGGCCAGCGTTATTCTCGGCGCAATGGTGCTGCAATATCCGGTTGGTCGCTGGTCCGATAGACAGGATCGTCGCGTTGTGCTGATCACGCTTAGCATTGCCTGTGTTGTTCTGGCAGCCGTCATCATTGCGCTGCCGCCGACCTCATCGCTGTTGATCTTTGTATTTTTCCTTTTGGGGGGCGGGATCTTTGCCATCTACCCCGTTGCTGTGAGTTTTTCAGCCGATAGTACCTCCGCCGATGCCCTGGTTCGGATGATCCAGGGTCTGCTGCTGATCAACTCATTGGGATCAGCCATCAGCCCGCTCATTATCTCCCCGATGATGACCAGTCTCGGACCATCTGGCCTGTTCTGGGCGCTTTCCATTCTGAACGGACTGATGGCCGGATTCTTCATCTGGAGACGTGGCGCGAGACCCGACTCCGTGCCCGCTGCACCCTTTGCGCCCGCAACACCCTTTTCGCCGATTGGTGCCGAACTTCGTGTCACCGATGAAATGATACAGGGTGCGATCGAAAATGACAGGAATGACAACAACCACGTTGTTCTGCCAAGCTAGCGTATGCAAGGGTTTCATCGAAATCGCGAGGATGCGCCCATCATGCTTTGGGCGCATCTGGCTGCGAAACCTGCTTCGCGCTGTTGCCGACACTGAATCTTTTAAATCCGATCAATTTGGATATGGCTGATCAAGCAAGATAATCTTGCGCGCCGACCTTCACAGACCGGCGCGCATTTCCCCGCCCAAGCCGGCTTCATTGCGAGGCAATCTCACATCCGGACAGCGTAACTTCAATTCACCCCTGTCCGTGCTTTCCCCTCTCGCCCGCATCAACGGCGCTGAGACGGAATTTGCCTTTAAAATCACCGCGACAGTGTTTACAAGATTTCCGGTGAAGGGCTGACATCATGGACATTGATCTGTTTGAGGATTTCATCATCCTTGCCGACGAGTTGAATTTCTCCGCCGCTGCTGCACGACGCAATGTCACGCAGCCGGCATTCAGCCGCCGCATTCAGATGCTTGAGCAATGGATTGGCGCGCCGCTGCTTAGCCGCACAAGTCGTTCGGTGACGCTGACACAGGCAGGACGCGTTTTCTACACCCGCGCTTTGAGCATTGTGCGCGACGTCAAAAGGGCGCGCGAAGATACTCGCGATACGGCCGGAAAGGCCGAACGGAGCTTGGCAATCGCCGCAACACACGCTCTGTCCTTCACATTCGTGCCACGCTGGATGCTGCAAACGATTGGCCATTCCAGTATCGGCTCCGCAAGCCTGGTGACCGACACCTATGCCGAATGCGAGCAACTCCTGCTCAGCGGCGATGCGGTTTTTCTGATCTGCCATCGCCGTCCCGAAACAAAAAACAAGCTGACCACCCGCCAATTCACCGCCTGCACCATTGCCGAGGATGTGCTCATTCCGCTCTCCATTCCCGGTTCCGACGGGCTGCCACGCTTTAATCTCGATACCGCAAGCGATCACGCACCATTGCCGCAACTCAGCTATGCGTCCGCCTCCGGACTTGGACGCATTCTCGAAGATTATTTCGCACAGGGCGACCTGCGGCAAAAGCTTGAAATCCAGTTCCGTTCCGATCTCGCTGCCACCCTTTTGGAAATGGTCAAGGAAGGCCAGGGCATTGCCTGGGTGCCGCTGTCGCTCGCCGAACGTGAGCTTGCATCCGGCCAATTGCTGCGCGCAGGCTCTGAAATGTTCGACGTTCCCGTCAAGATCACGCTGATCCGCCCCACGACGCGGCTCAGCTTCCATGCGGAACAGTTCTGGCAGAAAGCCTTAGCCACAGCTGTCGTCAGCGGACTCGATGGCTGACTGTTCCTGGTTGGTCTGCAGCGCGGCAGGTTTTGGGAGTGGCACAGCGTGCAGATATCGCTGTTGAGTGCGGCTACGCCTTGCCGTTCCTTCAAATAACTGAAATCTCTGTAAGAAATCTTTATCGCGTCGCCTCGTCCTTTTTGCGAGCCTTCCCGTTGTCTTCCCTGGGCCCCGCTATAAACAGGACATGACCTGAATGCAGATCAACCAAGTTCACAACCGGATCATTTCGTCGAACAATATGCTTTCGCTGATTAAGAGCAGCCCGCTCGGGGTCTGTATCACGGATGAGCAGGGGAAATTCATTTTCGTCAACAACGCCTATTGCGCTCTTTACGGCTATCAGGCGGATGAATTGATCGGCCAGGATTTCACAATCATCGTCCCGCCAAAGGCCAGAGACGAGCTGATGGCTCTGCATCACGCCTTCATCCATTCAAGCCTGGAGGACAGCGAGCAGGTGCTGACTGAATTGCGCAGTGAGTGGACCGTCATCGATCGTCAGGGCAACCCGCTCACCATCATTGCCAATGCGGTGTTGCTGGTGGGCAAGGACGGGGCGCGAAGCAAGGCGACATTCGTAACCGATATTACCCAACAGAAAAATGCCGAGGAAAAGCTGCTGCGGGCCAATCGCCAACTGGCCTATCACGCAAGCCGGGACGAACTGACCGGCTTGTTGAACCGACGCGCCGGAATGGAACGTGTATCGCGGGAAATCGTGCTGGGAAGGGCTCAGGTGCGGCCGCTCAGTGTGGCCTTTCTGGATGTCGATCATTTCAAGAAAATCAATGACAAGCATGGTCATCAGGTCGGCGATGAAGTCCTGCACGAAATCTCGAGACTGATTGCGCGTCAGATCAGGGTGGGGGATTGCGCTATTCGCTATGGTGGTGAGGAAATTCTGGTCGTGTTGCCAGCGACCACTGCCGCTCAGGCTGTTGCTGTCATTGATCGCTTGCGCTTAGCGCTGCACAGCCAGCCGCTGAGCAGCATGAAAATTGCTGTCACATTCTCAGCCGGCATCGCAGAATATTCGGGCGGGGACCGGAGAAAACTGCTTGCCAAAGCGGACAAGGCGCTTTACGCGGCGAAAAATGCCGGTCGCGACCGATCGATCGCCGGCTAAAGTGCAAATGGTGCAATGCCGCATGGTGATTGACCAACCTGCCATAAAAGCGAGCTTCCCTGTTTGGAGCCCACGACAAGCCCTCGAGCGGCGATGCTATGCAAGGCGATGGCGTTAGATGGTTCCTTGAGGCGGTCCCAGTCGATCTAAGAAATCGACCCTGCTTGCCTCGCAATAGCGCGATGCCAATTGCTCAAAGCCCGTTCTGTCCTGCTCGCTGAAGCGATTGCTGACCGGGCTATCGATATCAAGAACGCCAAAAATCCTGCCGTCTTTCCAAAGCGGAATGACCAGTTCGGATCGTGATGCGGCGTCACAGGCTATATGGCCGGGAAAAGCGTGCACATCCGCTACAACAATCGTCTCCTGGTTCACCACCGCCATGCCACAGACGCCTTTTCCAACGCCGATGCGGACACAGGCAGGCTTGCCCTGAAACGGACCAAGAACCAGTTCGGAGCCTGATCTGAGGAAATAAAATCCCACCCAGTTGAGTTCATCGACGAGCTGAAAGATCAGGGCTGAGAGATTGGCTGCATTGGCGATATAATCCGTCTCATCGCCCATCAGTGCGTTGGCCTGAAGATCGAGCTGGCGAAAAAATTCGGCTTTATCGGCTGAGCCGACAGGATCTACGGAAAACATCGGTGTCTCTCCAGGCTGCGCGTCATGCCGTGTCTTCGCACATGCCTTGCGTCAATTGCAACGGCAATACGCCGAAATTGCCCGAAAGGCTTTCAGTCGTCAGCTTTTGCCGATATTTCATCCATGCATAGGGCAATCATTCCGCAGGTGACGGCTGAAAGCCGAGATGCTATAGACGGCGAGGGGGCTTCGACTTGACTTTCCGCCATCAGGACGGAGGTGGTATGGCGACCCCGAACAATTCTGGTCACGATAATGCGCCACCCGTGAACGGGCCGCGACGACTTCAATTGAGCCGTTTGAGGCAAAGGCTGCTCGCCCTTGTCATTGCAGGCGTGGGCAGTGCGGCAGCCAGTATCATTTCCTATGCGAGTGCGATTTATGCGGCGGCAAACCCCGAGCCGATCCGACAATTGGCCATCGGAGAAGAACTCGACACCGGTCTGTGGCATGTCGTGTTCGCTGACGCGCGTCTTGCCGACCGGCCGCCCACCGGGTTCAAGCCATCGCAACCCAAAACATTCGTCACGGTCGCGTTTCGCATTACCAATCAGTCGGCATCCTCTGCCTATGTTTCACGAAATCTGCTGCAAACTGACCCGCAAATGCCGCCCCCCACACTCTATCTGGCGCGCGACAACTGGATCGCAAGCCCGATCAATCCCGGCATGCCAGAAGACCTCATCGCCGTGTGGGAACTCGAAGACGGTCAGCCCGCGCCCGAGCAACTGCGAATCCATGTTGGAAGCCAGATCTATAAAAAACGCGATAATCTTTACGGCGCTTCCTCATGGCTTGATCGTGATCCTGTTGCGGTGATCAGCCTGCCCCTGTCTCAACCCCTGTCCAAGCCCCTTTCCAAGCCCTTGTCCATGCCCGTGTCGCAGGAGCCCGCAAAGCAGTGATGACCAAGCTCAGCAGTTTCGGCCTTCTGATCCTCACGCTGGCCGCCCTTTACTTCCTGCAGCACTCCACTCCTTACTATAGTGATATCCTTTCGCCAGTCGCTGTGGCCGGCATGCAAGGCAGTGCGGTAAAGGCGGACCGTTTTGCGCTCGGCGTCGGCAATGCCTATCGAGCAAGACAACTGACCACCCCCGGTGTTTCGCGCGAGCGCAGTTATTCCACCCAGGGAGAGTGGCTGGTGATCGAGGCGGCAGCCAAGGCCGAGATTGAAAGCCTCAGTCTGATGTCGGTCGCCTGGCTCGGTCCCAATGGCGTTCGCTATCGGCTCACCGGACGCTTGTCGAGCGTCGCCGGCATGATCGGGTCGGAACGGCTGGAGCCGGGCATTGTGCGCCCGGTGTTGATCGTGTTCGAGTTGCCGGCCGATCAAATCAAAGGCGGTCGGTTGTTGATCGCTGAATCCGCCCTGACGCCCTTGTCAGAAGAACTGCACATTACGCTTGATGATGACCGCTTGCACGATGTTCATCGCTCGATTGAAATTGCGCGCGGCGACAGCGTCATGGCCTGGCAGCTGGAGATGACGGAATGACGACACTCGCGCCGACCACGTCGCGACGCAATTTTTGGTGCTGTCTTTTCCTGCTGGTCCTGGCCTTGCCGCTGGCCGTTTTCGTTCAGTCAAAAGGCGAGATTGTTGGCTGGGTCAAAGCAACACTGCTTGAGATCAAACCGCTGCCCCCCGGATCATCTGCGCTCTATGCGCAGGCGCGCTTTCGCTCAAGCGGGCTGGAAAGTTTCGACGGTCCATTACCCAAAACAAAGCTTGTCGCCGCAAAGCTCGATATCACCCTTGAAGATGTCGCGGCATTCAAGGCCGCCATGCCCTGTGAAATCAGTCTGCTCGATGCGCAGCACCGCCGGTTCAAACCGCTTTCGCCTATCGATGGTGATCTGCGAAAGCGCAAGCCGGAATGGGCCGAAAAGCCCGACTGCAACAGCCTGATTGGCGAGGAGCGTGCCGGTCACAGGATCGAGGTGGTTGAAACCTATCTTGTTCCGGATGACGCAAAAATCATGAGCATCGATATCTCGATGGCAGGGATCAAACCGCAGCGGCTTGTCCTGGCGGCCTTTTAAAGGCGCTGCTGCGCAGCGCATATTCAAGCACCGCAGCCAACAGCGCAATTCTGATCGCATCCAGGATGATGCCGCCATCGAGTTCGGTGGGGCTGCCAAACAGAATTTCCAGCACGTCACCCAGACGTTGCCAGGTCGCAATATCATAAGGCCCGAGCAGATGGGTCGCGCCATACCAGATCCAGGCCCCCGCCCAATTTGTCATGGGGTAAAGCACGATGAATGTAAGGAGCGTTGCCAGGCTGGTGGAAACAACCAGCTTGAGACAATTTAAGACAGGGCGATAGCGGCTGCGATAGCCTCCAAGATAATGGAGGGCAAAATCACTGAGCCAGCCGCCAACCCGGCTTTGCAAGAGCGGCGGCTTTTGTGCGGCTGTGCTGCTCGACAGATCATAGCCATAGACAATCGAGGCCATGACCAGCCAAACAAGCGGTAACAAAGCGTAAAAGAACAAATTCTGCACCTGCGCTGACAGGTCCGGTTGCCGAAACTCGACGGGGATGAAGGAGGACGGGCTGGCCGCATAGGCAGTGATTGCCCACCAAGCGGAACTTTCCCTTATCCCGTCAAGCACTCCGCCCGCTCCAATGAAGCCAATGAGTTCATCTTTCCATTTGTTGAGCGCAAATAGACTGATGAATATCCAGCTGGCATCCGCGGCGACGATCACAAAGCGCAACCACGGCGAATTGCGCTTTGCGTTCAGGCGCTTGCTGATCCATCGGATGCACCAGCACACCAGAATAGCTGCAACAAGACTGCGCGAACGCATCAGGTTGAAGACTTCAATCCGCTCGCCAAATGCCAGTCGTTCGAAAGCAAGGCGCGAATATTCCCTGATTGTATCGCCGAGAAATCCCCAGGCGGCATAATAGGCAAAGAATGGCAATATCACCGCAGCCGTCAGGACAAAGAGCCGATCCGTTCGCCGTCCGGCGCCCTCTGCCGCGACTCTTTTAACGCTGCCGCGCAGCTTTGCGAGCGCCGGTAATGCCGGGCGAAGGCAATTCAACATCACCACCACCACAAGGAGTTTGACCAGAACGACCAGCGATAACACGATCATTCCGGCGAGCGGCGCATAGAAGCCAGCGCGCACCGCGCCCTGCAGCAGCAGTTCACGCGCAATCAGTCCAACAGTCCCTGTCAACAGCAGTTGCGGCCAGAAACGCCACAGCAGTTGCGCTGCAAGCGTGATGAGACCAGCAACATCCTTGAGCATGCGCATGGAGGAAACCTAAGCCGCAAAAGCCGTCAGCTCAACACAAATGATTGCTGTCGACTGCACTATTCGCCTTGGAAGTGGCATTGCCTGGCGCATAGTTGCCTCGATCAGATATGCGCTGGAGGAAGCGGTGCCACCTGCAGGCGATGGGCACTTGGAGGCGCGCCGGTAATCCGCTTATAGGCACGGCTGAACGAGGCTTCTGACTCATAACCAAGCCGATGGGCGACAGTTGCCACCCGCTGGCCTTGCTTTAGCCATTGATGCGCCTGCTGCATGCGGGTTCGTCCGACATAGCGCGCCGGTGTCTCGCCGACAATATCGAGAAACCGCTGCGCGAAGCTTGACCGCGATGCGCCCATGATCTCGGCGAGATCCTCGACGCTCCAGTGGCGCGCCGGATCCAGATGCACCGCCGCCAGCACGCGGCCAATCTCGTTGTTGCGCAATGCTGCCAACCAGCCTTTTTCCTTACCGCAGCCATGTTCTACCCAACTGCGGATCATTGTTGCCGTCAAAACGTCGGCCAGCCGCGCAACAATTCCGCAGGCGCCGACACGGTTCATCTGAACCTCGCGTGCCATGCCCTCCAACAGGGCTGGAATTGAAGGCTCTTTCGCCGCAAAATCATTGGCCCTGATAAAATCGGGCATCAGTTGCAGCAAAGGGTGATCGCGGTCGAGATTGAACGTCATGACAGCGAAAAACAACAGATTGCGCCGGTCCGCATTCGGGCATTCAACATCGATAATACCACCGACCGACTTTCTCGGAAATGCACCGATCGGCACCGGACTGACGCCCGGGGCGCTGGCAATGATATGCGCATCGCCGCGCGGCAGCAACACCGCATCCCTGGGCTTGAGTGGATGCCACTCCCCGTCCGGTGACTGGATAACGGCCGATCCAGAGGCTAGAAAATGAAAGCGCGCCGGTTCTCCGGCCGGGAAAGCCGTCGCCCAAGGAGCGCAGGGCTGACATCGGCCATATTCAACGCCATCCAGCCTCAGGCTGCGGAGAATTTCGGTCAGCGGATCTTGCATGGCGACACCGGTGAGAGAGCGGAAATATTGGAGGAAATGGTATGTAATTTAGATTTACTACCATAGAAACAACGACGCGTCACCCATATCTTGGGGGCAACTCGCAAAATGGAGCGCGTCATGGACATGAAAATCAACCCAGAAAATCGCGCACAGACCGCACCGGACAGAGCGGCCTGGTCAGCGATCCTATCCCTGTCGCTCGGCGTCTTCGGACTGGTGACGGCCGAGTTTCTTCCGGTCAGCCTTTTAACGCCGATTTCGGCGGATCTCGGCGTCAGTGTGGGCGCGGCCGGCCAGTCGATGACAATGACCGCCATTGTCGCAGCCTTTGCTGGGCCGGGCATCGTCATCTATTCAAAGAGGCGTGATCGTCGCCACGTCCTGCTGGGGCTGACGCTGATGCTGGTGCTTTCCAGCCTCCTCTCGGCGCTCTCCCCCAATCTTGCGGTGCTTTATACGGCCCGCATTCTGCTCGGGGTCGGCCTGGGTGGCTTCTGGGCCTTGTCGCTGGCGCTCGCCATGCGGCTGGCACCCGATGCGATACTGCCCCGCGCCATGGCTGTCATCATGACCGGTGTGTCGCTTGCAACCGTCTGTGCGGCACCGCTAGGCGCCTGGATTGGTGCGGCCTTTGGTTGGCGCTACGCATTCCTCCTTGCCGCAGCTGTCGGCACGGTGACTTTCCTGGTGCAGTTTTTAACTGTGCCGTCCTTGCCGGCAAAGACGGGTGCCTCGCTCGCAAGCCTGGTTGGCATCCTCCGCCGACCGATCATTCGTGTCGGACTCACAACCATCCTGCTGGTTGTCGCCGCACATTTTGCAAGCTTCACCTATATCCGGCCATTTCTTGAAACTGTGCCGCAATTTGACATCACACAGATCTCCGCGATCCTGCTGGCCTTTGGCATCGGCGGCTTCTTTGGCAATATTCTGGGTGGGCTGCTGGCCGAGCGAAGCACGCGTATCGCGCTGGCCCTGACTTCATCGGCACTGAGCATTGCAACACTCACCCTGTTTGCCTTCGGCGCTCTGCCCTCGCTAGCCATTCTGGGAACGGTTGTCTGGGGTTTGGCATTCGGCGCAGTGCCGGTGAGCGCCCAGAGCTTCACCACGCGGGCGGCGGGCGATGAGGCGGAAAGCGCCGGTGCGCTCATGCTCACCACATTCCAGATTGCGATATCGGGCGGCGCAGTTCTTGGTGGACTGCTGGTCGATCTGCAAGGAGCGGCAGGGAGCTTGATTTTCTCCACCCTCGCAGCTCTGGCCGCCGCAGGTCTGATCGCAACCAGTGGGGTGGTAAGAAAGCACGGGGCTTCTTCCCGTTCCTGTTCCGATCTCGCCAGCTCGGATATAGCCGGATCAGACATCGCCCGTTGAGGCACTGTCCGTTGAAACACCGCACGAAAGGCATGCCGTGCCGGTTCTTCAAACCGGCACAAGAGCACGTTCACTGATCGAGGTGTCGGCCGACATCGCCGCGTTGCAGTTTTTCGGACACAACCTTGATGGCCTGTGCTGCCTCCTCTGCCGACCAACCCGCATCAACCGCTTCGGCTATCAGATCACGCACCCCCGGAACGCTCGTTCCTTCAACAACGTTGTCGGCATCCTCTTCCGAGCGGCCGCCCAGTGTCGCCTGCTTCATGATGCGCGTTAGAAAGGGCGAAACCGCCTGTTCGCAGTCGGCGGGACGGCCCGGATAGTTATCAGCGGATTTGGGGCTCAACATGGTTCTTCTCCCTGCTGTCTATCGCGAACGATCTGGATAGGGCTCCGACGGCTTCTTGGTGCTTTGGCTACCCGGCGCATTGCTCTGTTCATGGGTTGGCTTCTGTTGGTGATCCCGCGGCTCCACCTTGGATGGGTCGGCGGACTGATCGTCTCTGTGAAGGTCCGGATCGGACCATGGATTTTTCTTTTCGACCATTTTCATTTCCTCTTATTCGTCTCGGGCGTCATCGAGTGTCTCAAGCAGCATGGCTGCAACAATCTTGATGGCGCGCGCCGTCTCGACTTCATCCCAGCCAGCATTGACCGCAGAGGCAATCAAACCTTTCACCTCATTGGCTACGGCGTTCCGACAATCGGTATCCCGATCGGGATAATGGCCAGGATGGGTGGGTTTGAGCATGCATCGACTCCTCAGATGAAAGGAGAACTCCCAAAGCCATAAAAAGCTCCATCCAATCCGCAGGCTTCGCTTGAATTTTCCAAAGGTGATGAATTGCCAGCTCGAAAGCCATTTGGCCCGCAAGGAGAAGAGATCAATCTGGCACTGCGCACGCAGTGGGCCCAAGAGATGATCGATAGGGGATTTATCGGGAGTGGCTTTGGGGGACTTGCGCAGCCTCCGGCCAAGTCACGGCTTGCATAAAAATCAACAGCCCAGTGGAACCAAGTGGTGGTGTTCATCATTGTGTGGTCGTGCTGATTATCAGCGTTTATTTTTGGAGAATTGATATGCGTCGTCTTATTTTGGCAACTGCTGCAACCCTGGCTCTTGGATCAATGGCCTTCGCTCAAACCGCAACAAATGTCGAAACAGAGGTCTTTGTCACCGCCAAGCCGACCGATGTGATCTCCAGCAATATCCTCAATCTGGATATTACCAATTCCAAGGATGAATCGATCGGCAAGATCCAGGACCTCATCATCTCTGAAGGTGCCTTGACCGGCTATATCGTGTCGGTTGGCGGGTTCCTCGGCATCGGCGAAAAATATGTGATCGTCGCGCCACAATCCGTCGAAATCCTTTATGCGGAAAACGACAAGAAGTGGTCGGCCAAGATGGACACCACCAAGGAAGCTTTGGAAAAGGCTCCGGAATTCAAATATGACGGTCGTTGGGCCAAGTAAGATCGTTTACGCGGAGGAGCAATCAAATGCGCTCCTCCGCGCAAAGAATATCAAAATGATCAGGTCAAGCAACTTGCGACGCTCGCCAGACTATAACAGTCCCGTGATAATTGTTCCAAGACTTTTAAACGTATATGACTTGGAACAAACAGGCAAAGCCGACGTTTATAAGTATAAGCCATTGGATATGATGACTATGGCTTGCAAGCTTTCCAGCCGAAAGAAAAGTTTGCTCTTTCTGTAGATACGATGAGAGGAGATTGATGATGGATTGGGATCGCGTTGAAGGCAACTGGAAACAGTTCAAGGGCAAGGTCAAGGAAAAGTGGGGTGACCTCACCGATGACGACCTTGACAAGATCAACGGCAAGCGTGAGCAGCTCGAAGGCAAGATTCAGGAGCGCTACGGCATTGAAAAGGACGCCGTCCGCAAGGATGTCGATGATTGGTATAACAGCCAGAAATTCTAGCGCCGCCTGACTGGTTCAATTAAGCCACGCATCCTGCGTGGCTTTTTGCTGTTTTGAAATGGCATCGCCACTCTCAGAGGGATCGCCATCGCTATGAGCGCGCGCTGAAAGTGTGTTTGAAGCTGCGGAGCCGCATTGCGGCAGACCACATTTGTGTCTACTAATGGACAGACATTGCGTCCGCTTTAAGCTATTGATCCGTCTTTAAGAATCGGTGGGGGAGAATCATGTTGTCATCGTGCGAAGGCTGCGGCCGGTTCCCGGAACCGGTCGCGACGTCGTTTCCGGCGGTTTTATCCCGAAGCGATGACCGCATCGCTATCCTCCTATCGCTCCTGAGCAAGAGTTCCTCATGACAATGCGCGCCACAGCCGACCGTTCCGGAAAACTGTTCGGAATCGATTTCAGTGTGGCGATAGGACTCGCCGCAGCGCTAATGTTTTTTATCGTCAGCGGGCTGGTCACCTATGTCAATTTTCAGGGCCTCCGGCTTGCCAATCAACGCATTGTCGAAACGCACCGCGCCATCGTTTCTCTCCAGAGCCTGTTGTCCAAGCTTCAGGATGCGGAAACCGGACAGCGCGGCTATCTGCTGACCGGCGAAGAAAGCTACCTTGCTCCCTACCGGACGGCGCTTGCGGCGGTGAACGCTCAGCTCGAAAAAGTTTCCGAGCGCACCAGGGATAATCCGGGGCAAAATGAACGTCTCGACAAGCTGCGCCAGCATATCGGTGCCAAGCTTGATGAAATGGCGGAGACGATCGTGCTGCGCAAGGATCAGGGGCTGGAACGGGCCCTGGCGCTTGTGCGCTCCGACCGTGGTAAGCTTGAGATGGACGCAATCCGCGAAACCATCGATGCCATGACGCAGGTGGAAAACGACATGCGTTCCGTCCGCCTCGCAGAAATGGAGCGGGCGCAGAGCCAGGCGTTAATCAGCACAATTCTCGCCGCTTTGCTCGGCATTATCCTGACATTGGTGATCGGATATCTTCTGCGCAAGGCAACGCTCAACAGGGCCCGCGAAGAATGGCTGCAAAACGGCGAAATCGGTCTTGCGGCGGCAATGTCGGGCGATCAGCCTATTGAGGAACTGAGCGCAAGCATCCTTGATTATCTGACCGATTACACAGGCGCGGTGGCCGGTGCATTTTTCTCTGGCTCCCGCGATCAATACCAGCGGTCCGCAGTCTACGGCGTACCGGATGATAACGCCGTTCCCAAACAATTTGCCAAGCGTGAAGGTTTGCTTGGACAATCTGCCGCCAAGGCAAGCCTTGTCGTACTCGACGATGTTCCAACTGGCTATCTGAGCTTTGGTTCGGCGCTGGGTCGCGACAAGCCGAAGCATCTGGTGATCCTGCCGGCTTCCGTCCATGGAAATGTCAATGCGGTGATGGAACTGGGCTTTCTGCAGCCCGTCGATCGGGACGTCCTGTCTCTGCTTGCCACAACCGGCGAAGCCATCGCGCTCAGCGTCCAGGCCGCAAGCTATCGCGACGAGTTGCAGAACCTGCTTGAGGAAACACAACAGCAGTCCGAGGAATTGCAGGCGCAGGGCGAAGAACTGCGCGTGTCCAATGAGGAACTTGAAGAACAAAGCCGTGTGCTCAAGGAATCCCAGTCGCGTCTTGAACAGCAGCAGATCGAACTCGAACAGACCAACAGTCAGTTGGAGGAACAGGCCAACCAGCTCGAAATGCAGCGCACCGACCTCGAGCGCGCGCACGCCTCCGTGCAACTCAAGGCGCAGGAGCTTGAACGATCAAGCCAGTATAAGAGCGACTTCCTCGCCAACATGTCGCATGAGCTGCGGACCCCGTTGAACTCCTCGCTCATTCTCGCCAAGCTTCTTGCCGATAATCCGGACGAAAATCTCACCCAGGAACAGGTCAAATATGCGCGCACCATCCAGTCTTCGGGCAATGATCTTCTCAATCTGATCAATGACATTCTCGATCTGTCAAAGATCGAGGCGGGCCATGTCGAAATTCATCCCGAAGTCACACCTTTGGCGCGGATGGCGGCAGGGTTGCGGCAGCTGTTTGATCCCGTCGCGCAGGAAAAGAAACTCGACTTCGACATTCACATCGATGAGGCGATCCCCCGATCGTTCGAGACCGATCCACAACGACTGGAGCAGATTCTCAAAAATCTGATTTCCAATGCCATCAAATTCACCGATAAGGGCAAGGTGGTGCTCTCTATTGCCGCCGAAGACGACGACAAGATACTGTTCTCGGTCAGCGATACCGGCATCGGGATTTCGGCGGAACAGCTGAAGAGCATTTTCGAAGCCTTCCATCAGGCTGACAGCACCATCAGCCGACGCTACGGCGGAACCGGGCTTGGCTTGTCGATATCACGCCAGCTCGCCCGACTGCTCGGTGGCAGCATCCGAGTCGAAAGCACACCCGGGCAGGGCAGTTGCTTTACGCTGACGCTTCCTCTCAAACATGGCGGCCTTGATGCGGCGGTTGCGCCAGCCGCAGCACCGGCCCCTGCGGAAGAATTACCAGCCTCAGAACAATCGACTATCGCGCTGCCGCGCCCACTCGATGATGATCGGGATGCCATCACCGGCGACAAGCGCGTTCTGCTGGTGATCGAAGATGATGAGACATTCGCAGCCATCGTGCGCGATCTGTCACGCGAGATGGGTTTTCACTCGGTGGTCGCCCGGACCGCAGAGGAAGCCGTTCGGGTCGCGCGCGAGTTCTCGCCCAATGCGATCGTTCTCGATGTCGGACTTCCCGATCAGTCCGGTCTTTCGGTGCTGGATCGATTGAAGAACGATGTCCAGACCCGACATATCCCTATCCATGTCATATCAGCGGGCGATCATACCCGCACGGCGTTTTCGCTCGGAGCAGTCGGATACCTGACCAAGCCCGTCAGTCGCGAGCAACTGGTCGGGGTCCTTAACAAGCTGGAGGCCAAGCTTGAACAGCGGATGCACCGGGTTCTGATCGTCGAGGACGACGAACGGCAGCGCGAAGCCGTCTCCAAGCTTTTGGGGTCCCGTGACGTCGAGACTGTTACAGCCGGTAACGCCGCCGAGTGCCTTGATCTCCTGCGCGAGCAGACTTTTGACTGCATGGTGCTTGATCTGTCGCTGCCCGATGCTTCCGGGTTTTCTCTCCTCGAAACCCTCAGCAGTGAAAGTGCTTATTCCTTCCCGCCGGTGATCGTTTATACCGGACGTGAACTTTCGCCGGAAAGCGAGCAGAGACTGCGGCGCTATTCAAAATCGATCATCATAAAAGGCGCGAAGTCCCCTGAACGCCTGCTTGATGAAGTCAGTCTCTTCCTGCATCAGATCATTTCGGAATTGCCGCCCGAGCAGCAGAAGATGATCCGCAAGGCCCGTCATCGCGACGCTCTGCTGGAAGGCCGCTGTATCCTGGTGGTCGAAGATGACATTCGCAATGTCTATGCATTGACCAATATTCTGGAGCCGCGTGGCGCACACGTGCTGATTGCCCGCAACGGCCAGGAGGCGCTCGATGCGCTTGATCGCTCAACAGCCAACCCCGACGCGGCCATTGATCTTGTCCTTATGGATGTGATGATGCCGGTCATGGATGGTTTGACCGCCACGCGGCACATCCGGCAAAATCCGAGCTTTAAGAAATTGCCGATCATCACCCTCACCGCCAAGGCGATGCCGGATGACCAACAACGCTGCATCGAAGCGGGCGCCAATGATTACATGGCCAAGCCGCTTGATGTCGACAAGCTGCTGTCGCTTGTCCGGGTATGGATGCCCAAATGACAGGCGAGAATAAGCCCGGTTCGCCTGAGGAAATCGAGATCCGCTTGCTGTTGGAGGCGCTTTATTTGCGCTACCATTATGATTTCCGCAATTACGCGATGAGCTCGATCCGGCGCCGCTTGCGACAGGCGCGAGAACAGTTGGCGTTTCCGAGTTTCTCCGCCATGCAGGATCGCCTGTTGCGCGATCCGGCAATGCTGCCACAATTGCTGCGCTTTTTGACCGTTCAGGTCAGCGACATGTTCCGCGATCCCGATTATTTCCGCGCCATTCGTGAGCGCGTGATACCACATCTGCGAACCTATCCCTCGTTGAAGGTCTGGATTGCCGGCTGTAGCAGCGGCGAGGAACTATATTCGATGGTCATCCTGTTTCGCGAAGAAGGGCTGGAAGATCGCACGCTTTTTTATGCGACCGATATCAACCAGGAGGCGTTGCAGGCGGCAGAAGCCGGTGTCTATACCATTGAACGGGTTCGGTCCTTCACCGCCAATCACCAGCGTTCGGGTGGCAAGTCATCGCTGTCCGACTATTATCAGGCCGCTTATGGGCGCGTATCGTTCGATAAGTCGCTGCGCCGCAATGTGGTGTTTTCCGACCACAGTCTGGTTACCGATGCGGTCTTTGGCGAGATGAACCTGATCTCCTGCCGCAATGTGCTGATTTATTTCGACAATGACCTGAAAGATCGTGTGCTGGGCCTGTTCCGGGATTCGCTTGCCCATCGCGGTTTTCTGGGGCTGGGCGCCAAGGAGAGCGTGCGCTTTTCCGCCGAGGCGTCGTCGTTTGCGGATTTCGTGCGCGAAGAAAAGATCTATCAGCGGGTGACGTCATGATGGCTTCTGCAGCGCAGGCCGTGGTGATTGGCGCTTCCGCAGGCGCTTTTGATGCCCTGTCGGTCATCCTGCCGCAGCTCATGCCGGGCTTTCGGTTGCCCGTAATCATTGTCGTGCATCTCCCTCCTGATCGGCGAAGCCTGATGGCCGAACTGTTCCGACAAAGATGCAGTCTGATGGTCGAGGAAGTCGAGGACCGCCAGCCGTTGGAGCCGGGCACCATCTATTTTGCGCCGCCCGACTACCACCTGCTGGTGGAGAACCGCCGCAGTCTGTCGCTCTCCAAGGACGATCCTGTCCTGTTTTCGAGGCCTTCCATCGACGTCCTGTTTGAAACTGCAGCCGAGGTCTTCGGCGCAGGCTTGATTGCGGTGGTGCTGTCGGGCGCAAACGACGACGGTGCACGCGGGGCGGCCGTCATTCAGGCCTGTGGCGGAACCGTACTCGTGCAGGATCCAAAACAGGCCTTGGTGCCCGTGATGCCGGAAGCGGCATTGCGCAGCTGCCCTGCCGCAAAAATTCTGTCGCTTGACGCGATAGCTCAATATTTAAGAGAGGTTTAAGTCAACATGAAACCCGTATCGTTTCTCCTCGTTGACGATCTTGAGGAAAATCTCATCGCCTTGGAAGCCCTCTTGCGCCGCGAAGGCTTGCAATTGCTTAAAGCGACTACCGGCGACCAGGCGCTCGAGCTTTTGCTCGAGCACGACGTGGCGCTGGCGCTTGTCGATGTCCAAATGCCCGGGCTCGATGGATTTCAACTCGCGGAACTGATGCGAGGCAATGAACGCACCCGACATGTCCCGATCATTTTTGTCACCGCTGGCAGCGCCGGACAGCGCCGCTTTCAGGGCTATGAGGCGGGAGCAGTCGATTTCATTCAAAAGCCGATCGAACCGGATATCCTGCGCAGCAAGGCCGAGGTTTTCTTCGAGCTCTATCGTCAGCGACAGCAGCTCGCTCTGCAAAGAGATGAACTGGCAGCACAGGCGCAGGCGCTGCGCGAGGCAGCGCAGCAGAAAGATATTCTGCTCCAGGAGATCAACCATCGTATCAAGAACCTGTTCGGTCTCGCCTCGGGACTGATATCCTTGAGCGCTCGCTCTGCCGAAACCATTGAAGAGCTGGTTACGGACTTGCGTTCGCGGCTGCAGGCGCTGGCACGCGCGCATGAACTCACCCTGCCTGTGCTGGGCAGGAATAGCCCTGCGGATCGCGCCACTTCTGTTGTGGGCCTGATCGAGGCGATTGTCGCGCCGCATAAGGGTGAGCAACACTCTCCTGTGAAGATCACCGGTGCAGACGTTCCGATTTCGGGCAATGGTCTCACCTCCTTCGCACTTCTGCTGCATGAACTGACCACCAATTCCGCCAAATATGGCGCTCTGTCATCCCCGGAGGGGCAACTGGCGATCAATATTGGTCTGGATGAGGAGCTGCTGTCTTTGAACTGGAAGGAAACGGGCGGGGAAATCCTGCAACAACCACCTGAACGCAAGGGATTTGGTGCCGCTCTCGAAAAGGCGACAGTTCAGGGCCTCAATGCGGTGATCGCACGGGACTGGCAGCCCGAGGGCCTGTCGCTTTCCCTCAAAATACCCGCAGAGCGCCTGGTCTATCGCGATACTCATCCCGGCTGAACAACGTCGGTAACAACAAGACCAGCTTTCGGAATGGTGAGGCCTTTGACCCGCATCATTCACAGCTGCGCCGGCCTCTGTTTTGTCTTTCGCAAAGCCTGTTGCTTTTGCAGGTCCACGCAGGCCCCTCCCAGTCTGACTATTATTGCGATTTGTTCTGGAACCATCTCTGCTCACCGGGGTTAGTTAGCATGCCAACCAGAAAATGAGAGGAAATGCTATGAAGTTCACAACACTCCTGATCGCAGGTGCGATGGCCCTTTCACCAGCGCTTGCTGGCGCACAGGCAACACAGACCCCCAACAGTGACGCGCCTGGTGCGACCGACACCCCCACTCATGATGATAAGACCCCTGATGCTGGTCAGAACAGCCTGACTGAAGCCCAGGCAACCGAGCTGTTCAACAAGGCCGGCTATACTGAGCTGAAAAATCTCAAGCTCAACGAGCAGGGACTGTGGGAAGCATCGTCAATGAAGGATGGCAAAACCGTCATGCTGACCTTGGACGCCGAGGGCAAGGTTTCCGAGCATATGATGTAAATCATTGCCCTAGATGAAAAAAGCCGCGTCAGCGGCTTTTTTTATGCGTGCTGCGAAAGTCAGAACGCTCAAGCATGACGCAAAAATCTCCGATCATGCCGCTACCGCCCCCGGATTGCCAGAGGTCTTGAGCGATGCTCTGTGGCGATATTCGCCAGATGTCGTCAGGGTCTGGCATTATGATGAAAACATCAATTCTGCCGCG
Source organism: Brucella pseudogrignonensis (assembly GCF_002252525.1). Taxonomy (GTDB): domain Bacteria; phylum Pseudomonadota; class Alphaproteobacteria; order Rhizobiales; family Rhizobiaceae; genus Brucella; species Brucella pseudogrignonensis. The sequence continues at coordinate 26,356 of NZ_NNRM01000037.1, forward strand.
CAGGCGTCAGTGATTTCAGCGCGTCGACAAACCGGATCATGGTCGGGGACAGGTTTCGACCTTCCATCGTCAGAATGTGCAACGCACTGGTCGCCAGAACGGGATCGTCGATTGGAACCAGAGCAATATTGGCGTCATTGTCGCGGACCAGATCAGGGGAACCGGTAATCGAGGTTGTTCCCGAAGAGAAACTATAGGCGCGCAGCAACGCCATCGAATTGGTAGAGAAGACCGGGTTGAAGCTAATTCCCTTTGCCGCCAGCGCCGCCTGCAGCAGAAGTCGCTGCGTCCGGTCCTCGTCAGGAACCGCCCATTGTTCGCCGCGCAGATCATCCAGTGTGACAGAGGGCCTGCCCGCCAAGGGATGATCGCAGCGCAGCGCGGCCAAGATCGGTTGTCAGGCAATAAGCTGAATGGCAATATGGGGCGGTGGCGGCTCGCTATAGGTGATAGCAATATCCGCTGTGCCATTCTTGATGTGGGGACAGATATCGGGCGAGGTGCCGAGCCAGACATGGAAATGCACCGCCGGCTGCTGTTGCCGAAACGCCGCGATGGCATAGCTAAGGCAGCCCAAAGCGAAACCGGCCTGGTTCGCAATCCGTATCAGGCTATGCGATTTTCTGGCAAGTGCGCGCAGTTCCGACAGCGCCTCTTCCAAGCCGATTGATAGTTGCTGCTTACGTTGCAACAGCAATTCCCCCGCAGCGGTTAGCACCAAGCCGCCAGGCCGCCATAAGCCCTCTAAAGCCCCACGGCTTTGCGTAGTGCTTCGTTCATACGGCCCTGCCAGCCTTTGCCGCTGGCCTTAAAGCGTTGGACTACATCTTGATCAAGACGAATAGTTACCGGAGTTTTAGGAGTATCCAGTCGAGGGCGTCCGCGAGCTGCAATTGCCTTCTCCATTTTCTCCGCCATTTCGGGGAAAACTTCCTTAAATGGCTTCATACTGGATAGCTCTTCGTCGGTTAGCGGTGGGCTATCGACTGCGTCCCAATCCTCCTTGGTATAGCCGTGGGCTTCTGCATGTTTAGGTCTGAATTTGTTAGCCACTAGATTTTGCTCCTTTCGACCTTATTTGCTGTTCGCATGGAAATGATTGAAAGCGCTTCTGTTCCGAGAGTGATGAAGATGACAACAATCGTTCCATCAGCAAGACGGCCAATAGCTTTTAGCCGCCCTTGTTTTGTGCTGGCTACGTTTGCAGCCAAAAAGAATTCATAAGACAAGTCTGCAAAATCAAGCCCGTGCTTGGATAAGTTGGATTGTCTTTTTGGTTCGTCCCAAACGATGTTCATATAATGTACGTACATTAAATGGAAAGCGCAAGCAACAATAAAAGTACATACATTAAATATTTTGTGTAGGTACAGTCAAGCTCTTGCCATTTCAAGGGGAACTGAAACGGTATGTCATCCGATAATTGAGGAAAGAACAACTTGGCGCTTCGCCTTTCAGAGAGGGACAAAGCGGTAATCCTGCAGGTCGGCCCAAAGACGCACGCTGCAAGCTCGGGGAAAGCTTCTCGAAGACCTTTTGCATTCATGGGAAGCGCCAGGCCCGGGTGTCTATCAGGCGGTCATTGATTCCAAACCGGAAGCTTATTTGAAGGTCGTTCCGTCTTTGATGCCGAAAGACCTGAATCAACGTCGACCAGACTGGCGAGATGTCTGATGAGCAACGCCGTGAACGGCTCTGAAAACGCGACGCTACAATCAAAGCTTTCCTCACTTCGCATTCAAAAGATGGAAATCATGCAGGAGAGGGAGCGGCGACAGAGCATTAATCGACTTCGCTTTTAAAAACCCTATTCGCAACAGATTGAGTTTCACACTGCAGCCGCTTCTCACAGGGAGCGCCATTTTGTTGCGGCAACGAGCCTGGTAAATCATCCGATCATTCTGCTGGTTCTGAAAGCGGCAAACCTACACGCGATGGTGTGCAGCGCCTTTTGATGGGCCATCGGATCGGGAAGAGGAATGGGGACCGGCCTGCCGTTATCAGATACAGAAAACTATTAAAGAAGTGGGCGGGATTAGCGGACACAAAAGCAGCGCCACCACAACAAAAGCGCGTCTATCGTTCCTCTCCCCTGCATTGCAAAGCGTACTTTCCGTACGCCGCCAGAGGCGGGAATGATCGCTCCGATCTGTGGGTCGTTTGTTATGCTTTGCTCACACCAGGCCTTGCTGGCACACAGGCAACACAGACCCCAAATAGTGACGCGCCTGGCGCCACCGACACACCCACCCATGATGACAAGACCCCTGATGCCGGTCAGAACAGCCTGACCGAAGCGCAGGCCACCGAACTGTTCAACAAGGCCGGCTATGCGGAGCTCAAAAATCTCAAGCTCAACGAGCAGGGCCTGTGGGAGGCATCCTCAATGAAGGATGGCAAAACTGTCATGCTGACATTGGATGCCGAGGGCAAGGTGTCTGAGCATATGATGTAAATCATTGCCCCCGTTGCAGGAAAAGCCGCGTTAGCGGCTTTTTTTGTATGGGTATCGAAGCTGCGGGCGGGTTGAAGCATCCTCCCAAAAAGCGGTGCGCGCGTATCGCAGAGACGGCGCAACACCAGGACGGGGAACACAGTCCCCGCAACGAAGCGACCGCCACGGCGTCCCCCTACATCCGATCGGCCCTTTATCCTATCGGATGAGGGGCTCCATGCCGGACAAATCTTAATTCTGCACGGGTGGCGTCAGCGCTTTGAGCGCGTCGACAAACCGGATCATGGTCGGGGACAGGTTTCGACCTTCCATCGTCAGAATATGCAGGGCACTGGTCGCTAGAATAGGATCTTCGATTGGCACCAGCGCAATATCGAAGTCATTGCCGCGGACCAGGTCAGGGGAACCGGTGATCGAAGTTGTGCCCGAAGAAAAACTATAGGCACGCAGCATCGCCATCGAATTGGTCGAGAAGACAGGGTTGAAGGTAATTCCCTTTGCCGCCAGCGCCGCCTGTAGCAGGAGCCGCTGCGTCCGGTCCTCGTCAGGAACTGCCCATTGTTCGCCACGCAAATCATCCAATGTGACAGAGCGCCTGCCCGCCAGGGGATGATCGCTGCGCAGCGCGGCAAAGATGGGTCGCAAGGCGATGTGCTGAATGGCAATATCGGGGGGCGGTGGATAGCTATAGGTTATGCCGATATCCGCCGAGCCATTCTTGATGCGCGCACAGATATCAGGCGAGGTGCCCACCCAGACATGAAAATGCACCGCCGGATGTTGCTCGCGAAACGCCTCGATGGCAGGGGTAAGGCAATCCAGAGCAAACCCTTCATAACTCGCAATGCGAATGAGGCCATGCGATTTTCCGGCAAGTGCGCGCAGTTCCGACAGTGCCTCTTCCATACCGATTGCCAAGCGCTGCGTGCGTTGCAGCAGCAGTTCTCCCGCAGCCGTCAGCACCATGCCACGCGGTCGCCGCTCAAACAGCACAATGCCCAGCGACTCCTCGAGCTTGGCAATCTGGCGGCTGATGGCCGAAGTCGAAATATGCAGTCGTGATGAGGCTTCATGCAGGGAACCTGTCTGGGCGACTTCGCGAAAATAAACCAGCGATCGATGTTGCATGGACACCCTGTTGCACAAAATGCAACAGGGTGTCCACTTTAAAGCAATTGTTGCAACCCGTCGCTGCTGATAATTGCCTTCAAGACAGGTTTTCGGCGCATGTGCCTCGCCCGGCCAGCCTGCGGGCGGTAACCCCTTCATCGTAGCGGCTAGGGGGCGCGCCCATGACGCCAAAAAACCCTGCACGGCACCGCCCGACCATTATCCTGGAGGAAATGATGAACCCGTTCCTGTCCTATCTCACCACCCATGCCGACGATATGCTCAATGACCTCAAGGCGCTTGTCGAGCATCAGTCGCCAACCGAAGACAAAGCTCTGGTCGATGCCTGCGGCGCTTTTCTTTGTGACCTGTTCGCGCGCCATTTAAATGTGCAGCCTGAACGCTTCGCGCAGACGAAGGCCGGTGATCATCTGTTGTTCAAAATCGGACAGGGAAATCGCCGCACCTTGCTGTTGACACATTTCGATACGGTCTGGGACCTCGACCGTCTGGGGACCCGCATCGAAGACGGAAAATATTACGGACCTGGCGCCTTCGATATGAAGGGTGGCGTCATCCAGGGTATCTGGGCGTTGAAGGCATTGATCGCCGGCGACGCGCTCGACAATCACCAGGTCTGGTTCCTGTGCACCAGCGATGAGGAAACCGGTAGCTGGCACTCGCGCGCTCTGATCGAGGAAATCGCCCGACAATGTGATCAGGTTCTGGTGCTTGAACCGTCAGAGGAGGGGACTGGAAACCTCAAGATTGCCCGCAAGGGAACCGGTCATTTTCATATGCAGATCAAGGGAAAGGCCGCTCATGCCGGCAACAACCCGCTCGGCGGTGTCAGTGCCGCCGAAGAAATGGCCCGCCAGATCCTCAGGCTTCATGAACTGCAGGACCTCTCCAGAGGCACCACGGTCAATGTCGGTATCGCGCAGGCAGGCAACCGCATCAATGTCATCCCCGATCATGCGAGCCTGTCGATCGATGTGCGTGTCACCTCGCTTGACGAAGCGGAAAGGGTCGAAGCGGAAATCCGCGCATGCCCGGTTTTTCTGGACGGCGCCCAGATCGAGATTTCCGGGGGTCTCAATCGCCCGCCAATGGAACTCAACGCGCGCAACAAATCCCTGTTCGAGCAGGCCGTTCGTGCAGGTACTGCCCTCGGCATGACGGTTTCGGGCAGTGCGGTCGGTGGTGGAAGCGATGGCAATTTTACTTCGGCGCTTGATATTCCGACGCTGGATGGTCTGGGTGCCGAGGGCGGTGGCCCGCATGCCGAATACGAGCATGTGACCATAGCTGGGCTTCCGCGCCGCGCCGCGCTGATCAGTCAGATCATCGCTAACAGCTGAGCTATTTTGACGAGGGAGGCGGTGTGATCAGCCGCCTCCGAAGGAGGAAACACATCCCATGACTGCATCGCCATCACCCGCGGCCCCCAAAAAGGGCCTCAGTCTGCAAAATCCTTACGTTCTTCTTTTCTGTATGCTGGTTCTGGCCGGGATCGGCACCTGGATCATTCCGGCTGGACAATATGCGACCGAAGTCCGCAATGGCATCTCCTTCTCGGTGCCTGGAAGCTACCATGGTGTTGAACAGCATCATGTCTATCCGCAGGCGCTGTTTCTGGCCATTGCCGAAGGTCTGATCAAGAGTGCACCAATTGTCTTCATGGTGATGTTTACCGGCGGCGCTCTGCATGTGCTTGAGCAATCCGGTGCTGTGCATCACATGCTCAACGGCATCGCAAAAAATCGCAGGCTCAACGATCTCACCCTGATTGTCCTGTTCTGCGTGGTTTTTTCGGTATTGGGCACCACCGGTATCGTCGTCAATTCGGTGATCGCATTCGTGCCCATCGGGATTATGGTGGCGCGCTCAATCGGCATGAACAAATTGTTCGGGATTTCACTGGTCTATATCGCCACCTATACCGGCTATAATGCATCGATTTCGGCACCGACATCGGTCGGCCTTGCGCAGCGACTTGCCGATGTTCCACTCCTCTCAGGCATCGGCTTCCGCGTCGTCATATTCCTGGCGTTCCTGCTTGCCACCATCGCATTCCTGTGGCTATACGCGCGTAGCCAGCGCAAGACTTCACCGCGCCCCAACGAGATCGAGGATGGCGAAACTAAGAGCGATGCAGCCCCCGGTCAACGCGCCCGCTACTGGCTCGCCCTGCTGTTTACGGCGCTGTGCCTTGGGGGCTTTATTGCCGGAGCCGTCACGCTCAACTGGAGCGAAAAGGAAATGCTTGCCATGTTTATCATCATGGCAATCGGTGTCGGCATCATCGCTCGCATGTCTGCCGATGAGATCGCCAAAGGCTTTCTCAAAGGCTGTTCACAGCTTGTTATCGGCGCATTCATCGTTGGCCTGGCGCGTGCCATCTCGATCATTCTCGAACAGGGCATGATCCTCGACACGATCGTCTCCTATGCGGTGCTGGCGCTCGACGGGTTGCCCCGTTCCCTTTCCGCGATCGGCATGTATGTCAGCGCGATGATCATGCACGTGTTCATCTCGTCTGGATCTGGTGAATCCGCAGTTTTGATCCCGGTCTTCACACCGCTCGGGGATATTCTGGGGATTACCCGGCAGACCACCGTCCAGTCAGTGGTTTTTGGCGAAGGGGTCGTCAACTGCATCAATCCGACATCCGGTGTGCTGATGGCAATCCTTGCCACATCCGAGGTTTCCTATGGAAAATGGGTGAAATTCATCGCCCCGCTTGTCATCGCCTGGGGTTTGATCAGTGCGGTCTTTCTCTATATCGCGGTCCAGATCCAATGGGGCCCGATCTAACCGCGCTTCTCGGTTAAAGGCGTGATCAAAGCGCTGGCAATCGACAAGTCGAATGCCAGCGTCGCTACGAAAGAGCACGCGCGGCTGGTCAAGCGGTTGGTGAGGCGGTTTGCCAGGCGTTTGGTAGGAAGGGTGCTTGACAGAACACGCCGCGTCGCCGATTGTAACTGGACCACTGGATAGACCAGTGTATCAGTGAGGTCGAGTTTGAACGCTGCGCATGATCTTCTCCTCGACAACAAGGCTGGGCTCGGACGCAATCTGGAGCGTCGGTCCATGCGTGACGTGATCGCGGACAAGATCGGCGCACTGATCGCATCGGGCCTGCTCAGTGTCGGCGATGCGCTTCCGGGCGAGCGCGAATTGGCGAGCGCTCTTTCTGTCAGTCGGCAAACAGTGCGCGGTGCCATCCAGATTCTTGCTGCCCATGGTATCCTCGATGTGACGCAGGGCGCCAGAACGCGGGTTGCCCGCGCCGAGCTCGGCGGCCTGTCGATTGGCATTACCGCCCAGATCAATGTCGATCGCTATGATGTTCACGCCGTCCATGCGGCGCGTATGCTGGTCGAACAACAAATAGTCGGTGACGCAGCACAGCGTATTTCCCAGGACGCGCTTGCGCGCCTGCGGCTTTCGCTCACAGCGCAGGCTGCCTGCCTCAATGATCCCGTCCGCTTCCTCATCTGCGACCGCGAGTTTCATGTCACCATCTATCGCGAATGCGGAAACCCGCTGCTCGCAGACATCGTCACCGATCTCTACACCTATATGATGGAGCATCGCCGCCGCGCGGTTGCCAGGCCAGGGGCGCTTAACGGCAGCTTCTCCGACCATCAGAAAATCCTCGCAGCGCTTGAAAATCGCGACCGCGCTGCAGCAATGGCGGCCTTCGCAGTCCATGAGCAACGTATTTACACCTCCACACAGAAATCGCTGGCCGCGCGCGCTCAGCAGGTCTCTGCCCCAATCACGGCTTCCCAGCCGTGACTGCCTTAGCAGCAAGTTGAAAAGGGTTGTTTGAATGCATGTCTTGATTATCGGTGCAGCCGGCATGGTCGGACGAAAACTGACACAGGCCATCGCAGCAGTCCCAGCGATTGACGGCATGCCGGTGGAAAGGCTCACTCTGGTCGATGTCGTAGCGCCACAAGCCCCCATCGGATTTGACGGCAATGTCACCTGCAAATCCGCCGATATCTCAGACCCCCGTATCGCCCCCGCACTGATCGCAGATCGGCCGGATCTGATATTCCACCTGGCCGCCATCGTCTCGGGCGAAGCGGAGGTGGCGTTTGAAAAGGGCTATGCCATCAACCTTGATGGCACCCGTTTCCTGCTGGAAGCCATTCGACAACAGGGCGAAATCGCAAGCTACAGACCGCGGCTGGTGTTCACATCCTCCATCGCGGTGTTCGGCGCGCCTTTCCCCGATCGGATCAATGACGAATTCTTTCTCACCCCGCGCACCAGCTATGGCACGCAAAAGGCAATCGGTGAATTGCTGCTGGCCGATTATGCCCGCAAGGGCTTACTCGATGCGATTGGTATCCGTCTGCCCACCGTGTGCATCCGTCCTGGAACGCCCAACAAGGCAGCCTCCGGATTCTTCTCCAATATTCTGCGTGAACCACTCATTGGCAAGGAAGCGATCCTGCCGGTCGCCGATACCGTCAGGCACTGGCATGTCAGCCCGCGCCGGGCCGTCGGATTCCTGCTGCACGCAGCCACAATCGACACCGCGCGGCTTGGACATCGCTGTGTGCTTAATATGCCTGGTCTTTCCGCCACCGTTGGCGAGCAGATCGAAGCGCTGCGCCGGGTCGCCGGTGATCGGGCCGTCGCGCTGATCCGCAAGGAGCATGACCCGCTGATCGCCAGCATCGTCGATGGCTGGGCCCAGGATTTTGACGCCGCACGCGCCCTTGAACTGGGCTTTGTCGCAGACAGCTCCTTTGACGAGATCATCAATATACACATCGAAGACGAACTGAAAGGCGAGCTGAAAGAGGGGGTAAATTAAGGTGAGCGATCCACAGACAGTCACCATCATCGGCCTCGGCTCCATGGGTTTTGGTGCCGCAACCGCGCTGTTGCGCGCCGGCTTCCGCGTCAACGGCGTTGATCTGCGCAGCGACGTCCTGCAAGAGTTTGCGGCACTGGGTGGTACCGCCTATGCGACCGCAAAGCAGGCCGGGGCAAGCGATATCGTGTTTGTCTTCGTCGTCAATGCCGCGCAGGCGAAAGAAGTGCTGTTTGGCGGTGACGGGGCCTTGAACCAGGCCCGGCAAGGCACCGTCTTCGTGCTGTGCGTGACAATGGAGCCGAGCCATTGTATTGAAATTGCAGCCGAACTCGAAGCCGCCGGAATGCTGGTGATTGATGCGCCGGTCTCCGGTGGCAAGCAAAAAGCGGCAACCGGCGAACTCACGGTGATGGGCTCGGGATCACAACAGGCCTTCGACAAAGCCGCCCTGGCGCTTGAGGCGATTGCCGCCAAGGTCTTCCATCTCGACGACAAGCCTGGAACCGGTTCCAAGGTCAAGATGATCAACCAGTTGCTGGCCGGTGTTCATATCGCTGCAACCGCCGAGGCGTTGACACTTTCCGCCCGGCTCGGCCTTGATCTGGGCACGGTCTTCGATGTAATCCGTGTGTCGGGCGGTGCTTCCTGGATGTTCGAAAACCGCGGGCCCCACATTGTCGAGGGCGATTATGCGGCGCGTTCGGCCGTCAATATTTTTGTCAAGGATATGGGGATCGTTGCCCGCGAGGCCGCGGCGCTGGGGGCCAGCACACCGCTCAGCGAAACGGCACTCTCGCTGTTTCGTGAGGCTTCGGAAGCAGGGCTTGGACTGGAGGATGACGCAGCCGTCGCCAAGATCCTGGCGCATAAGAGCGGCGTGATGCTGCCCGGCATGGGGGCTTAAATCATGGCAATTGCCTTGGGCGCGATCGCAGATGATTTCACCGGTGCCACCGATCTTGCGGCCTTGCTGGCGCGCAGCGGCTATCCGGTCTCGTTGCGGCTCGGCCTGCCTGATAAAGACGCGCCGGTTGCCCACGTTTCCGCCATTGAAATCATCGCCCTTAAAATCCGCACCGTGCCGCGCGAGCAGGCCGTCGCGCAGGCTCTTGCAGCTTATGACTGGCTCAAGCAACGCGGCCTCAACAAGCTTTACTGGAAATATTGTTCGACCTTTGACAGCACGGCTGATGGCAATATCGGCCCAGTCGCCGAAGCGCTGATGCGCGCTACGGCCGCAGAACAGGCCATTTACTGCCCCGCATTTCCTGAAAACGGCCGCACTGTGTTTATGGGACATCTTTTCGTGGGCGACAGGCTGCTCAGTGACAGTCCGATGAAGGATCATCCGCTGACGCCGATGCGCGATGCCAATCTGCTGCGCCTGCTCGCGCCGCAATTGCAAGGCCAGGTCGGCCTGGTGAACCGGTTGACCATCGCCAAAGGCGTCAAATCCGTGCGGGCAGCGCTTGATGCGCTCAAAGCCAGCGGCATCGGCCATGTGGTGATGGACGCGGTAGCGGATGCTGATCTTGCCGCCATTGCCACAGCGACGCTCGATTTGCCCTTGCTCACCGGCGGCAGTGCGCTGGCCATGCCATTGCCTGCGCTTCTTCACGAAAAAGGTCTGCTGCAAGCGAAAGGCAGTACGGCAGCACCACCGGATCTCGGCGCAGGCCAGATCGTGCTTTCGGGCAGCTGTTCCGCCATGACCCTTAAGCAGGTGGCAGCGTTTGAAGACCAGGCGCAAAGCTATCGGCTTGACCCGATCCGGCTTGCGGAACCAAATGGCATTCGGGCGGTCACCCAGTGGCTGCAAACAGTGCCGCTCACAGCACCCAAATTGATCTATGCAAGCGCGGATGCGACCTCCGTGAAAGCCGCGCAGGCCGCACTTGGCGCTGAGCGTGCAGGACAGATTGTCGAGCAAGCGCTCGCTGAAATTGCCGTCGCAGCCTTTGCCCTTGGCATTAGACGCTTTGTGGTCGCCGGCGGTGAGACCTCCGGCGCGGTCGCCCAGGCGCTCGGCGTCGCAAAGCTGCGCGTTGGCCGGGAAATTGCACCGGGCGTTCCCTGGACCTATGCCACAACACAGGGTGCGTCGGTCGCACTCGCCTTGAAATCCGGTAATTTCGGCACTCCCTCCTTCTTCCGCGATGCCTTGAATATGCTGGAGGCGGGATGAGCGAAACAACAAAACTGCGCGAAACGATCTGTCTGTTGGCAAAATCGATGTATGATCGCGGTCTCACTGCCGGATCGTCTGGCAATATCTCCGCCCGCCTTTCCGATGGTCGCCTGCTCGTGACCCCGACGGGAAGCTGCTTTGGGCGGCTGGATCCGCAGCGATTGTCGCTGTTTGATCAGGAGGGCCGCCTGCTCGACGGTGATCCGCCAACCAAGGAAATGCCGCTGCACACGGCTTTTTACGAAACCCGTGGTGCCCGCGCGCAGGCCGTCGTACATTTGCATTCCTGTCATTCGGTCGCCTTGTCACTTTTGCCCGATACCGATCCCGACAATATGCTGCCGCCTTTGACCCCCTATTCCATCATCAAATTGGGGAGGGTGAAAATGCTGCCCTATTTCATGCCGGGGGATCCGGCGATCGGGGCGGCGATCAAGGGGCTGGCGGGAAAGCGCAGTGCTGTGATGCTAGCCAATCACGGTCCTGTGGTGGCAGCCCGCGACCTGGAAGCCGCCGTCTACGCCATCGAAGAGCTGGAGGAAACCGCAAGGCTCGCTTTGCTGACCCGCGGCATGCGGCCCAATGCGCTCACCAGCGCGCAAATCCTGAAGGTCGTCGAACAATTTGATGTGGAATGGGACTAGAATGGTGCGGTTTTCTGCAAATCTCGGCTTTCTGTGGCAGCAGCTGTCGCTGCCCGATGCGATCCGCGCGGCCAAGCAGGCCGGTTTTGACGCGGTCGAATGTCATTGGCCTTACCGACATTCTGCAGCCGACATTCTGGCAGCGCTTGATGAGACCGGGCTGACGATGATCGGGTTGAATACCGCCCGGGGCGATGTCGAGGCGGGCGACAATGGTCTGAGCGCCCTGCCGGGTCGTCAATCAGAAGCGCGGGCAACAATCGACCAGGCGATCGATTACGCCGTGGCAATTCGCTGCGTCAATATTCATGTCATGGCCGGACGCGCAAAGGGGGATGACGCGCACAGGGCGTTCCTCGACAATCTGCGCTATGCCTGCGCGCGCGCATCCGAACACGGCATCACCATCCTGATCGAACCGCTCAATGATCGCGACGCTCCCGGCTATTTCTTAAACAGTTCGGGGCAGGCCAAAGCCATCATCGACGCGCTGCGCCTGCCCAATCTGAAACTGATGTTTGATTGCTATCACATCCAGATTGTCGAGGGCGACATCAGTCGTCGTCTTGCGGCGCTGTTGCCCATTATCGGCCACGTGCAGATTGCCTCGGTTCCCGATCGCGCGGAGCCCGATCAGGGTGAACTCGATTATCGCTTTATTCTCAACAGACTAAAAAGTATGGGATATTCGAAACCCATCGGCGCGGAATACCGTCCGTCGGCCGATCGCCAGGATGGGCTGAAATGGCTGCAGATATTGCGCCAGTCTACGCAGAATAAGGTCGCACCGACTGCGATCAACCGGTCAAGAGAACAAAAGGGAGGCCAGGGATGAATGAGGATGGTGTGGTACGGCGTAAACCGGTAGCACTGGTGACAGGTGGGGGGACAGGCGTGGGCCGCGCCATTGCAAAAGCATTGGCACTTGCCGGCTATCAGCTCATCATTTCAGGCCGGCGCACCGCCGTTCTGGAAAAAGCGGTGGCGGCCCTTAGCGCCGAAACCAACGGCAGTTTTTTAGCCGTGGCCGCCGATGTCAGTGATCCTGTTTCTGTCAAAAACCTGTTTGACACGGTCGAAAGAAGCTTCGGCCGGCTTGACCTGTTGGTCAACAATGCCGGAACCCTGGTGCCCGGCGTTGCGCTCGAGGACGTCAGCTTCGATGATTGGACCGCCATTGTCGGCGCCAATTTGACCGGCGCCTTCCTATGCACACAGCAGGCTTTTCGCCTGATGAAGGCACAAAATCCACGCGGTGGCCGTATCATCAATAATGGCTCGATCTCGGCAACGACCCCGCGCCCCAATTCTGCCCCCTATACAGCGACCAAACACGCCATCACCGGTTTGACCAAGTCCACTGCGCTCGACGGTCGCAATTTTGATATTGCCTGCGGCCAGATCGATATTGGCAATGCCGCCAGTGAGATGACGCAGAAAATATCGACCGGTGTCGTTCAGGCCAACGGCACCATGGCTGCAGAGCCAACCATTGATCCGGTCCATATCGGCAACGCGGTTGTCTATATGGCGGGCCTGCCACTGGATGCCAATGTCTTGACCATGACCGTCATGGCGACCAAGATGCCCCTGGTCGGTCGCGGCTGACCAAAACTGCAATCAACAAAGCGAAAGGAGAAAAAAGCACCAAAATGCAAACGTCGGAAGTGAGGAGCCGGCGGTTCATTTTCTCAATCATTCAAATCATTGATCACATTCTGGGAGGAATTGCATGGCAGCTGTTGCGTTTGCTGAAGTCAAAAAGTCTTTCGGCACCTTTCCTGTAATCAAAGGCGTGAATATCGATATTGAAGATGGCGAATTCGTCATTCTCGTCGGCCCGTCCGGCTGCGGAAAATCCACCCTTTTGCGCATGCTGGCGGGGCTGGAAAATATCTCCGGTGGGGAAATCCGGATCGGCGGTCGTACCGTTAATAATCTGCCCCCCAAGGAACGCGATATCGCGATGGTGTTCCAGAACTACGCGCTTTATCCGCATATGACGGTCGCAAAGAATATGGCATTCTCCTTGATGCTGAGTTCTGCGCCGCAGGCAGAAATCGACGAGCGGGTCAACTATGCGGCCGGCATTCTCGGTCTGACCAATCTGCTTGATCGCTATCCACGCCAACTCTCCGGCGGACAGCGCCAGCGCGTGGCCATGGGTCGGGCAATCGTCCGCGATCCGCAGGTCTTTCTGTTTGATGAACCGCTCTCCAATCTGGATGCCAAGCTGCGCGTTGCCATGCGCGCCGAAATCAAGGAGCTGCATCACCGTCTTAAAACCACCACCGTCTATGTCACTCATGACCAGATCGAAGCCATGACAATGGCCGATAAGATCGTCGTCATGCATGATGGCCGCGTCGAGCAGATAGGCTCGCCGCTCACACTCTATGATCACCCCAATAATCTGTTCGTTGCCGGCTTCATCGGCTCGCCGGCCATGAACATGATCAAAGGCACGATCCATGCAGAGGACCCGGCAAGCTTCATCGCGGAAGACGGAATGCGCTTGCCGCTTGCTCGCCCCTATCCGCAGGCGGTCGGCCAAAGCCTCGTCTATGGTTTGCGGCCCGAATATATCCGGCTTGACGCGGCCGGCATGAAGGTGCCGGTCGCGGTGATTGAACCCACCGGTTACGAAACCCAGATCGTGGTCAGTTTCGGGGGCAGCGAAAATACCTGCATTTTCCGCGAACGCGTCGATGTCCGCCCAGGGGAAACGATTTCCGTTTCCATTGATCCGGCCAATGTTCATCTGTTCGATGCCCAGGACGGGCACAGACTGACGGACTGAACAGCCGTTGCGTAGCGGGGAGGGAGCCCGCGGTACGATCAGCACATAGCATCAGACGACATCTCGGCATCCGCACCTTGGGACAGCGGCTGCCACGGATGAGAAGTCCCATCTTTGGAGGAGGAGCATGATGACTATCAGAAGAAGGACATTCCTTGCAGGAACCGCAAGTCTTGCCGGTGCTGCAGGCCTCTCTGGCCTCGGCTTTCAACCCGCATTTGCCGCCGAACCAGATTACAAGCCCGAAGAGGGCGCCAGTCTGCGCCTGCTGCGCTGGACGCCCTTCGTGAAGGGCGATGAAGAAAGCTGGATCGCCAATACCAAGAAATTCACCGAGGCAACCGGCGTCGAGGTTCGCATCGACAAGGAAAGCTGGGAGGATATCCGGCCAAAGGCCGCCGTGGCCGCCAATGTCGGTTCAGGGCCCGACATGGTCATGTGCTGGTTCGATGACGCCCATCAATATCCCGACAAGCTTGTCGACCTGACCGAACTCGGCAGCTATCTTGATGAAAAATATGGCGGCTTCTACGATGGCCTGAAAGGCTATGCGGTACGTGAGGACAAGTTCATTGCCATGCCGCTGACGGCGATCGGCAATGCCATTGTCTATCGCGACAGCCATATGAAGAAAGCCGGCTTCAGCGAATTCCCGAAAGATACCGCGGGCTTTCTCGAACTTTGCAAGGCCATGAAAGCCAACAATACGCCAGCCGGATTCCCGCATGGCAAGGCGGTCGGTGACGGCAATAATTATGCCCATTGGCTTTTGTGGAGCCACGGTGCGCAAATGGTCAATGAGAAAGGCGAAATCACCATCAACTCGCCCGAAACGCTCGCTGCGCTCAATTATGCCAAGCAACTCTATGCCACCTTCATTCCAGGCACCGAAAGCTGGCTGGACATCAATAACAACCGCGCATTCCTCGCCGGACAGGTTTCCCTCACCGCCAATGGCGTCTCGATCTATTACGCTGCAAAGAACGATCCGAAGCTCGCAGAAATCGCCGAGGATATGCGCAGCACAAACTTCCCAATCGGTCCGGTCGGCAAGAGTGTGGAACTGCATCAGACCAGCTCGCTGCTGTTGTTCAAGCATACAAAATATCCCGAAGCCGCAAAGGCTTACATCAAGTTCATGATGGAAGCCGACCAGATGAACAACTGGATCAAACAGTCGAGCGCTTATTGTTGCCAGCCGTTGAAGGATTTCGCGGACAACCCCGTCTGGATCGACAACCCGATCCACGCACCCTATGCGCGTGCATCCGAAACGCTGCGGCCGAACGGTTATGCGGGGCCACTTGGATATGCGTCGGCGGCCGTGATGGCGGACTACGTTCTCGTCGATATGTTTGCGTCAGCAGTAACCGGTGCTGAAACACCGGAAGATGCCATGGCAAGCGCAGAAAAACGGGCCAATCGATATTACCGCGTCTGATCCTGGTGATTGAGAGGCGAAGGGTCGTCCGGCGCCTCTTTTTCGATTTTCTGTTCTGGAGATGTAATCCATGGCAATGACGAATTCAAAAAATCCCGGAAATGAAAGCGGGCTTGAAAACCCTTCCCGACCACGCTTGGGGAATAATCGGGATGTGCTTGGCTTCCTTTTCATGCTGCCAGCGGCGGTCTTTCTGCTTTGCTTCCTCACATACCCCCTGGGCCTGGGTGTCTGGCTCGGCTTCACGGATACAAAAATCGGGCGAGATGGAATATTCATTGGTCTGGAGAACTACGAATTTCTCTGGGACGACAGCGTTTTCTGGCTCTCCGTATTCAATACGGTACTCTATACATTTGTTGCTTCAGTATTGAAGTTTGGGCTCGGACTATGGCTCGCATTGTTGCTGAATGAAAACCTGCCGATAAAATCGTTTTTCCGCGCCATAGTTCTTTTGCCCTGGGTTGTTCCGACAGTGTTGTCGGCTCTGGCGTTTTGGTGGATCTACGATTCACAGTTTTCCATAATTTCTTGGTCTTTGATGCAGATGGGGCTTATCGAGCAGCCGATCAACTTCCTCGGAGATCCAACGAATGCGCGGTTGTCTGTAATCGCCGCAAATGTGTGGCGCGGAATTCCATTCGTTGCGATTTCTTTGCTTGCAGGTCTGCAGACTATTCCCGCCTCTCTTCAAGAGGCAGCCTCACTGGATGGCGCGTCGAGCTGGCAACGCTTTCGCCATGTCACGCTGCCCATGCTCACCCCGATCATTGCCGTGGTGATGACCTTCTCGGTGTTGTTCACGTTTACCGATTTCCAGCTTATTTACGTTCTTACAAAGGGTGGCCCGGTCAATGCGACACACCTGATGGCTACGCTTTCCTTCCAACGCGCAATTCCTGGTGGCCAGCTCGGCGAAGGAGCTGCAATCGCGGTGGCGATGATACCGTTTCTGCTCGCGGCAATCATGTTCTCTTTCTTTGGTTTGCAGCGACGCAAGTGGCAACAAGGCGGAGGGGACTGAGCATGGAGAAGACTATGAAAACCGGGAACCAAGCATCCGGCACGCTCACCGACGACACGCAAGGCATGTCATATCTCAACCGTCTACCAAGACGGGTAGTCACAGTCTATATCCCGATAGCACTGTTTATTTTCGTGTTGCTATTTCCATTTTACTGGATGGCTATCACTGCCGTAAAGCCTAACTCTCAGCTGACAGACTATAATAATTACAGCCCTTTCTGGGTCGTTGACGCGACATTCGATCATATCAAATATCTGTTGTTTGAGACCTCTTATCCCGGGTGGCTATGGAACACGATGTTGGTTGCAACAGCGGCAACCTTCATATCGCTTGTCACATCCATCCTCAGTGCTTACGCGATTGAACGTATTCGCTTTACAGGCTCCCGCTCGGTCGGGCTGCTGATTTTCCTGGCGTATCTCGTTCCACCGTCGATCCTATTTATTCCACTGGCATTCATTGTTTTCAAACTTGGGATCTACGACTCGCGCCTGGCTTTGATTTTCACTTATCCAACGTTCCTCATCCCTTTCTGTACGTGGTTGTTGATGGGGTATTTCCGCTCCATTCCCTTCGAGCTTGAAGAGAGTGCATTGGTTGACGGAGCTAGCCGTTGGCAAATATTGTGGAGGATCATTCTACCGCTGGCTGTGCCGGGCTTGATATCTGCAGGCATATTCGCTTTCACTCTATCTTGGAACGAATTTATCTACGCGCTGACCTTTATTCAGTCGTCAGAAAACAAGACAGTGCCGGTTGGGGTTCTGACTGAACTTGTCCGCGGTGATATTTTCGAATGGGGAGCGCTGATGGCCGGTGCATTGTTCGGATCGCTGCCGGTGGTTATCCTCTACTCATTTTTCGTGGACTATTACGTTTCGTCCATGACGGGCGCTGTGAAAGAATAGCTTTATCGCCTCAACAAAAAGAGGCTCGATTGAGCCTCTTTAAACGCTAAAACTGCAATAGGCGTTCAACCTTGCTCTAAATGATTCCGAACGGCCAGATCTGCCATCGCCAAAGCAGCCTCGCGCGTGCGAGCTGCTGCGATAAAGCGGCCATTATGGCAGAAGGTTGCGCCTTGCACGCCACACGCAGCCTCGAGATCACCGTTCGTCAGGCCAGCCCAGGCCACCGGTAAATCAGCTCGCAATTCAAATCCATCATCTGATTTACGAATACCAGTGAGCCCCCAGTCGTGACTGCGCGGGTGAACAACGAATAGCAAATGTTCTGCTTCCGCTTTGACAATGGCCGAACGGAATGGCATCCCGATTGGAAGTTCGAGAACCTGGCTTGCACCGGCAGCCTCGATTGCGTTCAGAACAATCGTTTCGGCTCGTAATTTGGCTGCTAGCCCTGCAATCTTTGCTTCAACAAAGCTACGCGCTATCGTGAGCGCATGTTGAAACGCGCAGTCATCTGCATCTGGCCGCCTATCATCGAAGACTGGCTTCAATGTTTCCAGAAGCGTAGGCAAAATGAGCCCGGCAAGTTGTCCTGCTACTGCAGGACTTAGTTCGCCATTGTCTACGAGATCGATCGGTAGAACATAGCTTTCATCAAACGAGGCGTGAATTATCGCGATGTCTTTTTCAGGAATGCCGGCAGCCGCGAGGTAATCTCGTCCATAATGCTGCCAGATCAAACCAAAAGAACTCAAGGCCCGGCCGTCATCACGACGAGGCGCCCCGCGTTGATGGTGGTCATAAATGCGTGCCGTGTGGTCATAGGCCCCACCAACATCATAAATGATGCGATCATGGTTTGGCGTAATCCATTCAGGATCACGGCTTCGAATGAGTTTAGCGTTCGGAAAAAGCTTGGTGAGGATAACACTCGACATCAACTCGTCGGCATGAAAGCCCCCTGAGTGAGTGACGATGAATTCAGGAATCATGCGGAAAACGCCTCGTAAGTATTTGGGATAGGCCCATTACCCGCTCTGATAGCTGTTAAACCCTGTGAGCTCAAGCGCTCGTCATGCTTTTCACTGAGCTGCGCTGGGGGGCGCAATATGCCGACTCGTCTCCCTCCCATCAGCAGTATTTTTGCTTATTTCGACAATGCCTGCGGACATATAAAAATCTGTCATATAAATATGATAGCTAGAAAAATTATCAAAAGAATCGATGTATATAATAATAAGAATCTGATTCTTGCTCTATAAATCGGCATTTATACTATATTTAAGTCAGATTTATGAAATATTGATATAATAAGCCATAAAATAAATTCACTAAAAATACACAATATATTTATTGATTCAGACTTTTTATATTCTATAAGCCCTCGCGTCACACCTCGCTTATGGAGTTATTTTATGAGGGTTAAGAATTTTCTCTGCGCTTCGGCTGCAGTGTTTTCTTTCGCATCGGTCGCGCAGGCAGCGGATGCAATTGTTGCACCAGAGCCAGAAGCTGTAGAATATGTTCGCGTTTGCGACGCATACGGTGCGGGCTATTTCTACATTCCAGGTACTGAGACCTGCCTGCGTATTCATGGCTATTTGCGTTACGACATTAAAGGGGGCGATAACGTCTACGCAAAGCGTCTGTCGCAGCTCGACCGCGATACCTATGACATGAAGTCTCGTTTTGAGCTTCGTTTCTCCACCGCATCCGAAACTGACCTTGGCACTTTGAAGACCTATGCCGACGTCCGTTACGATTGGAACAACGGCGATAATGGCGCCAGCGGCCAGCTCCGCTTTGCCTATATTGAACTCGGTGGTTTGCGTCTCGGTCTTGATGAATCGAAATTCGTTACCTTCACCGGATACCTCGGCGACGTCATGAACGACGACGTCATTCTCGCCGGTGGTACGCGTACGAATGCTATCAGCTACACATTCAAGGGCGCCAACGGTTTCTCGGCTGTCGTTGCTCTCGAACAGGGCGGCAATGGCGATTCTGATGTCAATGTCACGATCGACGATTACACCCCGCATGTCGTTGCTGGCCTGAAGTTCGCTCAGGCCTGGGGTTCGATCGCCGGTGTCGGTGCCTATGACGCGCTGAACGAAGAATGGGCCGGTAAGGTTCGCCTTGATGTCAACGTCACCGAGCAGTTCTCTGTTTGGGTCCAGGGCGCCTATAAGTCAAACGACGACAACTACACGGTCACACAGCGCTTTGCTGATGGTAGCTGGCGTGGCGTTCGTCGTATCGACAGCTTCTACGGCACTTGGGGTGGCGACTGGGCTGTCTGGGGTGGCGCGAAGTTCAAGGCGACCAAGCAGGCAACCATTAACGTTCAGGCAGCTTACGAAGATGCTGGTCGTTTCGCAGCAACCGCAAACGTTGCTTACACGCTTGTCCCTGGCTTCACTGTCACGCCGGAAATTTCCTACACGAAGTGGTCGGATGATCGTTCCGAACTCAAGGGTGAAAAAGCCTGGCAGGGAATGGTTCGCTTCCAGCGTTCGTTCTAATCGGATCGTTCGTTCGGATTTGATACCCTCCAGTCAGATTTGAAACGATGGAGTAGCGGCTTGAAAAAGCCGCTACTTTTTGTTGGATAGCTCTGACCTACAAGGGCTGAAGCATATGCCGTATGACGGGTGGCGTGTCGCCTAAATGAAACGTGTTCAATGTCTTTTGATCAAGCTGATCTGAATGGGTGACACGAGCATGCTGGCGCTGATGTTCGATCCAGCTTTCGACGATGAAGGCTTCGACCACACGACCGGGCACTGCAACATCTTCCCAAACATCCCAGCGGATAGCGCCATCGCGGTAACGGACTGCACTGAACTTGCGAAGAGCGGTGGTAAACTCAGCAATACGCTGTGGTTCGATCCTGTATTCGATTTCGATCAGGACCGGGCCGCGATCACCTTCGGGACGCACCGCAACCACGGGCTCTGCCCAATGGTTTGAAGGGGCGAGGTCGGTGGTCTGGTCTTTTGGCAGCTGCCAGATGCGGGCCAGTATAAGAGATATCACCAGAGCAATGGCTGCTACGACGAGTGCGGTTGTGACATTGAAGCGCGATGCGATCGTACCCCAGATGATGCTGCCGCCGGTCATAGCGCCCTGGAACACCAGAAGATAGACGGCGAGAGCGCGAGCCTTGACCCAGCCAGGTGCTGCCATTTGTGCAGCAACATTGAGCGAGGTCAGCATGCCGATCCATGCAAGGCCAGCAAGGAACATGACAGCGCCACCGACCCATGCGTTTGGCACCAGAGCCAGTGTCAGGGTAGCAAAAGCAAACAGCAGTGTTGCCCAGATGGAAATGGTGTTTGCAGCGACGTTCTTGCGTAGCTTCTTGAGAATGAGCGCACCGAGTACTGCGCCTGCACCCATACAGCCAAGAAGAGCACCATAGCCCGCAGCATCCAGGCCGAGTTCGCGGCGGCCAACCAGTGGCAGCATCGCCCATAAGGCACTGCCGAACAGGAAGAAGCCTGCGGAACGTATCAGAACGAGGCGCATCGCTGCCGAGTGGCGTGCATAGCGGTAGCCTGCGCGCAGCGCGCCAATAAAATGCTCTGGTGGAAGAGCGGATTCGGTTGGTTTGCGTTTCCAGAAAAAGATCACGCTCAAAACCGCGATGACGGAGACAGCGTTGAGGGCAAAAACGGCTGGAATGCCCGCCACTGCAACAATGACACCGCCAAGGGCCGGGCCGATGGCGCGGGAAATATTGACGCCGAGGCTGTTGAGCGCAACCGCGTCGGGCAATGCCTGCTTGTCAACGAGTTCCGGCACGATCGCCTGAAAGACAGGGGCGCTCAGCGCTGCTGATATGCCGAGGACGAAGGTCACGCCAAGTAGCACCCAGGGTGTGGTGAGACCAGCCAGGGTCAGCATTGCCAGTGTTGCAGCACCGACGAGGCCCAGAGCCTGCGCACCCAGAAGCAGTTTTCGGCGGTCGACGATGTCAGCCATGGCACCGGCAGGCAATGCCAACAGAAACATCGGCAAGGTTGTGGCTGCCTGAACGAGCGCCACAAACATCGGGCTTGGCGAGAGCGAGGTCATCAGCCAGGCAGAGCCAACATCGTTCATCCAGGTGCCGATATTGGAGATAATGGTGGCGATCCAAAGCGCTCGGAAAACGCGGAAGCTCAATGGGCCGGTTGCAATGTCCTGTTTGGGAGGAGTGGCGGCAGTCATCCTGTTTCCTTTTCGAGAATTCAGATGCTTTGAAAGGGAGAAATCAAATTGGGAGAATAGCATCCAGCGCATGGTATCGATTGTACAATGCGACTTGATGGTCCTGGCCCGGCTTTTGTACCGGGCCGTGCCTTACTTAGAGCGCGTTCTAACGCGCATCTTACCCGAAAACCGTTTCACACTTTTCGGGATGCGCTTTAAAGCGCAGGCTTTGGCTCGAGGCGTGGGCCTTTGTGCTGGCTGCGCGATTGTGCGCCATGGACCATGGTGTAAGCGTAATCGACGCCCATGCCGTAAGCCCCTGAATGTTCCCGCACGATGTTCATAACGGCATCATAGGTTTCGCGATGTGCCCAGTCGCGCTGCCATTCTAGCAGCACCTGCTGCCAGGTAACAGGGATAACGCCGGCCTGAACCATGCGGTCCATCGCGTAATCATGCGCTTGCAGCGAGGTTCCGCCCGACGCATCGGCGACCATGTAGATTTCATAATCGGTGTCATTCAGCGCTGAAAGAGCAAAAGTGGTGTTACAAACTTCGGTCCAGAGGCCCGAAACCACGATCTTCTTGCGGCCTTCAGCAGCACCTTTTGCAAGCGCTTCGCGCACTTTCAGATCGTCCCACGAGTTCATCGACGTGCGTTCGAGAAGGGGGGCTTCCGGGAAAACATCAAGCAGTTCCGGATAGGTCTGGCCGGAGAAGCTGTCGGTTTCAACCGTGGTAATGACGGTTGGGATGTTGAAAACCTTGGCTGCCTTTGCCAGTCCAACAGTATTATTCTTCAAAAGCTGACGGTCGATCGACTGCACGCCGAAAGCCATCTGTGGCTGATGATCGATGAAGATGATCTGGCTGTTGGATGGGGTAAGAACTTCGAGCTTGTTGGACATGGCTATCTCCGTCTGGTTTTACGTTTGTGGTGAGGATCGCTTGCGTGACACTCTGCGACCGTGTTGAACCCAAACTAGACGGATCTATAATTGATCACAATTGCTACAATAATTGTTATTAAATTGCGAAATACGTAATAATGGCCACAATGTCGTGTTAAGACCAAAACGAAAAACCCCGACGAGCTTACTCGCCGGGGTTTATCTGGCTTCGTTGCGTTCACGGCGAGATCGTCTGATCAGGCAGCGCGCAAAAATTTCTTCAGGCTTTCAAGCTCGGTCGGGCGGATTTCATGTCCGCCGGGCGCAATCAGCGATGTCACATCCGCACCCTGTGCGCTGAACCATTCAATCAGGCCCTTCGACAGCTTCAACGGCGAGATCGGATCAACTTCGCCTGCTGTGATCAGAATGCGTTTGCCAGACAGCTTCGGTTGCGGGTCCGGTGTCCACGGAATCAGTGGATGCATGAGAGCCGCGCGGTCAAACAGGCTGGGATCGGAAAACAGCATCGATGCCAGAATGTTGGCACCATTTGAATAGCCGAGCGCCAAGATCTCGCGTTCCGGGTTTAGCTTGCGGACCGCGCTTATAAAGCCGAGCATTTTTTCGGTGCGCAGATGAAGGTCATCCATATCATAGACGCCTTCGCCGGTGCGACGGAAGAAACGATTGGCTCCGAATTCCGAGACGTCGCCGCGCGGCGCAACAATGCCTGCATCGGGCAATATCTGCTCGATCAATCCGGTAAACTGGTGTTCATTGCCACCCGTTCCGTGAAAGGCAATGACAACCGGCGAACCGGCAGCACCATCGCGGCGGAAGCTGATATATTCATTTTTCGTCATGATTAACCTCCAAAGGAGGGCGCCTCCGGCACAGCCGGAGGCATCCAGTTATTGAGTTGTCAAAGGCTCGAGATTGGCTTCGATGCGATCACGATAGGCCTCATAGCGGCTTGGCAGTTTGAGTGCTTCGCCCAAATGTGCGGTATCCTCGTCGCGGTCAAAGCCGGGTTCGTTTGTGGCAATTTCAAACAGCACGCCGCCCGGGGTGCGGAAATAGATCGCCCAGAAATAATCGCGGTCGATCACCGGCGTGACATGATAGCCCGTGTCCATCAGTGCCTTGCGCACTTCAAGCTGTGCAGCCCGGTCCGACACCGCGAAAGCGATATGGTGGACGGAACCCGCCCCCTGACGCGCAGCCTGTGCCGAAGGCAGGGCTTCGAGGTCGATCGTATCAGCGCCATTGCCATTGGGCATGATGAAGCGGCTCACATTGCCTTCGGTTTCTGCGCGTTGATAGCCCATGAAGGTGAGCAGTTCGGCACTGGCATCAATATCGTGAAGCCGCATGCGTGCGCCACGGAAGCCGCGGATCGCCACATCCTCGGAGACGCCGGCGCCGATCCAAGGCGCACGGTTGTCGTCCGCGCTCTCAACCAGCGCAAAGCCATCGCCATCCGGTCCCTCAAAACGCAGCCGCTCGGCGCCAAACAGCTGATCGGCTTCAAGGCCAGTAACATCTTTGGCGACAAGTCGATCTTTCCAGAAACCAAGCGACCCCTTTGGTACGGCAAACTCGGTTTCACCAACTTCCCCGACTCCCGGACGACCCCGAACGATGTTGGGAAATGGGAAATAGGTCATCACCGAGCCTGGAGTGCCAATTTCATCGCCATAATAGAGGTGATAAACACTGGGTTCGTCGAAATTGACGGTCTTCTTCACCCGACGCAGGCCCAATGTGTCGGTAAAGAACTGATTGTTCTGGCGCGCATCCGCAGCCATGGATGTGACGTGATGTAGGCCCTTGATCTGGTTCAGCATGATTTTGCCTTTCCGCGGTTAAGCCGCTTTTGCAATCTGTGTTGAGGGCAATCTAAGGTGCGGAATAATTGATATCAATTGTCATTAATATTGTGATTATGTTGCAAGAAATGCAATAATGGCCTTGGGGATCCGGGATCTTGAGCCGAAAATATCCGCGGCTCTCACTTTGGCGTGATCCTGGCAATGGCGGTGGAAAGCGCAGTAGATTTTTCACACTTTCCTCCGCGAAGCAGCTATAGCAGCCCACAAGCCAAGCGCTTGGGGATGGTTTGAAGAAAGGCGATTTCGCAATCACCCGATGGTCAGGGCGATCTCAACGCGCTGTCGCCCAGTTCCCCATCGTCGCGGCTGTCTGGATTGCACAGACCGTGCGCTGTGAGATCCCATATATCCCCATATATCCCCATATACCCCATGTCCTCTTACCCTTTCAGAATGCCAGAAATGTCCACGCCCTCATTGTCCAATGACACGCCAAACGACACCCAGACCTCGACGCTTATTGGCATGTTCGCCATTCCGCTCTGGAGTGTCTCCATCGGCTTTATACGTTCGGTTTCAGAAATATTCGGACCGATCGCCGGTGCCGCCCTTATTTATACAGCAAGTGGCCTGGTCGCGGCTCTGGTGCTGGGCCTGCCAAGATTGCGCGCGCTCTATAATCCCGGCCTCTGGTGGTGTGGGCTGTTGTTTGTCGGCTATGAAATATCGCTCGCGCTCGCTATTGGATTGGCCCATGATCGCGATCAGGCGCTGGAACTGGGCATGATCAACTATCTGTGGCCGAGCATCACCGTGCTGTTCGCCGTTCTTAGCAAGCAGCAGCGCGGGTCCTATCTGCTGGCGATCGCGCTGCTGCTCTGCCTTCTTGGTATCGGCTTCGTCATGAAAGGCGACAGGAACCTGTCCTTTCAAAGCTTTCTTTACAATATGTCTGGCAATCCGCTGGCTTATCTATATGCGCTTTCAGCCGCGCTTTTGTGGGGTCTTTATTCGGTTGTTACCCGCCACTATCATAGCGATAGGACAGCAGTGCCCTTTTACTTTCTCATCACCGCTGCCATTTTGTGGGTCAAGTTTTCACTCAGCGCAGAACCGCGGCTGCAACTGGATTTGAGCGGTCTGGCGCAGGTATTCATCTTTGGCTCGATGTCCGCGACCGCCTATGCCTGCTGGAACCGCGGCATTTGCCGCGGCAATATTTCGCTTCTGGCCACGCTGTCTTATTTCACGCCGGTGCTTGCCGCGGTCATGACCTGCCTGTGGCTGGGGATTCGTCCCGGCATCGCATTGTGCATAGGCGTCGCGATGATCACGGCCGGCTCGCTGATGTCATGGCGCGCCTCGCGCCCGAAATCATGACGCGCACAACTACCCAAAATTGGTTCTATTTTGGACCGTGACGCTTCCGTCACGGTCTCACCAATCCCGTAAAACATGTCTTTTTTCGATATTTTTAGACTATTTTTCATGGCGAGACCTTCGTTTTGGCGTCGTGCTGCGAGCAATGCTGGCATTTTCTCAATTGACAACCACCAATTCCGGTGGGAATTCTAATTTAGTATTCGGTTGATGGTGATTTGGTTGGGGCCAGATTAATTCATTAAAAAAATCCAGAATATGACTAAAGGTTAAGTCATCCCGAATTTTTGCGGTGGCTTGCAGCGGGTATTTGCGTAGCGTTTTTCCGAGTAACTGACATTTCGGCCATTTTCTTTGGGGAACATTATGGCATTGAACTATGCATTGCTTTCGCGCGACCTATCAAAGAACCTGCATCACCATAAAATCCAAATAGCTTTCGCAGCAATACTGGCATTCTCAATGCCTTTCATCGCGACGCTATCCACGGCTCAAGCTGACGCCACCAACACGCCGAGCGCCTTTTGTACGCGACCGGGTTTTGGTGGCACTGGTGCCTGGACCTGTACCGTACCCACCGCCAATGGCGGGCAGGCGCTGATTGCAGGCGTTCCCTCCGACGCCGGTGGATCAAGCATCGATCTGAGCGTCCTCAATGCCTGGATCAGTTCCAATTTGGGACAGAATGCAATGATTGTCGGGGATATGGCGAGCAGCGCTTCGGGCCAGAATGCCGTTGCGCTTGGCGCAGCCGCTACAGCCAGTCATGCAAACAGCGTGGCACTGGGGGCTGGCGCTGTGACCGAGGCAGCGGTTGCGACAGCGAGCACCACAATTGCCGGACAAACCTATGGTTTTGCGGGCGCACAGCCGGTGGGAACGCTGTCGATCGGCACGCTCAATAATGAGCGCACGCTGACAAATGTCGCGGCCGGTCGCATTGCTCTAAGCTCGACCGATGCCATCAACGGCTCGCAGCTTCATGCCACCAATCTGGCCGTGGAAAGGCTGGACAATGTCGCGGTCAAATATGACCAGAACCCCGATGGCAGCAAATCAAATACCATCACTTTACAGGGGGGCGATCCTTCAACACCGGTGGTGATTTCCAATGTCGCAGCCGGTGTCAACGACACCGACGCGGTCAATCTTGCCCAGCTGAACGCCGTGCTGGCTGGACATGTACCGACACAGAATTACAGCTATGTCGACAATCGGATCGATACCCGTATCGAAAACGCCTTCGCAGAGGTCAAGAACTTTACCGAACAACGATTCTCGGAACTGGTCTCCAGCATCGACGGCGTGCGTGACGATGCGCACCGCTCCGCAGCCATCGGGCTGGCCGCCGCCTCCCTGCGCTATGACGACAATCCCGGCAAACTCTCCGTCGCGGTCGGCGGTGGCTTCTGGCGCGGCCAGAGCGCGCTGGCCTTTGGTGCCGGTTACACCAATGATGACAGCACGATCCGGGCCAATGTTTCGGGCACCAGCTCGGGGGGCAAGATGGGTCTGGGTGCCGGCTTGAGCTTCACACTCAACTAAGGGAAAACCATTGTTGTTCAGAGTCACCCTCGGTTTTGTGCTATCGTTCCTGTGCGGCGTGATCGCTGCTGCTGCACAGGAACAGAACCACCGCTATTTTCTCAAGCCCTCCGAGGTTGCGCTTCCAAAGGGCGCGCAATGGGGCGAGATCAGGCGCAGCATCCAGCCTTTCGAGAACTGGACATTGATTTGTGACGAAAACCTCAAGCGCAAGCAAAAGACCTGCAATGTCAGCCAGATCATTACCGACCAAGCGGGTGCGGCCGTCTTCAGCTGGTCGCTTGCAGCAACCAGGGACGGGGAGCCGTTTCTGCTGTTGCGCGTGCCATCCTTTGTGGAAAAGCAGCAGCCAGTAAAGGTCTCGTTTCCGGGCAGAGCAAGGCCGGTTGTTCTCGATTACAAGGGCTGTGATGACAGGGTCTGTCTGGCCATGCTCCCCGTCGGCCCGATAACCAGAGAGCATATCGACAAGGAATCGGTGGTGACGATTGGTTTTTCCCAGAACCATCAGCCGGTTGAAATCGTCGTTCCCCTTAAGGGTCTCAAGGCCGCACTGAATGCGATTGACTAGAGAAACCCAAGCCCGCCGAGCCATGGTTTCAACCAAAAAACCTGCGCCGCAGGGGGCACCAATCGGCCGTGCAAAGGTTGACAGCACACCGGTTTGAATGGTCAAAGCAGGTCTTTGGGCTGACATCTCCATCAAGCCGATTACGCAGCTTTTGCGGCCGAGCATGGCGATTTGGGTGTCAGCCAGTGCATTGATGGGAAAAAGAAATGCGTATGACGGTCTGTGCTTTGGGATTGATGATGGGCTTTACCAGTTCCGCCTTGGCACTGAACAGCACAGAGAATCTGCAACAGGCCCTGGCGCAAATACCGCAAACGGCGCTTTCAAACCCAGATGCAATGCAGATCACGTTCGTCGATATCAAGGCATGGCGCGGGCTTGATGAAGCAGCCCCTTCCGCAGATGCCATGCGCAGGCTGGCCCTGGTTCAGCAAATTCCCGCTTTGCAACCGATCGGCTATGGTTTGGACGAATGGTCGAGCCATGCAAAAATCGCTTTCGATGACGTTGCTTATTTTGCGGCATTCGGACAGGCGCCGGGGACTGTTACCTATTGGGGTCTTAAAGATCAGGCCAGCGTGTCACAGTTGCTGGAAAGCCTGAAAAGTTCGGATTTTGCTGCAGGCGACCCGGCCATCCCGGGCCTCCTCCAAAATGGGGAAGCCGGAAAAATGGATCTATCAAAAGCCAATGCAAAGGATCCATGGCGGGGCACGATGGGAACCGCACGTTTTGTGTTGCCGCTGGGACAGGCTCTGGTTGACACGGCGTCTGCAGACGCGATCAAACAGCTTGCGCAACCAGGCCCCTCGGTTGCTGAAAGCGATGTCATTCTGACAGCCATAGCCGGGCTCAACCATGCCGTGGCGCCAGACGAAGGCGCGATTGTGCAAGCGGCGGTCATCTCTCCGATATTGGGTGCGGAAGGCATCGATCCAGAGAAATTATTGGCGGCAGCAGCTTTGGATCACGACGCCGCACGACAACAACTCGAGGCCATGGTCAAGGAGCAGGGCCGGGGTCTTCCACCCTATCTCGGCGGCATAATCGCCGACGCCCAGATCAAGGCGGCACCCGCTGTTGCCATTGCGCTCGCCTATCCCGACTGCCAGACGGCGGACAAGGCACTCGAGGCGATCAAATCGGCCTGGGGGGAGATGAAAGCCGCACAGAATGCTCAGTTTTCCGGAGAAAGCCTTGCAGCCGACAAGCTTTGTGCCGCTGTCGTCACACTGACCGCGGCCAAGGCCGACAATGCCGGCAATTCGCTGCTGTCGGAAATCATGGATCGCTATATGCAGCGGGATCTGTCGCTGTTGCGGATCGGAACCTCCCTGTAAACGCCGCGCATTTGTAGTGTTGCAGCCGCTGCCTTTCCAGGCGGCGGCTTTTTCTTAGACCCCATCGGCTCGACACGGCAGAACGACTGCCTGCGGGGCCGGCGCGCCACTGTCAAGCGGCCTGGCACTTGCCAATCAAATCCCAACAGTTTTGCCGCTATAAGATGGGGTTTACGCCGTTTCGATTCCCATCATAGGCTTGTGTCTCCCAGTCTGATGAGGCGTGAGTGATGAAGAAGACGCGGTTTTGATCCAAGGCAACGCATACCGTCCTCTACCGGTGAAAGCCGCGGGTGACCAGCGCTCGCATGACCGGGCAACGAGATGGCGCGCCGGTGGCCATCGGGGCGATGCGGTAGAAATCACCGGAGGCGTCGATCCTGCGCGTAATGCTACCGCAATCTGCCCATGACATATCGGAGCAGACCGCAAGCCGGGCTTGCTTTTTCTTGCCGTGAATGCGGATGCCGATCAATGGAGGTCAAGACGCTGCAACACCGTGTTTCGAGCGCGTTCTGCTTCGGGGCATGGTCAAAGGACCGCATCCTGCCGCACGGAAAAATGGCGAACAACCAACGCATTTCCAGGAATAACGATTGCTTAGACAATTTCTTCGCCCAGCATGGATCATCGGAATCCTGCCGTTCATTGCCTCTTGTGTCACTGTCGGGCCCGACGTCCACAATCCGCTCGTCATCACCCCCGCTGCCTATGCCAGCAAGGCCGATGGGCAGGGTCCGCTGCGCGGTGATTGGTGGAGGACACTCAATGATCCCGTTCTCAATGCACTGATTGCGCAGGCCATCACATCGAGCGTGCGGCTTGCGGATGCCAAAGCCAAGGTTCGGCTGGCACGCGCGCAGCTTGCCGCAACAGGCGCGACGCTCTCCCCCTCACTTGATAGCGATATCGGCTATAAGCGCAGTGATAGCGCGGCAGCGCTGGCGTCCAGTACCACCAATCTGAGCTTTCAGACCCGCTGGGAACTGGATCTGTTTGGCGGCAACCGACGCGGCGTCGAGGCCGCTTATTACAACGCCTTGTCCGTCGATGAACAGATGCAGGCCGTGCTGCTGACGTTGATCGGCGAAGTGGCAACCAACTATGCACAGTTGCGCGGTACAGAGGCAATGATCGCCATCGCTCAGCACAATGCTGCTGCCCAACAACGCACCGTTGCGCTGACCAAGTCCCAATTGAGTGCTGGCCAGATATCCCAGGTTGACCTGCTCAGTGCGCAGACCCAGGCAGCGACGACGCTTGCGCAGATACCGAGCCTGCGCACCCGCTACGCATCCTTTCTCAACAGTTTGACTGTGCTTGTCGGACAATCGTCGCTTCTTGTCGCCCAGACCTTGGCAAAGCCGGCTGCGATCCCCACTGTGCCGCGCACAACCGCGATCGGACTTCCCGCGGATATGCTGTTCTGGCGCCCGGACCTGCGCGCCGCGCAACACGATTATGCCAGCGCCACGGCCAAGATCGGGCAGGCCGAGGCCGCACTTTACCCCAGTGTTTCGCTGAGCGGAGCCATCAATACAGGCGGCGCAAATTTCGGCGATCTCGCAAAGCGCTCAACAATCGGCTGGAGTTTCGGTCCAACACTGTCTGTTCCGATCTTCCAGGGCGGTAAGCTGAATGCCGAAGTCGATGGCGCAAAAGCAGGCCGCGATCTGGCATTCATCGCCTATAAAAAGGCGATTCTGACGGCGCTCAGTGAAGTGGAGAATGCGAGCGTCGCCTTCAATCAGAACCAGCTGCGCGCCGCGCAGTTGCAGACAATCGTCCGCAACAGTCGCAAGATCAAAGACCTTACGCTCACGCAATTTGAGGGGGGAAGCAAGAGCTTCATTGACGTGTTGAATGCCCAGCGCGACCTCCTGAATGCCGAAACAAGTCTCGCAGAGATTCAAACCGATCTGGTGGTCAATTACATCGCGCTGCAAAAGGCGCTTGGCGGGTCCTTTGAAGGGCGGCTTCATCCCGGCAAACCGGAAGTCATCGACGGTTATTCGGGTCCGCATCTGATAAAACAACCGGTTTCGCCGAGGCTCCCATGAAAATCGTGACATCCTCCTCCAGGCCAGTTGTGCGCTGGCATCTCTGGCTCGCCCTGCTTGTTCTCGCCTTGCTCATTGTTTTTTCGATCACAGCACGATTAAACAGCGACGCGCCGCCGCCTGCCACCACCCGCATTGAGCGCGGCAATCTTGAAAGTGCGGTTCTTGCTACCGGCGTGCTGAAGCCGCAGAGCCTTGTGGCGATCGGGGCACAGGCCACCGGCCGTATCCTCTCATTGAAGGTGCGGCCGGGTCAAAAAGTCAGCAAAGGCGATGTCATCGCGCTGATCGACGCGACATCGCAGCAAAACGAGCTGCAGAAAGCCCAGGCGACCTTGCGTCAGAATGAGGCCACCCGCACACAAAATGAAGCGCAACTCGAACTCGCCCGCAGCGATCTTGCTCGCCATCAACGGATGATCGCAAGCAATGCCGTCGCGCACTCCGAATATGACAAGGCGGTGAGCGCGCTCAAGGAGCGTCAGGCCCAGCTCAGCCACAGCGAGGCGGTCATTGCGGCGTCGCAGGTCGAAGTCAAAATCGCCGAAACCAATCTTGCCTATACACGGATCACCGCGCCGATGGATGGCACCGTGCTTGCGACCGTCGTGCAGGAAGGTCAGACGGTGAATGCCGCCCAGTCGGCACCCACCATTGCCATTCTCGGAGCACTCGACATGATGACGGTCGAGGCGGATATCTCCGAGGCCGATATCACCAGGGTACAGCCCGGCATGGCTGTCTATTTCACCGTTTCCGGCGACAGCGCCAAACGCTATCAAGCGAAACTCGCCATCATCAATCCAGCGCCAGAGACCATTGTGAATGATAAAAGCTTCGCCGGAAGCAGTGCCGTCGCTGTTGCGGCAACCTCTGCTGCTGCAATTTATTACAAGGGAATTTTTCAGGTGCCCAACAGCGACGGATTCCTGAAAACCTACATGACGGCCGAAATCCATATTGTTCTGGATGAGGCCCGAGATGTGCTTATCGCCCCGGTTTCGGCGCTGCGCCTCGCGGGTGATAACAAAGCCACTGTGCGGGTTCTCGGCCCTGAGGGTCGCATCTCCGAGCGTCTCGTTGGCACAGGCATTACCGACAAGATCAACACGGAAATACGCACTGGCCTCAACGAAGGCGAAACAATTGTGACCGATAACCAGCTCGCCGAGCCCCATGCGGACTCGGGCGAGGCCGCGATGGGGTTGTGAAGTGACAGAGGTTCCGCTGATCGCGCTTGAAGACATTCATCGTCGCTATCCTGCCGGTGACGGTTTCACCCATGTTCTCAAAAATATCGAGCTGACGATTGAACGGGGGGAGATGGTCGCCATCATCGGCGCATCGGGTTCCGGTAAATCGACATTGATGAATATTCTGGGGTGCCTGGACAGACCGTCCGAAGGGACCTATCGGATTTCCGGGCGGGAAACCGCCGATCTATCACCGGATGAACTCGCGCAGTTGCGACGCGAGCATTTCGGATTTATCTTTCAACGCTATCACCTGCTCAGCGAACTCGATGCGCTCGGCAATGTCGAAATCCCTGCCATCTACGCGGGGCGCGACCGCTTGGCACGGCGTGAAAAGGCAACCGAGATTCTCAAACGTCTCGGTATGGGTGAACGACTACACCATCGCCCCAATCAGCTTTCGGGTGGCCAGCAGCAGCGGGTTTCCATTGCGCGCGCGCTCATCAACGACGCTGCGGTGATCCTCGCCGATGAACCAACAGGCGCACTCGACCGCCAGAGCGGCGAGGACGTGCTTTCAATTTTGCAGCAACTCAATGACGAGGGTCACACGATCATTATCGTGACCCATGATCGCAGGGTGGCTGAACGCGCCAACCGCATCATCGAAATCAGCGACGGGACCATCGTTGCCGATGATCGAAAGGCGAAGCAAGCAGAGGAGCCGGATCTGCTTCCAAGCGCGGCAGGCAAGGGCCGGATGCATTTTCTCAAGGGATGGAAAGACCGGTTTCTCGAAGCTTTCGCTATGGCGCTGCGGTCGATGAACGCCCATCGCATGCGTACATTCCTCACCATGCTCGGTATCATCATCGGCACAGCTTCCGTTGTTTGCGTGATCGCGCTCGGCCAGGGCTCCCAAAAGAAAATCCTTGAACAGATCAGCGATCTTGGCAGCAATACGCTTTATATCAGCCCTGGCCGGGGATTTGGTGATCTCAAGGCTGCACAAATCACCACCCTGACGATCAGTGACGCCCAGCAGCTTAAAAAAATGCCCTATGTCATCGCTGCCACGCCGCTGGTATCCACCGCCTCCACCGTGCGGGTTGGTAACAAGGAAGTCAGTGTGACAGTCAATGGCGTCGGCCCGCAATATTTCGTCACCCGCAAAAGCAGATTGCTCGAAGGGCGTTTCTTCGATCAAACAGCCGTGCAACAGCGTGCCCAGGACGCGCTGATTGACGAAAATGCGCGCAAGACACTGTTTGAGCATGCGCGGGGGTCCGTGATCGGAAAGATTATCATGCTGCGGCAGACCCCGTTGCGCATCATTGGTGTGGTGAAGGCGCAGGAGCAGGGGATGGGTGCATCGCAGAACCTTGAGGTCTATCTTCCCTACACAACAGTGCAGACCCGCATGACCGGAACCAACACCTTGCAGTCTATCATCGTGCGTGTTGCCGATACGATGGATCCGACTGCCGCCGAAAAGATCATCACCTCTTTTCTCAGTTTCAGGCACGGGCAGAAGGATTTTTTCATCTTCAATACCAGCAGCCTGCAGAAGACCATTGAAGCAACCACCGCAACATTGGCGCTGCTCGTCGCAAGCATCGCTGGCATTTCTCTTTTTGTCGGCGGCATTGGCGTGATGAACATCATGCTGGTGTCGGTGTCCGAACGCGTCAACGAGATCGGTGTGCGTATGGCGGTGGGCGCGCGACAAAGCGATATTCTGCAACAGTTCCTCATTGAATCGGTCCTCGTCTGCCTGATCGGCGGACTGGCGGGAACCGGCTTCGCGCTCGGTTTTGGTGTGTTATTTGCCCAGTTCAACAGCATGTTCGCGCTTATCTACTCACCCGGTTCGATCCTGGTCGCAATCCTCTGCTCATCGCTGATTGGCGTTGGCTTCGGCTTCATTCCGGCGCGCAACGCATCGAGGCTCGATCCGGTGGTGGCGCTCGCGCGCAACTAGCTGGCCTTTGATTGCGGATCAAAGTCTGGCCCAAATTCCGACAGGAAAGCGGCGCGCAGCCTGCTGTTTGGCGCGGCCGCAGCCGAAAATCGACGCGCAATTGTTAGCAGCAATTTTTTGTAATTGTTTGGACCTGTCCAGGGATGCTAGTCATTGGTAAGCAAAGGGCGTCATGAACAGCCTGGTTCGAAGGTCCCAAAACTTGCGCTGCGTTGCGCTAGTCACAGCGTTGATTTTCAGGCTGGGCGGCACGTCCACTTTGCGGTGCCAGCGGCCGGATCGGGCGCGCTCCATTGTTTTCATCACCCATGTCATTTCAGCCAATTTTTTGTCTAACCAGGATATCCCAATGCCAGAGCAAAATGCCGTCAAAGCCTATCTTGCCAATGAGGACGAAATGCTTGCCGTGACGGCGCGCTCGATCGTGCTTGAGTTTCCCAATGGGGACATGGTCGAAATCTGCTGGGAACCACCCCATGCAAGTGATCGCCGCCCGCTGGCCATCGAGATCTGGGGAGGGCGACGCTGCGGCCACGAAAATCCAGCGGCGCTTGCGGATCGGTTTACCACCTTATCCGTGCAGCCGAGCGCCGCAAATCTTGTGATGGTCCGGCCCCAATCCTATCCTCGCCGGCAGGCTGAAGGGTAGCGATCAGAAATCGATGCCGTCGCTGCGGGCACCAGACGGAATTCACCGCAGTTCAAATGACGCTTTATAAAATGGTCAGAGGAGTTCTTCCGCTATGCCCTGGGGACAACCAATAGACCTGGTCAGCGAAGACTATCAAATCCGACTGACCATCACAACGACCACCGCTGCCCTTCAATGGCTGCGCGAAAGGCGGTCGGTCCCAGCGCGGCGGAGACTGCATCTTGCCGCGATCGGTGCCTGTCTGGCTGAGAGCGATGGCAAAACGGCGCGGGCGCGCGCATTGTTTATCAGAGCGGCACGCGCGGCGGGCTTCCTGGTTCAAACCGCACACTGGTATGAGAGCAATGCGCCTCTTCCCTCCCTTACGGAAATGCAGCCCGAGGATATTCCGCATGTCATGACCGCTTGTAAACAGAGCCTGTCGAAACAGAAGCGATGATTTCTCTAACAATGGCCAGAAGCCGGGCGTTTCGTTTTGACGTGAGGGAGAGCACGTGAGACAGGATGAACCGAGAAAAGGCCTCACAATAGCGGCGATTCTGATGGCATTGCTGGTGGCAGCACTGATCGTCGGGGTGATGTTCTTCCTGCTCAAAAATACCCCTTTTTGAAGCAAGCGCCATCGCCATGATTAACAAATGACATGGCCGGAAATTTTAACGACGA
Source organism: Brucella pseudogrignonensis (assembly GCF_002252525.1). GTDB lineage: Bacteria > Pseudomonadota > Alphaproteobacteria > Rhizobiales > Rhizobiaceae > Brucella > Brucella pseudogrignonensis. Next base: position 62,079 of record NZ_NNRM01000037.1, read on the forward strand.
CGCCGAACAAGCAGTCGTCCGCTCGCGACAGACCACCGCAATTAAGACGCAACATCATGGCCCTTTGTTGAGCTGCCGCGCCGTCGGCATGCGCCCCTTCATTCACCCCGGCGCCAGCCGCGCCCACCTTGCCTCCCGTTTCATCGCAACCAACAGACGGCTCGTCCCCTTCGCAAGAAATCTGAACCAGCTCGTCAGCGACGCAAGGCCACGTTTGTGCCAGGGCAGCACGTGTTTTTCCCCGCCGGTTCGGCTCCTCGCGAACGCTTCGCTGCAAAAACACGTTCAAACGGACCTTGCATCCCTGCCTTTGAGCGTGGTTCGGTCGATATCTCACGAAGGGAATAAGCCCTTTGGTTGAGGAGACTGAACATGCCTGCAATCGGAACAATCAGCGCCGGCGCAGATGGCCGTTTTGAAGGCTATCTGCGGACATTGTTTATCGATGCGCCCATCGCCCTGATCCCGACCCTCAAATCCAGCCGCAAGGCCGCCGATTTTCAGATCGTCTCGCAAGGTATCCCCATCGGAAAGGCCTGGATCCGTGTCCATCCCGTAACCGCCAGCAACGAGATCCTATTGTTGATCGAAGCACCCGAACTGCCGCGCCCGATCCATGCCTTCTTCGCTCTGTCCCAGCAATCAGTGCAGCCAGCAGTCTTTGATATTATCTGGCATCCACGCAGCGCTGCGCGCTAGAGCGTGGGTCCGCGCGGCTTTACGCCATGCCAATGCCGGATCGGGAAAAGGGCTATAAATGATCTCAATCTGGAACTGTTGATCCCCCGGTATTGCTGTCGGGACCTGGTGGGATGTGACGCCATGCCGGTTGCGCGAGAAAGGGTCGGGCGGCAAATTGCGTTTGATGCATTACCGACCGTGCCAGCAAGACCAACAGCAGCGTCCGCGTCCTCACGCCGGCTGAGCATGCAGCATCAAATGCTTCCAGATCGTCTCCGCGCGAAACGAAAGCGGCGATTGGTGTCGGACGATGCGGATCTCAACCGTCAAGTTCCAATAGCGATCGGTCATCGTGGTGCTTGCCACCGATACGCCGGTTGAGCATCGTCAGCTCAAAACGCATCGTCAAGCGGTGTGGCGCCGGCCTGGCGCGGCTGGGTGCGTTTTGGGGGCACGGCAGTGGCGATATCGCGCTCGGCTTCTCCACCGCACAGCCGATCGATCACGACGAGACACGCGAGATCGTGCCGATCGCGGTCATCCATGAGAGCCGGATCGATATCCTGTTTCGAGCTGCAGCCGAAGCAACCCAGGAGGCGGTGCTCAATTCGATGTGCCAGGCCGAGGCGCTGGCCGGTCGTTCTGGCAAATTCCGCCCGTCTCTGGCCGACTGGCTTCGACAAGGCTAAACTCCATCTGTGCCCGACATAAAAAGGGGGAGACAACATGACACTGAGCAGAACATTGACCGGACGGCGCAGGCCGCGCATCGCCGTTATCATGGATGAAAATACCCTTGCAGGCGGCGATCGCTACGAGATGTCAAAACACTATTTCGAGGCGATCGCGCGCGCCGGCGGCATCCCCTATGGCATTCCCTATCTTGGCGGGATTGTGGAACAGGTGATTGCCGATTTCGATGGATTCTTAAGTGTTGGTGGCCGTATCAAATTTCCAACAGATTGGTATGTCGACGGCGACCAATCCGCTTTCCCGGCCTCCGAACGCCTGGCTGTTGAATGCGCCTTGATGCAGGGATTTCTGGCCATCGACAAACCGGTGCTGGGAATTTGCAACGGCATGCAGATGCTGGGCTGTCTGAATGGATGCCGGATGGTGTCCGATATCAGCAGCCATAACCCGGCTGGCCTGTCGCATGATAACGGTGCCCTGGTTCATGATGTGCTGGTCGAGCCTGATAGCCGGATCGCTTCCATTCTCGGCTCCACCTGCTTTAGCGTCAACACGTTTCATCGCGAAGCGCTCGTCGAAATATCCAGCGCTGTGACCGTCGCGGCGCGTGCCTGCGACGGGGTGATCGAAGCCATCGACGTGCCTGCCTATGCCTTCGCTGTCGGGCTGCAATGGCACCCTGAGCGGATGTATGCAAGGCGGCCTGGCGACCCGGATGAAGTCCCCCATCCCGGATTGCGGATCTTTGATGCCTTCATCGAGGCAGCGGCGCCAGCATGATCCAAGGCTGATTAACAATCATCAGAAAATGCCATCAAACCTGTCTCGCGAGGAGGGAAAATGAAACTGTTCATTTCAGCTGATATGGAAGGCACGGCCGGTATCCTGTCGTGGAACGAGGCCGAGCATTCTCACGCCGATTATCAGGAGTTCAGAGCGCTGATGACCGAGGAAGTGGTGGCGGCCTGTCAAGGCGCGCGGGCTGCGGGTGCGACCCAGATCCTGATCAAGGACGCTCATGACAGCGGCCGCAATCTGATGCTGGATCGGCTTCCAGACTATACGCAGATCGTGCGCGGCTGGTCTGGCCATCCCGATTCGATGATGTTTGGACTTGATGAAAGCTTTTCCGGCGCCTTCTATATCGGCTATCACGCAAAAGCCGGAACAGAAGCCAATCCGCTGGCCCATACCTTCAATCTGCGCATTTCCAGACTCATCCTCAATGATGCGGTGGTTTCCGAGTTCACCATCAACGCCCTTTGCGCGGCCCGTTATAAGGTGCCATCGCTGCTGGTGAGCGGTGATGCCGGGATCTGTCAGGATGCCAGCGACCTTGTGAGCGGGATTGCAACTGTGCAAACCTTGACGGGCTATGGTGCAGCCGCGTTGTCGATGGCGCCCGCCGCAGCGCGCGCGGCGATTGCAGCGGCAGCACAGGCAGCTGTCGAGAATATTGCCGCAATCCAGCCTCCAGTCATTGCCAAGCAGTTTCGCCTGATCATTGAATTCAACAATCCCTGTGACGCCTATCGCGCGTCCTTCTATCCCAACGCTTGTAGCAACGGTCCGCGATCAGTGCTTTTTGAAACGACGGATTATTTTGAGATCCTGCGCGCGTTGCGCTTCATGAAGAGTTGAGCAATCCGTTGCCATGATCTGCGATAGGGCCAGCCTTCTATCGAAAAGCCATGGACCGAGACGTCTTTAACCAGCACACAAACTGGCGGCGTCGCTCTGCGACCGCCGCTGGTTTCAGTTGCAACGCGGTGCGCCTGGATGTTGAACCCGCATTGCCGGCGGTTCGCAACGAACCATTGCACCGGTGCCTTCTGTGATGACACCGTTGCAGCCCCGCTGTTTGGGAACGTTCTTCAAACATCTTCGTTGATGACCCACCAGCAGGGAAGGTCACAGATGGATCAGTTCTATTCGGCGCTCAATGAAGCCCTAAACTCCGATAATTTCAACGTCTGGCCACATATTATTACACTGGCTGCCGCCTATATTCTGGCGCTTCCGATCGGCTTTCACCGCGAACGCGAGGAACGCAGTGCGGGCTTGCGTACGTTTCCTCTCGTTGCTGTCGCAAGTTGCGGCTTTGTCCAGGCGACAGAAGGTGTCACCACCGACAATCCGGAAGCGCTTGCACGCATCATCGAAGGGGTGATTACCGGGATGGGCTTTATTGGTGGCGGCGCCATTCTGCGCCTGAGTACCTCAGTCAAGGGGACAGCAACTGCCGCAAGTCTCTGGGCAACCGGTGCAATCGGCATTGCCTGTGCCGTCAACGCATTCGATGTCGCCATCATTATCATGGTGTTCGCCTTGATCACGCTGTTTTTGTTTTCCAACGGCAAGGCGGGGGCAGCGCAGGGTGAACAGGACCGAGCTGTTGTAAAATCCGACAAGATTGTGTGAGGGCGTTATTCATTGAGCCTTGAGGCAGGCCAGCGCATCACTCTCAATGAGAGCTGGTCGCTGACGCCGCAGGCGCAGCTGATGTGGTCGTCGGTTGATTTTGACAGCTTCACCGATGCCTATGGCGCACGGATCTCAAGCCATGCGGGCGACAGCCTGACGGGACGGATTGGACTGGCTGCCAATTATCAGAACAGCTTTACCGGCGCCGATGGTCGCAAGGTCGACACGTCTATTTATGGCATTGCCAATCTCTATCAGGCTTTGATTGGCGAAAACCGCATTGATTATGCCGGCACCCGCATGGCCACCGATGATGACAGGAGCTGGGGTGGGATTGGCATGGGCGGCACATATCAATGGGCTGAAGCCAAATACGAGCTTTATGGCGAAGCCACCATCAACACAGCGCTCAACCATTTTGCCGACAGCTACACAATCAAAGGCAATCTTGGGTTTAAAGTCAGGTGGTAGGCCAATCAACCATTCGCTTGTGCCGCTTGCCCTCTCATCGCGTATCTCTGACAATTTGCGAGAGGGGCAAGGCGGTGATTGCATCGCTCTTCACCACGAGGAAGTCTGAGCCATCGAGGGCCGTCGATCATCAATACCCGTCCTCGATCTAAATCTGACATGGAGGTCTTATCGTCAAGCGACTTTGTCGCGTTCGGGGTACTGAAGTCGTAACGTCTATTCTGGCTGAGTGCCGGCAGGAGCCAGTCGCTGCGCATGCACTTGCCGCACATTCGAGGCACCTATCTATCCCGACCCCTGATGCCGGTATGGATCAGACCTATCTCCAATAGAACTGTTGGCACATGCTGCAATCAGCGATCTCGATCGGCCCATATGCGAATTTGACGGCATTTAAAGAGGGCGCACACAAGCCGCGAATGGAAATTCGCGCTGCTCAACGCAATAGGTCGAGCTCTTCTTGAGCCTTACAGACCTATGACATCGGGGCTGGTTCTAGAACGAACCAGTTAGGGCAGCGCGCAATCGTTGTTGAGCACAATTTTGCTGGTCCGTGCAAAGGTGCCATCATCTGCGAGCCGCCATACGCACCATTCAGGGCAATCGGCGAATAAGCGTTTCGCAACAATGGCATCCTTGCCGATAATGATCTATTTCAGTCCGATATGGATGGTGGCGCGATCCGGACGCGTGGCGTCATAAACATCAAAATCGGCACGATAGGCGCGATCAAGGTCGGATGCCCAGATCTGTTGCCATTGCGAAATCAAAGCCTCTGGCAAAGCACCAACCGCTTCAAATCGCGCAACTGTTTGCGCGGGAACCGTGACAACGGAAAGATTGCCTGGATTTGAAAAATCTTCTGGAACCCTGTATCCGATCGTCATGTGATAGGGCGCGCGATGGTCCCCTTCATAGCCATGATACACACAATAGATATCCAAACTCTCCTTGGAGGAGACGGCATTGCTGATATCACGGCCCCAGAATTCGCCCCAGGTCGCACCGATCTGCTCGGGCTGATCATTGCTCACGCGCGCCGTCAGTCCTGCAACTCGAAATTGACTAATATTCATTTTATCCATTACTTATACCTCAAATATAGATCCGGCGTTTCAAGCAAATTTTTATAGGGCTTTGGATCATTCCCAGGCTTATACAATATTCGGCACGATAGAACTTTGGAACAGTGTCAAGTCACCTGTGAATATTGATAACGTCAAACCGGCCGATCTGCTTACAAGATTTCGTTTCCGTTTTCGATTTTTGGGCGGGCGACATTCAATCGAAGCAAAGGCGCGCCCATCCTGTTCAAACGAGGGAATACAGTCTCGATAGCCATTTCGGCGTGCCAGGGAGAACAATGGCTGCAATTATAACACCAGCAATTAAGATGTAATCGATGCCAAGGCATCGCCATCCCCGGGTCAAGTCCAATGTCAGATCCTGCACAGGCAACGAAGAACTCACCTTCAACTGCGGATTCACACAGGTTCAACGGTGCGCTCCTCTCCCCTTAATGACCGCGATGAAGCTTTTTGTAGAGCCCAAGGCTTAATTCTTGCGTCCGGGTTCCCGCGGGAAGGACCGATTGCGATGAAAAGGCGGCATGCAATGACATCAGCGGCCGCTTGAGGCGCCTTCTGTGCAGCTGCGAAGATATTACCTGGCTCGTGGTTTCAGCCAAGCCGACGGAGCCTCAAAGATGCTAATTAAAGGGTTTGTTGATGATCAATTCAACATTCTGATCCTCTGGCGCACCCATTCTGAAGCCACGATCCAGCGCGGGATCATTCATCGCAAGTTCCAGGCTTAATGCGGCAAGTGATGCTTGTGTTTGCGCGCCGTGGCGGATGATGGCTTCAGGGGACGAATGGTCGATCACCACTGCAAAGATCGAGAGCGTTCCGTCAGCATTGTCGACGATTTCAATTGTCCGCGATTGCTGTGGGTAGTCGATATGCGCAGCGGTATTGATTTCCCAGATGCCATGCCCTTCATCGCGCGGATCAAAATGGCTCCAGATGCGATTACAATGGGTGTGCCCGTTCACCCACAAGATGACGTTGGGATAACGCGCCAGAAGCGCTAGAAAAGCATCGGCACCCAAACGCGCTACACCCTGATCCGCAGGCGCTATTCCTTTGAAATTATCAAAGGTGATCGAATTATGATGCGAGAAGATTGTCACCAGCTCATCCTTGTTTCCGGTGTATACCAGTGTGCCATCCTGTGTGTAATAACGTGAGCAGACGGAACGAAGCTGCGCCTCCAGCCATTGCGCTTGATTGCTGTCGAGCGAGCCATCGGGTCCACCCTGCGGATTGGTGGTATCAAGCATGATACCCGTCATCCTCTCCGCCATCTTGAAACGATAATAGGCGTTTTCATTGTTGAGATTGTCTTCCGAGAAGCCATGTCCGTGCGGGCCGTGGGGACCGATGCTCTCAAGATGCAACTGAATGAACTCGGACTTGGTGAACGGTCGGCGTGTCGGGGCGGCTTTCACAATCCTGGAGGGAAGTGATGCAATCATCCGCTCCACAATTTGGCCATCGCCCTGAACCAGTTCGCCAATAAAATCACTGGCGCTCATGCCCTTTGGCAAGGAGACCGGGGCCCGGTCGCCAACGCCGATCGCCGCAGTGAATGCATTAACATTCCCGCTGGAGAACACCCCGAAATCAAGTTCATCGTGATTTCCGAAACCCGTATACCAGGGCATGTTCAATCCCTGTGTTACAACGGGCCTGTTGATTGCTTCGAGGAAACCCTCAATCACCGGGTAGCCATAAGCTCTTTTCCAGAGATCATCGGCTAGTGCACCGGGGCTTGGTTCCGGATGCCAATAGGCATCATAGGTTTCTTTTGAAACCACCGCATTATCCCGAATGCCGACATAGGGAGCATCGGTGGCCGACATGGACGTCAAGCCGCCATTGAGCGCCGTCACCACGGCCTGCAATTCATGTGTGGCCCGCGTGTCGGCATTGTCTCCGGTGGATATCGCAAAGTCGAACGGTCGCCCAGAAACGGGCCCCTTCTGAACGGCATTGACGCGCCGGACCATGGCGTCCAAGACCTGCAATGTCAGTGTGTCGTGCGGACGCCAGGCATTTGACAGCGGCGCACCATCAATGACCCCGTTGATACCCCCAAATTGGCGCATGAAGGCGGCATGGCTCGGCGAGGCCGCATCGATGATATGTAAATCTGTCAGGTGCACAAATGCCGCGATTGAGGTTCGCCGCCCATCGCGTTGGGGTTTTGCTGCAGCCAGATCCTCTCTTACGACGATCGGGAGCGGATTGTCGGCGGCAAGCTTTCGATAGCGCTTACCCTTCGTTAGATACTCGCCTGGAACAACTGCGTGATCGAGCGTTGTCACCGCAGTGGCAAGATAGCCCTGTGCATTTGCGTGGGAAAGACCACAGTTGCAAATGCCGGATAGCAGGGGAGTAGCAGTTGATGCAGCCAGACCCGCTTTCAGGAAACGACGCCTTGAAACCATCGGTTCAAATTTCATATCCGCACCCCAAAAGAAATGTTGCCAGCAACATGCTCGTCGAAATGCATATAATATACAGTATAGACTAGGGATAATTTAGTCGCACTAAATAGCGTAGTATTTCATAAGGCCATTATTAATAGTTGTGAATATTAGATAAACATCAATCGCTGGCCGGCGGCTTTAAGCATGGGTGGGTGGAGTAATTCTTCCGACGCAACATTCCGTCCGGTCTTTATTTATACGTGATTATGGGTGACTGCTTACTTTGCTTCGGCGATAGATTATCGCTCCCTGTCGAAATTTTTGTCATTCAGCAAGCCCTTGGCGCAGCGCCGATTAGATCTCGCTAGGCTTAATCCACCGGGCGGGATGATTTCATGGCAATAGTTGCTCAGTAGGACTCCGCTCATGATCATTGGCGATTGCATTGCGCGTGCTGGTCAGTCACTTGTGCGGACTGACTGAATTGAGTTTGAAGTCTCATCAATGCGGTGACGATGCCACAGTTTGGGTGCCGGCCTTCTGGCCAGTAAACAGAGCAATTGTAGCTCCCCCCCAAGAATGTTGTCATGTCACATCCCCGGAACAAGAATGGATGAGTTGAAGACCAAGTGTGCTCGAAAAGGAGAAGGTCACGGCTCATTTTTCCGCTCTTCGAGTTCCTGCAGGTGCCGGATACCGACACCCAAAAGGTAGCGGCGACAGTCTGTCATTGTCCCAAAAGGCACAGGGTTGCTGCACCTAAAAATATCTGTGTTCTATGCGACGTTATACGCCTTTAAGCGAGTACGGCTTTGAAAGCCTCCACACACCTGCTGGGCTCAAAGGGGAGAATATCCGCTTTTGATAGGCCCAATCGTTGGAAGGGATCCTCGCGCATTCTCTCTTGTAGGCTTTCCAGGCTCTCCGCTTTTGCGATGATTACACCGCCGATGCGAGGAATTCTGCGGCCCGATGCCAAAAATACCCCTTCAGCATAGCCTTTATCCAACCACTCGATATGTTCCGGCAAATGCGCATCTATTTCATTTAACGGACGCATGTAACTCAAGATAACGATATATAAAACATTCATAATAAAACCCTTTATAATTCATCAAAGACTATTGAAACCGAAAACAATACTTATGTTATATCTTTATACAAATGAAACAAAATAGTTCTAAATTCGGCGTCTTTGCACAGCCGGATCGATGTCCTGACCAGGGCAGCCAGCGCTGGATTAGCAAGTTCAAGGGGCGTTTTGAGGCAGCAACAATGGTGCAACGTCATTTTGACAATCTTTGGAGACCAAACTCGCTTTTTAAAGGCAATCGGGTCGATTAATCGGGAGCGGCTTGCTGTATCAATGGTTTCTCGCGCTGGCACTCAACTCAGACAGCGAGCCCGCCAGATAGATTTGCACTGCAAATCGCGCAAAAAACCGTCCGCTTTCATGAGTTGCGGCCTGCGAGCGCGTTTGGAGGCTCTTTGCATTTTGATTGAAACTGCTAGCCCTTCGAGGGGGCCTGTGGGACACATACCTTCGCTCTCAGAGCAAGAACAAAGACACAGCCAGTATCATCACAATCGGTGGCATGAAAGAATTAGGCCGCATGTGCGCCACATCGTCGTTCCGGTGGCGTCTCACACTCCGTCTTCGTCCTGCCAGTCAGAATTGTTTGCGGCGTCTTCGGACGTATCAAACGAAAAGCAGACGATCATAGCGCCAGACGCTGTGCCCAGCAGCAAAGAGCCCCAATCCACATCGGTGATGTAGCAATAGACACACCAGGTGAAAAAAACCGCGGTCCCGCCGATCCACCATGGCAGTTCGGGGAAATAGCGGCGCGCTCTGTCATTTTTGGGCAACGGGGGATGCATGACCCTATTTTACACAGCATTAGGAAAAATTAGCCAGAGCTTTTTTAACGATCTATGATGAAAACTCCGCGATTATTACGGAGTGAAGGTCCTTAGTGCTACATCAAGTGGGATTGTAAGCATCTTGGCGCGGCGCAAAAAGTCGAACATTGAGCCACACAACCTTCCCTTCCGTTCGGTTGCTGATCGATGGCCGAGCGGATGCTCCCTTTGTTCGTCTTGTTTCCTGGCGTTCGCTCGGTCCAGCATCGGTGCGGTTCAATCCGTTGCTTGCCTTTCTCCGACCTCACCCTATCCTAAGGATGCATGTCACAGGCTGAAAACATTGAATTTTCGACGGCACTTTTTGTGCCCTCCCTCTTCTCCTCTCGCTATTTTCATCCGCTCCGGCCACTCCAACTGAGCAATTGGGAGAGCATCTCTGCACTGGGAGACCTGGCTTTCTTCCTCGATCTTGACGGAACTTTGCTTGATCTTGCGCCTACACCGGATGCCGTTAAAGCGGAGCCGGACTTGCAGGACAATCTGCAACGCCTCTCTGAGCGCACCCATGGCGCAGTGGCGATTGTAACAGGACGTTCCGTGGCCTTTGTGGAGGCTTTGTTTCCCGCTCACCCATTTGCGGTTGCGGGGCTGCATGGCGCAGAGCTTAAGCTAAATGGACAGGTGGAAGGATGCAACGGTTCTGATATTTCTTCTCACAGCGAGGATTGGGGAAGTTATATGACGGCGCGAGCCAATGCGAAGGCTGCTGCGTCAGGGCTTTCCGGCGTAATTTTCGAAGACAAGGGCAGGGCGTTCGCTTTGCATTATCGCCGCGCCCAGCATCATGCGGCGGCCGTCCTCGAGATCATGAAACAGGCCGTCGTGACGGCGGGCGTCACCTATAGTTTGCAGGCCGGAAAGTTCGTGTATGAGGTCAAGCCGGGGGGGCGCACCAAGGCCACAGCTGTGAACTTCTTCATGCAAACGCCTGCCTTCAAAGGGCGATTTCCCATTGCCGCGGGCGATGACCTGACCGACGAAGCGATGTTTGCGGAAATCAACACCAGAGGAGGGGCCAGTATACGCGTCGGTCATGTGACGAACGGAAACAAAACCTGTGCCTCAATGGTTATCCAAACTCCGACACTATTAAGAAACTGGATCAGGAGCATTGGTTGTGAAGAGGTTGAATGAGCGTCTGCGTGGATTTTCGTCGGCTCAGCTGAAATTGCAGGAGACATGTTCGTGAGCAGACTGGTTGTTGTTTCCAATCGCGTCCCCGACCCGGACCGCCCGCCACAGGGCGGGCTGGCGGTAGCGGTCCAGGCTGCCTTGAACGAACGCGGTGGCATCTGGATGGGGTGGTCGGGGCGCACAAGTGGCGCAAAGGAACCCGGCCCACTGACGATCCGCGAGGAAGGCGCCATTACCTACGCCCTGTCCGACTTGTCCGATCAGGATCTTGCCGAATATTATGCGGGTCTTGCCAATAGTGTGCTTTGGCCGCTGTGTCATTATCGGATTGATCTGACCGATTATGCACGTCGGGATATGGCCGGCTATCTCAGAGTCAACCGGCTGTTTGCCGAACGTTTGAGGCCGCTCATCCGCGCGGATGATGTCATCTGGATTCATGATTATCATCTTTTGCCGCTGGCAGCGGAGCTCAGACAGATGGGCGTCACCAACCGGATCGGCTTTTTCATGCATATTCCATGGCCCTCGCCGGATGTGTTTTTTACTTTGCCGGTACAGGCTGCTCTATTGACTGCCATGACGGCGTTCGATCTCATCGGGTTTCAGACCGAGGATGATGCAGAAAATTTTGCGCTTTGTTTGCGTCGAGGTGGCGTAGCCAATCCCGTCGACGGAAAGCCAGGTCTGTTCGACAATCCGCTGCGGCGCTTTCTCGTCGGCGCCTTTCCGATCGGCATTGATGTCAGTTCTTTTTCAAGCGCCGTCCCATCCGCCAGCATCAGTTCCACAATAAAGCGGTTTCAGCAGTCCCTGGAGGGGCGCGATCTGATTGTCGGGGTGGATCGCCTCGATTACACCAAAGGGATACCGGAGCGCTTGCGCGGCTTTCGCCGTTTCCTTGAGGTTAATCCGGCCTGGCACGGGCGCATCACCATGCTGCAAATCACCCCGAAAAGTCGCTCTGATGTCGCCGAATATGACGCGCTGCAACACGAAGTCGCTGAAATCGCGGGACATATCAACGGTGCAATGGGCCGGCTCGATTGGACGCCGGTGCGTTATGTCAATCGTGCCTTTGGTCAACAATTGCTTTCGGCAGTCTACCGCATGGCGAAAGTCGGGCTGGTGACCCCGCTCCGCGATGGTATGAACCTAGTCGCAAAAGAATATGTCGCAGCACAGGATCCAGAAAATCCCGGAGTTCTGGTTCTTTCGCGCTTTGCTGGGGCAGCCCATGAACTGGGCGAGGGTGCACTTCTGGTCAATCCATATGATGTTGAGACCATTGCTGACGCCCTGGCGCGCGCAGCGTCCATGCCGCTTGAGCAGCGGCGACAGCGCTATCAAGCAATGATGGAGGCTGTGACAACCAATGATGTGTTTCATTGGTGCCGGCATTATCTTGATCAGCTTTCCGGATCGCCACCGGATCCGTAAAATTCGATATGCAAAGCCGACCGTGCGAGACGGTCGGCTTTTTGATTTCTAAAGCCAGATGGTCAGGCTGCGAGCGCCTCATCGGCTGCAGTCGGCACTTCCGATATCGTCTTAAGCACCTGAGAAGCGATCTGATATGGGCAGCCCTGGGAATTGGGTCGACGATCCTCGAGATAGCCCTTGTAGTCGTTCTGGATGAAGGAATGTGGAACGCGGATCGATGCGCCGCGATCACCAACACCGTAGGAGAACTTGTTCCATGGAGCCGTCTCATGCTTGCCGGTCAATCGCATGTGATTGTCGGGTCCATAAACGTCGATATGGTCCTGAAGGTTTTTTTCAAACTGTGCCATCAAAGCTTCGAAATAGGCTTTGCCGCCAACTTCGCGCATGAACTTTGTCGAAAAATTGCAATGCATGCCCGAACCGTTCCAGTCGGTGTCACCAAGCGGCTTGCAATGGAATTCAATATCGATTCCGTACTGTTCGCAAAGGCGCAGCAGAAGATAGCGGGCGATCCACATCTGGTCAGCGGCGCTGCGCGACCCTTTACCGAAGATCTGGAATTCCCACTGGCCCTTGGCGACTTCCGCATTGATGCCTTCGTGATTGATGCCGGCTTCAAGGCAGAGATCAAGATGTTCCTCAACGATCTTTCGCGCGATCGAACCCACATTCTTGTAGCCAACACCGGTGTAATAAGGGCCCTGGGGTGCCGGAAAGCCCTGTTCAGGAAAGCCGAGTGGTCGACCGTTCTCGTAGAAGAAATATTCCTGTTCAAAGCCGAACCATGCGTCTTCATCGTCAAGAACTGTGGCGCGACTGTTGGAAGGATGCGGGGTGACACCGTCCGGCATCATCACTTCGCACATGACAAGCGCGCCATTGCTGCGCGCCGGATCGGGATAGATCGCGACAGGCTTTAGAACGCAATCCGAGCTGCGGCCCTCGGCCTGCATCGTCGATGATCCATCGAAGCCCCAAAGAGGAAGCTGATCAAGGCTAGGGAAAGCGTCATATTCCTTGATCTGGGTTTTACCACGCAGGTTCGGTGTCGGGGTGTATCCATCCAACCAGATATATTCGAGCTTAAATTTTGTCATCGCCTAGTCTCTTTTGTTCTGCGTCTGAAACCAAATTGTTGCGGTGTCACCGGCATTTGCCGACAGCACCGCGCCTGCCATCTACCAAGCAAGTGTCGTGCCAGTTTGAAATCAGCGGGGGCATTGACGTTAAAAGCCTTGATGGTGCCGATAATTGGCGTCGGCAGGATCAATCATTCGTCTGATAGGCTGTCAGCTGCTGGTTGCCTGCGCATACAAAGGTTTACTGCTGTACAAAAAATAGGCAGCTGGCCAAAAAAACGTCACTGCTGCATCCGCTTTCGACAATTCCAGCAGGGCCGCGCTTATCGCTTGGGATAACGGCCGATCGGCAGCATCATCGGGCGCCCCGAGGTCGGGTCGGTAATGATCTGACTGTCGAGATTGAAAACCGCGCGGACGGTATCTTCGCACAGAACGGCATCTGGCGGCCCTTCGATATGCAGCTTTCCCGCCTTTATGGCAATGAGATGATCGGCATAGCGCGCAGCAAGATTGAGGTCATGTAGCACCATAACAATGGTTGTCTGCCGCTCTCGGTTGAGATCGGTGAGCAGATCAAGGACCTCGACCTGATGACTGATATCAAGGAAGGTGGTTGGCTCGTCCAGCAGCAGGATCTTCGTTTGCTGGGCGAGCGCCATGGCGATCCAAACCCGTTGTTTCTGACCGCCGGACAGTTCGTCGACCATCCTGTCGGCGAGTTGCAGGGTTTTCGTCGCACAGAGCGCTGCGGCAACCGCTTCATTATCGGCGCGGGTCCAGCGGGAGAAGATACCCTGATAGGGGTGTCGGCCGCGGCTGACAAGATCGGCAACACTGATGCCATCGGGTGCAATAGGCGATTGCGGCAGCAATCCGAGCGAACGGGCAAGGATACGTGAAGGCATCTTATGGATGGATTTTCCATCGAGCAGCACGGTGCCCTGCTGCGGAACGAGCAGACGTGACATGGTGCGCAGCAGGGTTGACTTGCCACAGGCATTGGCGCCGACGATCACCGTTATTTTTCCTGAAACAATGGTGAGGTCAAGCTCCTTGAGGATCAGATTATCGCCGTAACCGCTTGATAAGCCTTTCACTTCTAGAGAGAGGTTAGTCATAATGTACCCCCGGTCCGGTTGACGCGTATAATGAGATAGATCAGGTAGGGTGCGCCAAGAGCGCCGGTGATAACGCCGACAGGGTAGCGTCCGGGTAACAGGAATTGACCGATATAATCACCCACCAGTACAAGAATGGCGCCGATGAGGGCGGCAGGCAGCAACAGCGATCCATTGCTGCGGAAAATGCGTGCGGCAATCGGACCGGACAGAAAGGCGACGAACGAAATTGGACCGGCAATGGCGGTGGCAAAGGAAATCATCCCCACCGCAGCGATGATGATAGTGACGCGTGTACGTGCCACATTGGTGCCCAATGCGGCAGCAGTGTCGTCCCCCAGTCGCAGGATTTCAAGATCTCGCTGTCTGCTCAGCAGCAGCCCGCCAAAGATCATCAGGGCAAGAAGCAGTGGAGCGAGTTGATCCAGTCGCGCGCCGTTGACGCTTCCGGTGAGCCAGCGCATTGCTTCCTGCAGGTTCCAGGCAGGGGCGCTCGACAGAACATAGGCGATGAAGCTTTCGAGCATGGCCGATACCCCGATCCCCACCAGAATGAGCCGGGTTCCCGCCACGCCATCTCGAAAGGACAGAGCATAGACCAGCATGGCAATGGCGAGACCACTGAGAACCGCAAAGATGGAAACGGCTGCACCATTCATAGAGAGAACAACAATTGCAAAGACGGCCGCGGCGCTGGCACCCGAACTGATCCCGATAATGTCAGGGCTTGCAAGAGGATTGCGCAGCATGGTCTGAAACGCCACTCCGCCCAGACCGAAACTCAAACCCGCGAGAACCGACAGGAGCGCGCGCGGCAGCCGAAGTTGTCCCACCGTGAAGCTTGCTCCAGGGACGCTTTGCCCGAGCAGCACCTTGATCACCAGATGCGGTGGGGTGAAGGACTGTCCCAGCGTTAATGTCAACGCAAATGCTGCGATCAAAATGACGATCAGACAGGCCAAGCGGCGGTGTCGGGCCCGCATGGCGACCTGGCGACGGCGCAAAAGCTGATCGCAAACCGAGCCAGACATAGTCACAACTCCCGAACCCGCTGACGTCGGACGATGTAGATGAAGAATGGAGCGCCAAGGAAGGCGGTTATAATTCCAACATCAATCTCCGTCGGCCGCGCAATGACCCGTCCGATTATGTCGGAGGTAACAAGCAGGACGGCGCCAGTGATTGCCGAAAAGGGTAGCAACCAGCGATGATCGACACCAATTAGCAAACGACACAGATGCGGCACGACGAGACCTACAAAGCCGATTGGACCGCAAATAGCCGTGGTCGCGCCGCATAAGAAGATTGCTCCGATCGCTGCACAAAGACGTGCGAAAGCGACGTTTTCTCCCAGTCCCGCTGCAAGTTCCTCGCCCAATGCGAGTGAATTCAGTTTTCGGGCACTCAATAGACTGATCACCAGCCCAAACACCAGAAACGGCAATACATGGACGATCCGATCGAAAGTGGCGCCGCCCACGCCGCCGATCTGCCAGGCGCGGATGCTGCCGGCCAGATCTGCCCGCGGCAGAATGATTGCCACCACGAGAGAAGAGAAGGCAACAGAGGTTGCAGCGCCAGCCAAAGCGAGTTTGAGCGGGGTGGCGCCCCCCCGACCCAGCGAGCCCACGATATAAACAAAGGTAGCCGCGGCGCCCGCGCCGCCAATGGCCACCCAGATAGGAGCATAAGTCGATCCGATGTTGAACCAAGCTAT
The DNA here is from genome assembly GCF_002252525.1 of Brucella pseudogrignonensis. Taxonomy (GTDB): domain Bacteria; phylum Pseudomonadota; class Alphaproteobacteria; order Rhizobiales; family Rhizobiaceae; genus Brucella; species Brucella pseudogrignonensis. The sequence goes on from NZ_NNRM01000037.1 coordinate 78,264, forward strand.
GGCGATCACCATCGCAAGCGCGGCGCCCATATTCACACCCAGGATCCCAGGATCAGCCAGCGGATTGCGCGTGATCCCCTGCATCACACAACCGGCAAGGCCGAGAGCCGCGCCAGCAATGATCGCGAGTAGCGTCCTGGGGATCCTCAACGCAACGGCTGCTTCGCCCATCGTTTCGCGATGCCCATTGAGCGCATTGAGGATTTCTGCCAATGACACGGCGCGCGTCCCCAGACCTATCGAGAGGCCACTAGCCAAGACAAGAATGGTGGCGAGTAACAACAGCCATAGCAGTCGGGATTTATTGGAGCCGGCAGCGTAATAGTGATGTGCTGATGTATCGAGGCGAACCGCGTTCATTTCGATTTGTCCGCAGCGCCTGCGAGCAGCGCAACATAGTCCTTCAGCACGAAAGGGATCGACAAGGGCGTTGGATTGGCTGCGGTGCCGAGCGGATCGCGACCGAGCATAACCAATGCATCATTTTTGACCACGGGCAGTTTGGACAAAAGTGGGTTTGATTTGAGGGCTGCAGACAAAGATTGGCCACCATAAGTGACGATAATATCGACGTCATCGAACAGATCGACCCGCTCCGAACTGATGGAACCGGAAAACTGACCGGGTTCAGATGCTGCTATCACGCTTTTGGGAGAAACCAGGCCAAGATCCTGGAAAAACTTCACCCGTGTGTCATTGGTGGTGTAGAAATGAATGGTGCTTAAATCGCCAGCATCAAGATGGGTGACGAACAGCGCAGACTTTGCTTTTAGCTGCGGAAAAGCCGCCAGCGTTTCGGTGATCTCGGATTCGATCTTGTTGATCAGTGCATCGCCTTGGCTTGCCAGGCCCATGGCGGTGCTGTTGAGCCGGATCATCTGGCGCCAGTCGGTCGACCAAGCAGCATCGGGATAGGCAACCACTGGCGCGATCTGACTTAATGTCTGATAATCGGATTCGCTCAATCCCGAATAAGCCGCAAGGATCAGATCGGGGCTGGTCGCCGCAACCGCTTCAAAATCAATTCCATCACCTTCGTCGAAAAGCACGGGCGTTTCAGCACCGAGTTGGTTCAGCCGTTCTGTGACCCAGGGCAAGACTCCGTCGCCATCGTCATCTCCGAAATTTGCCGCAGCCATGCCGACGGGGACAACCCCCAACGCAAGAGCGACTTCGTGATTGGCCCAAGCCACACTGGCAATTCTCACCGGCTTTTTCTCAATCATCGTCGTTCCGAAAGCGTGCTTTACGACAATTGGATAGCCTTGTTCTTGCTCGGATTTCGCAGCTGTGGGCGCCAAGACCACACCACAGATCGCAGCAAGAAGGAACAGGGAGCGGACAAGGCTTTGCATCGAGATACTTTCGCGGGCTGTAAAACTTGTGTTTCAGTCTCAGCTTAAAGCGCGAGCGTCAAGGCCAGCAGCGAATGCCGGGCAATATTGCGCTGAAATAACCGTCGCTTTCTACAATAATGCTGGATTTTACAATACTGGATAAATAGTCTCAAGTTAGTGGAAAGCCCTCAACATAGCGGGATATCGCGGGGGCCAGACAAGGCTATTGTCTCACGCCCCGGACGTGTCTGCTGGTAACCGAAGCTCTAATCCGGAACAACATCATGGTAAGCACACTGTCTGAAGACAATCGGTCAATCGCAGAGCGGACAGGAACCAAGCTCTTGCTCAGTTGTGCGGCATGGGTGATGTTGATGCCTGCGAATGGTCGAGCGCAGAGTATCCCGCAGCAAAAGCCCGAAACTGCGACGGTCATCCTCGAGACGATTACTGTTGATGGCAAGGGCTCCGATGATGATAGAAGCACGATCGTTGCGACACGTACGGTGAGTGGCAGCAAGCTGGCGACGGATATTCTCGAAACCTCCGCCTCTGTGTCGGTTATTACTGCAAAGGAAATCCAGCAGCGCGGAGCGCAGAGTGTTGAACAGGTCTTGCAGTACACCGCCGGCGTTTCCACCGACTTCTACGGTTCAGATGATCGTTTTGATTTCTTTAAAATTCGTGGCTTCGATGCAACCACTTACCGCGACGGCCTCCCCCTGGGACGCCCGTTTGGGGGCATTCGGGAAGAACCCTATGCCTTCGACCGTGTCGAGGTTCTTAAGGGCGGAAACTCAACGGTTTTTGGTGTTTCAGATCCCGGCGGTTCAGTTAATTATGTCAGCAAGCGACCGCGCAATGAACGGTTCGGTGAAGCCTATGTGACAGGTGGCTCATTCAGCCGCAAGGAAGTGGGATTTGATTTTGGCAATAATCTTACCCCTGATGACACAGTGTCCTACCGGTTGACGGGAAAGTTCCGCGATGGAGATGCCGAATATGATTACTCCCGCGATGATGAAAAGTTCATTATGGGTGGTTTGACTTGGCGACCCGATGACGCCACCAATCTGACGATTGTTTTTGATCACCTTCATAAAAACGGTGTGCCAGGCAGCGGTGGCCATCCGGTGGGCACGGATTTCAGCCGCAGCCGCTTTTTTGGGGAACCTGACTATAATTACCGCGGTACGGATCGAAACAGCGTCAGCGCCATGTTTGATCATGATTTCGGCAACGGGTTCAGCCTGCGTGTCAATAGCCGCTACAGCAAGCAGAGCACGGATTTCGGCTATGCCTACATATCCTCGACGCCTTCTGATGGTTCGACCATTGCCGGACGCTCCTACTTTGGCAATGAAGCGTCGGGAAACAATTTTATTGGCGATGCGAATGTGACCTATGAAACGGATTTTGCCAATGTGAAAAGTCGCACCATGCTTGGCCTGCAATATAATGATTACAAAGCCAACAACGCGACGCGGTTTGGGAGCGCACCGAGTATAGACTGGACAAATCCGGTTTACACAGGAGCGCCGGCGAGCGTGCCGCTCTTTAGCAATGTCGCCAGCAAGCAAAGGACGACAGCGCTTTATCTGCAGCAGGATTTGACAATAGCCGAGAAATGGATTGCCAGCATCGGCCTGCGCAATGACTGGCTGGATTTGCAGCAGACAAACTTGATCAGAAACAGCAGCACCCAAGCGGATTTCGATGAGCTGACCAGCCGATTTGGCCTCACCTATAAGGTCAGTGACGCATGGGCTGTCTATGGCAGCTATGCGCAGTCAGTGGCCCCACCCGCCATCGGTGTGGATCCGGAGCGCGGCGAGCAGTTTGAAGTTGGTGTCAAATATCGCCCGGAAGCCTTTCCAGCGCTGTTCACGCTTGCGCTCTATGACCTGACGAAGAACAATATCTCGATCACTGATCCCATCACTGCGCAGCCAAGCACGATTGGTGAAATCCGCGTCCGGGGCATTGATCTTGAAGCCAAGGCGGAAATCACGGATCATTTCAGTCTCACCGCGGCCTACTCCTACCTTGATCCCGAAATTGTAGAGAACGGGGGAGACGGAACGGAAGGCAACAAACCGCAATTTGTCTCTAATCATCTGGCTTCATTATGGGCCAACTATACCCTGCCTGGCCACGGCAAGATCGGAAATCTTACCCTTGGCCTGGGGACGCGCTATACCGGGGCCTATTATTTCACGGCCGCCAATAATTCGGGCGCTGATGCGAGTGTGGTCTTCGATGCGGCGCTCAGTTATGAATTCCTGGATAAGTCGACCCTTGAAGTCAATGTCAGCAATCTGTTCGACAAGAAATATGTGGCCTATGGTGGCTTTGGCGCAGATTTCTATAATCCGGGCCGTGAAATCACCGCGACATTGCGTCGGAGCTGGTAAAGGATCACTGCGTGCGCTTTATGATCGGGCGCAAGGAGCGCCGCCGAACAGCGATTAAAGGCCGTTATGATCAAGCCGGCGCCAGGCGGCCGGAGTTTCGCCCACCACCTGTCGGAACACTTTGGTTAGGTGGGCTTGATCCGTGAAGCCGAGTTGAGCGGCCACCTCCGCCACTGTGGCCTCCTTGAAGCGCAAAAGCTCCTGTGCGCGATCAATCCGCTTGGCCAACTGCCATTGTAACGGTGTCTGGCCTGTGGTCTGTTTAAACACATTCGAAAACCAGCTTTCGGACAGACCCACAGTTGCGGCCATCTCTGAAACACTGAGGCGACCATTGTGACTGACGCCTATTCTTGCGTTGAGCTTGTTCAACTGAGCTTGTGTCAATCGGCCATTGCCCGGCCTCTTCTGGTCACACGCAGTGACAAGCATTCGTGCTAATATAGTGCCGATGAGATTCTCGACATACAATGTGTGCTGAGAGGGATTGCTGACTTCCTCTTCGAGCAACTTTGCGAGCACTTCAAGGGCGCCGATATCATGCAGTTCAACAGGGCTGCGCATCGTGGTCATCGCGAGCGAGATCCCAAGGGATGGACGCAGATATTTGAGCAGGCGATCTTTGTGAAAGTGTAGATTGAGATGAGAAAAGCGGTGCGCTGCGACCGTGCTTGTCCACAGCGGTACACCAGCCGGAATGTAAATTGCCCGCGCCATGGGTCGTCGGTGGCTTTCGCCAAAGCGCTGCTGGTTCGATATGCGAATTTTCGACGAGACATCCTGGAAGAAGATCATGATGCGCGGATCATGTGACAGGAAATAACCCGAAGCGCCGGAGGGACTTTCAGCCTCCCAAAAGACGCTGACCAATCCGTCCAGAACGCGCCATTTCACCGGGGCGGTCACACGGATACCGTCCGCGTTCCAAATCATCGAATGCCAAAAGCTCAATCTGAGAAATGTCCTCGTCAAGGCGACCACCTGGCGGTGCCAGCTGTCAGGGATTAAAGATGAGTAATTTAATCACCTTCATATGAGATGGCAAGTCGTGAAAGGGACGGCGAAAGAATGCCTATGCACGGTTGAACACGGTCATGATCGCGACTTGAAGCAACGTCTGACTTGTGCCAGCATTGGCCAGAGGAGGAGGATCATGGTGTCGGCACTGTCGCACATCAAGGAGATTGAGCGCGTCGCCATGGGTGGCGCCTCGGATCGTGATCGTCCGGTGATCCAATCCTGGCTACGTTGTCTCAACGATTATCAACTTAATCCCGCTCAGACCCAGCAAGCTTATATCGTGCCCGATACATTGCTGCGTGAGCATCGCGAGCAATCGGAGGAACTTATTCGCATCGGGCGTAGCGGTCTTGAAGCCCTCTTCAGGCAGGTTGCAGATCAGAATTATGTTTTGCTGCTTTCAGATGCGCGCGGCGTCACGGTTGAATTCATGGGCGATCCGACATTCGATAATCAGTTGCGCAAGGCGGGTCTTTATCTCGGATCGGAATGGTCGGAAGATCGTGCAGGAACATGTGCCGTCGGCGCCTGCATGGTTTCGGGCAAACCGGTAATCATTCATCAGGACGATCATTTTGATGCCTGCCACATCGGCTTGACCTGCACGGCTGCGCCCATTTTCGATAAGTTCGGTGATCTTTCGGCGGTGCTCGATATATCGCAGCTGCGCTCACCAACGGCAAAAGCCAGCCAGCAATTGGCGTTGCATCTGGTTGCGTCAACCGCGCGGCGGATCGAGCTTGCCAATTTGATGACCCGAGCGGGCGAAGACTGGGTTCTGCGTCTGGCAAAATTACCGGATTTTCTCGATGTCGATCCGGATGCAGCACTCACCGTCAACGGCAATGGTATCATCACGGGCCTGACGCATGGCGGCTTTGGCGCAGTTGCGCGCGCGATGGGCCGCCCTGATCTTGCGACAAGACAGTTCATCGGCAAGCCGATTTCCGACGTCTTCGATATCGAGATCGAGCAATTTCCGACGCTGATGCGAGGACGACCTAACGGTGAGCGTCTGCTTGAGGCGCGCAACGGTCTCACCCTGTTTGCAAGTGCGATTGCCCCTGTCAGCAGTTTCCGCACCTCAACGCCCAGTCAGGCCACCCGTTTGCCTGCCGCCCTTCGTCAGTTGAGTTTCGGTGATCCGGCCATGGAGGCGCTCCAGGCCCGCGCCGCACGACTTGCGGACCGCCATCTCCCCATTCTAATCAGGGGTGAAACCGGCAGCGGCAAGGAATATCTGGCACGCGCCATTCACGACAGCAGCGCTAAACCCGGTCCGTTTATTGCGGTCAATTGCGCGGCTATACCCGAACAGCTCATCGAATCCGAGTTGTTCGGCTATGTGGCAGGTGCTTTCACCGGTGCGACGCAAAAGGGAAAGATCGGGCTCATTGAGGCGGCCAATGGCGGCACCTTGTTCCTCGACGAGATTGGCGATATGCCGCTTGTCCTGCAGAGCCGATTGTTGCGTGTTCTCTCGGAAAGCGAAATCCAGCCGGTGGGTGCGCTGAAACCGAAGCCCGTCAAGTTCCGGCTGTTGTCAGCATCCCATCATGATCTGGCAGTTCTCGCCGCCCAGGGCCGGTTTCGCGAAGATCTGCTTTATCGTCTCAATGCGGCGACACTGACCCTGCCTGCACTGCGCAACCGGCAAGACTTCGATAGTCTCGTTGACCACCTCTTGCGCCGCATCGGGGATGAAGAGGGTGAAAAGCTCACGATTGACCGCTCAGCGAAGGCGAAACTCGCTGTCTATCGCTGGCCGGGAAATCTGCGTGAGCTGGACAATACGTTGCGTGTTGCAGCGGCAATGGCGGCCAGTCAGATCATTACCACCGACTGTCTGCCCGATCATCTTCAACCGGATATTTTTGAGAACAATGATCAGCCAACCCTGCGCAGTCAGCTTGACGCCTGCGGCAACAATATCTCAGCGCTGGCTCGAAAACTGGGCGTCAATCGGTCGACGATCCATCGTCGACTGAAACAGTCCCAAATATGATGCAGGAGTTGCAACACCTGTTGCATCCAACCTGTTGCATCCGTTTAGGCTGAATCGTCTCCCGAGGATAAAATCATACGAAAACAGTAACCTATTCTTTGAACAGCAATTGGCATGCGGCTTGCTTTTTCTTCCCATGAGGCAAATGGAGGAGAAATATATGCGTGCATTGCGCTTTTATGCTGCCAAGGATCTGCGCGTTGAAGACGTGCCACCACCTGTTGATCCCGGCCCGGATCAGGTCGTGGTCCAAAACCGTTTCTGTGGTATTTGCGGGACCGATCTGCACGAATATGCCTATGGTCCCATTTTCATTCCTACAAAGCCGCATCCCTATACCAAAGCGATTGCCCCCCAGATCCTGGGGCATGAATTTGGCGGGGTGGTCAAAGCGGTGGGTGCGGATGTCAGCCACGTCAAGATCGGGGACCGCGTGTCGGTACAACCCTTGATCATGCCGCGCGCGGGCGATTATTTTGCCCAAAGAGGTCTTTATCATTTAAGCACCAGTCTGGCACTTGCGGGATTGTCCTGGCATTCGGGCGGCATGGCCCAACAGGCTTTGCTCAACAGTTACAATGTCCAGCCGATTCCCGATAACCTCAGTGATGAAGAAGCGGCGTTGATCGAACCTGCGGCGGTAGCGGTTTACGCCTGCGATCGTGGCGGTGTCACGGCTGGCAACAGTGTGCTGGTGACGGGCGCTGGCCCTATTGGCATTCTGGTTGCAATGGCAGCACGCGCCGCAGGCGCTTCGCAGCTATTTCTGTCTGATCTCAATGAAACGCGGTTGCAGCTTGCCCGGGAAAAGCTCGGTGATGTGCATACCATCAATCCGAAACTAGAGGATGTTGGCGAGGTGGTGCGTGCGGCAACTGAAGGCAATGTCGGCTGTGACGTAGCTATCGAATGTGTTGGCAATGAACATGCCTTGAAAAACTGCACCGATGCCGTGCGCAAACAGGGCGTGGTGGTACAGACCGGTCTTCACCCGCATGAAAACCCGCTCAACTGGTTCGATGTCACTTTCAAGGATATCGATATCCGGGGTGCATGGGCCTATCCCACGCATTATTGGCCGCGTGTCGCCAGGCTGATTGCGAGCGGCCAGATCCCAGCAAAAAACATCGTGACCAAGACAATCGCGTTGCAGGATGCCGTTAGAGAAGGCTTTGACAGCCTGCTCGACCCTGCCGGCACCCAGCTCAAAATACTGATCGATCTTAAACGCTGACGCATGCAACGCCGCGCTTGGGAGAGCTAGGCGCCAACATCTATGGGAGGAAATTTAATGCTTGAGAAAACACCAAACGTGCGCGTGCAGGCCTTGCTCGAAAGGTTCGGCGCAGCACTTGAAGCGGGCCGCATCGACGAGGCGGTTTCGATGTTTGTAGATGATTGCTACTGGCGCGATTTGGTTGCCTTCACCTGGAATATCAAAACTGTGGAGGGGCATGAGCAGCTGCGTGACATGCTGCAATCGCAATTACAGTTGATAAAGCCGGTTCAATGGCGTGTTGCGCCGGGGGAAGCGGCGACGGATGCAGATGGTGTAACGGAAAGCTGGATCTGTTTTGAAACTGAAGTCGCACGCGGCTACGGACTTATTCGTCTGAAGGGCGGAAAAATATGGACGCTTCTCACCGTCATGTCGGAGTTGAAAGGCCATGAGGAAAGATCCGGCTTGACCCGGCCGCTCGGGGCAAAGCACGGTGAGAATCTTGGTGCGAAGACCTGGAAGGAAGAGCGCGAAGAGGAGGAGCGTAGCCTTGGTTATCAGACACAGCCCTATGTGCTGGTGATCGGTGGGGGGCAGGGCGGCATAGCGCTGGGCGCGCGCCTGCGTCAGCTCGGGGTCCCAACGATCATTGTCGAGCGCAATGCGCGTCCGGGGGACTCATGGCGCAAGCGCTACAAGTCTCTCTGTCTGCATGACCCGGTTTGGTACGATCATCTGCCTTATATTGACTTCCCGAAAAACTGGCCGATTTTTGCGCCGAAAGACAAGATTGGCGACTGGCTGGAGTTCTACACAAAGGTGATGGAGCTTAATTACTGGACGCATTCCACGGTGAAGTCGGCAAAATGGAACGATAGCAACAAGGAGTGGTCGGTTGTCATCGACCGAGATGGCGAAGAAATCACGCTGCGGCCCAAACACCTGGTTTTTGCTACCGGCATGTCAGGCAAGCCGAATGTTCCGAGCATCAAAGGACAGGATCATTTTGAGGGCGAGCAGCAACATTCGTCCCAGCATCCGGGACCGGACGGCTATCAGGGCAAGAAGGTCGTGGTCATCGGGTCGAACAATTCTGCCCACGATATTTGTGCAGCCCTTTGCGAAGCTGGGGTTGATGTGACGATGGTTCAGCGCTCATCGACGCATATCGTCCGCTCGGAGCCTTTGATGAAACATGGGCTGGGCGCACTCTACTCGGAAGAGGCGGTGCAGAACGGCATCACGACCGCCAAGGCCGATCTGATCTTCGCTTCGCTTCCCTATCGTATCATGCATGAGTTCCAGATACCAATCTACGACAGGATCCGTGAGATCGACGCCGATTTCTACTCAGCACTTGAAAAAGCTGGCTTCCAACTCGATTTTGGTTCCGATGGATCGGGGCTGTTTCTCAAATATCTGCGACGCGGGTCCGGCTACTATATCGATATTGGTGCTTCCCAGCTCATCATTGACGGCAAGATCAAGCTTGCTTCGGGGCAAATTAATGAGATCACAGACAACAGTGTCAGACTTGTCGACGGCACGGAATTGCCGGCCGATCTGATCGTTTATGCAACCGGCTATGGGTCCATGAATGGCTGGGTTGAGGACATTATTGACAAGGAAACGGCAGACAAGGTGGGCAAGGTCTGGGGTTTGGGTTCTGAAACGCCCAAGGATCCCGGGCCGTGGGAAGGTGAACAGCGCAATATGTGGAAGCCGACGCAGCAGGAAGCGCTGTGGTTCCATGGCGGCAACCTGCATCAATCGCGGCATTATTCGCAATATTTGTCGCTTCAGCTCAAGGCGCGAATGGAGGGGATATCCACCCCCGTCTACGCATTGCAATCCGTCCATCATAAAAGCTAGGCAGAAATGGCGCGCGCTGACATCGCGCGCCACCTTTATCCTGCATCCTGCTGTTGCGAACTGACCAGCAATTTGTCAATGCGTCGGCCATCCAGGTCGACGATCTCGAAGGTCCATCCATTCCGACTGAAGCTTTCGCCGACGTCTGGCAGATGCTTGAGCTCCTCCAGGACGTAGCCGGCAATCGTATTGTATTCAACATCATCCTCAATCGGAAAGCGCATGAACTCGGAAAATTCGTCAATCGGCATCCAGCCAGAAACAAGATAGGAGCCATCGGCGCGCCGCACGATGGCCTGTTCTGCAACGTGGTCTTCCTGCATGACACCAATAATGGCTTCCATCACGTCGCCGGCAGTGACGACGCCCTCAAAATGACCGTACTCGTCATAGACAAGCACCATATGGGTTGGAGTACCGCGGATTGCTTCAACCACGTCCAGCGCATCGGAAAAGTCGGAAACCACCGGAACATCCTTGACGATGTCGCGGATCCGCACATCGCCACTCGTTGAGAGGTGATGAAAGAAGTCACGAGCCTGGAGCACACCGATAATTTCCTCAGAATCCTCACCACGAACCGGAAGCCGGGAGCGACTGCTGCTTTTGAGCTGGTCGCGAATCGTCTCGATATCGTCCGAAATATCCACCATTTCCACATCGAGCCGCGGCGTCATCAACCCCCGAGCGGTCCGATCAGCCAGACGCATCACGCCGGCGATCATCCGCGATTCTTCCGTCTCAATCACGCCGGCGTGGTGTGCTTCTGCAAGCACGGATTTGATTTCCTCATCGGTGACACTGTCTCCAGATTGCCCCGATTGCCCGAGCATTTTGAGCACAAGTCGGCCGGATGTATCGAGCAACCACACCAATGGCGCCGCAAGTTTTGACAGAAGAACCATGGCGGGAGCAACGCGGCTTGCAACGACTTCCGGCTCACGCAAGGCGATCTGCTTGGGGACCAGCTCACCAACAATCAGCGAGAGATAGGTAATGCAGACCACCACTGACCCCACACCCAATGCATCGGCAATTGAAGGGGACAAACCCTGATTGACCAACCAGCCGGTCAGTCTCGCGCCCAGCGTGGCGCCCGAAAATGCACCTGACAAAATGCCGACCAATGTAATGCCAATCTGCACGGTCGAGAGAAAACGTCCCGGGGTTTCCGCCAGGGAAATAGCAATCTGGGCGCCCCTGCTTCCCTTGTCGGCCATAACGCGTAGGCGCGCCGGCCGTGATGACACAACGGCAAGCTCAGACATGGCCAGAACACCGTTTAGAAGCGTGAGAAGCACGACAATGATGATTTCAAGATACAAATTAGGTCCCCGAACATGATAGGAAAGCGCATATGAAACGGAAATTATCAGGTAAAGTTGCAAAAGGCGACATAGCCAAAGCCATGTTAAGAGACAGTAAGCGCTCGAAAGACCCGATTTTGAACGCACATCAAGGATAGCGCCACCGCTGCCATGTCCAATTATGCGGTCGTTGACCGCGCAACGCATTGTGCCAGGCCCTTTGTCCTCGCTTCGGCAAGTCCGGATTTTCGTCGTTCGGCAAGCATCCCCTCAATAAATAATTGGGATTTTCTTGGGTGGTCGAAAGGAATAGAATAAGCCCACACGGATTTCCGTCGTAGTTCTTGCCTTCCTGACAGCGCCAACCTTTCGAGCCACAGATACGGTTCAGGGATGGGAAGTCAAGGTTGGCCGAGCATAGGGATCGGATGGTCTGGTGGGCGTACTCCTCCCGATGAATGGCAGCGGCCGTCGTCTGGGTTCGGAAAGTGGAGGCGTCCGGGAATGCTTACGCAGCGCATCGTTTGTCGGCTTTATCGAGGCGGGTTTCCATCCTTGTTGCATTTTTGGCATCAGCGTTGGTGATCCTGGCCGACAGGATCGTGTTTATGTGAAACCATTTCTGGCCCCGTCGGTCTGGTCAATGAACGAAGATCCTCGTGGGCTGAATTCAGTTAAGACGGGGTATTGATGGAACGTTTTCCTCAGTCGGAAAAACTCGAGAAGAAATTCGATGCGGCAGCCGCATTTTTCCGTGTCATTGGATATCGGAAGCGTTTGCTCGTCCTGTATTTTCTTCTTGAGGAAGAAAAGTCGGTTGGCGAGATCGCACGCGCCATGCGAACCGGCCATTCTGCCATTTCGCAGCATCTGGCAGCATTGCGGCGGCTCAACCTTCTGGAACGTCGCAGAGTGCAGCAAACCGTTTATTACAGGGTTGCCTCCGCACATGTTTACTGGATTGTGGAGTTCTGCCGCACAAATGATCTCGTACCGCAGCCGGTAATGGCAGCAGCCTTGCTGTCTGAGGCGCCCTATGAGTGACTGTCGGGCGCGGGCATCGTAGGCTGTATAAGCATCGGCGATCGGAACGCTTCTTCCCTTGAGCAGGGCTATACTAGCACGTGTGCAAGCGAAGGGAGGCGCGTGGCGAGTGCTGCCACTTCAAATGAGAGAATGACCTTAGTTCAAGACATAAGCTCTCTTTAGCAAATAGCTGTTCTATTTAGTATAAAGCGACGCTTGCAGCTGTGCGTTTAACACCAGCCAGTATGGCTCAATTCCTTGCCACGCAACGAATGCTGCGTGTTGTGCGTACTGAAATGAGAAAATCATCAATCTCCGCGCAGTCCAAATAGGGTGTCAAACGGAACCCCGTGAGATCAGATGCGTTTTAGCAGATATCAACAGACGCTTGCCGAGGGCAGCGTCGCAGACATGAAACAGTTTGGGCCTGCTTGGCCCAGACCTTAGGACATGCACCGGCGACATGTATTTGGGATCAATCAGCAAAGATGCCGCTGCCCGGGTATCTGAGGCATGAGGACGGACGATATGATTGAGAACGGCTATAAGCTTAGAGAAGATGATGACGGAACCTGGTCGGTCATTGAAGCCTACAGGAACGAACCCGCCGAGTTCGACGGGAAACTCCAGACCGGACTTACGGAAGCGGAAGCTCACGAATGCCTTGTGCAACTGACCCGCAAATTTATGGAGCGTCAGCACGAAGGCGGGAGCGGCCGACTGCCCTAGCAGGCGCTCGTAGGGTCGTTGTTGCTGCATAAGGTGCAAGGGCGGCGTCTCACAGTGGGGGACCTGTTTACAAGTCGTGGCTGTGGACACGTCATCGCTGGATGTCCTGAGTCAAAATGAGGCGGGCTTGCTCGTCTGGTTACAAGGGCTGTCTCAAACCGTTCATCGATTGGCTCTCCGTGAAATGCTGGATGCATTCTGGAGAGGCTCCTGCGTTCTGTGCTTGAATAGGCTTGTCTTCAACTCCCGTTCGGAAGCGCAAACTCCGCATCTATGATTTCCGCAAGTTTTGGCAGGACAGCGGAAGCCGTTGACCCAGAGCATCTTCCCCACAGGTGTGACCAAGACGCATCCCATCGCTCATTGGGATGTTTCCTGCAATCGATCATAGCTGGTCGCTAAAGCCCAGGCCACTCGAGCCGCCGGTGTGCCTCCTTCTGCCCTTTCCAGCGGCATCCCTACATCTGGGGAATTGCGCTCATAAAAATGCTACGGCAATTCATTCAGCTCTCAAACTAGAACTTATGTGTAGTGATTGACCAAATTTTTGATGATATTTTATGCCTTGCTAACATACCCGACACTCGCCGTGCCAAACAGGCGCGGAAGCGTGCGTCGCGATGAGTCTCCATCAAGCGAACAGTTCTGGAAGGCTGACCCAAAAATGTTGCGGTGATTGGACCACCGCGCCTGCAGGTCAAAGCGCACAACCCACGACTCCTTGTGATGCGATCTTTGCCGAAGCAAGGATTGATCTGTGGGGAAGGCGTTCATCATCTCTTTGTAAACAAAACATCCTAGCACTCAGAAAAACATTCTCTTTTCGCTTCTGCAGCGTTCCCTCGACGATAGATGCAGAGCGTCTGCAAGACCCAAATGGGATGCTCGACAGCGGGACGTTTCATTCCATTGACGAGGAAAAATGGTTCATCGTAAGTTGACAAATCAAAAAGCTAACAAAGTAGACTGGCGTGCAGGATTCTGGTTCGCGCAGAGCCTACGCATCGGCGTTGTGCCGCTTCCAATCTATCTGCTTTTAACACTGCTGATCATCGGCTTCGTATCAATCGACAAGGTTCCTTCTGATTTGACGATGGCAATTGGCATTCTGTCGGTTGGTGGATTCTTTTTCATGGAGCTGGGCAGGCGGATCCCTATTCTCGGCTTGATGGGCGGCGCTCCCATCATGACATTCGTCGTGCCTTCTGCCGCAGTCTTCTATGGGGTTATTCCGCCGTCAGTCGCGGCCGCTGTCACGACATTCTGCAAGCAGTCAAATTTCCTCTATCTTTATATCTCCGCTATCATTGTCGGAAGTATCATCAGCATGGACCGCTAGGTGCTGGTGCAAGGATTTTTGAAGATCCTTGTTCCGCTTGCTGCAGGTTCCATTGTAGCGTTTATCGTCGGCACCCTTGTGGGCATGGCGATGGGATTAACTGCCTCGCACAGTTTGTTCTTCATCGTCGCCCCCATTATGGCCGGAGGCCTGGGTGAGGGGGCAATACCGCTTTCTGTGGGATATTCTCTCATCCTGCATCAGCCGCAGGATACCTTGTTCGCACAGATCATCCCAGTCGTGATGCTCGCGAGTTTTACCGCCGTTCTTCTCTGCGGCCTACTCAACCTGCTGGGAAAATATCGTCCAAATTTCACGGGCGAGGGGCAATTGCAGCCGGGTACAGATAATGTGCGATCAAAAGTGAGGATATCGTCCAAACCCCTTGAAATCAAAGATGTTGCCGCCGCCGGTATTACGATCGTTAGCCTGTATCTGCTGGGCGTGTATATCCAGAAGCTAACCGCTTTTCCCGCACCGATAACCATGCTTTTTCTCGTCGTTGCGGCAAAGATCGGGCGGCTGTTTGATGAGGTTATCGAAAACGGTAGCCGGCAAGTTTACCGGTTCTTTTCCACCATTGTGACCTGGCCCCTTCTGTTTGCGATGGGCGTGGCACTGACACCGTGGGATACTTTCATCGCCGTGTTCACGCTTCCAACAGTGGTGACTGTGTTTGCCACAGTCTCCTCCCTCATTGCAACAGGCTTCATTACCGCAAGATGGGTCAGGCTCTATCCGATCGATACTGCGATTGTTGCAGGCTGCCACAGTGGTCAGGGCGGCACGGGCGACATCGCAATCTTGACGGCTTCCAACAGAATGGAACTCATGCCATTTGCGCAGATCGCCACCCGCATAGGCGGCGCTATCACCGTGTCATTTGCAATAATGATGCTGCGATTTATGGTTTGAACACCGGTCGGCGAGAAATCAGGTTTCTACGGCGGCCAATCTTAAGATGTTCGATTATGAAACGACGCCTGCATGCCACCCCGTCGATGAAACCGAGTTACAGTCCTAGCCACGTTGTTGGCGGTTCCGGAGGTCAGCGGTTGTGCTGCTCCGGAAAAGCCAGCTCATGTTAGCAGTGGACAAATTTGGGCAAAGCTAACTCTAAACCCAGGACAGTTCTTTCCGTCTGCCCGTTCTACATTCCGGTTTCGCGATTATCGCCCATATCGGGTTTGTTGCCGGTGACAGACGCAAAAAGCATTTTTGCTGTTGCAGCGACCCTGCCCGGGCCGTCCCAGAATTCTGCATGGTTTGGAGAAACCACGATCAGTCGGATGTCCGGGTCATCCTCTGAATCCCAGAATGCTTTTGCAAAAGGGGTCCATAATTCTTTGATCTTGGAGCGGTCATTTGAGATTTGAGCATCCGCTGCGATGAACAAATAGTCATTGGAGGATTCGTTGGAAAAAGTAAGCTGCACAGGTAATTTCCCGTGAATATCAGTCACTTTTTCACTGTCTACATCGGCAAGGAAATAAATCGTTCCCTCTTCTTCACGCACAATGGGTGTCATTGGGACTTGCTTCCCATTCCACCCGTAAAAGCACACACGGTTATCTGCCGCTATTTTCCAAGCACGTTTTGGGTCTGTTTCTGACATAATGTTGCTCCAGGCTATCAACTGAATTAGGCCCACCATGTTGACTTTCAACAAGGGAAGGGCACAGGTAAACTACACATGTGTGGGAGTGCGCTGACGCCAGTATCTGTTTCGCAAACGCGGCGCGAACCACCAAGAAATAGGTGGAGCAACGATCAAGCTCGTCGCTACACATAGCGGCAGAAGCATTTTCGCCTCTAGTGCAAGAGATGGCACCGAGAGTACCGTTATCGCGCCGATGCCAAAAACAACCGCATTAACGACGATACTAAGCAGCGCTGCTATATGAAACCGTATCGACATGTTTGTTCCTCCTCATACAGGCAACGCAATCGATCGCTGTCGGTTCCATCGTTCATCGACCCGAAACAGGGTGTGTTGGATATAGACCTATTAAGTGCCCCGGATGCCTCTTATCATTATCACCAGCTGCTTTTATGAGGGGCGAACAACATTGGTTCAAAATTCTACGCTTCGATCGAACGTGCCCCTGTCACCTTCCGTTCACGCACGACTTTCGCTTACGAAGCCGCGACGACGCTCTCGAAAGCGTAAATGTGGTCGAACCCACCTGAAACTCTGACTTTTCTTAACTGGCGTCTTTTCGCGCGCTGATTATTGGCGATGTAGGAGCCCAGCCTGATATCCCCCATGACGGCCGCAGGGGTTTGGCCGCTCAAGCAAACAGCCCTCTTTGTCAACCGATCCTACCTCTACAAGTTTCCATGCAAAGCACGCGATGACTAAAATAAGGCGGTGATGGCGTCGGAACGAGGTCGTGTGGAAATTCGGGATGAGCGGGACGGATGACGGTTGTGCTGGGATGGACGCCCCTCCGACGGCCCCAATGATGACTGCTGGAACACGCTTCCATCGCCACTGTGCAAGCAGGCTGTTTGGCGAAGAATGGCAAAAATTGCTCGTGTCGTAATTTCTTGTGCAACACAACGCATCCGGTACTGTCACTCCCTTGGGCCCGCTGTGCGTCCGGTAGTACCTGGTTTGCAATTGAGCCTGCGCAATCGCAAGGAAATGATGGCGGAACCCGGCATTGATCTCGATCATTCAACCCTCCATTGCTGGGAGTGAGACCAACGGAATAGCGATATCGCAATGCGAAGCAGAGAGCCGACTTGAAGAGACTAACAGCAAGAAGTCTTTAAATAACGAAATGCACTATCTATCAAACAAAAGTTCCAAACCCTCGCTGCTTAATCGCGTCCAGAGTTAAGCC
The DNA here is from genome assembly GCF_002252525.1 of Brucella pseudogrignonensis. GTDB lineage: Bacteria > Pseudomonadota > Alphaproteobacteria > Rhizobiales > Rhizobiaceae > Brucella > Brucella pseudogrignonensis. The sequence goes on from NZ_NNRM01000037.1 coordinate 95,381, forward strand.
GCGCTCCGTTCAAATTGGATTTTTGCAACACAACCGCCAAATCTGAGGCGCCCCGAAATATCCTGCACGATGATCCAATAAACGTTTCCCATCCTCTGTTGCTTACCCGCGCACGAAAAAACGTAGCCGCTACTCTTCCTTCAATCGGAAAGCGGTGATGTAGTAATCGAACATCACTCCACTTTCTCTTGCTTCCAACTCCAAATCCTTGATGGATGAGCGCGCGTGAATTCCGCTACCCACAAGACAGGTCTTGTGCCCCGCAGTGAAGCCGCCTGCAATGTCATGTTCGATACTGTCACCGATGCAAAGCACGCGTGGATTTTTCAACTCCAGTCTTCGTGCCGCTTCCTGATAGATCATGGGATAGGGTTTGCCGATAAGCGTAACCGACCCGCCGATTGCGCCATATTCCTGCGCTATTCGTCCAGCGCCTGGCTTTGGTCCATGAGCCGTGAGCATGACGATATCCGGGTTGGTACACCAACATGGAATGTTGCGGTCCGCCGCCGATCTTAACAAATGCGAATATTCGTCGAGTGATATCCTATCCGCATTGCTGGCAGCCAGCAGCAGTAAATCAGCACTCTCTGGCGCTTGAACCAATTCGACCGGAAGATTTTCAACAGCAGACAAATCGCCATCGCGTGAATGAAGCCAGATTTTTGGCTTTGGCGGCAAATGGATGCCGATAGCCGAAGCCAATTGTGCGTGCGCAACTTCGCCGGAACTTAAGACTTCCTGAAACAAGCTCCGCGCAAACCCAAGTTGAACCAGCCGGCGGGCATTGGCTTCGCCCCGCTTTCCGGAATTCGATAGAAGAAGAATCGGTTTTCCAAGATCGCTGAGCGCCGCTAATGCTTCTCGCGCACCCGGATAGGGCCTCTCACCATCCAGCAGAACCCCAAACTGATCGATGAAAAATGCATCGAACTGTGAAGCCACTTTCAACAGGTCCACTATTTCAAGCATTGTTCGCTCCAATAAGAGCCAGTCGGGCAGCACCAGATGCGGCTTCATCGGACGCGGCATTGATAACAGGCACGCCAAGACTTCTGGAGCGAATGGCTGTCCATTGCAAATTCTTGGCGCCGCCTCCCATCGAACGAACAGACCTCAAAGCTGGTGCTCCCAATTTTTCAAGTAAAGCGTAACCCTTCGCTTCGATAGTGGCTATCCCCTCAAACATTCCTTGAAGAAAAGTGGCAGCATCGTCCGGACGCGGCGTTAATCGGGGTGGCAATTCAGGATCATTGACCGGAAAGCGCTCGCCCTTGCTGGGTAAAGGATAGTAGTTGAGACCCGTTGGTTTGTCTGGATTGACCATGGCACTCAGCGCTGTCATTTCATCAGCGGTGAAGTGACTAAGCAAGGCTGCGCCGCCCGCGTTTGAGGCACCGCCTGCCAGCCAGTTTCCCAGCAGCCGGTGACTGTAAATTCCAAATTCCGGCGCATTGATGGGCTTGTTGGAAAGCAATTTCAAAGTCAGTGTCGTCCCAAGAACCGAAACCGCATCGCCCGGTTCACGCGCACCGGAAGCGATAAAGGATGCGCAGCCATCAGTGGTGCCCGCAATCACAAGGGTTCTGGGCGATAGCGCAAAGCGTTTTGCAGCATTTTGCGTGATGGTGCCAATGATCGTACCGGGTTCAACAACATCGGGGAGCGCCGGGTACAGCGCGTGCTGGGCCATCCATTCGGGCCAGCTTCGTGTGAGAGAAGAATAGCCTGTTTTAAGCGCGTTGTTGTCATCGGAAACAAAGCGTCCGGAAAACAGGAAGGTAAGCCAATCAGCTTGATGCAAGATATGCGCTGGATGTAGCGACAGGAAGGACTGCGCGCGCAGTAGCGCTGGAACGCCTGCAAGGCTTCCCGGCTCCAACAATCCTTGCAACGCGGCAGCTGCATGCAGGTCTGACGGTGGATCGTTATACATCAGCGCATCGGCCAGCGGTCTGCCTGCATTATCGACAGGCAGGACACTACCCGATGTGCCGTCGACAGCCACTGCGTGAATTTTTTTGCGCTCCACGCTTGAAAGGGCTTTATCCAACGCGACTTCCATTGCGCGATGCCATTGAACAGGGCTGCGATGATTGCCTTCAATCGTTGCTCTGCCTGATGAAATCTGCCTCGACTGATCATCGATCACCACAGCACGCGCCCCTGATGTGCCGAGATCGATTCCGAGATAAAGTTTTTCAGACATTCAAACTCTGCCGGTATTTTTCTGCATCCCAGTTCAGCAGGGAAGCAGCATCCTCAATGGTCAGATAATTGACCTCGATATGGTCTGGAAGGCGTAGCAGAACATTGCCAAGACAGCCTGCGAGTGCTTCGGCCCCCGTATTCGCGTCTGCTTTGATAAATACGCGGCCTTCCGGATCGACGATCAGAATTTCGCCCGAAGGCTTTTCGGCGCTGCCGATCTTCGGCCCGCAAAAGATGACATGATCGGGATACATGTTGCCGCCCAACGCAATTTCACGAAGGCGTTGAACTGTCATTGCCTTGGCCAGAGCGTGATCCGTCGTCAGTGGCTTATAACCATCCGGTGCGGGATCGGGAGTCTTTCCCGCACCGGAGGCCGCTACAAGCCGGAGCTTGTAGCAAACCTCTTCCAACAAGATTTCCGCTTCTGCCACACTATTTGCTGCGACCAGCAGGCCGTGATTGCCAAGAATCGCGACATTTTCCGTCCTGCGTCTTTCAAGGAGCATTCGTCCCAGCTCCGCTCCTGGCCTCCGATAAGGCACCCACGCCCATTCAATATCTGGCAGGCGTTGTTTGATGCGCTGTTCTCCATCGCGCAAAACAGCTAGCGCGATGGTCGAAACACAGTGGACATGCACAACAACCGCCGCATCGAAAATCGCATGAAGACAGGTATCGATTGAAGGTCGCAAACTTCCATCACCAAGCAGAAAAGCCGCAGGTTGGTCAGCCTCGGGTGATCCTTCTTTTAGCGAACGAGCAATGTCCTTCCATGCGGTTGGCACAAAAATATTCCGTTCAAGCGCATCACCCAGATTGGTGCCTGATGCCTTGATCCACATCACATCACCGATTTTCAACGATGTGTTGCCACCAGCCCCCTGCACCAGCAGAGGATCTTGCCCCACTTTTGCCGAAAGCCGGACAAGCGCATCGAATTCCGCCTGCAATTGAGGTGGTATGGTTGGATTGGAAGGGTTTGCTGTGTCCACCACTATTGGCTCCTATCGATCAGGCAGCGTCGGGCTTGCGGTCCTGAACGCCATAGCTTGCAAAGCCGCGTGCGGTGCGTTCGATCTCTTCATTCGAAAGGATATGCGCCCCACCAATGAGTTCCGCGTGGTAATATTGGTCAGCCAGCGCTTCGAGTTCATGGGCGAGCCATAAGGCGCGTGTCAGCGTATCGGCGCAGACAACCATGCCGTGATTGGCCATCAGGCAACCTTGGCGACCGTCGAGCGCAGTAATGATGTTGCGGGATAATTCTGCTGTGCCATAGGTCGCATAGTCGGCAAGGCGAATGGTTGGACCACCAAAGGCTGCAATCATGTAATGCACAGCCGGGATCTGTTTGCGTGCCACCGAAAGGATCGTGGCGAAGCGGGCATGGGTGTGAACCACCGCATTCATTTCGGGACGTGCGCGTAGAATATCACGGTGAAATGGCCATTCGACTGATGGTTTTCTCAGACCTCCAAAGGCGCCACTATCATCGTCGATCCGCATTTTTGCGATCATGTCCGGCGTCATCTGCTCATAGGGGATCGCCGACGGCGTAATCAACATATGATCGCCAGCGCGCAGCGAAATGTTGCCTGATGAGCCGCGATTAAGCCCCGAGCGGGACATGGCAAGGCAGCCGTCGATGATGGATTGGCGCAGTTGGTTCTCGTTCATGATATTCTCCTCAACACAGGTGCCAGGCGGGTTCACCTGCAATATATCGGCGCACTTCTTCTGCAGCCTGTTCAGCCGCGAAAGTGACGGTGCGAACCGACGCACCCGCGATATGCGGTGTCAGCGTTACATTATCAAGTTTAAGCAAAGGCCAGTCAGCGGGGACCGGTTCTACACCAAAGGTTTCAAGCATTGCCCCTCCGATGTGTCCGGATAGCAAAGCTTCTGTCAGAGCATCGTAATCGCAAAGCGGACCGCGTGCGGTATTTACGAAAGTCGCTCCGGGTTTCATCTTGGCGAATGATTTTGCATTCATCATCCCGGTGGTCTCTTCCGTTACGCGCGGGTGCATCGTGACGAGATCGGCTTCAGATAGCAGGCGATCAAAACTGACGAGTTCTACGCCGTCTGCGGCATCTGCCGGGTTGAGTTGCACATAGGGATCATGCACGAGCACCTTTGCCCCGAAAGCACGGAGCAGGCGCACCACACGGCTGCCGATCTGGCCGTATCCCACAACACCCACCGTCATTTCCGAGAGCTCACGCCCCGTCGTGTCAGCGCGATAGAGATCACCGCGCCAGATACCCTGTCGCAGAGCTTCATGGCCAACCCGAATTTTGCGCGTCTCAGCCAGAATGGCACCAAGGGTAAATTCAGCCACTGCCGACGCATTGCGTCCCGGTGCGTTGACTACCCGCAAGCCGTGGTCGCGTGCTGCCTTCATGTCAATGTTCACCGGGCCACCGCGCGTGACGGCTATCATTTTGAGCCCCGGTAGCCGGTCGAGCATTGTCCGTGACATTGGAGCGAGTTGCGTGACAAGTATTTCCGCGTCGCCAATCATGTCTACGACTTCATCGGCCGAACCCATATATTCTTTCAGGCCGTCCATGCCGGAAACGGCATAGCCATGCTCCATTGGACGATCCGGCCAATCCTGTCTGAAACCGCGTATCTCCAGAGCATCGCCACAGGCTTCGCGGAGCTTTTCTTCAAATATTTCGGGCAACATGAAATGGTCCCCGATGACCACGAGTTTGCGGCTCATGCACGCATCTCCTTTATTTACAATTGCTTCCAGATCGGTGCCAGAGCGGCGACCGAAGCGGTGTAGCTGGGGAAAATCTGGTTATATTTTTGGACGAGTCCGGCGTCGGGCCCCTCGGGGCTGGAAAGGGTAGGGCTGACCCAATCCTTGATAATTGTTCTCATATCCGGCGCAAGGCCGACGCCGACCGCGGCAATCATCGCAGCACCCGTCGCACCTGCTTCTTCACGGGTCGCCCGTCGCAGGTCAGCACCGAGACAGGCTCCAAGAATACGACGCAGTTCATCAGCGCGCGCTGCGCCGCCTGTGACGACAATTTCGCGTGGTATTTCTCCCATCGCGGAATAGCAATGGCGCGCCGAAAGGCCAAGGCCTTCGACCACAGACCGGACAATATCCGGGAAACGATGGCCGGAATTAAGACCGATCAGGCTTGCCCGCGCGCTTACATCAATGAATGGCCCGCGTTCACCCGCCTCAGAGATATAGGGGTGATAAAGGAGCTGCCCCGGCCGTGCCTGGGTGAGCCAACCATTCAGGCGGGCGATCAGCTCGGCTCTGTCGGCCTGGTGTCCAAAATCGCGTGCCATTTCACCGGCTAATGCAAAGACCCAGTCAAGATTGAGGGTGGCCGCCATATTGCTCTGAATTTGCGCGACCCAGCCGGGTATCGGCAACGGCATCACATAGCCGGAACGGGCACCGACCGGCATGAAGTCTTCTGCCGGTTTTGCGACCATATGCATTCCGGTCGAACCGATGATGGTGCAGGCATTGATATCGTCCTGAGCGAAAAGACCGCCGCCGATTGCCGTGCAGGTGACATCAACATAAGCGAGAGCGACCGGAGTACCCGCACGCAAGCCGGTCTGCCGTGCCGCAGCTTCCGTGAGCTTGTGTGTCTGCTGTGTGCCATCGATGACAGGCGGCAGAAGATATTTGAGGTCGTTGAGTTCAAGTGCGTCAATCACATCGGGGGAGTAATTTCGGGTGCGGAAATCGCCAAAAGTAAAACTTGCTTCCGATGGATCAACTACCCGTTCACCCGTCATACGGAAATAGAGCCAGTCCTTGCAGTGAAGTGAGGTTGTGGCTGTGTCAAAAACCTCGGGCATGATTTCCCGCATCAGCCCAAGTTGCGTTCCCATCTGGCAGGAATTGAGCCCGGCACCGGTGGAGACATAGCGCGCCTGATCGCACGGCTTCTGCTTGAGCTTTTCCGCACGATCAGCTGCACGGGCGTCCAGCCAAAGCCATGCCTCAGTTACCGGTTCACCGTGCTTGTCGATCAGCCAGGTACCATCACCCTGGCCGGTGACGCCGATCGCAGCGACACGATTGGCGATACCGGGAACCTTCTCGACAAGCTGCCGCAAAGCGAGAGCCGCGTCTTCCCAGGTGTCGTTCATATCCTGAACTGCCGCGCCATCAGGCCGCGTCACATACCGATTGGGGACGGCTGCGACCGCTATCTGCTGACCGGACAGATCGAACGCCACTGTTTTGATGACCGAAGTGCCTGCATCGATGCCAATGAGTATATCCTGTTGTGCCATCATGCGATCTCCTGACCATGAGTGATCGCCTGTCCGCTATTGGCATCAAATACATGCAGGTCATTGGCAGGAAAATGCACGCCTATGCTCTCGCCAACTTGAACAGCACTGCGCTCATGCTCGACGAGAACCAATGGCCTGTCACCAAGCGTTGCGCCAATATGGCTTTGATCGCCGAGCCATTGATTCACATTGACCCTTGCGGCCGCACCTTGAGCCGTGCGCTGAACAGCATAGGGCCTGATACCAACCACGACATTTCCGAGTGAAACCACCAGATCGCGTGTCTCAGCTTTGAAAGCGTCGCTCTTATAGTCAAGTTTCTGGCCGTGCCCAAGGTCAAAGCTCAAGCCACCGTCGCTGTCTGCCGAAGCTTTGGCGGGAAAGGTATTCATCGGTGGTTCGCCGACGAAAGTGCCGGTGAACAGATTGGCCGGTTTGAACTTGATTTCCTGCGGGCTTGCAAATTGTTGCAGGACGCCACCTTCCATCACGGCGATACGGTCAGCCAAAGCGTTGGCTTCCGTCTGATCGTGAGTCACCAGAATGGCGGTCAGCCCGTGCTCTTTGATGTAATGCTTGATACGGCCACGCAGCAATGTGCGCAGTTGTGGTTCAAGCTGGCCCATTGGCTCATCAAGCAGATAGAGATCGGCCTCGCGTACCAGCGCGCGTGCAAGCGACGCGCGCTGCTGCTGCCCGCCGGAAATCGTGCCGGGCATGCGATGCAGGATGTCCGTGATTTCCAGCATCCCCGCCACTTCATTGACGCGGCGGGTGACATCGCTTTCCGGAAGCTTTGCAGCCTTCAGTGCGAAGGCGATATTGTCGCGAACATTCACAGTCGGATAAAGCGAATATCCCTCGAAGGCCATCGCGACATGCCTGCGGACTGGTGGCAACTGATGCACTTCGCGTCCGGCCATGTTGATTGTGCCGCGAGAGACAGGCTCAAACCCTGCAATCATACGCAGCGTCGAGGTCTTGCCACAGCCCGATGAGCCTAACAGCGCTATGATTTCGCCGGCATTGATTTCCATGTTGAGGTTTTTGACCGCATGAAAACCTTTGCCAACCGGACCATAGAACTTGTCGACATTGGTCAGTTTGAGCATCGTCTTGGTCATTGTCCGACCTCCAGTTCAACACGGCGTCCGGTTTGAGGATCAAACAGCAGAACGGCATTTGCATCGACAGCGACATGCGCCGGACCACGATCGGGTGCGTAGGTTCCCGCCGGCCTTGAAAGCATGATTTCGCGGCCGCGCTCCGTAACGGCAAGCGAAACGGTCTTTTCATTCAAGGGCGTTTCGGCTTCGATGGTGATGGGGATTGCGCCGGGTGTATCGGAGGCGACGAACCGGATTGATTCAGGGCGCAGACCCAGAAGCAATGACTGGCCCACATGCGCTGCGAGGCTTTGAGACAGGACGAGACGACCGCCCGAGAGCCGTGTTTCGATAGCGCCTGTCGGCATTTTCTCAGGCGTTATTTCGAGAAGGTTGATAACCGGATCGCCAAACAGCCGCGCAATTTCAATGGTTGCCGGACGACAGTAGATATCCTCCGGGGTGCCGATCTGCGTTATGCCTTTGGTATCCAGAACAGCAATTCGGTCGCCCAGAGCCATAGCTTCCTTATAATCCTGCGTCACGTATATGACGGTCGCATTGCGTTCACGCAGCAGACGCGGCAGTTCAAGCCGCATTTCAAAACGCAGCTTGGCATCGACATTGCGCAACGGATCGTCGAGCAGCAGGATCGACGGGTCGCCAGCGAGCGCACGGGCGAGGGCGGTGCGCTGCTTCTGGCCGTTGGATAGCTCCTTTGGCTTGTGGCTTATGACATGATCAATCTTCAGGAGCCGTGCAAGATTGCCAACAGCCTCCCGGATCTTGTCCTTGCCGTGCCGCCGTGCGGTGAGTGGCGCAGCTATGTTTTCAGCCGCGTCCATATGCGGAAAGAGTGCAAAGTTCTGGAATGCCATTCCGAGGCCGCGATCTTCCGGCTCGACACCTGCCATGTCTTGCCCATTGAGGAAAATGCTGCCTTCGTCCGGGTCAACCACGCCGGCAATCAGGCGAAGAAGAACAGTCTTGCCCGCACCGGATGGACCAAAAAGAACCACGGTTTCGCCGGTTGCGACGTCAAAGGAAACATTATCGAGGACTTTATGGCTCTTGAAGGATTTATGGATGTTTTTCAGTGATATGGACATGTCTCACCCTTTCACCGCGCCGAGCGACAAGCCCTCGACGAGATAACGTTGGGCATAAAGTGCGATGGCGAAAGTAGGCGCAATCGAGAGCACGATGGCCGCTGCGACTTGTCCGTACTGGATGCCGGAGGCTGTCACGAAGGCAAGCGCACCCACCGTCACCGGCTGTTTGTCCGCCGATGCAAGCACCAGTGCAAAAACGAAGTTGTTCCAGGCGAAGATGAAAGCCAGCAGTGCTGCGGCTGCAATGCCGGGACCAGCAAGTGGCAGAGCGATCTTGCGGAAGGTGGCACCCCAGCTATGGCCTGCGATACGATAGGCATATTCGATATCGGCGGGCATATCCTCAAAATATCCACGCACGATCCAAAGGATCAGCGGCAGAACGATAAGCTGGTAGACCCAGATAAGGCCAACATAAGTATCGCTGAGACCGATCTGCTGAAAATAGATTGTGAGTGGCAGCAATACCAGCAGTGGCGGGGCAAAGCGGAACGACAGCAGCGTGAAAGCGATGTCTTCCGAGCCACGGAATTTCAACCGTGCAAAGGCATAGGCTGCAGGAACGCCAAGCAGAAGTCCGATTGCGACCGATGTCACTGAGAGGAAGAACGAGTTGAACAGGTTCTTCATGAAACTGATTTCCAGAATGCCTGCCGATGTTTGCAGCTTGCCGGAAATCAGTGCGGTGTAGTTTTCAAGTGTGGGCGAGAACACCACGGAGGGCGGAACGCGCAGAATGGTTTCGTTGGTCTGGAAACTCATCAGGAAAATCCAGACAATCGGAAACATGAAGAACAGCACCACAAGGGTCAGCGCAATGACACGCAGGATGCGTTCGAGAGGGTGAACATGTTGCATCGTCATATCCTCTTACGCTTCGGCATGGGATTTTTCGCGAAGGCGGAGCCATTGCTTGATGAATATGTTCGACAGCGTGTAGGTGATTGCCCAGAGGATAATCATCAGTGCTGCGGAACGCCCGACATTGGTGGACTGGAAGAAATTGAGATAGGCTTCGACCTGGAAGACGGTCAGCCGGTTGCCCGGCCCGCCCTGGGTCATGGCGTAAATAATATCGAATTGCTGGATGCTTTCGATGACACGGAAAAGCGTTGCAGTAAGTAAGAACGGTGTCAACATCGGCAGCGTAATGCGCCAGAAAACGAACAGGCGCGGCACACCATCAAGGGTTGCGGCTTCAAAAGGTTGCTGTGGTAACGAACGCAGGCCTGCCAGCAACAGGATCATGATGAAGGGTGTGTAGACCCAGATGTCAACAATCACCACGGTCAACATTGCGGTTGCGGGATCGGATGCCCAGCGGAAATTCTCAAGCCCCACTTGCGTGGCCAACCATGACATAATACCGAAACCAGGATTGGTCATCAGTTTCCACATCAGGGCGGCGAGGGCGGGTGCGGTCATCAGCGGCATTAGAAGCATGATCGAAATTGCATTGTTGATCATGGTCCGGCGCTGCAGCAAAAGCGCGATGCCAAGGCCCAGCAACAGTTCACAGATTACGGTCGAAAACGCATAGGTGGCGGAGACTTTGAGCGTGTTCCAGAAGGCCGCGTCGGTCATGAAGTTGAGGTAATTTTCGCCCCAATTCCATTTGCGGGCCCATGGCTGCGAAAGCCGGTATCGCTGAAGCGAATAGGCAACCGCTGTCAAAAAAGGCACGAGAATGCCAATGCATGTCAGCAGCGCTGGCAGGCTCAGCAGATAGGGTAGCATTCGGCGACTGACACGACGGCGGCGAAGCACGGGCGCTCTGGTCATATCGTTCATGAGGCGGTGTCCTCGGCAAAGCTCCGCCATCGAGACAAACACGTCCCGTTCCTTGTCAGGCAGGCGGAATACTGAATGGGAATGATGAGGGCAGCGGTATTGACCGTCGCCCCTCGTTGCATCATTTTCAGCCGAGACCGGCTTCTTTCAGCTGGCGGTTCACGCTTTCAGCCAGCTGGTCGAGACCTTCATCGACAGGCACTTCCTTTGCCACCATCTTTTGCAGCATCGCAGCCCATTCGGTGGTCAGGTCGAAGAACAACGGCTGTGCCGTGAACTTGATCGATGCACCGTTCGCCGAGGCGTCGAACATTTCGACATAACCCGGATATTTCGCAGCGATCTTGTCGCGATAGGTCTGGTCCGCCCAGACCGATTTGCGGACAGGGTTTGTCAGATCCATTTCGCGTGCGCCGAACAGATCGTGTTCAGGGCCGGTCGCCCATTGCAGGAAGAACCATGTTGCGTCCTTCTGCTTGGAGAAGCTCGACATGCAGAGCGACCAGATCCAGACATTTGGCGTTGGGCCTGAGGCTTCCGGGTTCGGCTTGAAGGCTGCATAGGCAAGATTGCCCATTTCGGCATTGCCCGGACCGTTCATGAAATAGCCAAGGCAGTCTGCATCATAAATGAGGGCCGATTTCCCGGCACCCAGATCCGTGCCGACCTGATACCAGGTATGCGTCGACCAGTCAGGGGCACCGGCTTCCTGGATCATCTGCACCCACTTCTTGTGGTAATCCTTGGAAACATCGGTGTTCATGGCCGCCGACAACATGCCGTCATCGGCAACTGTGAGGTCTTTCTGGCCGAAATTGGCATAGCCGGAGAGGAAGCCGGCATGGATTGTCGCCCAGCTGCGCGACCCGCGAACGCCCACGCCATATCCACCGGAAAGCACGCCCTTGGCCTTCTTACCGGTTTCAATCAGCTCGTCGAGCGTGGTCGGAACGGTCAGCTTGTTGGCGTCGAAAATGCGCTTGTTGTAGGTGAGGTTATTCATTTCATAAGCCATCGGGATACACCATTGTTTGGCGTCTTCCGATCCGAGCTGTCCGCCCGGCTTTCCATTCCATGCGCAACTGTCAACGACAGGCTTGAGGAAATCGTCCCAGTTGTAATTGGGATTGGTCTGGCTTGCATCGGTGATATAGGGTTTGAGATCTTCGATCCAGCCAGCAGGGCCATAGGTCCATGTCATGTAAGCGCCTGACATGAAGGCATCATACTCGGTTGAGCCTGATGAAAGGGCTGCGGTCACCTTGTCGAAATAGACATCTTCCGGGAAGACATCATATTTGACTTCCATACCGGTCAGTTCCTTGAACGCCTTGAGATTGGCGATCATCGCGTCGGTATAGGGGTGCTTGTTCAGCAAAAGCTTGACGGTCTTGCCTTCGTGCTTTTTCCAATCGAAATCAGCGGCGAGGGCGCGTGTGGCGCTCAGGTTCAGCAGAACCGACGCGGATGAAACACTCATCCCTAAAATGCCGAGCCCCTTCATAAGGCTGCGACGGCTCATCTGTCCGCGCTGAAACGCTGCGATCAGGTCTTTCTCTTTATCGTACAATTTCGTTCCTCCCAGAAAGCCCCCTCCTCAAGGGGCGTATGACAAAAGATTCCTTGCAGTTACTTCGTCAACGATCAGGCCTGAAAGCAGACCGGATTTTAAAACGGCGCGGATCGCGCCGACCTTATCCCGCCCCCCTGCAATTGCGATCAGGCGGCTCTTCCTCAGCACGTCAAGGTCGAGCGTGATCGAACGCGCAGTGAGCGGCGTTTCCACATGCTTGCCTTCTGTGTCGAAGAAGTATCCCAGAACCTCGGCCCTTGCTCCCATGGCCTTGATACTGGAGATTTCTTCGCGGTCGATCATGTCGGCCGCGACGAGTTGAGCATCGGCTTCCACATTGCCGATACCGACGATTTTTACTTCGGATTCTGCTGAAAGCTCAAACACACCAGCGACGCCGCGCTGTGAAAGCAGAACTTCACGATCCTCTGGCGTGTTGGCGGCGAAGGGCACAGGCAGCATGTAAGCCGGTGCCGATGTTTTCTCAGCGAGCTTGTGAATGACATCATGCGGATTGGCTGCATAATTGCGCGCAAGTCCGCCAATGAGCGAAACGAACCGAATTCCAGTCGCTTCAATACGTCGGAGATGGGATGCGGCGGCAGCCAGCGTACGGCCATGGCCGATACCAAGGAGCTGATATTGTTGCGATGCGATCAGTCGATAGAGAAAATCGGCTCCGCGAATGCCGAGCGCCTTTAATGGCATAGCTTCTTCATTAAGATCAGGCGCGACCTCGCAGACTTCAAGTCCGTATTCGTCCTTGAGGCTGTTCTCGAGGCGAATACATTCGCCGATCTCGCCCTCAATGGAAATGTTCACTGCGCCAGCCTGAACGGCGCGGGCGATAAGGCGGTGGGTTTTGACGCGGGGCAGATTGAGCCGATCAGCGACTTCAGACTGGGTCATGCCGCCCGCATAGTGCAACCATGCCGCCCGGATCGCCAGATCGTCCTCACTGTCAAACACCGCCGCCAAAGTCGCCTCGTGTAATAAAGTTCACCATCTGAACAATTGTTAATCCTCTGCATGCCGTGTGTCAACGGGCAGTCGACCCAAGAATTGTCGGCGAAGCGATATCGGCGCCGTTCAAACGTGCACCCGAGCCAGACGGATTGGCGCCGATTCAATCTGATGTTGGCTAGTGCGGGCCAATGACGGGTTTCCTTGAGGTTTTAAAAGAAGCCGCACTCGATACCGGGTTTCTTAATGCGTTCGAAACCTCGGTCTCCCACGAGGCATTTTGCCCTGGGCCAAGTTGCAGCAACGATTGCTCCTTTGTCTCTACAGTCGATACGCGGGAGAGTTGCGGCAAGCATGTGCGCGTGTTTCCGATGCCAAGCCTGCAATTTGCAATGCTAGGGTCTTCCGGGAGAATATTGGAACAGCCAGTGCCTCGGATTCCACGAAACTCGGCGCATGGGATTGCAATCTAATGAGCGATGGCATGCTTGTTTTAGCGTCGAGATGGCATGATTTACGGGCATGCCTGAAACGCCAATGCTCACGTCGAGTAACTTACAATTTTCATACAAACAGCATTCTCGCATTTGTACCCGCGTCGGTCGAGAACTGTCGCGCGACCAAGGTATCCTCGGTGACAATAGAAGCGAGTTCAGATGTCTGCCCGAACTTGTGGGCAGCGGCGGTTCCGAATTTATTCTGGGTCACCAGGGCGACAACCTCGGCAGATGCAGTCATCATCGCCTACTTGATAGTTGCTTCATCATAGCCAGCGGTTGTCAGTCCCAGTTCGGGTTGGATGCCGTGTACGCCGAGGAAACAGAGGTCCGCTTTGATGAGTGCAATCTCGGCCAGGACATGTGCGCCCAAAGTCATCTGGCTTCTTTTATCGAAACCGCCTCCGAGAAGGATGACTTCGATATGAGGGTGCTCGGATGTTTCAGTCGCTATCCGTGGGCTATTGGTGACAATTGTCACCGCAAGGTCTCTCGGCAGCTGTCGGGCAAGTTCGAGATTCGTGGTACCACCGTCCATAATCACGAGATGGCCGGATGAGATTAGCTGCGTTCCGCGGCGGGCAAGCCTCACTTTCTCTTCATTGGAAACTCGGTATCTTTTGACAAAGGGAAGCCCTGCTGGCGACACGGGTAGGGCACCGCCATGCACACGTTGGACGAGGCCGGCTCCAACCATTTCGCGGATGTCTTGAAGCCGCCTTTGAAGATGGTGAAACCAAAGATATTGCCGTGGCACTTGGTGATATTGCTCGTTCTCTTGGTATGACCAATGTTGCCAAAGAAGCAGGCATCACCTGCGAAGCTCTTTACAAAGCACTGAGCGAAAAAGGCGACCCCAAACTATCTACTCTCCTCGGTGTAATGAAGGCCCTTGGTATCCATCTTACTGTAGGTTCAAACAAACCAGCGGCATGATTCCAACACCTCTGGCTAAACAGCAGTTCAGGGAAGCCAATCACGCAGTGAGAAGTTAGTCATTGGCGCAACGCCAAGGTCCCGTCATGACGCGGTAGCTCTTGCTAACATCGCCGACATGGAAACTATATAGCAATATCCATTAGTTCGTTCCATAATACAGATTATGTGATCACATTATTGTAGCCGGGTGGGTTCTAGTTTGAAGTGCGACTTGCAAATGATAAC
>NZ_NNRM01000038.1 GCF_002252525.1 Brucella pseudogrignonensis
TAACCTGAAGGCCGCAGGTTCAAATCCTGCCCCCGCAACCAAATCCCAAACCTAAAGCAAATCAAATTGATTTTATCTATTTTATGAATTCTTCGGGCATGAGCGAGTATACGCTTGAGTTCTCGCAGAGAAACGTTTCCAAAGCGAGTTTTCTACGCGAAGAGAGCGTGAACCGCGGAGAAGGAAGTGAGTAAATTCCCCTAAGAATATTACCGTTGATCCTAAGTTACACATTATCAACAGATTAGGGCGCTCTATGGTCGAATCCGTGGTTCGAATCCCATCAAGAGCAATGGTGCTTATTTAAAGCTTTGTCGCGAATTCTCTTATGCGCTCAATGATTTTCTCGAAGGTGGGGCGCTCTCGATAATAGAGGGACCTCGTGCTGCGATAGGCTGCCTGATATTCAGCGGAGACGGCTTCGTCGGTGACGTTGAAGGCCGGATTGACCGTCAGATCCCTCTCCTCAGACCGGAACCGCTTTTTCTTGTGAGCGAAGTAGCTGTCGCTGCCCAAAAACTCGAGAACCTCGGTATTTCCGAGAAGCGCATAGACATCGTAGTAGTGACGCAGGAAGTTCGCGGGAAACTCTCCTGTTTCGCGCTGCTTGCGGAATTTCGTGGAGATCGTCTGAAGTTTTTCCACCAGCGTGTAGCCGGGATGGTAACAAACGATGCCAAGCGCGCGATTGTCGGCAATGTCCACCTTGTCGAAGGCAAATTCGTAGGCCCATGAACTGATGTCGACCGGCCGGTTCGGTGTGACATCGTCGAATCCGAGCTCCAGGAGGACGCCTTCCTTCAGGTCCGTTTCATCTGAGGTTGCCGTGGGATAATGCAGGCGGATGCCGCCGCTTCGAAACTTCTCGTCATCGAAGACATGATCCCGCTCGACACTTATTATTCCGTCGATCGAGATTTCTTCCGCCAGCCTGTCATAGAAATTCTGCCGGCTTTCAATTTGTTTCGGCTTGTCCTGATTGCGGCCGACGGCGACAGCCATTCCCTCGGGCGGATTTATCCGAAGATCGATGTCTTCGGAGAAGCGGTCGATAATTCCGAAGCCCTTGGAAAGCGATGTGCCGCCTTTCAGCTCGAAGGAATACCCCGCCAGCTTCAGGCCGAAGAGGCAATGCATGATCCAGTAGTCCTTTTCCACCAGGGCAGGCAGAATACCCATCTCTTCGCCGACGATGCGGAGCAAGTCTGCGAACTCCGGGTGCCGGTGCAGATAATCACCCATCTGCAGCTTCCAAGTCAGCGAGGACGTCTCTGAAGAACTTCTTCGCCCGCACGCCGCCATAGCCTTCGGCGGCCTGTCGCAGGGCATGGTGATCGAGCTGTTTCGCTGTCCTCCTCACGCGTTCCAGCACCTGGGTTTCGTCCTCGGCAAGCCGTTTGAGATTGTTGACCAAGTCGACCACCAAGAACTCTTTGGTTGCGATTGCTGGAAACTCGGGCTTCATCCGGAAATCATAAACCCGACTTCCAAGCTTGAAGCGGCCATGGCGCTTCTTGTTATACACAACGGCTTCGTTATAAAGCTGTGTGGCACCGACGCCGAGGGCATTATAGGTATTTGGCGTCAGCAGCAGAAACCGCTTGTCCTTCAGAAACGCTTCCACGAGGTCGCGGTCACTGGCTGGCGCGTGCCCAAAGCTGGTGGTTTTCGGGCGCATGTAGACGCCGCCGGAGAGCTTTCTCAGCTCACCGGCATCCAGCAACTTCCGAAGGTCCCGATCCACCGAGGTGGTCCATCGCGTCAGGTCTGCTCTGCGATAAACCTTGCCCGGGACAAGATGTTGTTTCAGTTCGTCCAATTTGGTCATGTTTTTCATACCTACCCTCAAAATAGGGCATGGCGCGGATTGTGCAAGTATTTTCATTAAAAATTCATGCACATCAGCAACGGTTGGGGTATGCCGCTTCCCAGACCTGAAATAGTCCGCCGTGATGGCTGGTAGGAAGAGATTTCAGTAGAGCATAGGATAGCTGTGGTGTTCGCAAAGAAAGATGGTTGCGAGCCCGAGCAACCAAATCTGACGCTACGCTATCCTACAGTAGGCCAAAACTACGATCCAGTACGCCAAAACGCTACGATCATCCACGCTAAATCTGCCTCACAAAACACAAATTCCAAAATCATCAGGTGCAAAGCGAGAGCTGTCCGCCCTATGACGCATCGCAGCCATAAGTACCGAACGCGCCGTCAGAGATCGGTTTGATTTCGCTGTCGCTGATGGCCGTGCCTATAATTACAAGGCGGTGAAAAGGCTGCGACACTATCTCGGCCAGCTTCATGAACGACAGGTCAGCTACCATTATGTCGGCACACTCTGCATGGACAGCTTGATTTTCACCTCAGCTGAGCGGACACTGCTTGCCGACATCAATAAGCTGCGCAGTAAAATCTGGAAAAGCTATCCCAACTGCATCATGCCCGTGGTAAAGCTATCTGATTATGCTGCTTCCTGCAAAAGTGTAGCAAAGACCTCGGCTGGTGTCTTAAATCCAAGACACTTGCGCGGCGTTGCATTGAGATTATGGGCGAAGGCAGTCAACTGCGCCTGGCTGACCTGCGTCAGATCCGTGTTGCTGGGTAAATACCGTCGGATGCGCTTGTTGATGTTCTCAATAGCGCCTTTTTGCTAGGGTGAATTGGGATCACAAAACCAGCTTCTTGCCCCCATTCCATCTTCCAAAGCCTGATAAGCCATAAACTCGGAACCACGATCAAAGGTAAAACTGCGGCGTGCGTGATAAGGCACTGCGCCGAAGGTCTGAATGATTTTGTTCATGATAGGCTTTGAGTGCCGACTGCTGTTTTTAATGATGACGCAATAACGGCTATTGCGTTCAACAAGCGTCATGACATTGGCTTCCCCAAGGTCACGTTCAAAGATAATCAAATCACCTCCCCAGTTACCGAATTGCAGACGATTGCCAATAAAATCAGGACGTTGATGAATACGAAATGCTTCTGGAATGCGGGAACCGCCTGATCGTCTGGTACCGCGCGGGCAGCGTTTTGTTCGCATCTCAGCGAGGTGTTCATACAGCTTCAGCGCGTATTCTTCCTTTGAATAGATGAAACGATAGATTGTTTCTGCACACAGACGTATTGCGCTCAGACCATGGCTAATCAGTCGCCCGCAGATCTGTTCCGGCGACCAGCCATCACTAAGGTGATCGATCACGGACTTCCATAGCTCATCATACCGGATGAGCTTGCGTTGCTTCGAACGCCGCTCGCGGCATTTCTCGTCAGCAATCGTAAAGTAATAGCCATTTAAATCCTTAATCTCATCATCGTTAAACTGATTGCGTTCCAGTTCACGAAAAATCGTCGAGCGATGCCTTCCAAGCTTCTCAGCAATAACGTCAGCGGAAAGCTTTGCAGTGCGCCAGCGTGCTATTCTGCGACGCTCATCCAAATCAATTTGCGAATAGGTGCGGTACGCTCTTCGAGCGTAAATTAGCGGGGAGACGAACTTCTTCAAAACTGCCGGAGCTAAAGAACTCGTCATGGCGAAGCCGTTGGTGCCGGCCGGCATGGTGGCCAACACGCTGCAGGTGGCGCTTCAGGCGGCGTAGCGGTTTGTTTTGGATCTCGGCCTCAGGGAGATGTCGGGCAGAGGGAGGTTTCGGACGTGGGGAATTTTACAGGCAGCTAAGGAGAGGGCGGAGCTTGATACAAAGCTCGCCTCAGCGTTTGGCGGATGAACACCCTCCGGTGAGGTCCGCGCGACGCATCATGGGACTATAGCGATGCCGTGAGAAAGCGTCTGGAAGGTTGAAGATGCGTGAGGGTGTCCCTTCGGTCGGGGCCGCTCATTCGAGACAAAGCTGAGAAGGCAGAAGACCCAAACAGAGGAAAGCGGGATCGGGGGACATTGTGGACCCTAACGGGCTGCCCTCTGACGGCGTTTTCGTCGTCAGCGTCACACTCCGCGAAAACCGAACGTCGGCGGGCCAGTTGCGTTTCATTCATGCCGGGCCGAGGCAATTCTCGACTTTCGCTGCTGGCGGCGAATGAATCGGAAAGACATTCCGGCAGATAATCTGAGTTCGCTGGAGAATGGCCGTTATTATCCGCGAATGCCGGTATGATGTGTGACAAAACCTCTGATAAGATTGCGAACCATTAGAGGATTTGTAACATGCTCTCGGCGCAAGACTCGCAAAAAGCAAAGCTCAGAAGCCTCCTCGCTGCGCGCAGCATGGTGCATGCGCATGAACTGCGCGAGGCTGGCATCAGCGCACAAACGATTGCGCGCGCCGTCGAGTGCGGTGAAATCGAGCGTATCTCGCGCGGCGTTTATCAGAAGCGTGACGCGGAAGTCCAAGAGAACCAGATCCTTGCTGAAGCCATCATGCGTGCGCCCAAAGGAGTGATCGCTCTGGTGTCGGCGCTCACCTTCCACGGACTGACCGACCAGATGCCGCGGCGCGTCTGGATAGCGATCGGGACGAGCGATTGGGCACCCGTGCAGTCCTATCCCCCGCTGCGTATGGTCCGCTTCACGGACCCCTATCTGCGACAGGGCATCGAACATCAAGTAATCGCCGGCATAGACGTTCAGGTCTATTCGATCCCGAAAACACTTGCTGACCTTTTCAGAAACCCCAAACTGGTGGACCGATCGGTTGCTGTCGAAGGCCTGCGTGCTGCTCTCCAGCAACGCAAGGCAACTCCAACCGCAATCGCCCAGGCCGCGAAGGCCGGTGGCGCCTGGAAGGTCATGCAACCCTATCTTGAGGCGCTCACCTTCAGTGGCTAAAGCACCAGCGAACACGGCGAAGTCGATCAAGGATCGGCTGCTCAATATCGCCCGCAAAGAAAGTCGGGCCTTCGACGTCTTGCTGGTGCGGTTCGCGCTCGAACGGCTGCTGTATCGCCTGTCAATCTCAGCGCATCGGGACTGCTTTGTCCTGAAAGGCGGCATGTTGGTGGCCGACGATAATCGGGTGACGCGGGATGCGGACTTTCTTGGACAGGGGGACGCAGACCCTGCACGCCTGATCGCCGACTTCCGGGAGATCATGGCGATTGAGAGCGGCGACGGACTCGCCTTCGACATCGATGCGCTCGCTGCAACAGTCATTCGGGAAGAAATGGAATATGGCGGCTTTCGTCTCAAGACTGCAGCCGATCTCGAAAGGACCCGCATCCCCATCACAATCGATATCGGCTTCGGAGACGCTATGGCCGATGCGACGCAGCGGCTCGACTATCCAAACCCTGCTAGATTTTCCCGTTCCGCAGGTTCGTTCCTATCCGCCTGCAACGGTGATCGCCGAGAAATTCCAGGCGATGCTGGCGCTTGGTGTTCTCAACGGGCGTATGAAAGACTATTACGACCTGTGGGCGATATCGCGCGCGATCGACATTCCCGCTGACGATCTGGATGCGGCCATCCGCGCGACGTTTGAACGCTGCCGGACGCCGATCCCAAAGGAACGCCCACCAGGCCTGTCGGTCGAGATGTTTGGCGACGAAGGGAAGCAGCGGCAATGGCGTGCTTACGCCGCATCGCTCGAACTAGACGCTGTTTCGCTGGAATCGATCATTGAACGAGTTTGGGAGTTGGTCGGCCCGTCATGCGCGCGGATCGTAGCAAGAAGCGAGAATGAGGCATGACCGGGGGTCACGCCATCATTGACGTCTGGGAAGAGATCAATGATATCACCCAGCGCATGCTGACACTCACACTGCGCAATCTCGAACGTAACCGTATCATTACACGCCACTATTTCCCTCAAATACCACCACGTGTTGAGTATGAGTTGACGGATATCGGCCGCGGAGCCTTGCACGCCCTGGAAGGATCCAACTTCTGGATCCGCGACAATCTGGATGTCATTAAGGCGCACCGACGCACTTACGATCAGGCGGCGTTGTGATCCAGTTTTCCTGGTTGGGATCAAAAGCTCAGACGCTGCCTCAGGCAAGCGGTGCCTGCCTGCGACCGCAGTCTGCATTTTCGATGACCGACCTGAGGCCCCGGCATAGGCATGCATGGGGCATTTAAACGCTCGTCAAAGTCGTGGTTGCAGCAAACATGAGAATGGCCGCAAAGGCGCGTATCCTCGAACGCAAATAGAAGTTGCAACGAACCAAGGGTTGTTTGGTCCCATAACCTTGTGGACTATGACGGTGATTGCCATGTCCCTTACCTTTAAAAGGGTCTGGATGTTCAAATGTCCCTCGGAAACCTCAGGTGTCGCTTTTGAGGATGCGGGATTTGCAAGCACTGGAAACAGTGAGGAGAAGCTTTGTTACGGTGAAATCAATGACGATGATCTATATATTTGATGAAGGTTGATGATGAGAGTTATTTAGAAATCATAATCAAGATCAGAGGATTTGAAGGGAGCGGTTTGATGCGGGAATATTTCGATATTCTCTTAGTGCCCGACTCAAAATTCGAGCCTTGCGATACGCCGTGTCATTCGCCTGATTGACGAGATGAACATCCATGCCTCTGCGGATGCAACTGAGGCCTCCCAGTCTTTTGCCAGACGGCGGCAGCGATTGAGCCAGGCGAAGGTTCGCTCGACGATCCACCGTTTGGGCAAAACTACAAAGCCCCTGACCTGATCGGAGCGCTTGACGATTTCAATTGCCAGCGCTTCGATATGTGCCACAGCAGTTGTTAGCTTTTCGCCAGCATATCCGCCATCGGCAAAGAGTTTCTTCACAGCCGGATAGTTGTCACAGGTGCGATTGATCAGATCGAGTGCACCGTCCCGGTCCTGAACGTCGGCAGCATGCACGATGCCTTCCAGCATATTGCCCGTCATATCGGTCACGATATGGCGCTTGCGCCCTTTGATCTTTTTGCCAGCATCATAGCCTCGTGGACTGCCAGATTCCGTCGTCTTGACCGACTGGCTATCGATAATAGCGGCTGTCGGCTCCGCCTTGCGGCCTTCCGCCAGCCGTGTCACCGCAACCAGCATTTCATTGATAAGATCAAGCAAGCCGTTGTCGCGCATCCGGTAGAAATGGTACTGCACCGTCGTAAACGGCGGGAATTCCTTCGGTAATTGCGCCCATTGGCAGCCGATTGTCGCGATGTATTGGATTGCGTTCCACAATATGCGTGGATCATGCTCGCGCGGACGGCCGACTTTACCCATCGGCTGCAAAAGCGGCGCAACAACTGCCCACTCATCGTCGGTACAATCGCTTGCATAGCGCAAGCCACGTCTGGCATAGTCTCGCCGGGCGGCTTCAGTCCAGGCCATGTGATCCTCCGTAGTCTTGGTAAACCAAAGAGAATCATAAACTACTGAAATCGCTCAACTTAATTTTCGGTTCGGCTCTTAGGAACGTGCACATAAATTCTGACAGTGAACGTATGAAAGCCGGCTGATAACAACGGTCTCTTGAGGATATAGCACTTGGTTGGAGAACAGCCGCCAGCTCCATGACAGTCGGCGGCTGTTGCTTTCAAGAACTCAACGTCGTTTTCAAAGCCGGTTATTTGTAAGCGGAAACCACGATTTCGATCAGCGTATCCCCACCCAAATCAGCAACGCCAACCGTTGCACGGGTTGGCAGCAGCGAAGGATCAATCCACTGCTTCCAGACCTTATCCATTTCAGGCTTCCTATTGAGGTCTGTTACGAAGATGGTGGCTGCCAGAAGCTTGTTCTTGTCCGTGCCTGCCTGTGCCAGATAACTGTCGAGCTTGGTGAGGATCTCACGGGTCTGGCCGGCCATATCAAGGCTTTCATCATCACAGGTGGTTCCTCCGACATAGACAATGCCGTTGTGTTCAACGACGCGATGCATGATCGGCGTCTGAATGAAACGCTCAGCCATAGTTTAATCCTTTCAGATGGTTGGGGAATTTTCCGGCTGCTCGCCATTCACGGCGAAAACAGCATCGGGGGTTTGGGGGAGTGCTGCGATTTCGCCGAGCGGCACCGGTTTCACCGGCGCGCGCAGGCGATAGAAGCCGACTGTTTGAGGTGCACGGTCTTGTACCTCGGCCAGAATGTCCGTGACGGTGGAACTGCACATGCGACCCTGACAGGGTCCCATGCCGCAGCGGAACATGGTTTTAAGCTGGTTGGGGCCGGCGATCTTGCAGGCCGCCGCGTCGCGAATTGCACCTGCTGTCACTTCTTCGCACCGGCAGACAATCGTGTCTCTGTCCGCCGGTGCGCGAAATGCCTGTGAAGGCAGATAAAGCGCATCGATAAAGGATCGACCGCGTTCGACGCGTCGCACTTGCCCCTGCAGCTTTGCGATTTTTGACGCCAACGACGTTGCGAGTTCCGGAAAGATATCCTGACAGGCCGCAAGCGCCGCAATCCGCCCGCTCTGCTCAGCAACCAATGCACCGCCGATGCCACTGCCGTCACCCGCAATGTAGATGGTCGCAACAGACGAACGCCCGTTGCTGGCG
This sequence comes from Brucella pseudogrignonensis, assembly GCF_002252525.1. Classification (GTDB taxonomy): domain Bacteria; phylum Pseudomonadota; class Alphaproteobacteria; order Rhizobiales; family Rhizobiaceae; genus Brucella; species Brucella pseudogrignonensis. The sequence goes on from NZ_NNRM01000038.1 coordinate 8,420, forward strand.
AGCTGCGGTTGAAAGCATTTCTGGCCGTCGTTCCAAACCAGGGCACAGCCCGAAGCATTGGCGAGATTGTTGTTGGGGATCACACCCTGATGCAGGAAGACGCTATCGACACTAAGCCTGTGTGTCTTGCCTTTCGCGAAAAAGCAGATCGCTTCTGCTTCGCCTTTTCCTTCAATAGCAATATCGGTCACGCCCGAATAGACCGGCACCGACTTGCGCACCTTCAGAAGAAGTGAAAGACCTTTTAAGGCATAGGGCGAGAAGAGGAACGAGATCAGCCGCGAGCTGGCCTTGGTATAATTTGCTCCGGGTGTCGTATCGAGCAATGCTGACACCTTGCCACCGGCCTGCAAAAGCTGCGCGGCGAACATATAGAGCAGCGGGCCTGTTCCCGCTAAAACCACATTTCCGGTGGGCAGAAGGCCGGAGGCCTTCAACGCTATCTGTGCTGCGCCAATGCTCATAACGCCCGGCAAGGTCCAGCCCCTCAAAGGCATCGGACGCTCCATGGCGCCAGTTGCGAAGATGACGCGACGCGCTTTAACAATCCCACTCTTGCCACCGACCGATACGCGCAGATCGACACTGTTGGAGCTGTCGCTATCCTGTGGTTCCACACTCCAGACGAGCGCCTGCGGCACATAGCTGACACCGCTGGTGATGAATGAGTTCAGGAGTTCTTTGCCTCTCCAGTAGTCAGTCCCGAGAAACGGCCTTCGGGCAGTGGTATTGTGTTCAATGCCACGGTAAATCTGTCCGCCGGCTGCAGGGTTTTCGTCGAACACAACCACGTTAGCGCCAGCGGCGCTTGCCTCTGTGGCTGCCGACATGCCGGCCGGTCCCGCACCGACAATGGCGAGGTCGTAAAAAGCGTCGAGCGCATGAAGAGTGGAAATTCTCTTGAGCATTGGCATCATGGTTCCACCTGGCGCGCACCGGTCTGGGAAGAAATGATCATTCCATTGGCCACAGGCGTCATGCATGCCTGACGGTTCTGAACACCATCAATGGTGACCAGACATTCAAAGCAGATACCCATCAGGCAATAGGGCGCGCGCGGCTGATCACCAACAACGCTGTTTCTGAGCCGGATGATGCCCTCTCCAAGCAACGCTGCGGCGACAGTTACATGAGAAGGCACCGTTAAGGTGCGCGCATCGAATGTGATCGTCACGGTTTCTTCTGGCGTCTCAGTTTTCAGGAACATATTAGGAGACATGGAACCTCCGGCCGGAGAACACATCACCAGCAAGCTCTTTGACATCGGTTGCTATTTCCTGCGCCACGATCAGCGCGTGATTGGCTGCAAGCGTGACGCCGGAATGGCACATGACGGCGTAAGCACCGGGGTGGCTTTCGGATTGTTCGTAAATCGGCAGGCCGTCCGGTGTCTTGACCCGAAAGCCCGCCCAACTGCGAATGACATTGACCTTGGAAAGATGCGGGAATGTCCGGACTGCCCTGTTGGCCAGAACCGCGCTGATATCCTGATTGGTGGCGATCCGATCCGTGTGAGTTTCCTGACTGTCGCCGATCATCACACCGCCTTCATCCGCTTGCCGCAGCGTGGCCGCGGTGTAGGGGAAGAAAGGTGCGCATTTCTCCGTTACAAGAATTTGGCCTTTGCTGCGCAAGACCGGCGCTTTAAGACCGACACTCTCGGCGAGCTCTGCATTGCCGTTACCCGCAGCCAGAATGACGCGCTCGGTAAAGACCTCGCCCCATAAACCGCTTAAAAGAAAGCCGCCACCCCGCGGGGTGATGGAAGAGACTTCACAATGCGGTTGATAGCCAGCGCCGAGTTTGATCATGCCGATATGCAAGGCGCGAAACAGGCGCAACGAATTTACATCGCCGTCCATCGGCGAATAGATCGAACCGATCACATCCCCCCCGAGTGCCGGCAGCATTCTGGCCGTTTCCCGATGGTCGAGCACGACGTGTTCCGGGGCGTCATTGCCAAGTTCGCGCGCGACTGTCGCAACGTCTTCGGCAAACATTTCAAGCTCACGCTCGGTGAGGCAAAAAGTGAAAGCGCCGGTCTGTTTGAGCGCTACATCAAGTCCGGTGACATCTCGCAACTCCTCTGCAAATGTAGGCCACAGGCGCGCAGATTGCATGGTCCAACGGGCATAGTGTGGTGCGCCTACGCCTTTGCCCTGTACCCAGATGAGTGCGAAGTTGGCGCGGGATGCGCGCATGGACAGGTCTTCTCCGTCGAGAAGCATTGGTTGCAGACCGGATCGGGCGAGGCCCCAGGCGAGGGTAGCGCCAACCAGTCCCGCTCCGATAATGACTATGTTCTGATCCGGCAATCTGCGCATTCGTAAATTCAATCTGCTGTCACAGTGTCGTCAGGGAAGGGCCTGACGGCGGTCAGGCCCGATTGCGTCGGCTCAGTTTTGTGGGCTCACGTCCACTTTAAACCACTTCTCGGAAAGCTTTTTCACCGTGCCGTCGGCGATCGCTGCCTGAATTGCTGTATCGAAGCGACCCTTCAGGGCGGTATCGTCCTTGCGCAGGCCGACGCCGATCATGCCGAAGACCTTACCGGAAAAAAGCGGGCCGGCTAGCTTGGCACCCTTCAAGTCGTCCTTTTCGAGAGCCACAGCAAGAACTGTGGCATTGGCGACAACCGCATCCACACGACCGCTGGTCAGGTCGAAATTGTGTTCCTCTGCGGTTTTATACTCACGGACATTCGTGCCATTCTTGAAATATTGCTCCATGAAGGCCGAAGCGGTTGTTGAACCCTGAACGCCGACGGTCTTGCCATTGATTTTCTTGGCGATTTCTTCGAGCACAGGCTTGGCCGCCTCAGAATCTACATTCAGCGGCTTGCCGCCTTCCGGCAGATCGGCGAGGTCGCTATCACCCATAACTGCAAAGGAATTGATGGCTGCCGCATAAGGCGACGAAAACGCGATCACCTCCTCACGCTTCGGCGTGATGCTCATGCCCGCCATGATGGCGTCGTACTTGCCGGCGGTCAGCGAGGGAATGATGCCGTCCCAGTTCTGTGCGGTGATTTCGCATTTCACTTTCAAGCGCTCGCAAAGGTCTTTGGCGAGATCGATCTCGAAGCCTTCCAGCACGCCGTTGGGGCCAGAAAAATTCCACGGCGCATAGGCACCTTCAGTCGCGATGCGGACGACATCTTCGGCATGCGCTGTCGGGGCAACGGCGAGAACGCCGAGGACGGAAAGGACGATTTTCAGTTTCATATGTTCACCTCTGTTAAAGAACTGATTGATCAGTTTCATATGTTTTGTTTGGAAATGAATTGCCGGAACCGATCGCTTTTGGGGTTGGCAAAGACCTCGTCGGGCGTTCCTTCTTCTTCAATCACACCCTGGCGTAGAAACACGACACGGCTGGAAACATCGCGGGCGAAGCCCATCTCGTGGGTTACAACCAGCATGGTGCGCCCCTCTGCCGCCAGATCGCGCATGACCTTTAACACTTCGGCCACCAGTTCGGGGTCGAGTGCAGAGGTCGGCTCGTCGAACAGCATGATCTTCGGACGCATCGCCAGCGCGCGAGCAATTGCTGCGCGTTGCTGTTGGCCGCCGGAAAGATGCGCAGGGTAGAAATTGCGCTTATCCGCTATGCCGACCCGCTCCAGCAGTGCTTCAGCTTCTGCAAGGCACTCCGAGCGATTTCGCTTCTGCACATGCACAGGCGCTTCGATCAGATTATCGAGGATGGTCAGGTGCGACCACAGATTGAACGACTGGAACACCATCGTCGCCTGACCACGCAGCCGTTGAACCTGTTGTGTGTCAGTGGGACGAGGCGCACGTCCTGGCTGCTGATCGAGCTTATAGGTCTCTCCGTGAATAGCCACGCTGCCCGCGTCCGGCACTTCCAGCATATTGATGCAGCGCAGCAGTGTGGACTTGCCAGATCCTGACGCTCCCAGAATGGAGATGACTTCACCCTGATGGGCCTGCAAGGACACGGAATGCAGAACCCTGTGCGCGCCGTAGCATTTTTCGAGGCTTTTGATTTCGACAGCAGGCGTTTCGAAATGTTGCATTATGCGTTTCCTCCGGCAGGCACGATGTCAGGCTGGCGCTGGGCGGCGGAAAGGCGGTATTCCACCAGCTTGAAGATTCTGGTGACCACGAAATTCAAGAGGAGATAGATCGCGCCCGCGCAGATGAAGACTTCGACCGGCCGGTAGGTGGCAGAAATCAGCTTGGCCGCCAGCCCGGTCACTTCCATCATTGTGATGGTTGATGCCAGCGCCGTGGACTTCACCATCAAGATAACTTCATTCGAATAGGCGGGTAGCATCTGCCGCAGAGCCTGCGGTGCAAGAATGCGGCGGACAAGTGTGAAGCCGCTCATGCCATAAGCGCGCGCCGCTTCGATCTGCCCTGCCGCGACCGACAGAACGCCACCACGGATGATTTCGGCGCTATAGGCAGCTGTATTGAGCGCCAGAGCCAGCACCGCGCACCAATAGGGATCGCGTAGAAACGGCCAGAGAAAGCTCCTGCGCAGTTCGGGAAACTGGCTGAGACCGTAATAGATGATGTAGAGCTGGACCAACAGCGGAGTGCCACGCAGCACGAAGATGTAACCGCGCGCAATAAGGTCCAGGATCAGATTGCCCGACAGGCGCATCGTAGCCAGTAGGGTGGCCAGCACTGCGCCACTGACAACGGAAAACGCCATGAGTTGCAGCGTCAGCGGGATACCGCGACAGAGCTGGACGAAACTGTCGAACATGAACGGAAGGTCGAGAATGCTCAATTTGCCCTCCGAATGCCGCGCATTGCGCGCTTTTCGGCGTTTCTGAACAACAGGCCCGATGCGAATGTGATCACGAGATAAAGCAGCCCGGCGGTCAGAAAGAAGGTAAATGGCTTGCGGGTTGATCCAGCGCCGATTTGCGCCTGACGCATCAGTTCAACCAGTCCGACCACCGAGATCAGTGCGGATTCCTTCAAGACGAGCTGCCACACATTGCCGATGCCCGGAATGGCAAAGCGCGCCGCCTGCGGAACCATTATGCGACGAAACAGCAGACGCGGCGGCATGCCATAGGCTTTGGCAGCTTCGATTTCGCCTTTGGGGAGTGCAAGCACTGCGCCGCGATAAACTTCGGCCTGATAAGCGCCGGATACCACGCCGATGGCCAGTGCGCCGGTGACGAAAACGGGTGCGCTGACGAAACCTTGTCCACCAAAGAACGTACCGAGCTGGCTTAACAGAGTGCTGCTGCCAAAATAGAACAGGTAAATAATCAGTAGGTCCGGTATCCCGCGAAGCACGGTCGAATACCCATCCGCCGCAATCCTGAGAATACGCTGAGAGGAAAAAGACGCAGCCGCGGCAAACATGCCAAACACTGTGCCAGCCGCGAAACCGCAGAATGCTACCGCGAGCGTCATCCCAGCGGCCCGGAGCATGTCGTGACCCCAACCATCCTGAGAGAAGCCTATTATTTCCAGATAGGCGCTGACCGCACTCAATTGCATTGTTCCCATTTTTATGTCCGCTGCTTTCATCGCGACGGTACGATTATGAGAAAGGTTTGACAGTGGGCCTCAATACAGTCAAATTCGAAATGAAGCCTAGAGCATAACCAAATATTATGGTGAAACATGAACCTGCGTCAGGTCGAAGCGTTCCGAGCAGTCATGTTGACCGGAAAAATGACAGCTGCAGCGGAACTGATGTCGATCACGCAGCCCGCCGTGAGCCGCCTGATCCGCGACTTTGAGATCGATACCAAACTCAAGCTCTTTAACCGTCGCGGAAACCAGTTGATCCCCACACAGGCCGCCATGACGCTGTTGCAGGAAGTGGAAAGGGCCTATGTCGGGCTCAATCGAATCAGGAGTTTCGCCGACGAAATTAGTCGTCAGAATGCAGGCATGTTGCGTATCGCGGCCATGCCTGCACTCGCCAATGGGATCATGCCGCGCTTCCTTGCACGCTTTCTCAAACCCCGTCCCAATATTCATGCTTCCCTAAACGGCATTTCTTCCGCGTTGGTGGTGGAGTCGGTTGCGTCAGGGCAGGCCGATATCGGCTTTGCAGACGGCCCGCTGGACAGACCCGGGTTCGATATCGAAACGCGTGCTATACCGGCAGTGGTTGCGGTCCCGGAGGGACACCGACTGGCAGACTATAGGGAAGTTTCTCCTCAGGATCTCGCCAATGAACGGATGATCACACTTGAACCGGGATCGCTTTTTGCTATGCGCGTTGAAGTTGCGCTTGCGCGCATCCCGCGATCGGCCACCATTGAAACCCGCCTGTCACACACGGCGCTGACACTTGTGGCAGAAGGCGCCGGTATCACAATCATTGACCCGTCCTCTGCAACCGATTTTCGCGGGCGCGGTGTGGTGACGCGGCCATTTAACAGCTTTGTTGATGCAGGGTTTCTTATCATTCGTCGGAGCAACCGCCCTGACAACAGCCTGGCTCAACGGTTTATCCACGAGTTCTGGGCCTATCATGAAATGCTACTGGCGCATGAATGAACGGTTCATGACGTAGGCGAGGGAGATTCGGCCAAGCGGCTTTGCGCTTTCATCTCGGACATCCGCACAGCTTTCTACATGTCAGAGCAGTCTTCAGCTCTCAGACCTGTCAAGGTTCTCGAAGGGATGGATGCTGACAATCGAATGCAGTTGGCATCACGATGGAGTTAGCCGCAAGGAACACTGCCGTCGACCACCGCACGCGAATCGTGCCAACGTCATTGAATGCGCAATACGGATGAACAAATCGACTGGCAACGAGGCGCCTGCCAAACCAGCCGGCTGACAGTCCGCTATTGGCGATCAGGGGGGCATAAACCTTCCCTGGTCGGTTTGCATGGACTTTTTGGAAACGGTGCCTGCCTCTTGCCGATGGCACGAGCATTGGCGGATTTTGATGTGGTCCTTCCCGATGCCCGCGGCCATGGTGGAACGAGCTCGCCTGTGACAGGCTACCGATATACGGACCATGCAAGAGATGTTATCGAACTCATCAAATATTTGAAGCTAGATCGGCCGATCTTGATCGGCCATTCAATGGGCGGCATGACGGCTGCGCTCGCTGCTGCCGAGCTTGGTTCGTCGGTGAGGGCCGTTGTTCTCATAGATCCAACCTTCCTTGGCGCGGAGATGCAGCGTGAAGTCTACGAAAGTGGTGTTGGAGAAGAACATCAGCAGTTGCTCAAACGGCCGAGAGATAGCCTAATCAACAGAGCGCGCCAGAAAAGTCCAAACCGTTCGGTAGAAATGATCCGTTATCTTGTCGACGCTCAACTCCAGACCAGTATCAATGCCTGTGATATTCTCACTCCACCAAACCCGGATTGGCGCGAAGTGGCGCGGGCAATCAACGCGCCGACACTCCTTGTGACAGCTGAGCGTGGCATCGTCTCGCGCGAAGTGGCGCGAGAGTTGCAGGGTCTCAACTTTTTGTTCCGCCATAAACACGTTGCTAATATTGGCCACGGGCTGCCCTATGACGCGACTAAGATGCTGGGCTCAATCCTGTCTTCATTTTTGGCTCAAGTGGCTGCCTTCGGGCCCGGCGTTGCGTCTACGGAATAACTGACGAGGACGTCTTAGCTGCCGGACTGCTTCGCGTCTTACTTCGGTCATTCAAATCTCAACTCGGAATTTCCAAAAACAGACGCGCATCATACAGGAGAAATATACGCGAGTGCGTATAATTATATTTTACACGCAAATGGGTATAACAGCCATTGTCGCTTGCGGTGCAGCCATCCTTTAGGCACGATAGCCAAAATGGCTCTTTTGGGTGATTTGCCTCTTGAAAGCCATGGCAGCGAAAGACGCCAAAAACGCCTTCGGCATGATGATCAATCTGGCGCGGGCCGAGCCCGTCAGACCGGCAGCAGCCTCCGTGCTTAATGAGATGCTTGGTCAAACAACTATTTGGACACAGCGTGTTTTAAGCGGGTAGATTTGGCGTAATGCTGCACGAAATATTGTGCCGGTGTCGTCCCAAGCGCCTTCTTGAACATCGTTATGAAGGCATTGACCGATTCATAACCGAGTTCGCCGGCAACAGCCTGGACGCTTGCACCACTTGCCAATTGCCGAAGCGCTAAAACCAGATGCAACTGCTGGCGCCATCGGCCGAATGTCAGTCCTGTTTCCACAAGCATCAGACGCGCCAGTGATCGCTCGCTCATGGCGACTCGTTTCGCCCATTCACCCAGCGTGCTGCGATCTGCAGGATTGATGGTCAGGGCGGCCGCAATCGTTTTGATCTTGGCATGGCTGGAAACCGGTAGGTTGAAATGTTCGCGTGGCATCATTGCCAATTCATCAAGCACCACACGCGCAATTCGGGCAGCATGGCTATCCCAACGATAATCCGCATGCTCCTGTGCCAGCCGATGCACCATTTCCCGGATCATGGGAGAAATGGAAACGGTGCAGCATTGTTTTGGCAGAACGGCTGCATCAGGCTCGACAAACAGATAATTCAGCCTGGCATTCGCTGTCGCCTTCGCACTATGGGGTATCCGACCCGGTATCCAGACCCCGCAATTGGGAGGCACGATCCATATTTCTTTGTTTGTGGTGCAGGTAACCGCGCCATGCAGCGCAATAATCAGCTGGCCTTTGCGATGGCTATGGATCGGGACTTCCGCCTGGTAGTCACAAAAGTCGAGTTCCCGCGCAAGCGCTGGCAGATCACTGAGATCAGGGTCATAGGAAAGATTGGCGGGCTGCAAGCGATCCATCATTGGCAGGATTGAGATATTTTTTGTCAGGATAACGAATTTATTTAGCTTTGCAATGCAGCGATATTGCCGGCATGAACGCAGTTCCTCATTTTTACAAACGCTCTTTAGGCATCGGCGCCTCGTGGCGGTCGATGGTTGCGGGCTGCCTCCGCTCCCCCGCCATCAAGGCAGACGCAAAAGCGCTGGTCTTTTCGATCAAGAGTTTTGCTGCTGCAATGCTCGCCTATTACCTATCGCTGCGCATCGGGCTTTCCAAACCATCCTGGGCCATCGTCACCGTCTATATCGTCTCGCAAGCGTCTGCCGGCGCATCGCTTAGCCGCGGCCTTTATCGTCTGGTTGGAACGATGGTCGGGGCGATCGCCACTGTTCTGATTATTCCCAATTTCGTCGATGACCCGATCCTGTGCAGCATCGTTCTCGCCTGCTGGATCGGATTTTGCCTCTATCTGTCGCTTCTCGACAGGACGCCCCGTTCCTACGCCTTTGTGCTCGCCGGCTATACGGCGAGCCTCATCGGATTTCCCGGCCTGCTCGATCCCGGGACGATATTTGATGTGGCCTTGATGCGTGTGCAGGAGATTTCTATTGGCATTCTCTGCGCCGTTCTCCTGCACCGCTTCATCTTGCCCATAAGTTCCGGTGAGCAGTTGACGGCTAAGCTCAAGACGACAGTAAAAGATGCGCGGCAGCTGGCGGTCGACACGCTTGGCGGCAAGGCGGCAACAGACATTTCTCGCGACAGCAAGTGGCTTGCCGTCGATCTTCTTGTCCTGCAAGGACTGGCGGCGCATCTCCCTTACGATGCCGCACCTTTCAGGCTGGAGCGAAAGAAATTGCGGGTCTTGCACGATCGCCTGGCGCGCCTGCTCCCGCTTTGCGCCGATATTGCAGACCGGCTTCATGCCTTGAAGGATGATGATGAACCCATAGCGGCTGAGCTGGCTGATCTGCTGCAGGAGATCGCGGGATGGATAGAGGCACCGGCTCTATCCAATCAGCATGATCCAGCGCGCGGCTTGATCGAAAAGGCGTCATCGCTGAAGCCATGCGCAGAATATGGACCTGCGTTGTCTGATCGGCGGATCGTCGCCAATCTCGCTGGTCATCTGGCTGAACTGGTTACACTGCTGTCGGATTGCAATGGGCTCCAGCACAATCTCATGGGCGCTGGTCGCCTTTCTCACCTTCACGGGCCGCACCTTGCTACAGGATACGCCTATCATCGCGACCGGTGGATGGCAGCACGGGCCGCCATCGGAGCGATGACGGCTATTCTGATCGGTTGCGCTTTCTGGATCTGGTCTGCATGGTCGGAAGGCGGCATGGCCCTTTCCATTGTTGGGGTATGCTGCACCTTGTTTGGAAATTTCGATGCACCGACGCCCTTCCTCATTCGATATATTAAAGGCTTGGTCTATGGGGTTGCCATCAGTCTTCTTTATAGTTTCGTTGTCTTGCCGCAGGTCGCCGATTTCAGCACGCTGATGGCCGTGCTTGCGCCTGCATTTCTGCTTGCCGGCTCACTGCAGGCGCGTCCACCCACCACTTTCATGGCACTGGGGATCACCCTGACCATTCCGATCCTCGGAGGCCTCAACCCAATCTATGACGCCGACTTTGCCCAGTCGCTCAATGCGGTGCTTGCAGTGTTTGCTGCCACAGGCTTTGCAGTGATCAGCATGACACTGTTTCAAACGGTCACTGCCGACCATGCCATCAAGCGGCTGCTTCAGATAAGCCGCCGGGATGTCCGTCGCAGGGCCTTGCGCCAGAAACCAGATGCCCGAAATAACTCTGCATCGAACTGGACCGGCTTGATGATCGACCGGACCGCTTTGCTGTTGCCGCGTGTTCAAGGGGCAAAGAATTCCTATACCGATGTGCTCGACGACACGCTGCATCATCTTCGCGTTGGTCATGCCGTGATGCAGATCGTCCAAGCGCGGGCAGAATTGCAGGGGGAAACCGCCGCCGCGATCACCGCGCTCCTGTCGGAGATCGCTCGATATTTCGATGGCAGGCATCGTTGCGACTGCAGGCAAGCCTTTGATCTGGAAGGGCAGATCGACACGCTGATGGCGGCAAATGCCGAGCCCGGCGATGAAAAACAGGCCCCGCTCATCGACCACCTCATTGATCTTCGCTTCGCCCTCGGGATTGGATTGAGGATGGAGGCCAGGCGATCATGATCACCGATTTCAACAGTGACGGTGTCTTTTATCCCGGCCTCCTGGTCCTGGCGATTGCCGCGCTTGTCGTCACCATAGGCATTGTTCAGTTGCTGGCTACGATCGGTCTGTTGCGTGCGCTCGCCCATCGTCCACTCATCGAACTTGCAGTTTTCATCTTCATCTATGCTCTGCTCTTGCAGGTCTTAACCACTTCCGGTTCCTTTTCATGACATCCCTCCTATCCCTGTTCAGCCGTTATCTTATCACACTCTGCGTCGTTGCCCTTGCTGCTTTGGTCGCTTTCCATCTCTGGCAGCGATACGAAAGCATGGCCTGGACGCGCAACGCTCGCGTCAGCGTCGATGTTGTGCAGATCGCGCCGGAAGTTTCAGGCACAATCCATTCGGTGTCCGTACACGACAATCAATATGTCCATCGCGGTGACATCCTCTATGCTATCGACCCCGAGCGTTTTCGTCTCGCGGTCATCAATGCAGAAGCGGAGGCTGAGGCCAGGCGTCAGGATATGCTGATAAGGCAGGCGGCTGCCAGAAGACGAAGCAGACTGGGCGACATCGCCTCACGCGAGGTCATCGAGCAGGCGGCGGGGGAGGCGGCGCAGGCAGCCGCAGCCTATCAAGGTGCCAAGGCGGCCCTCGAACTTGCGAAACTCAATCTCGCGCGGACCATGATCCGATCTCCTGTCGAGGGTTATGTGACGAACCTGCGCTTGCGCGACGGCGAATACGCCAAGGCCGGCGAGACCAAGATAGCGATCATTGATAGAGCGAGCTTCTGGATTACCGGCTATTTCGAGGAAACCAGATTGAGGCGGATCCATATCGGTCGCCCCGCACGTATCAAACTCATGGGGTTCGATCAGCCGGTGACAGGCCATGTCGAGAGCATTGGCCGGGGTATTGAAGACGATAATGGTGCGCCCGGCCATCTTGGACTTCCCAATGTTGCGGCGACTTTCTCCTGGGTGCGCCTCGCGCAGCGCATCCCTGTTCGAATTCATATTGATCGGGTTCCTGCCGCGGTTATGCTCGTTGCCGGAATGACCGCACAAGTGGAAATCGCTGCAGCGGAGGATGACGGCTCCTCTTTCAGGAAGCGTGACCAGTAAGCCTTCGCAAATTGTCCTGTGCTGGCTATACAGAATGCCAATCAGCAAGCAGATAAAGCTAGATCCGCAGCACAACCGATCCGCCTGCCAAACCTGCGCCAGCTGCGGTCAAAAGAAGGATTTCGCCTGGGGAAAAGTCACGCTCCCGGCGCGCAAGGGAGAGCGAGAGCGGGATCGTGGCAGCCGACGAATTGCCGTAGTCGCGGATCGTCTGCAACATTTTGTGGCGGGGGATGCCGAGATCGTTGCAAACAGTGTTAAACAGTCGTGCATTGGCCTGATGCGGAATGAACCGATCAACACGATCCACGCTCATCTCCGCGCGGCGCAAGGCCTGCCGTGCGGTTCCGGTCATCAAAGCTGAAGCCCGCGCAAAGACTTCGCGACCATCTCGCATTGTCATCAGAAACGCTTCCGCATCAATTTCGCTCGAATAGGGTCGGTTGCTACCGCCCGCCGAAATCTTGATTAGATCATAGCCGCTCCCATCCGATACAAGATCGAGTGAAAGAACTCCGCGCTGCGGATCATCATCGGGCGCCAGCACCACCGCACCGGCCGCATCAGCAAACAGGGCTGAGGTGTTGCGATCATTGAGATTGATGCGGCGACTAAGAATGTTTGCTGCAACGATCAGGACAGAGTGGCCATGAAGCCTGACGAAACCATCGGCAAGCGCCAGCGCATAGAGGAAGCCTGAGCAGGCGCCTGCCAGATCGACCGCACCCGATCTCTCAAGTTCAAGTCTGTGGCTCAGCAAGGGCGCGGAGGGCGGAAGAACATGATCTGGCGTCGAGGTCGCGAGCAGCGTGAGCGCGATTTCCGGTCGCCCGATTCCGGCATCATCGATCGCCATCCGACCAGCCGCTTCCGCAAGCCCGGTCAGTGTGTCATCGTCATCCGCCCAGTAACGGCTTCGAATACCGGTCCGTCGCTCGATCCAGCCGGCTTCAAGGCCCAGTCTTTGCTCGATTTCTGCACTAAAGACACATTGGTGCGGTATGGCATGGCCAAATCCGATGATGCGAGATGAACGGACAGCGCTCATCGCGCATCCTCCAGGACGATTGATGCAACTTCATCCACTGCGTCATAGGCAAGACTGAGCTCAGCATCACTCATGCAATAGGGCGGCATCAGGTAGAGGACGTTGCCAAGCGGACGAATGAGGATTCCGCGATCGCGAAACAATTGGCGCATTCGGGGGGCTGCTTGCGAAAGATAGCCGTTTCCTTGCCCGACAAGGTCGAGCGCGGCAAGCGTGCCGCACTGACGGATGTTGGCAAAGCGCGGATCGTTGTCGAAGCGGGCCAGGTTGAGCCGCTGTGCGGTTTCAAGCGCGTGCACGCGCTCGAGCACCGGCTCGTTCTGCCAGACTGCGAGATTGGCGACCCCCGCCATACAGGCAATCGGATTGGCTGCATAGGAACTGGAATGAAAGAAAGTCTTGCGCCGATCCTCTGACAGATGCGCCTCATAGACCTTGCCCACACAAAGCGTGACGGCAAGCGGCAAAGCGCCGCCGGTCAGACCTTTCGAAGTGCAGAGGATATCCGGTGTGATGCCGGCGTGCTCACAAGCAAACATCGTTCCCGTTCGTCCCCAACCCGTCATCACCTCGTCGGCTATGAAAAGACATTGATAGCGTTCGGCAATAGTCTTCAACCCGGCAAGTGTGGCGGGTCCGTACATTCTCATGCCGCCGGCGCCAAGCACCAGAGGCTCGATCAAAAGCGTTGCCACCCGCCCGCTGCGGCAGAGCTTCTCAAACTGATCCAGCGTCTGCTGTTCCAATCCGGCTTCCGGAAACGCAATCCGGTCAACACCAAACAGCAGCGCTTCATAGGCAGCGTTGAAAACGCCTCGCTCACCCGCAGACATCGTGCCGATCGTATCGCCGTGATAGCCCGCTTCCATCACGACAATGCGATCACGAGGCTCGCCCCGATTGTGAAAATATCCAAGGGCCATCTTGATCGCAACTTCAGCGCTGGTCGAACCACTGTCCGAATAAAAGACATGCGCGAGCCCCGGAGGAGCCACCGCGATCAGTCCCTCGGCAAGCCGTTCCGCTGCCTGATGCGAGAACTCTGCAAAAATGATCTGGTCATAGCATTCGGTCGCCTCGCGGATTGCCTGCATGATCGTCGGATGTCGATGGCCATGGGTGATCACCCACCAGGATGAAATGGCGTCGAGGATTTTCCTGCCAGTTTCATCGACAAGATAGCAGCCATCGGTAGACGCAATCCGTGTCATTGGTGGCTCAAGCGCATGCTGGGTGAATGGGTGCCATACAAGCGAATGCATCAAACAAGGCCTCCTCTCAAATGGGCCAGATCGAAATTTTCAGAGAATGCAGCCCGCAGCGCTGCGGCATTGAGGTCAGGGAGCCAGGGCAACCGACCGAGTTCAGCCACGCAGCCCATCCTGGCGATCACACGTTGTGTGTCGCGGTTCTCCTCGCCGATGAAGGCAATGCCAGCCACCGGGATGCCGCGATGCCGCAGCGCCTGAAGTGACAGCAATGTATGGTTGATGGTGCCAAGCGAGGTCCGCGCGCAGAGGATGACCGGAATCTGCCAGTGCGCGAATATATCGGCAAAAACCACATCCTCGGTGATCGGGACAAGAACTCCGCCTGCGCCTTCGATCACCAGTGGGCCATGCGTCTGGGGCGGATCCAGTCGAGCCGGATCGATCTCGATACCGTCGCGGCCTGCGGAAAGATGGGGTGATACGGGCGTCTGAAGACGATAAGCTTCCGGCAGGATCTGTTCTTGCTTGAGAGCGCCCAGTCGCAACACGGCAGCACTATCCGTCTCCTCAGTCAGACCCGACTGGATCGCCTTCCAGTAAGAGCCTCCCAGTGCGCCGGCAAGCGCTGCGGAAAAAACCGTTTTGCCAATGCCGGTATCGGTGCCGCTCACAACGTAACGCGGGGTCATGTCGTAACCTCGTTTAGAATTGATGCCAGTCGCCCGGTCATGGCGGCGATCTGCGCTGCATCAACATTCAGCGTGATGGTGATCCGCAGGCGTGCTGTGCCAGTCGCAACCGTTGGCGGTAGGATCGCCCGAATGTCGAAGCCCGCTTCCTGCATAAGGCCCGCGATCCGCGATGCCCGGGCATTGTCACCAATCAGCACCGGTTGAATCTGCGAAAAGCTGGGCGTTATTCCGAGCCTCGACGCCAATGTGTTGCCGGCATAACGGCATAGGGCTTTCAGTCTGTCACGGCGATCGGGCTCATCCCTTACGATCCGCAGCGCGGCGCGAACGCCCTCTGCAATCAAGGGAGAGGGCGCTGTCGAGTAGATGAAGCTGCGGGCGTGGTTGACGAGATAGCCGGCCAGCGTCGCAGGCAGGCAAACAAGAGCGCCGCAGACGCCGAGCGCCTTGCCGCAGCCATGCAGCGTGATCAGGTGGGCAGCACCCTTTAAGGGGAAAGCGAGCCCCCGTCCTTCCGGCCCAAAACGCCAGTGGCATGTGCCTCGTCGACCACGAGGAAACCGTCATGACGGATTGCAAGCGCGAGCAGTTCGGCAAGCGGTGCACGGTCGCCATCCATGGAATAAAGGCTCTCAACCGCGATCCATGGCGCCCCCTTGCCGCCGCCTTCCCGCCAAAAGCGAATGGCTTGTTCGACCGCCTCGAGATTATTGTGTGGCACCGCCACAGCGCGCGCACGGCTGCCGAGAATGCCGTCATGCACGCTTGCATGGATCAAGGCATCATAGACGATGAGATCGTCCTTTTGCGGCAAAGTGGAATAGAGCGCCACATTTGCGGCGAAGCCATTGCTGAAATAAAGGGCGGTTTCCGCGCCAAAAAACCTTGCCGCTTCGGCTTCCAGTGCCTCATGCACACAGTGATTGCGTCGCAACAGCCGCGAGCCGGCAGCGCCTTGCGGGATCCCATGATCAATCGCTGTTGCGATAGCCGCCGCGATCTGTGGCGCTGACGCAAGGCCGAGATAGTCATTGGAGGTGAAATCAACGCCCCGCGTCTGGCTCAGGACACGAAGCCGCGACCGGCGCATGAGCCCGGTAAGTCCGGTCTGGTAGCGATCAAGCGCCGGAAAACTCACGCTGCTGCCTCCCGCTCCATGGGCTTTAATCCGAGCCGTTGCAGCAGCGCGCTATCGTGATCTTCGCCTGGATTGTCTGCGGTCAGCAGCGTCTCGCCGACAAAGATCGAATTGGCACCGGCAAAGAAGCAGAGCGCCTGCAACTCATCGCTCATAGCGCTGCGTCCGGCCGACAGCCGAACAAAGGAGCGCGGCATCAAAATTCGTGCCAGTGCGATCATGCGCACGAAATCGACTGGCTCAATCGGTTCGGCATGCGCGAGTTTTGACCCCGGGATCGGGATCAGCCTATTGATTGGCACACTTTCTGGCGGTGAGGGCAGATTGGCCAATGTCACCAACATCGAAATGCGGTCTTCAACCGTTTCACCCATGCCAAGAATGCCGCCGGCGCAAACCTTGATCCCGGCGTTGCGAACATGTTCGAGCGTTTGCAGCCTGTCTTCAAACCTACGGGTGGTGATGATCTGGGAATAATAGCGCTCGGAGGTATCAAGATTGTGATTGTAGTAATCAAGTCCAGCATCAGCGAGTTGCTCCGACTGCTCCTGTGTCAGCATACCGAGCGTCATGCAGGTTTCTAGTCCAAGCGCCCTGACGCCTTCGACCATGGCGACCAGAACATCCATGTCTCGATCCTTTGGGCCGCGCCATGCGGCCCCCATGCAATAGCGTGTCGCGCCGCCATCGCGGGCTTCACGCGCTTGCGCAAGG
This sequence comes from Brucella pseudogrignonensis, assembly GCF_002252525.1. Taxonomy (GTDB): domain Bacteria; phylum Pseudomonadota; class Alphaproteobacteria; order Rhizobiales; family Rhizobiaceae; genus Brucella; species Brucella pseudogrignonensis. Next base: position 25,263 of record NZ_NNRM01000038.1, read on the forward strand.
ACGCGCTCAACGGCCATCAGCTTTGAAGCCTTGAGACCTGTCGGATAATGCGCGGACTGGCTGCAATAGCCGCAATCTTCAGCGCAGCCGCCCGTCTTGATCGACAGAAGCCGGCTCAGTTGGATGGCATTGGGATCAAAGTTCGCGCGATGCACCTGCTGGGCGCGAAAGAGGAGATCGTTGAAGGGTAAATTATAGATAAAACCTGCTTCCTGCATCGATCTCTCCATTGAGGCTACATCTGAATCCGGCGCCGTTTCGTTGCGATTGATCGCGGTTGTGGTCATGCAATGCTCCTTGCAGATGCAAATTTCGGTCCGAATCTTCCGTTAAAGGCAGGTTTCGCCATGCTGAGAACGGTTTGTCATCGCGCTTTTCAACCTTTCAATAGGATAGGAACTCGCAAGTTTAAAAAATAGATAAAAGCGAATCACTATAGATAAAGTTTATCCTATGATCGATTATCGCTGCAAGCTGGGCTCAGCTGCGCAGTGGTTGGCGCAGGCAACCCCGCGAGACAGCAGCCGTGCGCAGGCAAGCCCGCGCGCTCCTATCTGCTCAACTATCGTGGGTGGATGGCACTGGTGTAAGATGATGCCAATGCGGAAATGCTACCATCGTAAGCGGGCAATTGCCGATCGGGTGGGGATCTGCAATTGTGCCCCGCGTTGGGCTTTCCAGCAAATTTTTGGCGAAGCAGAGCCAGTCCTCTCGATGCGATGTGTCCGGCTTAATGAAATGACCTTCATCCTCAAGCCACAGATTTCGCGACGCATTATTGGTCTGACTTTGCCTGCTTGATCTCTGCGGGGCATGAATGCGGTCGATCGCAGAACGGGTTTGTCTTCAAATATCTTGATGCTGGGGCAACCGATAATCGGCTGCCCCAGCCAGCTCTCTATCAAGGGCTGAATCAAGCGGTGCTGCGTGGCGGTCTTGCGTGACGCTAGTGCGGCAGGTTTGAATGATTTTCGATTTGACGCTTTCACGCCTTTACCTTATGCCCGCCTGCCGCCGCCTGATTGACGGTAATTGCGATCATGTGAAGAATGTCATCGGCGCTACATCCGCGTGAGAGATCGTTGGCGGGTTTAGCGAGGCCTTGCAGAACGGGGCCGATGGCTTGTGCTCCGCCGATGCGCTGCGCAATTTTATAGCCTATATTGGCGGCCTCCAGATTGGGAAACACAAAGACATTTGCATTACCTTTGAGCGGAGACCCGGGTGATTTCGCATGACTGATTGCTTCAACAAATGCAGTGTCGAATTGCAGCTCCCCATCAACACAAAGATCCGGTCTCCTTGCACGCACAGTGTTGGTCGCCTGAATGACTTTTGATACGCGTTCATGTGCGGCGCTGCCACCAGTCGAAAATGAAAGCATCGCGACCGCCGGATCTTTCCCGGTTAGCTGTTCATAAGAGTCTGCTGACTGGATGGCGATATCGGCCAGTTGGCCGGAATCCGGCTCGACCACAAGGCCGCAATCCGCA
>NZ_NNRM01000039.1 GCF_002252525.1 Brucella pseudogrignonensis
ATCGTTTTGCGTAAACTCAAACGGCAAAAGTCGCGCTTCAGCCTGACCTCACAGGTCAACTTAAGCGTTTCAAGCTTGCGCTTTGATATCACTTTGTATATTCTGATCTCCGCGATATCATAATGCAGGAGTGCCATCAAATGGCGAATGTGACCGTTAGAAATCTACCCGATGCTGTGCATCGGGCGCTTCGTGTACGCGCCGCCCACCACGGCCGTAGCACCGAGGCGGAAATCCGCGAAATTCTCGAAACCGCCGCTCGACCGCCTCAGCGCGTCAAGCTGGGTTCCTTGCTGGCGTCCATCGCCCGCGAGGCCGGCGGCCTGACGGATGAAGAGCACGCCGTATTTGACAGTGTGCGCGACAAGACGCCGGCCGAACCGATGAGGTTTGAATGATTGTCATCGACACCAACGTGATTTCCGAGATGTGGAAAGTCGAGCCACACCCCGACGCGCTGACGTGGTTCGATGCACAGGCCATTGAAACGCTTTACCTATCTGCCATCACTGTCGCCGAGTTGCGCTATGGCCTTGCGGCGATGCCAGAGGGGAAGCGCCGCACGATTTATCAGCAACGACTGGAGCACGAGGTTTTGCCGGCCTTCGCTGGCCGCGTCCTGGCCTTCGACCTGGCCACGACCAAGCACTACGCCGATCTGATGGCACAAGCGCGGACGTCTGGTAAGGCTATCGCCAACGCTGACGGCTACATCGCGGCTACTGCTGCGGCCCATGGCTTTATTGTGGCGACCCGCGATACCAGCCCGTTTCGAGCCGCGGGACTGGAGGTCATCGATCCCTGGGCGACTTCTGTATAATGCCGGCGCTTCGCCTGGTCGGAGCCGCCAGACCCTGTGTGGGTAAACCCGTGATTTCAGTGACTTATCCACGCTGAAATTGACTTACGCGTAGATAGTGGATTTCTTAACGGAAAACGAAATTTTCCACAGTACCGGACGCTGAAACTGTCTTGAACGGTCGGAACAAGAGCATCGCAAAACAGTACGCTAAGGTCGAACGGACCGTGAACCCGCAAAATGGTGGTCGGCCCCGCCGAGTGCGAGGCATTAGACCTTCACGTCCATTTCCGCGAGGGCTTTGACGGTACTGCTTACATCGATAGCATCACAACCAGGGCGGTCGAGCTTGGTGACGATGAGGATGTCTCCGGACTCCAGCGTATCCAACAACCGGGAAGAGCCGCGACGTTGCGCGATGGCGGTGCTGCCGGAAATCTTTCAGTGACGACCCGGCGCGGCTCGACTTGAAAGCCGGCGGCTTCGATTTCCTGGATCTGTTTTTCCGTGATTTGGCCGGTTGTTGAGACGCGGACATAGCCAGAGGTGCACGGTATAGGCTCACTTAGTCCGAATAGGCTGTCCGATAAAACAGCCCCTCTGTTCGAAATCATGTCAAGATAATGTGTGGACATGCTGTTTAAACCAACCCTAGTAATCTCTTTCATGGACGCATCCTCCACAATGGTGCTCAACGCTTCCATTCTGCCACATTAAGGCCGTCGGAGGGGCGTCCATCCCATCACAACCTTCTGCGGCGCATGGCCCGTGAACAGGGCTGTTCATCGTCAAATGCCCAGCGGATTCATCGCGTAACAAACTTCCAGGCCGAGATGGCCCGGTATTAATTGCTTGGAAGTATTACTCGTGCGAATAAGGAATTTGGCACCCAAATATCATCAGTGCTTTGATTGCCCGTCCAGATTTTTGACGATTGCCCCTCCTCAACGGCAGTATCGCCCATTGATCTTGGAGAGAAGCGAATTGGCGCGCCGTTGACCCCAGAAATAAAGTTGGAAGCGCAGCTGGTTGGGATCATGTCAGGCCATTCCCGTGCGCCATGAAGTCGGCGGAGGATACGAACGGCCGATTGTGTTATAGCGTAAGCCACGACTTATGGGGTACCGTTTATAACCAGTTCCCGCGTCCCGGCAATTCTGCTAACCCAACCACTCGCCGGAAAATCAATTGCGCTACGAGCAGCCGCGACTATCCGATCGTCGACCATGATTGCAGATGAGGGATTCTCCGCCTCAATGAAAGTGAAGATGGCGTCTCGATCTGACAACGCAAACGCGGACCAGGTGAGCTTCACGACTTGAGCGCCGCTGATTTAAGACATGCTACCGCCCGTCGTCTTTCGAAATGAGCTGTCGCTTTTCTAATAAATCTCGTTCCTGTCGTAGAAGCTCGTTTTCTTTACGAAGCCGGGCAAGCTCCTGGCTCATGCCTTCATGCGGAGCGGAGAGTAAATCTTACTCAGCAAAATTACGACGCCAGCGGTCAAGTGTTAATTTGCCAATGCCAAGGTCCTCGGCAACCGATGAAATGCCTCGACCACTCGTCGTTAAAATCCGAACGGCTTCGCGTTTGAATTCTCCTGTAAATTCTCGCTGCTTCAATTCTAAGGCTTCTGTCAGACTTGTCTGACAGAAGCCCTCCACTTTTGAAGGGGAAGTCCAATCGCCAAAGCACTCTGAAAGTGGAGAACCGCGAAATAGAAACCATCAGGCTGGTAAACGCTGGCGTACCAGTGTCGTCCAGTAAGAAGAGCCCCAAGCTATAACGTCATCATTAAAGTCATACTTGGGATGATGCAGATTGGCACTGGGGCCATTACCAATGTTGATCATCGCGCCCGGCACTTCATTGAGCATGAATGCAAAGTCTTCACCACCAAGAGTTGCCGGCATGTCACGCGTCACGCGTTCTGCACCTGCTACGGCTTCAGCTGCAAGAGCTGCCAGCTCAGTTTCATGCTCGTGGTTGACCGTCACAGGATAATTACGCTGATAATCGAGTGTGGCCTTTGCCCCAAAAGCATCCGCTATACCCTGCACAGCACGAGTTAGACGCTCTTCGACATGATCCCGTACTTCTTCACGCAAGGTGCGCACAGTTCCGGTTAGCTTGATCGACTGCGGAATAACGTTGAAAGCATCACCGCCATGTATGGTGGTGATCGAGATAACAGCAGAATCCAACGGATCGATTGTTCGGGCAGTCAGCGTTTGAATGGCCTGAATAAGCGCAGCCGTCACTGGAATTGGATCAATCGTATGATGCGGCGATGCGGCGTGACCGCCCACACCGTCGATTACGATGTCGATCACATCCACCGATCCCATGATTGGGCCTGAGTTAATCGTGAAGTTGCCAACTTCAAGATTGGGACGGTTGTGCATGCCGTAAACTTCATTAACGGGCCAGCGTTTGAAAAGACCGTCATCGATCATGGCTTTTGCACCCGCGCCACCTTCTTCGGCAGGCTGGAAAATGACAATGACGGTGCCATCAAAGGCGCGGCTTTGAGCCAGTTCGCGTGCTGCGCCCAGAAGCATGGTGGTGTGACCATCATGGCCGCAGGCGTGCATTTTCCCCGGAACCTTCGATGACCATTCCGCACCGGTCTCTTCAAAAATCGGCAGCGCATCCATATCAGCACGCAGAGCGACAGCGCGACCAGATTTGTTGGTCTGTCCACGAATGACACCGACGACACCTGTGCGGCCAATACCGGTTACCACTTCGTCAAGGCCAGCCGCACGCAATGCGTCTGCCACTTTTTCCGCAGTCCGATTTACATCATAAAGCAGTTCCGGATTTTCATGCAGATCACGGCGGAAGGCAATCAGATCGTCAAGCTCGTTCGAGGTCCAGTTTTCAACCGGCATATCAGGCTCCCTGTTGGTTGGTATCAAGGCTATAACGGAAATCGCAATGGCTTGCGCCCTTCATGATGGTCTGTGTGCGCTCCAGCTTCATTTCTGGATTATAGCCGATGCAGAAATCGCCATCACGATTGCAGGACAGCAGGTGGCCAATCTCACCTAATCCCATAGCGCGATACATTTCCGAATAGCGGCAACGTTTCACATTGAAATCGAAATGATCCTTCCCCTGAGACAACACTTCAATTTCCAGCGCATTATCTTTGGTCCAGAGTGGGAGAATATCGGCAAAGTCCTGAAGATCAGGCGTCCGGCCAAGTTCTTCGGCGAAGTTTTTCCCTTGTTCGATTGCTGAACGGGTCACAGCTTCGCCGATTGCTGCCTGAGCTTCTTCCTCGCCCGAACGCTCGCGAAGAACCTCATAGACATTTTTCAGAACGAGTGCCTCGATACGGCGACGTTCAAGAATTGGCATTTGATTCATGGATCTACCTTTCACATGAATGTTGAATAGTCAGCTCAGAGATTGGGCTCTTTGAGATCTTTGCGGCGCAACCATGCGAGATAGAACGGTGCGATCTTCCTTGCAATTTTATGGAAAGGTAGCGGTTCCGGCTCCGAAACTGGCAATGCAAGTTCCTGAACCGGCTCGCCATCCAGTGCGCGTGCTATCTCGCGTCCAAGTGCTGTGCCGAGTGCCACACCCCGGCCATTGCAGCCGATCCATGCCCAGCCATCCGTGCCGAGTTGGTGAACACGCGGAAAGCGGTCCCACGTCATACCGATATAGCCGCTCCAGACGTGGGTCATTTCTGGCTCGCCAAGCGCCGGGAAAGCCTCTGCAAGATTGCGTGCAGCCTTATGCTTCACACGTTCTGCAACATTGTAATCGCCCATCACCACACCGCCGGTAATCAGACGATTGCGTGCGTCATAACGGAAAAAGCGCAGATCCCCACGCGTGTCGGAGACCGCCTGGCGACCGGGAAGGATCGTCGCGCGGAGGTTGTCGCTGACCGGCGTTGTCGCCATCTGCCATGAGAGAACAGGTACGATAGTGCGCGCCAGACGTGGCGCAAGCTTTTCGCGCAACTCGCCCGTATAGGTGTTGGTCGCAAGCAGAAAACCTTTTGCACGGACCGTTGCATTATCGGTACGCACTTCCCAATGATCGCCCTTGCGCTCATAGGAAGTAACAGGGCTTTGTTCATGAATAACTGCGCCATGGCGTTCAGCGGCGGCTGCCAATCCACGGGCAAGGGCCAGCGGATTGATATGGCCACCAGTCGGATTGAACATGCCGCCATACCAGAAATCGCTGCCTAGAAGCTTGGCGGTCGCCGCGCTATCGAGATATTCAGCCGGAAAACCAAAACGTTTCCACGCTTCAACACGCGCTTTTGAAAGCTGGACCCGTCCTGGTGAGTGCGCAGACTGGAACCAGCCGGTTTGCTCTGCTTCTGCCTCAATGTTTTCCTCACGCACGATGCAAAACAGAATATCCGCACTGTTACCGATCAGCTTTGCAAAACGTTCACCCGACGTTCCGTAACGTTTGGCGATTGCATCAGGTTCAGCAGCGGTCATGGTCGGAATAACCTGACCATTGTTGCGCCCGGACGCTCCCCAGCCCACTGCTTTGCCTTCAAGCAAAAGCACACGCTTGCCACGCCTGGCAAGGTCTAGTGCTGCCGAAAGGCCGGTGAAACCACCGCCCACGATAACGACATCTGCCTCAGTATCGCTGCTTAGGGGAAATGCGGGCTTACGGGCCGGGGCTGTTGCAGCCCAGATAGATGGCGGGAACTGGATATTTTCCATAATGTCTGGCGCTTTCATTCTGCGCTGTTGGAGCGAGGAGGCGTCCAATTCTTGCCAGGAATAGAGGCAAGCAGGCGCTGCGTATATTCATGCTGCGGATTGGCGAAGACTTCAGCAGTTGGCCCGGCTTCAGCGATTTCGCCCTTCGACATAACTATGATGCGGTCGCAGAGCTGGGCGGCAACACGCAGATCATGCGTTACAAACAACAATGAAAGGTTCAGCCTTTCACGCAGATCAGCCAGCAAGCGCAGAACCTGTGCTTGAACCGAGACATCAAGTGCGGAAACCGGTTCATCTGCCACGATAATGCGCGGCTCAAGTGCCAGTGCACGCGCAATGCCGATGCGCTGACGCTGACCGCCCGAAAACTCATGCGGAAAGCGATCAGCGGCGGCAGGCGAAAGCTCGACCAGTTCGAGCAGTTCACGCGCCTTCGCATGCGCCTGCTTTTTTGGCATACCATGGACAATTGGTCCCTGTGCAATCAGGTCAACGACGCGGCGGCGGGGGTTGAGTGACGCCATCGGATCCTGAAAGACCATTTGAATATCTTTGCGCATGGCGCGAACTTCACGTGCGCTTACGCTCAGAAAATCACGGCCATTCACATCGACTTTGCCGCTGTCAGCTGCAAGAAGTCGTGTCACGATCCGCGAAACTGTGGTTTTCCCCGATCCGCTTTCGCCAACCACGCCCAGCGTCTCACCCTGCCTCAGTTCAAACGACAAGTCTTTGACGGCAGGCACAGCGCTGCGCTTGCCGCTGAACAAACCACCTTGCGCCTTGAAAGTCTTGCGCAGGTCGCTGGCTTTCAGAATGACAGGCTGGCTATTGACTGATTGCTTCACCTCTGGTGGCGTCAGCGCTGGAACCGATGCGATTAGCGCCTGAGTGTAGGGATGCTGCGGGTTGTTGAGGACTTCCTGGGCAGGTCCCTCTTCGACCAGCTGACCAAGACGAAGCACTGCAACACGATCCGCTATTTCCGCCACCACGCCAAAGTCGTGGGTGATGAATAAAATGCCGGTATTGTGTTCGCGTTGAAGATCCCGGATCAGCTTCAGAATTTGCGCTTGTGTGGTGACATCGAGGGCAGTTGTCGGTTCATCGGCAATGATGAGGCGCGGTTTCAGGATAAGCGCCATGGCGATCATGACACGCTGGCGCTGACCACCGGAAATCTGATGCGGATAGGCACTATATGCTGACATCGGATCAGGAATTTTGACTTCACCCAACATGTCGAGCACAGCCACACGACGCTCCTTGCGGCTGAGCTTCGTATGTAGACGTAGCACCTCATCAATCTGCCATCCCACGGTCTTTTGTGGGTTGAGTGCAGTCATTGGCTCTTGAAAAATCATGCCGATGCGGTCGCCGCGCAGCTTTTTCATGGCGCCTTCGGTCAGCGAATAAAGCTCCGTGCCTTCGAGCCTGATTGAGCCATGGGTGACCCGCACATGTGGCTCTGGCAAAAGCCGCATGATCGCGCCTGCCGACAGGGATTTACCCGAGCCGCTTTCCCCAACAAGGCAGAGGATTTCGCCCGGACTGATGGTCAACGTCAGATCCTGCAATGCGAAGGGACGATCCGCGCCCTCAGGCAAAGCGATTTGCAGGTTCTGAATTTCTAGAACAGGAGCCGCAGTCATTTCTTCTTCTGCCTTGGGTTGAGCGCGTCATTAAGCCCTTCGCCAAGCAGGCTGAAAGAAAGCACGGTGAGCAGGATGGCAATGCCAGGAACAACCGAGCAGAACCAGTCGGTTCGCAGCACTGCGCGACCCTGACCGATCATATTGCCCCAGCTCGCGTAATTGGGATCGCCGAGGCTGAGAAATGCCAGTGCACTTTCCATGAGAATGGAAGTTGCCATGACCACCGACGCAAAGACGACGACCGGCGGCAAGGCATTGGGAAGGATTTCGCGGAAGATGATCGACAGATTACCGACACCGAGATTACGAGCTGCATCGACAAACTCACGATTGCGCAGAGCCATGAATTCCGCACGAACCATTCGCGCAGGCGCGGTCCACGAAACAATGCCGATGCAAATGATGATATTTTCGATCGATGATCCGAAAATTGCCACCAGTGTCAGCAGAAGCACAAAGCTAGGCACGGTCTGGAACGCTTCAGTCACCCGCATGAGTGCGTCATCAACCCAGCCGCCATAATAACCGGCAACTGCGCCAATAATGACGCCGATGACAATCGAAATCATGGTAGCAACAACGCCAATCAGCAACGAAATGCGTGCGCCGTGAAATATGCCCGCCATAATATCGCGCCCAAGCTGATCGGTTCCCAGCGGCGTTGCGGCATTAACGAATGGCCATGTAAGCGGATCGCCCACGCGACGCAGAGGATCGCCGGGCGTGATGACCCCGGCTAAAATTGCGATCATCACCACTGCAATAAACAGAACAAGCCCCAACACAGCAGCACGGTTACGACTAAAACGCTGCCACAAAATGCGGGCACGCGAGGCTTGGGGGCGAGGAAGAGTAAGGTCTTGAGACGTCATGACAGTTCGATCCTGGAATCAAGCCGCGCATAGATAAGATCGGTGATGAAATTCACGATCACCACGAGCACTGAGCATAGGAAGATGATCCCCATCAACGTGTTGAGATCGCGCTTTATCACAGAAGTGTAAGCCAACTGGCCAAGGCCGGGCAGCGAGAAAATCGTTTCGATCACCACTGAACCACCAAGCACAGTCGAGAATTGAAGTCCGAGCAGCGTTACGACCGGCAGAAAGGCGTTGCGCATGATGTGATGAAACATCACTCGTGCGTTGCTCGCACCTTTGGCGCGAGCGGTACGAACATAATCGAGGCTTTCGACTTCGAGGACACTGGTGCGCATCAGCCGCATATAGAAAGCAACGTAAATCAGCGACAGTGCCGTTGTCGGCATGACGAGATGCACGGTTATATCCCAGACATTCTTCCAGCCCGTGTAAAAACCAGCGATGGTTTTGTAACCACCAACTGGAAGCCAGCCAAGCTTCACCGAGAATACAAACATCAGAATAAGGCTGAGGAAAAAGCTCGGCATTGCGTAACAGATCAGGCCGAGCGTCGAGATGGCATTATCTGTAAACGAGTACGCACGTCTTGCCGCGAAGGCGCCGAGTGCTATGCCAAAAATAAAGGCTATCGAAAGCGACGAAACCATCAGCAGCAGCGTCGGCACCAGACGGGATATTAAAACATCTCGTACCGGCAGTTCATAAACATAGGACCAGCCGAAGTCGAACTGGGCCAGCTTTGTCATGTAAATCCAAAGTTGAACCCATACAGACTGGTCAAGACCATAGTCGGCACGCAGACTTGCAACAAATTGCGGGTCAGCCCCTCCCATATCACCCACCAATGCGTCAACCGTGTCACCGGGGGCAAGTTTGATAAGGAGAAACGAGCCAATCATGATGAGGAGAATGACCGGTATCGCCTGCAAGATACGGCGCAGCGCAAAAGTCAGGATTGGAGGCAGGGGCATTGAGAATTATCCTGCAGATATTCAGACGCAGTTTCTGCTGTCGGGAAGAAAAAAGCTGTTGCCGGAAACCGGCAACAGCCTGATTAAGACTATTGATCGATCCAGAGATCGTACCAGCTTGAAGAATCCCAGCGCGGTGTATTGTGATGGTTCTTCAACACCTTGCTGGTCACACCAACAAACGGATGTTCGATTGCGAAGATAACGGGAAGGTCCTTCATCTCCAGCTTCTGAATCTGATGATAAAGGTCAGCACGCTTTGCCGGATCCAGCTCGGAAGCGGCCTGATCGATCAGCTGATCCATTTCATCCGATTTGTAATCGAACTGGTTCGACCATGCCGTACCGACAGGCGCGCCTGAGCGCAGCCAGACGGTGGTGGAGACGGCCGGATCCGAACGGAACTGGTGCCAGCCACTTGCTGTATCGAAATCATGGTCACGATAAACACCATTGAGGAAGCCCGGCGCATCATTCGTCAGGATTTCCACGTCGATGCCAACTTCCTTCATGGCTTGCGCATAATATTCGGCCCAGAGCTGCGTATATTCGCCCCATGGCGCAGGACGGTGACGGAGCTTGAAGCGGATGCCATCAGGACCTGCCGGAAAGCCAGCTTCATCAAGCAGCTGTTTTGCCTTTTCGACGTCGTACGCATAGGTCTGAACATCGTCAGTGTAATTTGCGCCACCTGAGCTTGGAATTGGGCCTCGACCTGGCTTGGCATAGCCGCGCATGATGGTCCTGATCGCAAAATCAATATCGAGGGCGTGATAAATGGCCTGACGCACTTTCAGATTGGCGAGGATCGGATTGCGCAGATTGAATTCAACGGTCGAATGGGCAACGTTGTTTTCAAAGCCCTTCGTTCCAGTGTCGAAACGGCCATCTTTCTGAAGACGCTCAGTATCCGACATGGAAATGCCGTTAAAGCCAGTTTCCATCATCTCGCCTGCTTCAAGCGCTGCCGCAGCGGCTGCCTTATCGGGCATGAAACGCCATACAACACGATCGAGATAAGGGTATTCCTTGCCGCGCCAGTAATCATCATTGCGTTGTGCAATGATATGCTGGCCGCGCTCATATTCTACGAACTTGAATGGGCCCGTTCCGACAGGTGCAGAATTATATTTATTCTTGAGAATATCCGTGCCTTCATAAAGATGCTTGGGCACCGGATGGCCGAGATCTGGCATTGCTGCAACCAGCAGTTCCAGCGGCATCGGCTTTGAATAGTTGAAAACTGCCGTGTGAGGATCGGTGCAATCGACGGATTCCAGATTGGCCTGAAGCGTCGTTGAATAGTTGAGCAGTTTTTTCCAAAGATTCATCGCGCTGAAGGAAACGTCCTCGCAGGTGAACGGCTGACCATCATGCCAACGCACATTCTCGCGCAGCTTGAACGTGATGGCCTTACCATCTTCTGAAGACGACCAGCTCGTGGCCAATACGGGCACGTAACCCTCATAGGTCCGGTCAATCAACGGCTCCATAATACGACCCGTGATCTGATAAACCCCCGTAGAGGCACGAAGCGCTGGATTGAGAACACCCTGTTCAGTGTTCATATGGACAATGACCGTGCCGCCACGCTTCACATCTTCGGCATGGGAGGATGCCGTTGCAAGCGAAAAGGCAACGAGAAACAGGCCAAGGCCGGCTTTTCTGATATGCATTCTGTGTTCCCCTGAAGAACTTTGAGGAGGGCTTTTCCAGCCTCTTTTCCCCCACGTCCCATTATTGTTCAAGCCCCTGAAATTGTTCAGCAAAGCTCTTTTCTTGCTATAATATTGCCTGCAAGCATTCTTATGCTAGAATCTCTATTATCTTTGTCAATATAAACTATTATTCATCTTCAATTTGGTAAAATATACCGCAATTTCTGCGTTAATAAGTGTCGATTTTCTGCAATCGAGCTTGTCTGTTATCCGTTTCCCCGCAACTGTGACAAGGCCACGTCCCTTACGCCACCATCCTCGCCTGTCACCAGCACACTCTAGTCCGAGCAAGACCAGCCTTGGGTTTCCCGATAAGGTCTTCATCCAAGCATAACAAAGGAATATCGCATGTCGCATCCCGTCAACGGAGTTGACCACGTCTTTCTTCTTGTCAACGATCTGGAGAAAAGTGCCGAGCAATATCGCCGTTTTGGCTTTACTCTTAGTCCACGCGGCCTGCACAGCAAAGAAAAGGGTACCGGGAATTATACGATCATGTTCCCGGATGATTATTTTGAGCTTCTTGGCATCGTTTCTGAAACCGACGGAAATCTACATCAGCGCGAAAAACTTGCAGCACAAGGCGAAGGTCTGCACGCGATTGCCTGTCGTATAGCCAGTGCGAGTGACGCAAAGAAGGAACTGACTGAACTGGGCCTGAAGACAGGAGACGTAGGAGCGTTTTCACGCCCTGTCGAACTGCCAGGCGGCGGTGAGGGTGTCGCCGCGTTCGAAACGGTTTCTTTCGCTGATAGCGAAGTGCCCCAGGGCATGGTCTTCATGTGCCAGCACAAAACGCACGAAACGGTCTGGCTGCCGGAATTGATAAAACATGCGAATGGCGCGAATGGGCTTGCAGCAATCATTGCAATCTCGGACCAGCCTGAAGCAACAGCTGAGGGCTTCGCTCGCCTATTTTCCGCTGGCACTGCAAACCAGGAGGATGGGCACTGGCAGGTTTATACCGGCCCGCGCTCTGCTGCGATCATTGTTTATGACCGCGAAGCGGCCGAGAGCATTTACGGAAAAGCTGTTGTGAATTCAACGCCACAAGGAGCATTTGCATCACTACGCGTTCAGGTCACAGCACTTTCCAAAACGCGTGCAGCGCTCGATGGGAACAACATTACCTATACGACAACAAGCAACGGAATAATCATCGCACCTGTCGACGCAAGCGGGACAATTCTCGAGTTTTCCGAAGCCTGAAGGCTAAACCGCCCTACCCTTTTGCAACAAGAGTTCGACAAGAAATCTTGTCGAACTCATTCACATGATCCACAAACAACAAGGCATCATTTCGGCTGCAAAAGCACTCTCTATCAAACAACAGTTCTGTGTATCGAAACGCACCTTCCGGCAGCGCTTGAAGCTTAAGCCTTTCTACGTGCCAACTGAAAATTTCGTGCATAAGAACCCGGTTATGCGTCTCCGCCAGACGTCAGCGCCCAAGCCAAGCTAAAAATACGATTAAAATATACACACCAATTCGTTTATACGCTTAAACGCATAAAATCGTTTTATGCGCAATAGCGTATAAGGCCGCTATATACGGCGTAGCGTATATTGACAATAAATACGCTTTCGCGTATATTCATGCTCAGAGAGGTCGCATGAATAACATTGTCCGAACACCACCCCACATCGGGGCTGCGATAAGAAGGCAGCGCAAATTGAAGGGGCTCACGCAAACCCAGCTCGGAGAAAAAACCAAACTCCGGCAGGCTACGATTTCGCAGCTGGAGAACGGCGAAGGTGGCGTCCAACTCAACACGCTGACCGACGTTCTCGCTGCCCTGAATCTGGAGCTGGTCATACAGGAACGGTCAACGTCTGCGCATGACATTGAGGATCTCTTCTAGATGGCACGTACCAAGAGAAATCCACCTCTGCGGGTACTGCTCAACGGAAGAGACGTCGGCATGCTTGCACGCGCTTCCAGCGGCGCGATTGATTTTCAGTATGCGCAGGAGTGGCTTGAATGGGACAATGCTATACCGGTGTCGCTATCGCTCCCTTTGCGAGAAGACCGCTATATTGGTGCGCCGGTACTCGCCGTGCTCGAGAACCTTCTGCCAGACAACAAGGCAATACGGGACAGAGTGGCGGCAAAGGTGCAGGCGAGCGGCACAGATGCTTACAGCCTGCTGAGCAAGATTGGCGCTGACTGTGTCGGTGCCCTCCAGTTCCTGCCAGACAATGCCGACGTAGGAAAGACTGGCACGATCGAAGGTCGCCCCATCAGCGATAAAGAAATCGCCGAAAAGATTGCCGACCTCAAATCATCCCCCCTCGGCATGGATGAGAATGACGATTTCCGCATTTCCATAGCCGGAGCCCAGGAAAAGACCGCACTGCTCTATCATGAGGGCAAGTGGCAAGTTCCGCTCGGAACAACGCCAACGACGCATATCATCAAACCGCAGATTGGGCAGATTCCGAACGGTATCGATCTCAGCAACAGCGTCGAGAACGAATATCTCTGCATGAAGCTTTGCAAGGCATTTGGGCTTGATGTCGCCAATGTTGAAATAGTCGATTTTGCGGGCACTAAGGCTCTTGCTGTGGAACGCTTCGACCGCATCTGGACGCGCGATGGCCGTCTACTACGCCGTCCACAAGAAGATATGTGCCAGGCGCTATCAGTACCGCCTAACCTCAAATACCAAGCTGATGGCGGTCCTGATAATCAGGCCATCATGCAACTGCTCAAGGGAAGCGACAAACCACAAGATGATCAGCTTGCCTATTTGAAGGCGCAGCTCATCTTCTGGTTACTCGGTGCCACCGATGGCCACGCGAAAAATTTCAGCGTCTTTCTAACGCCGGGAATGCGATACACGCTGACACCGCTCTATGACATCCTCACCGCGCAGCCGAGCATTGATTCAAATCAGGTCAGCACCAAGAAATTCAAGCTGGCAATGTCGGTGGGTGACAACAACCACTACAAGATCAGTGACATCACCCCGCGCCATTTCATACAGACTGCGGATCGCTGTAAATTCGATCAGTCGAAGCTGATTGCTGAACTAGAACAGCTTCTGGCGCTCGGGGAGAAAACTGCCCAATCAACAATAAGCGGACTTGCTCATAAGCTGCCAGATCAACTGACAGACAGCGTCCTGGCGCGCATCGTGGCAAGAATCCGAAGCATCTCGTTGTGGCCACAAAATCAGGGCAAATCGGACACTCAAAGCTAAATCGCTGGCGCTAATATAGAGGTGTTGGTTTCCACGCAGAACTGAGCCGGTTAGGCAGATAATTTCCATTAAGAACTGAGCCATGTGAACCTTCCCCCAAACGCGGTGAGCAACGGGGGCAAGGGAGTGATCCACATGGGACTGTTAAACATCATCCGTCGGACGGCGCTGCGAGAGAAGCAGTCGATCCGTGAGATCAGCCGACGCACCGGGCTGTCGCGCAACACGATCACAAAGTATTTGAACGCAGGTACAATCGAGCCGACGTTTACGGTAACAAGGAAGAATACGCGCTGAAGCTGTATGAAAACCTGGCCGAGATGCGAACAAAGCGCGGCCCACGCGGCACCAGACGAGTGTGGGATTTCAACACATCACCCAGATTAGCCTCGGCTACGACAGCATAGATGAGAACGCTATCCAATAACTCGGCTGATTGCCGCAGGGCTCATGAGCGTTACGACTTAGTGCCTCCGTGGGCTCCACTCCAGAGCTGTAATGCGTGGCTGTGCAACGTTCAGTGGCTTCCAGAACTGCCCTGTCGTCAACCGATAGATTCATGAATAGCCCTCATCTCCCCTTCCGGGCGGATCAACGACTCCATTGTTCGCAGAGGCTTCAATTGCTGGTCGAGCGCCCGCCGAGCGAGCACGTTTAGATTTCGCTTCTTTGAATTCATAGTTTTAAATCTCCTATCCCTTTATAGCCTATAAGTTCTGACGCACGAGTTGTGCTGACCTAAAGATTTTAACTATTTAAGGTTTCAGAATGGCCACATTTCGTAGGAGTCACGGACCAGTAATGAAGAATGATATCAAATGAGGGTCGCAGCGGTCTATGCAACGACAGAAACACTGCGCTCCCACATTCGTCGGCGCCCCATCCTGGATTTCCCGCATTATCGGAATTTATGCCAGTATCGCTTCCGCCATTCAGCATCGATGACACAAAGTCGGTCGGGAGAAATCGCCAATAATTCGGAGAACTCTTGATCTGGCTTATCCAAAAAGTCAGATCTTGCCACTTCATGTATGCAGAATGTGCATTGATCATACGATAGTTGGCATTGGTCATTCTCAGTTATCCAAGGTTATGAATTTCCTCACATGAGAGGTGTGCTGCCGGGAGGATGAAGGCAGTAGCTCTCCATTCTTGGGAGGAAATAATGAGAGGACTGTTCAGTCAACTCTACATTCAGGTTTTGATCGGCATTGTTATCGGCTGCCTCATAGGCTTCTTCTGGCCTGACACAGCCACCTCTTTGCAACCATTTGCGACTGGTTTCATCAAACTCATCAAGATGCTGCTCGCCCCGATTATTTTCGGAACGGTGGTCCTTGGTATCGCAAAAATGGGCAATGTTCACGAAGTGGGGCGCATTGGAACTGTTGCGCTCATCTATTTCGAGATCGCATCGACCATTGCTCTGGTGCTTGGCCTGATTGTCGTCAATCTGATGCAGCCGGGAGCGGGTATGAATATTGATGCCAGTCAGATCGATGCATCATCGATTGCAGGCTATCAGAAGAGTGCAGCCGAACATGGCGGCGTCATTGATTTCTTTTTGGATATCATTCCGCAAACCATTGTCGGCGCTTTCGCTTCCGGCGCAATGTTGCAAGTCATTCTGATCGCACTTCTGTTCGGTATTGCCCTGGTACAGATCGGCGAGCGCGCGAAGCCTTTTGTCGATGTGATCGACGTGTCGCTGCAGGCACTTTTCCGTATCGTTGGAATGGTTATGAAGCTGGCGCCATTGGGCGCTGGCGCTGGCGTTGCCTACACGATTGGCAAGCACGGTATCGGAACAATCTGGTCTCTCGGCCACCTGATGCTCGCGGTCTATCTGACATCGATTCTTTTCGTGGTTCTCGTCCTAGGCACCGTCGCGCGCTGGACGGGCTTTCCACTTCTTCAGTTCTTCCGATATTTCAAGGATGAGATTTTCATCACATTGGCGACCTGCTCAACAGAGGCGGTCCTGCCACGCATGATGACCAAGCTTGAACGTCTTGGCGTCAGCAAGCCAGTCGTCGGACTGGTGCTGCCAACTGGCTACGCTTTCAATGCTGATGGCACCTGTATCTATCTGACAATGGCTGCAATCTTTATCGCGCAGGCCACCAATACCGATCTTAGCCTCTGGGGGCAGTTAGGTATTCTCGGCGTCCTGTTGCTCACTTCCAAAGGATCAGCAGGCGTGGCCGGTGCAGGCTTTGTCACGCTCGCCGCAACCCTTTCCACCTTCCACACCGTACCTGTAGCCGGGCTGGTCCTGCTTCTTGGTGTTGATCGTTTCATGAACGAAGCACGCGCTGTCGTGAACCTGATCGGAAATGGCGTTGCAACGATTGCAGTCGCCAAATGGGAAGGTGAACTCGACATGGATACCGTACGCCAGGTCATCGCCGAACAGAAAGGCCAGACGCCACGGAAAATAACCGCTCAGGCACTGCCGGAAGCCACTCATCAGCACGCTTAGCATAAAGAATTCAGCAGAATAGGAGATAGATATCATGCGCATCATCGAAGTCCGTGAAGTGACCAAACCGATCTCTTCGCCGATCCGTAACGCGTATATCGACTTCAGCAAAATGACGGCGAGCCTCGTGGCAGTCGTTACTGATGTCGTCCGTGATGGCCGCCGGGTCGTGGGTTATGGTTTTAACTCAAATGGTCGCTACGGACAGGGCGGGCTCATTCGTGAACGGTTCCGGGATCGTATTCTGCAGGCAGACCCTGAAAGCCTGGTCAACGAAGCCGGTGATAATCTCGACCCACACAAGATCTGGGGGGCTATGATGGCCAATGAAAAGCCAGGCGGCCATGGCGAACGCTCGGTTGCAGTCGGTACAATCGACATGGCTGTTTGGGATGCGGTTGCAAAAATTGCTGGAAAGCCCCTTTTTCGCCTGCTCGCAGAAACCAAGGGTGTTGAGGCTAACCCGCGCGTGTTCGTTTATGCGGCTGGCGGATATTACTATCCGGGCAAAGACGATTCCGCTCTGCGCAAGGAAATGCGCAGCTATCTCGACCGTGGCTATAATGTCGTCAAAATGAAAATTGGCGGCGCGTCCATTGACGAAGACAAGCGCCGTATCGAAGCTGTTCTCGAAGAAATCGGATCAGAAGCCCGGCTGGCTGTTGATGCCAATGGTCGTTTCGATCTTGAAACCGGCATAGCCTATGCAAAGATGCTGCGTGATTATCCGCTGTTCTGGTACGAAGAAGTTGGCGATCCACTCGATTACCAGCTTCAGGCCGCACTCTCCGAATTCTATCCCGGTGCGATGGCAACTGGCGAAAACCTGTTCTCCCATCAGGATGCGCGGAACCTGATCCGGTACGGTGGTATGCGCCCGGATCGCGACTGGCTACAATTTGATTGCGCACTCTCTTATGGCCTTGTCGAATATCTTCGGACGCTTGACGTGCTCGACCAGCTGGGCTGGTCTCCTTCGCGCTGCATCCCTCATGGTGGCCATCAGATGTCGCTGAACATTGCAGCTGGACTCGGGCTGGGCGGCAATGAGAGCTATCCAGACCTCTTCCAGCCTTATGGCGGTTTCCCGGATGGGGTGAAAGTCGAAGACGGCCACATCGTCATGCCTGACCTTCCAGGCATCGGCTTTGAAGGAAAATCAGACCTGATCAAGGTCATGCGAGAACTTGCGGAATAAGGTTGCATGGCGGGGTTTCACCCCGCCATTTTTCGTTTGGCGTTCTCGAACACTCATGGGAGCCTGTTTCATACAGGGAGAGTTGGAGAACACAATTTTACAGTTTAATGGAGGAGGGACTGCACATGATGCGTTATGTAAAACGGAAGGCCGTGCTGCTCACAGCAATTCTTTTGATAATTTTTCAAGCGTCAAATCACGTCATGGCTGACAACTATCCAAAGCCGGAAGAACACGCTTACACGATCACAAATTTTCGGTTCCATGATGGCAGCACCATGGATCTGAAAACGCACTATCTGACCATTGGCAACCCTGATGGCAAACCTGTATTGATTTTGCATGGGACCAATGGATCAGCCAGGAAAATGCTGAACAAGGGATTTGCAGAGGCGCTTTTTGGTCCTGGACAACCACTTGATGCCCAAAAATACTTTCTGATATTGCCAGACTCTATCGGTGCGGGAGGCTCGCAAAAGCCTTCCGATGGGTTGCGCATGAAATTTCCGCATTACAATTATGACGACATGGTTGAAGCGCAATATCGACTGGTCAAGGAAGGGCTTGGGATTGATCACCTGCGTCTCATTCTGGGCCATTCAATGGGCGGGATGCATGTCTGGAACTGGGGTATCCGCTATCCGGATTTTGCGGATGCACTGGTTCCCATGGCGTCGCTACCTGCGCCGATGGCCGGACGTAACTGGATGATGCGCAGGATGCTGATTGATGCGATCACCAAAGATCCAGCCTGGCAAAGCGGCAATGACCAAAGGCAGCCGGAAAATCTCCGCATCGCTTCTGTTTGGTATGATCTTGCAACGAATGGCGGAAATACACGTCTCTGGCAAGCAGCCCCCACAAATGCGGAGGCCAACACCCTTGTGGACGCAAAGCTGTCCGAGGCAAAAATCGTGGACGCAAATGACACACTCTATCAGTGGAGCGCTTCAGGGGATTTCGATCCATCAAAGGATCTTGAGAAAATCACCGCATATCTGTTTGCGATCAACGCAGCTGATGATGAGCGCAATCCGGAAGAGCTCGGCCTTCTGCAAGCCGCCGTTGATCGGATGCCACATGGCAGCTACCTTATAATTCCTGCGAGCAGTAAGACACGGGGTCATGCGACAACCAGCAATGTGGCGGAGCTTTACGCAGAGAAGCTCAGCGAGTTTATGAGCCACGTTCCGACAAAATAGCGTTATATGGTTAGCCCACAATGTTGGAGCATTGTGGACTGGCTTTCATGAAAGTCTAGATTTCCTTGATCAGCGTATCCGCAATGCGCACGCTGAGCGCCGCACCTGTCAGCGTTGGGTTTACGCAAGACGATGAAGGCATGACACTGGTACCCGCAATGAACATATTGCGATGGTCATGGGTGCGGCAATTGCGATCAACGACCGAATTCTTCGGATCATCGCCCATGATCGTCGTTCCCATGATGTGCTGGCGGTTCTGCCATTTGACATCGGTGCTCAGGATTTCACCATCAAGCAGTCTGGCAATCTGATCGAAATCCTGCAACGCGCGGTCGCGGCCTGCATTCCAGTAGTCAGTCACGCTGTAATAGATCGACGGAACCGGAATACCGAGCGCATCGACCTTGTTCGTGCTTGGGAGGACACGGTTTTCAGCCAGAGGCAGCGTTTCAAAATCTACGGCCCAATTAAGTGATCGTGCCGACTGGCGCCGAATTTCGGCATCAAGCTTCGAGCCGAGAACCCCCTTTTTCAAAAGGCTCGCGGTCGTCTGACCCGTCGGAACAGTATTACGAACCTTGATCTTGTAGCTTGGGTAATCCTTGCGGAATGCGCCATCACGCTGATTGAGATAAACAAGAAGCTGGGTTGGGCCTTCGCCCGGCCAGAAATCTTCTTTCGCCATCACATTCATGCTGATGCCGGTATGATCCATCAGGTTACGACCAACCTGATCGGAAGAATTGGCAATACCGTTCGGAAAACGATCAGACTTTGAAAGAAGCATGATCTTTGGCGATTCAATGCCGTAAGCAGCCATGACGAAATAACGTGCGGTGAGCTTATGCTCCGAACCATCCGGGCGTTTATACCAGATCGCGGTAAGCTTGCCGCTATCATCTGCATCAATCTTACAGACAACTGAATTGTCCTGAATGATCGCCCCATGACGTTCCGCTTCGTCGATATGCATTGAGCCGTCATATTTCGCGGCAATCGGGCAGACCGGGTTGCAATTGTTGTTACCGCCACAGGCCGGACGCTGGCCATAAGGGCGTGTTGCGCGGCCATTCGGCTCAAGGATCGGGTTAAAGCCGCCTTTTGAAAGCTTTTCGGAAAGCTGATTGAACATGTAACTCGGCCTGAGGCCACGCATCGGATACGGAATCGAACGCGGTGGATAGGCGCTGCCACCCTGCCCGCTTTCATCCTGGCCATCGACACCACTGACACCCAGCTCTGTTTCAGCGCGGGCGTAAAATGGCTCGAGTTCATCATAGCTCACCGGCCAATCGCGACCATGGCCATAAAGCGACTTCAGGTGGAAGTCGTTCGGGATCATGCGCCAGAGCGACGAGCCGAAATGCCATGTCGTACCGCCCACGACGCGCAAATATGAGGTGTTATACTTAACCGGGCCAACCTGCTGGAGATAATCACCATAGGTGGATGGTGCGTGTGGCAGGCTCGGAAACGGCGAGCCTGCGCCCTGCAACTTCGCATTGGCCAGCGAAAGCTTTACTGGAGCATTGCGAAAAGTCTCGACAATATCGCGACGATCGACGCGCGGGCCCGCTTCCAGCACGATCACTTTCTTGCCAGCTTTTGCAAGGCTGCTGGCAATGATCCCACCCATTACGCCTGAACCGATGACGATCAGATCCGCATCATATGCGTCGTTTGCCATTATTCTCTTCCTGTCATATCTTGGTGTCAGGTTTCGGACCCCAGGCGTCTGGGCCAGGTCCATAGGTCGGGATCGCCAGAATGCCGCGCGTCGGGCGGTACATCAGCGCTTCTCCATATGCGATAAGCTCTGCATCTTCTGGCTCACCGACCACGCCGAGATACCAGGCCGACACAATCTTGGTTGCGGTTTCCATCAGCCTCGGATCAATGGAAGGCAGTTCAAGAAATGCATCCATATTGGCAACATTGCTCTTCTTGATGACCGAACCGAGCGCATTCATTTGCGCGACGAGATCGGGATTCCTTTTCTGCAAGGCCGCGAAATAGCGGCTGCCCAGCACCGGACCGAGATGGTGACCGGTCAGAAACGTCGAAAGCTGCATGAAGTCCTGCTGCGTCGCATCAGCGGCAGCCGCAGGCAGTGGACCAGCGATAGCGGCTATGGCACCGAGCGCTGCAAGGGCAACCGTTCCGCGCAACACGGACCGGCGAGAGATTTGACGGGGGAAAGCGGTGTCCAGAAAATTATCGACTGGCATTATTGGTCTCCTGCGGGAGTGCTCAATGCTATGGGCAAATAAGAAAACAAGCTGATCAGGCGCGCACGGCACGATTGCGGCGACGAAGCAGCCAGACGATCAGCGCGATCAGGATCAAAATGCCGGCCACGATTGCCGGTGCGGCAAATGGCGCGAGCTTGGCGAGGAGCGGCTTCGGTCCCCCTTCGCGGATCAGTTTGACGTCTGCGGGCGTCACTTTGACATCCGGATTGCCGTATTGCCCCAGCACATAATTGCTGACGTCGGCAATATCCTGATCGGAAAGCTGATCCGTGTAGAAGGCATCTGCTCCGAAGCCCGGCATGAATGCCGTTTCCCCGTCGACGGTACGATTGACACCAAATATGATTGCAGAAAGCAGATTATCAGAACGATCAGCACCGGTAACCGTATTGTGGAACAGCGACGGATAATGCTTGTTGCCTTCCCCATTCATCTGATGGCAGTTCGCACAAACGCCACTGAAAATTCGAAAGCCACTTTCATTGGGTTCTTCCCCTGGAAGACCGCGCAGCGCATATTCAGTCACTGATGGCTTGCCGAACTTGTCGCGCGGAGTTTTATCTCCGGAAGACACCGGCGCCACATCCTTGACGTAAACCGCAATGGCGTTGAGATCGTCATCGCTCAGATGCTGGAGGCTGTGTTCGATGGCTTCTGCCATAGGGCCTGCGGCCTGCGCCTTGCCCGCAACGTGACCTGTGCGCAAATATTGCACCAGTTCGTCCTGCGACCAGTCACCAATGCCACTGACAGGATCAGCGGTGATGTTGGGCGCATACCAGGAACCGAGCGAACCACCGGAAAGTGCTTGGCTCGCCTCCTCGGCCATCAGATCATTGCGGGGTGTATGACAGGTGCTGCAATGGGCCAGCGCTTCGGAGAGATAGGCACCGCGGTTCCACTCTACTGATTTATTGGAATCCGGCGTGAAACGGGTCTTATCGAGGAAAAGAAGGTTCCATGCCGCCATCGATGTCCGTACGCTAAACGGGAACGGCAGTTCAGTCTTCTGAGGCTGATGATCGACCGGTTTCACCGCATGCATGAAATAGGCATAAAGCGCTTTCACGTCTTCGTCGGTCATCTTCGCATAGGCCGTGTAAGGCATGGCCGGATAAAGATGTGAACCGTCTTTCGCCACACCATCACGAACTGCATGTGCAAATTCTTCTTCGGTGTAATTGCCGATGCCATCAGCCTCTGACGGCGTGATATTTGTCGAGAAAATCGTGCCAAGCGGCGATGCGATCCCATAACCGCCAGCGAATGGGAGACCGCCGTGAGGGGCCGTGTGGCAGGCTGCACAATCTGATGCGGTGGCAATATACCGCCCCTTGGCAATGAGTTCCGCAGAAGGCTCATCGGCCATTGCGACTGATCCGAGTGCCATGATGGAAATGGCTGTTGCGCCGAGGCGTGCTTTCCATGAAGGACGGAGTGCAACGGATTGTTGCTTGAACCTGCCTGATTGCGACATTCTAAACAAGCTTTCATGAAGCATGAACAATTCAATGCGAGCGTTCAGCCGTTTTCTTTCAAAAAACAACCTGTCGGCCTCGCTCGAAACGGTAAAAGCATAACAATCCAAGAATCGAGATTTCTTGAATAATCCTATTCTCTTCGATAATTCAGAGAGTTGTGTATGCAGTGTCCCGCGACTGGGTTTTTGGAATAGCTCTAAGTGACTGGATAAGAAAATCAGTCTTTGCTAAAACCTGCTTTCATCATTCGTGAAAGATAAACATATGAAATTCGACCTTGTGGATCTGCGCATCTTCGTATCTGCCATTGAGGGCGGGAGCCTGACCGCTGCTGCAGGCCAGAACAATATTGTGGTGGCTGCAGTCAGTGCGCGCCTCAAGAAACTCGAAGAGTCCTTTAATCTCAAGCTGTTCGAAAGAACCGGTCGCGGGATTCGCCCAACGCTGGCAGGAGAAATCTTTGCGCGAAATGCGCGCAAGCTTATCGACGATGCGCGGCGGGCACAGACCGCACTCGATGACTTGGCCGACGGGCGTGGGGGGCATGTACGGTTATTGTCGAACACGAATATGTTAGCGGAACATATTCCGCATGCACTCGGGACCTTTCTTGCAGCAAACCCCGATGTGACCGTAAGCGTCGAGGATAAGCCCAGTCTGGAAGTGGTGAGTCTGCTCAGGAACGGGGAAGCCGACATTGGCATTGTCGCATCTTCTGCTGACATGAGCGGCCTGGAACGTTGGCGTTTTGTGCCCGACAGGCTGGTTCTCGTCACACCGCCCGATCATCCGCTCGCGGCATCACCGGTGAATTATTCGAGAATCCTCGATTTCAAACTGATTGGTCTACCCAAGCACACGGCCCTGATGCAGTTCATGAACAGGCTTGCCAATGAACTCGGCCGCGCGGTTGATTATCGAACCCGCGCAGAGAACTTTGAAAGCGTCTGTCACATGGTTGAATGCGGCGCAGGCATCGCAGTCGTCCCTCAAACGGCGGCGCTTCGCTACGGGCGCTATATGGGTATTAACATTGCAGAAATTGACGAAAACTGGGCCGATCGAAAGCTCTACCTTTGCGTCAGAAATGAACTGCAACTCCCTGGTTACACAGCAAGCCTGCTTGATCACCTTCGTCGCTATACGCAAGCTGTGACCTGATTTTATACCTCACTATCGTTGTCAGCCCGCGGGGGTGCCTTTCATAGCACACGGTTGGCAATCTTGGCTAAGTCAGATTATAGCCATTCCTTTTCCCTGCTTTACCCTTACGGGCGCTGATGTGGCAGGAAGGAGTGGGAATTCAGAAACCAGGCTAGGCTCACGTCGAGTTGAAGAAAATAGTAATGACATCAGCAAACCTTTGCGGAGCCAAACGCGGAAAGAAGTGACCGCCCTGCATTTCTTGCATCTCAGAATGCACAATCAAACGACGCAGTTCTTCGATATGATGATATGGGATCATGATATCGTCACGCGCGCCAAGGAGAAGCGTGGGCTGGTTAATCGCGGCCAGCTCTTGCGACCGATCAAAATCAAGCAACATTGCAATGCGCTGCGCAGTCACCTTATATGGCGCAAGATAATGGGCGGCGCTCGTCACTGCCTCACGAAGTTCGAGTTCATGTGCGGCTATCCAATCCGCCGTATAGCCAAACACATGTGTGAGGTTCTGATAGGCCGTCACCTCACCCTTCTGCATCATTTCCCAACGCGACAGGAAAAGCGCTCGAAAGCGCGCATCCGGACGTGCCCAACTTCCGCTTATCACCAGTGATCTGGCACGCTCAGGGGCATCAAGCGCGATGGTTTGTACGACCGTTCCCCCGGTGGAATGGCCAACCAGATGCGCGCCATCGATTTTTTCCGTGTCAAGAATAGTCAGCACATCGCTTGCAATCCGCTCGATAGAATAGCCGTTATCGGGGCGGTCGCTTCGCCCCGCCCCGCGATGATCAATTGTGATGATCTGAAACCCTTTGAGGGCCTTCTCGACACCAGCCCAGAAGCGGCCATCGCCCCCTAAACCCGGGATAAGAACGATCGGTTGCCCCTCACCCTTCACCTCATAATACAGACGGCAGCCATCATCTGCCAGAGCGATCGACATTTGGCGTTCTTTCTCTATCAGTTGCCCGGCCAGGTATCGCCGAGGCGAAACCCAGTAGGAAACGGGTCTGTCGGGTCGAGCACATAATTATGAAAAGCGGTGATCCATGCCTGACCGGTGATCGCCGGACAAATGGCCCCCTTCCCCCCACATGTGGTTTCCCCAAGCACGCGACCGATAAACTCAGTACCGATGATCGATTCATGGATGAATGTTTCACCAATGGCGACTTGACCACGCGCATGCATTACCGCCAGCCGTGCACTTGTGCCAGTGCCACAAGGCGAGCGATCAATACGACCCGGCGAGACGATTACAGCATTGCGGGAGCGCTTGACACCATCGTGCTCTTCTAGAGGCCCTGCGAATAGCGTCTGGTTGATCGTGTGGATTTCCGGATTTTCCGGATGGATCGCCGGAAGCTGTTCAGCGGCGGCTTTTTTAATCCGCTCGCCGACCTCGACAAGCCGGGATGCTTCGGCCTTATCGATATTGAAGCCGATGGATGCCGCATCGACCAGCACATAAATCATCCCGCCATAAGCGACATCAACCGTAATTGTCCCAAGCCCCGGCACTTCAACCTTTGCGTCCAGCGCAAAGACGAAGGATGGAACATTTTCAAATGTGACGCTAATGCATTTCCCGTTCTCGCACTGCGCCGTCACCGGTACAACACCCGCCGGAGCTTCCAGAACCAGTTTTGTTTCTGGCTCCTTCATGGGGATCATGCCAGTTTCAAGCAATGCTGTTACAGTGCAAATTGTATTGGTGCCAGACATTGGCACGTAAAAATCCGACTCCATAATAACAAAGCCAGCATCCGCTTCAGGCTTTGTGGCTGGCAGGACAAGGTTGACGCATTGCGTGACCCTACCCCGAGGTTCGTTGAGTAGAAAATTGCGCAGATCATCAGCCTTGCCTTCAAGATATTGCATCTTTTCGAACATTGAAGCGCCTGGCACGTCGAGAACACCGCCAGTGATTACCTCGTTTAATTCACCGGCAGCATGAACGCCGACAACATTGACCATCTTTGAAAAACGCATGAATTAGCCCTTCAATGATGCGAGCTTGGCAATTGCGTCATTCACGACAGTTTCGACATGGACACGTTCCGCACCCAGCAGTGGCAGTCTCGGCGCGCGGACCCATTCCGGCGCACCATAGACGAGCTGTTCCGCAAGCTTGATGTACTGAACCAGCTTCACATGCGTATCGAGATGGAACGCTGGCGTCAGCAAGCGATAGAGTGTGCGTGCCTCATCAAAATTGCCAGACGAAGCAAGGTTGAACAGCTTCACACATTCGGCAGGCCAGACATTGGTCATCCCGGAAACCCAGCCCGTGACACCCAATGCCAGACTTTCAACGATAAGATCATCTACGCCACAGAACACTGAGAAACGGTCGCCACATGCATTGTATAGATCAGTCACGCGACGGATGTCGCCACACTCTTCCTTGATACAGACAATCGAAGGAATTTCCTCCAACTGTTTAAGGATTTCCGGTGTTACATCCACACCATAAGCAATGGGATTATTATAAATCATGATCGGCAAATCGCTGCTTGCAGCAAGCGATTTGTACCAGACCACGGTTTCCCGTGGGTCCGTCTTATAGGCAAGCGACGGGAAGGCCATGAGACCCTGAGCGCCAAGCTTTTCATAATGACGTGCTGCAGCACCTGCATCAGCCGTCGAAATCTGAGCGAGGCCAGAGAGCAGCGGAACACGCCCGGCGACAGCTTCTTTTGCTGCCAGAATAACCTGATCACGCTCTTCCGCGCTGAGCGATGCATTCTCACCCAGCATTGGCAGAACAATGACGCCGGAAACGCCATTGGTGATCACACGATCTATTGAAGCAGCAGTTGCATCAAGATCAAGCGCACCATCTTGCTTGAGCTTTGTAGTAACTGCCGGAAATACGCCTGTCCAACCCGTCATGTTCTTGTTCCCTCATTTTTGGTGTTTATGAAATTCTCGATAAACTTCGTCATCGTTTCAGGCGTCTCGCAAGGCAAAGCACCCAGAGCCTCGATATCGGCTTTAACGTCCACCGGGAGCCCCGAATTGGAGTCTTCAGGTATCTCGTTGAGCCTTCCGCCAATCAGAACTGGCATATCAGAACCAACCTCTTTGAGAGCTGCCAGCACATCACGCGCATAGCGCAGTGCAATGCCGTTATAAGTCGAAATGGCGATAAAATCCGCTTTCTCGGCAAGGGCTGTCGCAACTACGGCTTCGGGGTCCGCAGAGGTGCCTCCGTCAATGATGCCGATGGAACTCATGCCAAGAAGACGCTCAATCAGATTCTTGCCATGTTCATGCACATCGGATGAGGCAACGCATCCCCGTAAGCCGCTCTCAGCAATGGTGGTGCGTACGGCCTCAGGGACGCGTTTGATCCATTCATGTGCACTTTCTTCAAGCTCTTCGACCCACTCGGCCAGCATGACAGAACGACGACCACCCCAGGCTGTCGCATCTTCGTTACCTGCACCATAGAGGCTTTCCAACCGCTTCGGCCCGACACGACGCAAGGCAAGCATAAGCGCTGCCGCGTCGTTGATGTTGACGCCAGCTTCTTCAAGACCGGACAGAACATTCTGACTGAAACGCTGCCCGGCTTCCATCAGATCATCGGCAGCTTTATCCACCTGTGCCAGATCAATCAGTCTGGCGGTCGGGATCGCATGTTCAGCCATGCGGGTCGCAAAAGTCTGCGCATCGATGATTTCATCAATATCCGGTATGCGCTGATTTTCAGTCACAGGAACCGGATTGATTGCATGGCCTGTAGGAATCCGCGCCAAGGCCCAGATATCTGCCTGCAAATAGCTGGCAAGGCTTGCGAAATTGCCTGCAGGGCTTGATTTATAGCTCACAGTATTGCCGAAAAGCATGGTACCCGGCGCATCGCTAAATGTCGCCAGGGCCTTATGGAAAGCCATGCGTATCAAAGGTGCTGTATAATGGTGGCCAAAACAATGCGACATGCGTCCACCGATCAGATGCTCGACGATATGACGCTCGATCAACACCATGCCAAGCGCTGAACTCATATCTGCAAACAGTCCGGCAAACCCGTCATCCAGATTGGAATGAACGAGCACCTCCTGATCCTGTGCGGCGATTAAACCAAGCGCTGTCACCGCGGCTTCTGTCGTCGAAACATCGTCATCCCAATAAGGCAGACGAAACGTAAAATACTGCCCCAGATTGCCAATGGCTGTGGCACCTGCTGCCAGCGCACCCTTTGTATTTTCAATGGCGCCTGGCAATCCAAGCATGAAATCACCAAAGTGCGCAGCAGCAGGCGCTGCATTGGTGATGCGGGCAAAATCCTCCGCTCCATTCAGAACGATGCCTGTTCCTTTCGGGCGATCCTTGCGCAAGGCAACCGGATAGCCCATCGACCAGTCAAGTGTAATCCCGAAACGATCGACCGTCACACCACGGCTGGCACAAGTGCCATGCACTTCGCCAATTGCGTCAACAGTGCGCTCAACGCTGCGAAAGCCGATATGCGCATGCTGCATTATCTTGCCTTCAGCGGCCTTGCGTCGCTTATATTCAGCCTCGCTTGTTACGTTGTTTGTTTCGAGGAACACATTCCCGCCAACACGCCAGTCGCGGGATAGCGCTTTGCCTTCAGCGATAAGATCAGCGCCCGGCTTCATACGTTCAGGGACAAGATCAACAAGAGCAGGCAAAACAGCTTTCATGGCTACACCATTGGTGAAATTGCAGTAGGTTTGAGAATGCGGATATTCTGGCGCTCGATCATCCCTTTGATCGCTTCGAGATAGGTTTGCCATCCCGGATGGGCGAGCATGCGTGCGCGTCTTTCCTCACGATCGGCGATGGTTTCGTAACGCCAGAGTGCAACGACATGGTTCAACTCACCAATATCGCAGATGAAATGGCCAATGAAGCCGCCGAGAATTTCTGTCTGGATTTTAAGGCCAAGCTGTTCATAGGTCGCGATGAATTCCGCAATGCGGCCCGGGACAATGTGATAATCGCGTTCTTCGAGGATCATGTCCGCTCACTTTACCTGAAAGCCAAAGGCAAGCGGATCGCGCTCATCGACCAGTATCGTGTTGTAGCCTGTTACCCGCGCCCAACCACCAATGCTTGGCCGAATAGCAGGGCGACCGCCAACTTCCGCAGCGCTCTCCACGCGACCATGAAACAATGTTCCGATAATCGATTCATGAACAAAATTCTCGCCATCTTTCAGCATGCCTTTAGCGACACGCTGCGCCATGCGCGCTGAAGTACCAGTTCCGCATGGCGAACGATCAATTGCTTTGTCCCCATAAAACACCGCATTGCGTGCATCGGCTTCAGGGTGTTTTCCGTTATCCGCCCACATGACATGACTGACACCGGCAATGCGATCATCCTCGGGATGAACCGGAGCTACGGCTTCCTGCACCAGTTTACGCACCAGTGGGCTGATCTTGAGAATGTCGTCAGCGCTCATCGTATCGAGACCAGCCCAGTTCTTCTGTGGTTCGATGATGGCATAGAAGTTACCACCATAAGCAACATCGACCACCAGCTCGCCAATACCGGGCACATCGATCTTCGCTTCGCTGGCATGAAGATAGGCAGAGACATTGAAAATGCGAACTTCGTCAACGAAACGACCATTGCGCCTGTATTCAACCTCGACCCGTCCCGCAGGAACTTCCAGGGCCAATTTACCCTCGGTCTTGGGGACAACAAACCCCTGTTCGAGCGCCACAGTGACCGTGCCAATTGTACCATGCCCGCACATCGGCAAACAGCCGGACACTTCGATAAACAAGACCCCAAGATCGCAATCGTCGCGTGATGGTGGATAAAGAACCGAGCCAGACATAACATCGTGTCCGCGTGGTTCAAACATCAGCGCTTGGCGCACCCAATCATGGTCACGCAGGAAGATCTGGCGTTTTTCAGCCATGCTGACATTCGGCAAAATAGGCGCACCACCACAGACCACACGGACTGGATTACCGCAGGTATGGGCATCGACACAGATAAAGGTATGAGGATTCATATTGTGCTCCAGATCAGGAAAACCGGCTGACGGTAAAAGGTGAAAGATCAATGGCGGGTTGCCTTCGGGCGACGAGATCAGCAATAAGACGAGCGGTGGTTGGCCCGAGTGTCAGCCCCCCATGGCTATGACCATAGGCATGAATCACGTCCTTGCGTTGCGGCGAATGTCCGATCACTGGCAGACTGTCCGGTGTCGTCGGACGATGCCCCATCCAACGCGTTCCTTCATGCGCATTGAGATCAGGCAGATAAATGCGCGCCAACTTGGCGAGTGCATCGCTACGCGCATAATTGGGGGGAGTGTCGAGGCCAGCAAACTCGGCAGCGCCGCCAATACGCAATCCCATATCCATCGGTGTGGCCACGAACTTACGTTCAGCGAAAATAACTTCACGCGTAAGCGAAACGCCAGAATCGGGAATTGTCACATTATAGCCGCGTTCGCTTTCGAGCAGCACACGATCACCAATCGTCTTCGCAAGACGTGCTGACCATGCGCCGGCCGCGATGATCAAATGATCAAAGTCAATCGCTTTGCCATCAGCCAAACGCAATCGCTTGCCGTCCACTGCAAGCGCTTCGCCGGTTACAAGCTTTGCACCCCGCCGGACAACAAGCGTCCGCAAGCGATCGACGAGACGTTTGGGATCATCAAAATGCGACCATTGCGGTGTCATTGCTGCACGAAGAACCGCCTTTCCAAGAGCTGGTTCCAACCTGCGCGCTTCATCGCCGTCCATCTCATCAAAAACAATACCGTAGCGGCGTCTGAGATCACGATCTGCTGCATCTGCTTTAAAGGCTGCTTCAGTCTCATAGACCCACAAAGCACCAACCTGATGCAGTTCATGGGTGAGTTTCAGCTCCTCCAGCAACGGCAGGTAATCATCGTAAACGGGTGCTGTGAGTGCTGCGAGAGCCTCGGTAATCCGTAACATTTTCGATTGTGAGCCACTGCGCATGAAACGCGCAAGCCAAGGCACAAGTTTTGGGAAATGTGCAGGATGCACCGAAAGAGGACCGAGCGGATCACACAACCAGCCTGGCAGTTTCCAGACAAGGCCCGGCACGCTCGCGGGTACGATTTCGGTAACGCCCAGACCGCCCGCATTGCCAAAAGATGCTTTGTCACCCGCTGGATCGCGGTCAACGATCGTGACACTGTGCCCGTCAGCGATCAAAGCACGCGCTGCGCTCAGTCCTATTATTCCTGCACCTGCAATGACAACATTGCTCATTCAGCATTCCATCCATTCATCACGCCGGAGCTAATCGCTCGGCAAAATAACGTGTGGCTTCGATCAAGAGGCTGGCGGCAGTGATTGCCGAGGTCTTTGGATTGTCCGGCGAAGGCAGGTTGGCGAACCGCATGAAGGCTTCGCCAAATGAACTTCGTGCTTCAATTTCATGCGTATTGAACAAAACCGCCGGGTCTGCCACAACCCTGACTGCCGTGCGCGCCACACCTGCAGCCAGTGCAATCGTCAAGCCGGCATTCAGATTACGCGGATAGAGCTCTGCTGCGCGCAATGCATCGCCTTCATAAAGTAGGACGGCTTCGCTTAGTTTCTGCGGGTCAAACCCAAGGCTCTCTAGTTCAGCCACCCAAGCAGAGACCGGCTTTCGCGACGTATAAACAACGCTGAGATCTTCAGCCTGAGCGACAACATGAAGGTAATCAAGACCACCGACAGCACCTGTCGGGAAGATTAACCGAGCACCGCTTTTCTGACCTGCTTCCGCCGCTCTTTGTTCGAAATCGGCGTCGCCAATGACACCAACAGAGGCCGCAATCACATCAATTCCCGCTTCTAAGAAAACCGGGCAGAATGCTTTTAACGCATCCTGTCCGGCGGCCTCGATAACAACAGAAGGTTCTGACGCCAAAAGCGCATTCACGTCGTTGAAAAACCGGACGCCTGACTGTTCCGGTGCTGATGGGCCGTCGCGCAACAGCACACCGATCTGGCAACGGTAGGTTAGAAGCTTGCTACAAAGAGCCCTTCCGATGGCGCCGAAACCAAGTAGTGCTATGTTTGGAACGGGAACGGTGAATATCGTCATAGCGCTTACCAGGCCGACATGCCGCCATCAACGGTGAACATAGCCCCCGTTGCAAAGGACGCTTCATCCGATGCTAGCCACAAAATGCAGTTTGCGATTTCTTGTGGTTCTGCCCAACGATTGATCGGAGAACGGGCTTTCAATGCATTTTTGAAGCCATCGGGATCAGGCGTTGTTTCGACCATTTTCTCGAAATAGCTCGACCAAGTGACACCCGGTGCCACACAGTTTACGCGAATTTTTTCCTTGGCATGATCCAGCGCCATAGCCTTGGTAAGAGCTGCGACACCGCCCTTCGAGGCCACATAGGCTGCGCGATCAAAGATGCCGACAGTTGCAACATTGGAGGCGGTGTTGACGATTGTGCCACCGCCTTGTGCTGCCATTACCGGGATGGCGTGTTTACAGCAAAGATAAACGCCCTTGAGATTGACAGCCATCAATGCGTCCCAATCGTCTTCATCTGTATTCACGACGGTCCCGGGGATACCATATCCGGCATTGTTGGCCAGAATATCGAGCCGCCCAAATTTGCGGACCGCAGTATCGATCATCGCCTTCACCTCGTCGGAGCGGGAAACATCAACGGTAAAGGCAAGTGCTGCATCACCGAGTTCAGCGGCAACCGCCGAAGCCTTTTGCCCGTCACGATCAGCGACAATGACCTTTGCCCCTTCGCGAACGAAAATTTGAGCGGCAGCCTTGCCAATACCCGCACCGGCACCGGTGATGATGGCGATTTTGTCTTTCAGACGCATTTTTTCCTCGAACATAACTAGCCGGCCAACCCACAGCGTTGCGGATTGTTTCAAGCTTCTGGGGATGCCAGCACCATTTGCTGGCGGGGAGAATTTCGTAGTTAGACCTTGTAAGGATCGGATGGCGGAGCCGCAAAAACGGTATCGCGCTCAATCTGCAACACATTCTCAGGCCGCGGGAACGGCGCTGGTGCAGGCTCCCCCTTCAAACGGTCACGTCCGATCAGGCGGAAGAAATCCTCCAAACCATTTGGCACTATCAGCCAGGTCCAAACAATATCGGTCTCGCCTTCATTGATGAACATATGACGACGGTTCTTGCCGATGAAAAATGCGGAGCCCGGGTTCATTGCATGACTCTCACCATCAATCACGGCACGCCCGTTGCCGGACACGACGAAGATGACTTCCTCATTCTGATCGTGGGCATGTTCACGGACATAGCCACCCGGCGGAACAGTCTGCGTTCCAAAACCAATCGGGTGCTCCATCGGAACGCGATGCGGGGCGAAAATAACATCGATTGAACCATTCGCAGGCACTGGCTGCCAGTAGCTTTCCGCTGAACCCGGCTGAACGATAAGCACGTCCCCGCAAGGACCCTCTCCAGCGACGGCGCGTGTGTCTTTATTGATCATTTCAATTCCCCGGCGCGAGCTTTTGCTCGTCAATATTGGATACAATATCCAACATGATCGGAAATATCACCGCCGTCAACGCCTTTATTGAAATTATTTTTCTATATTTCGTGTTGGTTGGTATTGTATTTCAGAGTTGACTCTATTTTTTGCATATTGTATCCAATTTGGAAATGGAGAGCCGGATGACAAAAAAGATCGGGAGACAATCCCTCACTGACCAAATCGTGGTGGAGCTGCGCCGCAGAATTATTGCTGGCGAACTCGCGGAGGGGACTCCCCTACGCCAGGAAGCATTGGCGATCGAGCTCGGAGTTTCGCGTATTCCCATTCGCGAAGCCATCCGACAGCTGGAGGCAGAAGGCTTTGTCCAGTCTGAACTGCACAAGGGAACCGTCGTTAAAGCCCTGTCACTGGCGGAGATTCAGGAACTTTTTGACATCCGAATTCATCTCGAAACATGGCTGTTCGAAATGGCGATACCGCGTCTTTCCGAAGCCGATTTACGTCGTGCAGAACAGTTGACTGACGAAACGCTCACGGAAGGCAACGTTGAAAACTGGGGTGACTTGAACTGGCAATTTCATGAAACGCTTTATGCGCCGAGCGGTCGCACGGTCGCACTGAAGCTGCTCAAAAGCGTCCACGATAATGCCAACCGTTATATCAACCTTCAAATCGCAGTCGCCCAGGACGTCGAGCTCGAACTCTCCGACC
This sequence comes from Brucella pseudogrignonensis, assembly GCF_002252525.1. Taxonomy (GTDB): domain Bacteria; phylum Pseudomonadota; class Alphaproteobacteria; order Rhizobiales; family Rhizobiaceae; genus Brucella; species Brucella pseudogrignonensis. The sequence continues at coordinate 33,908 of NZ_NNRM01000039.1, forward strand.
ATCGCGCCATTCTGGCTTATGCGAAGCTGAAAGACGCCGAACGAGCGGTCGAAACATTGCGCAAGCATATCCAGCGCGTTGCCAACAATCTTATGAAATCCTTGATCGAAAGCAGATCAGATCAACGGGAACAGCAAACCGCTTAAGGCAATTGCCCGAAAGCAAAAAGGCGTCGGCGGATGACGGTCAATCCGCAAAAATAAAAATAATACCGGCCCATGAAGGCTAGAAAAAAACAAAAGAGGGTTACGATGAAAGCTTATAGAAAGTTTCTCGCAGCGTCGATCGCCGTTGCGGGTCTGACGAGTGCTGCCCATGCGGATATCATCATCGGCGCAGCCGGTCCGTTAACCAATGCCGAGTCAATCTTCGGCGTGACTTGGATGAACGGCATGGAAATCGCCGTGCGTCAGGTGAATGACGCGGGTGGGATCAATGGTGAAAAGGTCGTCCTGCAGCGCGACGACGATAATGGCGACCCAAAGCAAGGCACACTGATTGCACAAAAACATTGCGACAATGCCGCAATGCTTGGTGTGGTTGCAAATTTCAATAGCGGTGTGACCATTCCGTCGTCCGATGTCTACCATCGCTGCGACCTTCCACAGGTGACCAATGCTTCGAACCCGAAAGTCACGCAATCGGGTTACAAGAATCTCTTCCGCCCGATCGCCAACGACCTTTCTCAAGGCTCGGCCCCTGCTGACTATGCAATCAACACACTGAAAGCCAAATCAGCCGCCATCATCCATGACAAACAGGCATTTGGTCAGGGGGTTGCCGAAGTATTCCGCGACACATTCACAAAAGACGGCGGCAATGTAACCTCCTTCTCAGGTGTTACACAGACCGACGTTGATTTCTCTGCTCTACTCACCAGCATTCGCTCAGAAAATCCAGATGTCATCTATTTTGGTGGCGTGATGCCTGCCGTTGGCCTGTTCGTCAAACAAGCACGCGAATTTGGCATCAAGTCGACTATTTTTGGTGCAGATTCCGCGTTCTCTTCTGATTTCATCAATGGCGCTGGCGCTGAGAATGCCGAAGGTGCGATCGTTTCGTTCCAGGCTCCTCCTTACGACTCATCACCCGAACTCGAAGCCTTCGCGAAATCCTATCGGGATGCTTTCGGTGAAGACGCAGGACCATACTCAGCCTATGGCTTTGTTGAAGCGTCAGTGATCCTGGAAGCCATGAAGAAGCTGCCCGCGCCGCTAACACGCAAGGCAATTGCAGAAGAAATCGCGAAAACCGATCTTAAAACCATGGTTGGAACCGTATCCTTCAAACCAGATGGTGAACTCACCAACCCTTTCATCTTCCTGTACAAGGTTGATGGCGGCAAATTCGCCCTCGTGAAGTAACGCTGATCTGGCGCAAACAAGCCTCTCGCGGCAGCTGGAGGCTTGCTGTCCCAACTTGGAAACGGTGCGCTTGGATCCCCTGGAGCATAGCTGTGCTGTGCTTCTTCCTAAGCGCTCCTCGGCAATCGAGGCTTCACAGATGTCTTCTTTCCTTCTTCAGCAGACTGTCAATGCGCTGACAGTCGGATCAATCTATGCCCTCATCGCGCTGGGCTACACGATGGTTTACGGGGTCTTACGCTTGATCAATTTCGCGCATAGCGAAATGTTCATGTCAGGCGCATTCGTCGCTGTCTTTCTCAGTGGTTCGCTAGGGATTTCCGGTTTCCCAGGTGCAGCCGTCATTGTGGGCATTCTCGCCTTCGTCGTCATCGGCATTCTGGGCATGTCAATTGAAGTCGCAGCATATAGACCGTTGCGCAATAAATCGCGCCTCGCCCCAATGCTTTCAGCGCTTGGCATGGCTATTATTATTCAAAATGTCGTCATGCTTATCGCAGGGCGTCGTCCGATAATCTATCCGTCAATGCTACCAAGCGGTGTGGTCGAAATCGGCGGCATCATCATTACATGGAAACAGATTACGATCCTTGCAATCGCACTTATCCTGATGGTTGCACTGGAATTGTTTGTCAATCGCAGCCGTATGGGTATCCGCATTCGAGCGGTTGCGGAAAATGCCAACACCGCTTCGCTCATCGGTATCAATCCGAATATTCCGATCTCGGTGATCTTCTTTATCGGACCGGGCCTCGGTGCCGTCGCAGGTCTTCTTTATGCGTCATATTACGGTGTTGCGACCTTCACAATGGGCTTTGTGATCGGCATGAAAGCCTTCACCGCAGCCATTCTCGGCGGCATCGGCTCTATTCCCGGAGCAATGCTAGGCGGCATCTTGCTTGGCTTCATTGAAACCTTCGCAACAGCTCTTTTACCCGGTCTGACCGGTGGCGTCATCGGCACGGAATATCGTGATATTTTCGCCTTCTCCGTTCTTGTTCTCATCCTTCTGTTCCGTCCGTCCGGATTACTGGGCGCCAAGGTCAGTGAAGAAACGATGGTGTACAAAAGTGATTTCTAAAGCCCCTCCCAAAAGCGCAGATAGCGCTCCCGTACCAACAAGCAACGCCTGGGGGCGAACCCTGTTATTGCTTGCAATAATCCCCCTCGCACTCATCCTTCTGGGGGAGTTCCTGCCGACCTATCCGTTGCGCGTGCTTGACACGATCCTTCTCTACGCCGTTCTGGCAATGGGTCTGAACATCGTTGTGGGTTATGCTGGACTACTGGATCTCGGTTACGTCGCCTTTTACGCAATTGGCGCCTATACCTATGCGCTTTTGGCCTCCGATCAGTTGGGGCTACACCTGCCCTTTCCAATTATTTTGGTCATTGGTGCAGTTCTGGCAGGTATCGCTGGCATCCTCCTTGGTATCCCCGTGCTACGACTGCGTGGCGACTATTTGGCGATTGTCACCCTTGGCTTCGGTGAAATCATTCGCGTTCTCATGAATAATCTGAACTGGTTGACAAACGGACCACAGGGAATCGCACGTATCGACGAGCCGAAACTTCTTGGCTGGACGATCTCATCCCCACTCGATTTCCTCTATCTGCTTATCGGCCTGTTGATCATCACCTTCCTTTTTGTTTGGAAGTTGCAGCAGAGCGCACTTGGTATTGCTTTGTCAGCAGTCCGTGAGGATCAGGACGCCGCCCGTGGCTGCGGTATCAACACAACGAAGGTCAAGCTTGTAGCCTTTGCAACCAGTGCGGTGATCGGAGGAATCTGCGGCGTTGTCTTCGCATCCATGCAACGTTTCGTCAGCCCTGAAAGCTTTACTTTCTGGGAGTCTCTCACCATTGTTCTCGTGTTGGTGGTCGGCGGCCTCGGCAATCCATTCGGCGCAATCCTCGGCGCAGCCATCCTGGTGCTAATTCCCGAACTCATGCGTGACTATGCGGACTATCGGCAACTCGTGTTCGGCATCGCGCTCGTCTGTGTTATCCTGCTACGACCTATGGGCATTATAAGCCGCCAATATGGTCCGTCATGGCTCGCCGCAAAACTGGGAGGGCGTTGATGCTAACTTTCGAACATGTCACCAAAGCCTTCGGGGCACATAAGGCGGTCGATGATGCTTCGCTTTCCATGAAGCCAGGGAAAATCACCTCGATAATCGGCCCGAATGGTGCGGGTAAATCAACGCTGGTTAATATGGCAGCAGGGTCCTATCAAGTGACGTCAGGACGGATCGTTCTTAACGGTGTCGAATTACAAAGGCTTCCAAAACACGCAGTTGCCCATGCAGGACTGGGTCGGACATACCAGAATATCCGTCTTTTCGATGGAATGACCGTCATGCAGAACCTGGAAGTAGCCCTTGTTCCCCCTACTATTTCGGCGCTGATCGCAGATGCCCTTCCGGGAAGGAGTGCCGAAACGCATCGACGGGAAAAGTGCCACGCCATCCTAAAAAAACTTGGCATTTCGCATCATGCGCAAAGGCTTGCCGGATCGCTCGCCTATGGGCAGCAAAAGCTTGTCGAACTTGCCCGTGCGATGGTCAATGATCCGCATGCCATCCTCCTGGATGAACCTGCCGCAGGACTTAATCACGGCGAAACAGAAGAACTCAAGCATCACATTGTCGACCTGAAATCGGGCGACATCGCCGTCGTGCTCATTGAGCATGACATGAAACTCATCATGTCCATATCGGATGAAATCTATGTGATGAACCGCGGTAGTGTTCTGGCGCATGGGTCGCCCGTCGACATCCGTAACAATCAGCAAGTTCAGGAGGCTTATCTTGGCCAGCCAGGTGCAATCAGTGACATCGAAACCGCTGCTCGCAATCGAGCAAATCGAGTCCGGTTACGGTCGGGTGAAAGTCTTGCATGGCATCAATCTTGAGCTCTATGCAGGAGAAATCGTTTCGCTGATTGGTCCGAATGGGGCTGGCAAAAGCACGCTTCTACGCTCAATTAGCGGCGTTTGTCCGATCACCTCTGGGCAAATCAGCTTCAAAAGCGAGCGTATCGACCGGATGAAGCCTTATCAGATCGCGAAACGCGGCCTTGGCCATTGTCCAGAGGGGCGCGCGGTCTTCCAGCACCTCACCATCGAAGAGAACCTGATGGCGGGCTTTTTGGAAGAGCGCGGCAAGACCGAAGCTGAATTGTTTGACCATGTCTATACGTTGTTTCCAGTGCTCGCGGAGCGCCGTAAAAGTCAAGCTGGTCGATTGTCCGGTGGGCAACAGCAGATGGTGGCCATTGCAAGATCGATGATGGGCAACCCAGAATTGTTACTTCTGGATGAACCATCACTGGGGTTAGCACCGATCATCATTCACCAGATCTTTGAGATTATTATCAAGCTGGCTGAGGCAGGGGTATCGATTGTTCTAGTCGAACAAAACGTGGATCTCTCTCTCGAAATTGCCGATTATGTCTATGCCTTCGAGCATGGTCAGATCCACGTATCTGGTCCTGCCGAAAGACTGGCAGGAGACTCCCGCGTTCGGGAAATTTACTTGCCGGCATAAGGATTCGACTCCATGGACGGTTTCCTCACTCGCGGCTTCAGAGATGCCTTAGTGCTATCATTGGAAGCCAAAGAGAGGTGACCGTCCACGCAACAAGAACCGTTCCCCTTGCTGCAGTTCATGCGGTATGGAAAACGCAGACACGCGCGCTTGAGCTCGAGGGATCCCGCAGCCTGTAATTTTAGGTTCATGCGTTGCCTAGAGTAGCGGATGAGAAAGCGGTCTCAGGAGAGGAGGAAGTTGATGCTTTGCGAGCGATGCATGCCAGTCGATCAGACGAGCTATGCGTTTTCTGCGTCGTTTGGTTTGATCGACCCTGCGTGATCGTTTTGCAGAGGCGTATAGGCCTGTCCAACACACTTTAAGGGCATAAGGGGTTTACAGGCGCGTCCTGAACCCATGAAACCATCCATAGATGTGCAGTTTCATGCGGGATCCGTTCAACTTTACGCCTGAACGGCCTACAAACATGAGTGGAGGAACTGAAATTCGGTTTCCTGTTGCGGGCATCAGCAGAGCAAGCTAGACAGATCCCATCAACAACGACAGATGAGGAAATAATGGCGACCGGTACAGTTAAATTTTTCAACAACGAAAAAGGCTTCGGCTTCATTACACCTGAAAATGGTGGCGCTGATGTATTTGTTCACATCTCGGCAGTTGCTTATGGCAGCGCACTCCACGACGGACAAAAAGTCAGCTATGATATCGGACAGGACCGCAAAACGGGCAAGTCCAAAGCCGAGAACGTGAACGTAATCTAGACTAAAGCATTTACGAGATCACTGATCTCTGCCCAGAAAAATATTCGTCGCTGAGCTACGCTCTGGTCTAGCGGCGATGCCCCAGGCGTTGCACGATCGATGAACGCCGAAAAACAAACTCCAGCCGGCCTTCGCAAGTTTCGCTCGGCCCTCGACCGCTCCAACAGGCATGATGATCTGATGGTGCACGCCCTCACAGCAATCGCCAACATTGACGGCTTCGTTGCGGACGAATTGGCACAGCGGCCCTTCTCGCGCCGCACAGCATGCGAACCAGCTTGTTTTCGGGTCAAACCGAGTCGATGCTTGCGCAACCAAGTCCGGCTTGAAAAAATACTCTGCCAAAGTGATCTGGCGCAGCGGAAATTTCGTTAACTAACATGCCCCCGAACAGGGGAAACCGGAATCGATCCGGATCATGGGAGGAAAATGAAATGATGCGTTTTTCTGGAAAAGCACTCACTGCTGCTGCAATTCTCTCCGCCTGCGCCACAGTTGCATTGGCCGAGAATCCAACAGTTGGTGGGGCGGCAATGTATGACAATAAGACAATCGTTGACAACGCGATGAACTCGAAGGACCACACCACACTCGTCGCAGCTGTCAAAGCGGCTGGTCTTGTCGACACTCTGAAAGGCAAAGGACCGTTCACCGTTTTCGCACCCACGGACAAAGCCTTCGCTGCCCTACCAAAAGGCACAGTGGATGGCCTTCTAAAGCCGGAGAACAAGGAGAAGCTGACGAAAGTCCTGACCTGTCACGTTGTTGCCGCTGATGCCATGTCGAAAAATATCTCCAAGATGATTAAGGACGACAATGGATCACACGCCATCAAGACTGTGGGCGGCTGTGTCTTAACAGCCAGGGAAAAGATGGGAAAGCTCACCCTCACCGACGAGAATGGAACCGTCGCCCACGTGACGATCGCAGACGTGAAGCAGTCCAACGGTGTGATCCATGTCATCGACAAAGTGCTTTTGCCTAAAATGTAATTGCCTTTGAATTTACTCGATTTACCGACCGGGTTCTTACCCGGTCGGTGATGTGATGGAAGCCAAGCTTTCGAGGAGAGGAATGAACACGCAACGGATGCGATCCTGCCATTGTCATGGAGGGACGAAACTGTGTTCTTACCCTCCAAATGTCGATCTCAGTTTAATCGCAGATTATCAAACAAAGGACTGAGAAAAGGGCCGATCGAAAACCGGCCCCGTTCGTCATTTAAGAAGCCGGAAGAATAGCTATATCGCGCAAATGGCCATCGAGCTTCTCGATCGTTCCGACCTTCGTGGCGGCACCTGTGTCAAGATCAACTGTGTAGATCGTATTATCACCAACAAGGTAAGCGGTGTTGCGGCCTTCCGCCATTCCCTGAATGTCAAAGGCATAGGTTTCAGGGCTCTCACTTATGTCCAGCTTGCCGATCGTCTTCAAAGTCCCGTCATTGGGCTTTGTTTGCTGAACCAGTGTCTTGTTGCCAGCATCAATATTGAACATGGCAGTCTTTTCAGGCTTGCCGATGGAATTGGTGTAAGCTGCGGCAGCGATTTTACCTTCAGAACCTTCGGCGACATCGCCCTTTTCGAAAGCAAGCTTGCCATCGACCGTCACCGCACCCGTATCCGGATGAACACGATGATTAGTTGTCCCAGTCATGAAACGAAGACGGTCAGCCATTGGATTGAAATCGACAATGACCGCCTGCCCTTGCGTGAGTGGCAGCATCTCGTTCATCTTCGATACTTCGTTTACCGTACCACTCTCGATGTTAATGGCGACAATCCGATGATCCTCGGTAACACCGATAACGGTCTTGTCGGCAGGTCGAAAATCAATGCCAAGCAGCTTTTCAACGTCGGCCACATCCATCGTCTTTGTGACCTTGCCATCCTCTGTGTCAAACATGACAAGCGTCTTGTCGCCGACAAGGCCAATCGCCGGTGCAGCCATAGCGTGAACAATCGAAACCCCAAGCATTGTAGATGTGGCCAGTGCCAACTGAGTGATACGCATCATTAATCTCCTTTGTTTCCCGGTTTGAAGCCGCTGTTTTACGCGTGGGTTCCAGCGTCTCACATTTTAAGACACGCGAGACTTGTGGTTTGGATGCAGCGAGAGAAAATAAATTTTCAATGCATGTCTTTGCCTGTTTCCTGTCGATAGGCATTGCGGTTAAGTTAGCTATCGGATGAGGAGACAGATCGCATGGGCGTGCAAAAGGATGAACTGGCAAATGCTATTGCTGCCTGCGTGCGTCGCGACCGCTCCGGGCTGCGCGCCATATTTGATCAGGAAGCGGGCCGCTTGCTGGCAATTGCCCACCGCATCCTTCGGCGCCGCGAGCTTGCAGAAGAGGTCTTACAAGAAGCACTCATTCGGATCTGGACTCATGCCCATCAATATGCCCCGGATCAAGGCTCTGCCAAGGGATGGATTTATGCGATTGTCAGAAATCGAGCATTGAATGCATTGCGCGATGGCAATCGCGAACACACGGTCGAAAATGTAGAAACCTTGGTCGAAGCCGAGCATTCCAATGAGATTCTGAACGCCTGGCATCGCCTCGATCAAAAAAGCCAATTGCGCGATTGTCTTCAATCGCTCGATAAGGACAAGCGGGACGGAATTTTGATGGCCTATGTCGGCGGTTATTCGCATGGTGAAATAGCGGGTCGCCTGCAGATACCTCTGGGGACCGCTAAATCCTGGATACGGCGAGGGTTGAGCGCATTGCGGGCATGCATGGCATGATAAGATCATTCGATAATATTGAAGAACTGGCCGACGAATATGTATTGGGTCTGCTTGACGCTGATGAGACGGCTCAAGTGGAAGATGAAATTGCCAACAACGAAGCCCTGAAAAGAGCGGTTGCGAGCAGCAGGGAACGCTTTCTGCCACTCGATAGTTCAGTCACCCCGATGCACGTGGAGGAACGCGTCTGGCGCGCGGTTCAAAGCCGGCTCTCCGATGATCCCGCCGTATCGACCACATTCGTCAGGAGCGCCAATGATAACAGGAACAGTGTCAATCGGTGGCGAGTTGCTGCGCTTTCCGCCGCAGCAGCTTCGATCCTTCTTGCAATCGGCCTGGGGTGGTCGTTGAACAGAACTGTCGATCCAATTGTAATCGCTGTTTTGCTGGATGATGCCGGAAGCGTGCAGGCAATCGTCGAAGATTTTGGCAATGAAAATGCGCGTGTGCGATTATTAAACCATGTCACAATACCAGCAGGAAAAGCCATTCAGGTCTGGACCCTTCCTTCTCAGGAGATGGGACCGGTGTCGCTGGGCTTACTTGAAGGTGGGCAATCAACGCAGTTAAAGGGACCAGACCTGCCAAAACCGCGCGGTGAACAGCTTTACGAACTTACATTAGAGCCCGCCGGAGGCTCGCCAATCGGACGTCCGACCGGGCCAATTCTCTCGAAAGGCTACGCGAAAATTCCGCTGTAACAGCGATCCAATTGATAACAGCACAATTTTCGCTCATTGCCAGAGATGATTCCATGAGATTATCGCTCTCCAATGACGAAACGGCTGTTACATCCCTTGTTAGGCTTCAGAAGAGATTGAACTTTCGCGTGAACAGCCCGCCCAAAGCGGGGCAAAGGCGTCACAACGATACAGTCGTCGAACCAGGCGAACATCCATACTTCGACTGTTATCAGCATTCCTATCGACCCATCCGCTATTTCTGCCAACAGCTTATAATGACAGCCTTCCGGAACGGCGTTATAAGGTTTTGGCACAAACTTATAACGCCGTTGCGGCACGGGATCCGGCGGCTCACGGTGAGGTCCGTTTCTTCCATACAGCAGAACATTTTAGTTCATTTCTGAAAGTGAGGATACGCGGTCGCGTGCTCCGTGCTATCAGTCGGCGTGGCATTTCTAAGCCAAGCGAAAAAGCCGGAGATATCCTAATTCTGGAAAACTTAATCGACGGTCTTGCCCAAGGTGTCGGCCACGAACGCACCGCGGTTTCCCATAGGCTGCGGCGACCCCGTGGTAGAGTCACAAGCGGTTTGGTGCTCCAGCTCTGCGTTAAGTTCAGCACCGACAATCAATATGATTACTGAGATCCAGACCCACACCATCATGCCGATGAGTGCGCCAAGCGTGCCGTAGGTCGCGTTGTAATTCGCGAAATTTTCAATATAAAATGAGAACAGGATTGATGCGGACATCCAGAGCAGTGTGCTAAGTACCACGCCCCAGTTTAACCACCTGAATTTTGCCTGTGCGCGGCTCGGACCAAAGCGGTAGATTAAGGCGATACCACAGCCGACCAGGACAAGAACGAGAGGCCAGCGCGCGAACCGCGCCAGGAGCTCCTGCCATCGATCCAGCCAAAGATATGACAAAACGGCTGGAAGCACTCCGATGGCCGCGATAAGAACGATGGCGATAATAAGCCCACCGAATGTAAATGTCAGAGATAAGAGGTTCAGGCGTACAAAGCTCCGTTTCTCCTTTTCCCGATATGCAACGTTCATAGCATCGAATATCGCCTTCATGCCACTGTTGGCACTCCAGATCGCTACAACGAGGCCGGCAAAGAACGCAAAACTCAGCGTGGAAGCCTTTTGCAGTGTAAGAGCAGTCAACTGATTGAGTATGAGGTCGAACGATCCAGGTGGAAAGACACTTGCCAGGAAGCCAACGTGTCCCATAATTGTTGAGGGGTCGGCGACGAAGCCGTAAAGAGCAACAAGTGCAGCCAGCGCCGGAAACAGAGATAGTAGAAGGTAGTAGGTCACACCTGCAGCAATCAGTGTAACCCGATCTGCCGTGATAGCTTCAATGACGCGCCAAAAGACGTCGCGAAGGCCCCTAACCGGTATTTCGCCAGGCGATTTGGCATCCCGACCACGATCAGAACTCACACTTTCTGGTAAGACACGCTCCTGGCTATATTTCATCGCTAAGGATCCTGTTTCTGCTGAACCCTTAACGTGCAAAACTGCATGATGTTTCCGTCTGTCGTCGGGAGAACCCTTTTTATTTGAGCATCGATTGGCGGGGAAGTCAGGGGGTGTTGCTGTCGTGGCATGAGCCAACCATGTTGAGTTTTTTACTGGTTTCCTCCGCACTCCCATCCCATCGTTCTCAGCGGCAATCAACAATGCCAGACAATCTTATTCACCTGACATCTCTCGCTTAGCTTCAGCACTGCATAATTGCGTGCATCTTCGAGCTGACCGCGCAACTTTGATGCTTCAAGATTCACACGATTTGGGCTGGAACGGCTGCCCCTTCTTGCGAGAAAACATGTATATCCTTCGTCGACGCCGAGAAAGATAACGTATCTGATCTCCTAAAATCAGTGTCTTCCGCTGTCTTGATCAGATATTTGCCATGAGATCCGGCAATATCCATATAGAGGATCTGGGCTTCGCCCAGATGCTCTACAAGATCCACTGTACCAGAAAAGACAGGCCCCTCAGTTTCGTTGCGGGCAATCCTGGTATTTTCTGGACGAATTCCAACGCTAACTCGATCCTTTTTTGCGAACGTTCCCTCACCCGCTTCAAGAGCCAGTTTCGTCCCGCAGTCAAGATGGCAGCTGTAATGGCGTCCCGAGGCCTCCGATATGGTGCCCGCGAGTATGTTCATGGCCGGGGAACCAATAAACTGGGCAACGAAAAGATTGGCTGGCTTTTTGTAAAGCTCCACTGGCGTGCCAATCTGCTCGATATTGCCGTCTTTGAACACAACGATCCGATCCGCCAACGTCATGGCTTCCACCTGATCATGGGTCACATAGATCATTGTGACATCGGGCATGCTTTGCTTGAGTTTTGCAAGCTCGATGCGTGTGGCCACACGCAGAGCTGCATCAAGATTGGACAAAGGCTCATCAAACAAAAACACGCGCGGGTTTCTGACAATCGCCCGTCCAATCGCAACACGTTGCCTCTGCCCACCTGAAAGCGCCTTCGGCAAGCGTTGCAGATAGCCGCTCAGCTGAAGAATCTCGCCGGCTTTCTTGACCCGTTTGTCTATCTCAGCCTTTGCCATACCGGCGATACGCAGACCGAAAGCCATATTCTCATAAACAGTCATATGCGGATAAAGCGCATAGGACTGGAACACCATTGAGATACCCCGTTTCGACGGAGCAACATTGTTCATCCGCTCACCGGCGATGACGAGATCACCTGACGTTATTGTCTCAAGACCAGCAATTGAGCGCAACAGCGTGGACTTTCCACAACCCGACGGCCCGACGAAAACAACGAACTCACCCGATGAGATATCAAGGTCAATTCCATGGAGTACTTCCAGATTGGAATAGGATTTACGTATATTCTTCAGTGACAGGTCGGCCATTGTTCCCGTTCCTTGTAGTTTTGTTCCGCGTGGGTTGGTTGGCTCACGGAGCCAGACTTGCCAGAAGCCGCGTTATCGGGCCTGGGACACGGTTGAGGATTTCGGTATCGTTCTTTCTTCGAATAGCTGCACGGACAATTTTGGCGCCCAGATAACGCACCGGTTCGGGAGGAAGCTTGGTGCGATTTTTGATGCCTACCAAACCACAACCGCTCCATTTATCCACGCGCCCCAGGATCAGGCTTGCCAGAATCCGACCTGCGACAGGCGTCTGGGCAATACCGGTCCCATTAAACCCCAACGCATAGAAAACATTCGGATGACTTCTGAGATGATCAAACACCGGCAGATGCTGCGCGGTGCAGTCAATCGGACCGCTCCAGTCATGAAGGACAGGCACATCCTTTAGCTGAGGATATACCCGGTGAAGTTCACGTATGTTGTCTGCACCACCGTCGCCGCCGCGATTAAACCGCGCGTCGATCCGATCATTAAAGGAAATTCCACCCGTTCCCCGTCCAAATACAACCTGATCGGAGGTCGTGCGCTGATAATAGAGCACGTGATGCTGCGCATCACAGATCGACGCACCATCGGTCCATCCGATGCGCTCCAGTATGTTTGCAGCAGGCGCTGTTACGATAAGTTGGCTGCTGACCACATACAGATAGGGATGAAGTTCAGGTATCGCGGAAGCCCAAGCATTGACCGTTAAAGCAACCTTGTTGGCCGTCAATGTTCCGTCCGGTGTTTTAAGTTCAGGCCTTTCACCTAAAACCATCTCCAAAACAGGGCTTCTTTCATGAATGACAATCCCCTTTGCCATCGCAAGCTTGCGAAGGCCAAGGGCAAGCTTTGCGGGTTGAACCGTCCCTGCCCGCTCTTCGACAATGCCGACATAGGATGCGCTGGAGCCAGTGCGCCTTTCAATGTCATGCGCATTGAGTGTTTTAAACGGGTTGAACGCGGATTTTCGGCAAATCTCCAGGGCCTTGTCCCATGCCCGTTCCTGTGCGAGCGAACTTGCGGTCCAAAGCCAGCCATCAAGGCGCAGATCCATGTCGATGATGCCGCTATCTTGCAGCACCTTCAGCTCCTCAATCGCATCGCAGGTTGCGTGACAAAGCATCCTTGCATCTTCGTCGCCGACAAGATCGCGCAACATATCGATTTCAGCAAACCAGCTGTGGACTTGCCCGCCATTGCGTCCGGATGCGCCAGAACCGCAAAAATCCGCTTCCAGGATTGTGATGCGCGCCTTTGGATCTTGCTCTCGTAGCCGCAGCGCTGTCCAAAGCCCGGCATATCCCCCGCCAACGATTGCGATATCGCATTGGTGCTGGCCCGATAAAGGCGCTGTGACGGGATCGGCACCAATACTTTGCAGCCAGAAAGAGCGATCCCTCGTCGCCGCAACAACAGGTGCTCTCATTGTGATCGAGTTCATGGTCAGTCCCTCTGCGCTGTGGCAATCACATCCTGGTATTTATCGAGCAACCATTGCGGGATCGCCTGCAAGGGTTGGGGAAAGCCGCCTGGGTGCGTGCAGGTTTCAGACGCTCTGACAGCAGCCTTTTGAAGGGCTTGTTCTTCAGAACACTGCTCGAAGAAAAGTGCCACCAGAAATGAAGCGATAAAGCTATCACCAGCTCCACAGGTATCGACCACCTGCACGGGTACCGAGCCTGCAGAAAATGACTGACGTCCATTGTCATAGAATGAACCGCGTTTGCCGCAGGTAATAACGACTTGTTGGGCTCCGGCCTGCTTGAATTTTGCAATCAATGGCTCAACCGGTTCCTGGGGATCATCGGGACCTGATGCAAAGACCAGAGGGACGCCTTCCAGTGCCAGGTCAAAATGCCGGGTCGAGACATCCACACTGAACCTGGCACCGTCCACAACGAGCCTACGGACCAGCTTTTCACTGGAATTGGTACCAAGATGGGCCCAATCGCAGGAAAGCAATGATTGATAACGCTGTTGGTCTGGAATGTAGTTTTCGCCAACACCCAGAGATTCAAACAGGAACTGCCGTTCGCCGTTCTTATCGGTCAAAAGCGTGACAGCAGAATTGCCCTCAATAGTTTCAATATCGCTTGGCAGAAGTCCGGCTTTTTCGATCACATTAAGCATGATCTCCGCTTCCATGTCGGGGGCCATCGCGCCCATATAACGAGCACCGACCCCAAGTCTTTTCCACTGCACAGCGACATTAAGGGCATTTCCACCGACCGTGACCACTCCCTTGTCCAGATAGGCGTCAAGGCAATTGTCACCGACAGCGACAAGATTGATATTTGGCTTCTTCATCATCATTCCGCACTATCAAAATGAGGGGAAATCGCGTCAAGGCATTGCCGCCAGACCGCCGCCGGGTCCAGTGCATATGAACCGTTTCCAAAAGGCTCGAAGGTCAAGGTGCCCTGAAATGAATGCTGTGTGATTTCGGCAAGGTAAGCGTCGAGTGGTAGATTTCCATCTCCCCATGCCAAATGCCCCGCTGGGGTCCCATCGACGACATGAACATGGGCAAGACGTTTGCCAAATCGCGAAAAATACCCACCAACCGTATCTCCAGCCGTTGCCATGGCGACCAAGTCGAGTACCAGATCGACATGATCCGCATTCAGTTCCTTCCAGAGCCGTTCAAGATCGGCGACATCATTGACGATGTTGCTTTCGGTACGCTGCAAGGGTTCAAGCAGACATCGAAGCCCCAGTTTGGCCGCATGTGCGGTAATTTTATCCAAGGATTGCAGGGCGTGGTTCCATGCGCGTTCGCGGCACTCGCATTCATAACCCCGTCCAGGTGTCAAGAAGAGGTATTTGGCACCCAGTTCGGCGCATAAATCGGCTGCTCGCAGGAAACATTCAACACTCTTTCCACGATAAGCGTCGTTGCTTGAGGCGATATTGACTGGGTAAAGAACCTGTTCCGGGGTGAAGCAATGCACGCTGATCCCGTTATCCTCCAGAACCGACCGGATCTCCGAAAGCCGAGCGCGGTCAGAATGAAACAGATCAAGATGAGGGGCTATTCCCCATAGTTCCATGCGTTGAAAGCCCATGAGCCGAAGCTGCTTGACACCCCATTGAAACGGATAGTGCTGAAACGAAAAATTGGCACCAATCAACTGTTCACGTTGTAACATTTTCCACCACCCTATTTGCCGATTCCTTCCGCGAGCCCACGAATGAAGAAGCGCTGGGCCGCGAAGAAGACGATCAGGATCGGAAGTGCCGAAAGGGTCATTGCTGCAAAGACAATGGCATAATTGGTTCCATGTTTTGCCATGATTGAAGTGAGGCCAACGGGCAATGTCTGCACATCCGCGCCACTGGTGAAGATCATGGCGAAGAGATATTCATTCCAGGCAAACAGAACATGCAGGATGACACAGGAGACGAGGATCGGTTTGCACAGAGGCAAGGTCACACGCCAGAAGATCTGGCCTTCACTCGCTCCGTCCATAACGGCTGCTTCGTCCAGATCGCGCGGAAGACCAAGCATATAGGCGCGAATAAGGAAGGTGGTGAACGGGATGCGGAACGCGGTATAGAGAATGATCAGAGCCCAATAGGTGTTATAGAGACCAAGATTTTGCATGATCCGCACCAGTGGAATGACCGCAACTGTTGGGCTCAACATCAATCCGCCAAGCACCAGACCGACAAAGAACGGCTTGCCAGGCAGTTTGGATCGCGTCAGGCCGAAGGCGGTCCACGCGCTGATCAGAACCGTGCAGACCGCTGAAACCAACGTGACGATGATGCTCGTTGCAATATAATTCCTGATGCCCTGGTTCCAGGCTGAGATGTAATTGTCGAGCGTAAAGCCCGTCGGTAGGGCAAAGGGTTCACCAAATATCTCGGAGTTGGTTTTGAAACCGTTCAGGGCCATCCACAACAGCGGATAGATGACCACGACCCCAAGGCTGATCAGAAAAGTGAACAGGCAGACACGCACAAGCCCCTGCACAAAATTCATGGGTTGCAGCTCGCGCGGCTGATAGGAGGCCTCACTCATAGTTCCACCCTCCGTTTTCTGGTATACCAGAGCTGTCCAAAGCCGGTCAGCAGCGTGATGATAAAAATCACCGATGCGATTGCAGCGCCATAACCAAAGTCATTTTCAATAAAGCCCTGTTGATAGAGCCATGTACCCAGTACCTGGCTGGCGTTGTTAGGGCCGCCACCTGTCATGACCATGACCTCGTTGAAGACCTGAAACGCTCCGGTGATCGTCACAATAACCATAAGACCGGTCATTTCGCGCGTCAGCGGAAATGTTATGTTCCACAGCCGACGCCACATACCGGCGCCGTCCATGGTCGCTGCATCATAAAGCTCACGAGGGATTTTCTGGATCGCTATGGCAAACAAAAGCGTCGAATAGCCAAAACCTTGCCACTGGCTCATGGCGATAATTGCGTAGATCGCAGTCTGCTCTTCCCCCAGCCATGAGCGAGACCAGCTGGCAAGTCCAAGATGGGTAAAAGCGGAATCCAACAGGCCGATATCGGGTTGATAGATAAAGTAGAAAAGCAGCCCCGTTACAGTGATCGAAATTGCTGATGGTATGAAATAAACAGCGCGCCAGAATCTGCGCCATGTCTCATGCTGCAGACCCTCAATGATCGCCGCGAGTACGAATGCACCCAACACCTGAAACACCACCGAAATGACCGCATAAAGCGTATTGTTGAAGATTGCCGTCCAGATGACCGGATCGTCTTGCAGACGCCGATAATTATCCAGACCGACAAAGGCAGTTTCACCGGTGAAGATATCCTGATTTGTCGTACTGACGATAAAATTATCGATGATTGGATAGTAGACAAACCACAGGATCAAAACGAATGCGATCAGAACCCAGCGGAAAGAAAGTAACTTCGCCAGCAAACCGGACTTGTCGTATTGAGACCCGTCCGGCAGGGGGAAGCCGTTTTTGGCAGCCTCCCCTCCATTTTCATGCTTCATGACAGTCATCGGCCATTACCATCCTTATCGGGAAGAGGCTGCAGCCTGCTTTACCTTTTCCATGACCTGTTCCGGTGTCATGGAGCCACCGATCAGGGCTTGCAGACCTGAAAGCCAGACAGATGCAACGCGCGGTGGATTGGCGGTATCAAGCCACGGCATCAGATAGGATGAATCCGCAATAACTTTGAGACCTTCAACGACAGACGGGTTCATGCTTTCAGACGAATATCCGCCAACAGTCGCGCTTGGCTGCCCATAAGGTGGTGCCGACAAAATCTTCCCGTTTTCGGGTGAGGTGATAAACTTCATGAAATCCACAGCCAGCGGAATATTCTTCGAGGCTGAATTGATCATGTAGCCTTCCGGGGCACCTTCGATTGATTTGACATCACCCTTTGCGTCTTTTGATGCGGGCAGTTTGAAGAAGCCAAAATCTTCCTTCTTCAACGCGCCATCCGCAGTGCTTTGATCGAACTCGATAATTTCTTGATAGTACATTGCGGATTTGGCATTGCTGAATTGCTGCAATGCAGAAGCATAGGATGAACCATTGGTGCCTGCGCCGTCCGAACAATCATCGATAATTTTCTTCAATTGTGTCAGGCTTTCAACATAGCCTGCATCCGAATATTCAGCGGTCTTGGGGTTGAAATCTTTTTCAAGTGTCACTTTTGGCACGTTATAGGCAAGCAACTGTCCGGCAAAATGCACAGCAGGCCAGCCTTCCTTGTTGCCGAACGAAATCGGCGTTACCCCAGACTTGCGCAGCGCTGCACACGCACTGATCAACTCATCGAAACTCTTCGGTTCCGCCAGACCGGCTTTGGCAAAAAGCACCTTGTTATAGCCCATGAACTTTGCGTCCAGATAAAGCGGAATTCCGTATAATTTTCCATTATATTGGAATGCATCGACCGCAGCATGGGCAAGCTGTTTGCCCCATGGCGTGTCGGGACCAATAATCTTTGTCAGATCAACAGCGCGATTGCCTCGCACAAAATTTTCGCCCCAGCTCCCAGTCCAGGTGAAATAGATATCCGGCAGGGAGTTAGAGGCAACCAGGGCCTTGGTCTTCCCCTTCACGCTATCGTCGCTTTCCTGAATAAGCTCGACTTTAACGCCGGGATGAAGCTTCTCATATTCCTTGGCCGCATTGACAAAATAGGGCGAAAGCTGCTGGAGGCCGAACTTCGTCAGAATGCTCAACGTACCAGAATATTCGACGGTAGCATCAGGTTCAGCTACAATGGCGTCGCCCGCCGCCGCTGCATTCATAGGGCCAGACAACCACCCACACATCATCAGTGAAACAAGGCTTGTTGTGCTCAAAAACATTCTGCATTTCATTTCGAAGTTCCTCTCTTTTTGCTCTTGTTCTTTGTTTCGTCAGAATGCGGAAGCCCGATCCGGCAGAGCCGGACCGGGGAAAGCTGTTAGTACTCGACGCGCTTGTAGTACCGCCTTGTGGTCAGGGGGTGGTCGCGCAAAACTTCCAGATGCGCACTCAAACGCTCCAGCATGGTCGCCAAGATGATTGGAGAGATCAGGCTGCGTGTCCTTTCGGAGATGCCGGGGAGACTGGCCGAAGCGGCATCCAGAATATGAACCTTATCTGTGTAGCGCTTTGCGAAGTGTTCAACCCGCTCCGTCAATGGACGGCATGCATCCTCTCCCTTGAAGATGAACAGGCTGACCCCTGGCTCAACCAGTTCCAGCGTACCGTGGAAGAAATCGGATGCATGAACCGGGCGGGTACGGATCCATTGCATTTCTTCAAGAATGCACATGCCGTAATAGTGAGCCTCGGGCCAAGCGGTGCCGGCGCCGGTAAAAATGTGATATTTCTCGTCCTTGATCTGCTGCGCGAGTGCTGCTGCGCCTTTTTCAAAGTTCTCCTTAACCGAAACCAGAAGTTCCGGGAGTTGCTTCAACTCGGAGACAATTTCGTCGAAGTCTGGAAACTCGCCGCGTTCAGCCAGCAATGCAAGCACGATCAACAGGGTCTGCAGGTAAAAGGATTCCGAGGATGTGTCGTCCTCCGCAAAATTGGTGAAGTTGTAGTCGGCATCAAGGCCAAGCGGCGTATCTTTGTGTCCGGTAAGCGATAGCGTTTTGACACCCTTGTTCTTCAGGAATGACAGAAGCTGCACACTTTCCTTGGTCGTCCCGGAGAGGGACGGAAGGATCACAAGTGCCTTGTCGTCCAGCCCAGCGGGCGATTCCAAAACAACCTGAGCAGAAAATGCCGCCTGAACCGGAAAGACAGTTGCGTTGCGGGCGATCTCGATTGCCGGCTGGGTCAGAAACTGTACGCCGCCCGTCCCCATGAAGAAAATGCGCTCCAGGCCGTCGTCAAGCAGCCTGCGCATCAGAGCGCGTACATCTTCTGCAATCGCGACCGCGCCGCCCTGAATTTTCACAAAGCGGTCTTTATCGAAGTTGAGCATTACTACCTTCCCGTTTGCGCCGTTGAAACCGCGAGAAAAGCCCGAACCGGTTTTGCGCCTGAAACTCGTTGCGACAATGTGAGATCGATCTCACAACTATTTAGCGCACAGGAATTTTCTGATGGCAAGTAGGCTTTAGGATTTTTTTTTGCAGGCAAAACTGCACGTCTCGTCGCTTCAACGACCGCGAACAGAACCTCGGACTATCAGCTTGGTTTCAAAGCTGATTTTCTCTGGGGGGCGTTTCTTTCCTGCTATTTTCTCAAGCAAAAGTCGGCCCGCAGCGCGGCCTATTTCCGACACTGGTTGAGCAACGACAGTGATCTGTGGATCGGTAAAAGTTGCCAGATTGAAATCATCAAAACCGATCAGGGACACATCGTGGGGAATCGATATTCCCATCGAGCGGAATGCTAACAGCGCCCCCTGCGTCATCAAGCTATCGACAGTAAAAAGAGCCGTTGGCGGCCTTTTTTGACTGAAAAGGCGGATGGTTGCATCCACAGCATGCTCAACCGTCGACTGCGCGACACAGATCAATTTTTCATTGGGTTCGATATCATGGGCGAGCAACGCAGTCCTGTAACCATTCAAACGCTCGCGTGAGGTAAATATGCGCGCATCGTCCTGCAAAAGCGCAATGTCTCGATGCCCCATTTCGATCAGATATTCGATGGCCTTGCGCGCACCACCTTCATTGTCGACAACAACACTGTCGCACTCAATTCCCTGCGCTGCGCGGTCAATCAAAACCAGCGGTACATGTTCATCGATCAGACGTTGCAGATGCGAACTGTCTTCGGCTGATGTCGGCGCTATGATGAAGCCGCGAATGCTTAAAGACTGCAAACTGGCGAGCAGTGATTTCTCCTGATCCAGCTGTTCTTCACTGCTCGCAATGATGAGATTATGTCCTTCTTCTCGCGCCAGCACTTCGACATCATGGGCAATCTTTGCAAAGAACGGATTTTGTATATCGCCAAGAACGCAGCCAATAATTGGCAACTGCCCGTTGCGCAGAGCCTGAGCAAGTCGGTTGCCTCGATATCCAAGTTTCTCCGCAGCAGCGTGAACTTTCTGCGCGGTTTCATCACCAACATAGCCGTAACTGTTGAGTGCACGGGCAGCAGTGGCACGCGACACATTCGCTAGTGCCGCCACATCTTTAAGGGTCGCCGATTTCAGAGCCATATCATATTCACAACTGATGAACCTTGACAGTTGTTAGCATCGGAGATCGTGCAATAGTAGTAGGGTTTATCAATTGGTTCCCGGAATGAGCGATCGAGAACGCATTTGGCCTGATCGATTGAGACGACAAAGCGCTGGATCGCTGCAATCTGTCGCTACGCATCTGATCATTTTGGATCAGATCGCGCCCACGGTCACGTGCGTCCGAGCAGCGCCCCGTTCTGGCCTGAGCCCCAATTCGTCCCTCATGGAAGGAGCGAGCGATAGGTTCGTCGGCACAACTCTCCCTTCGCTTCAACTTACGATTACAGATTTGCACAGAGTGGCTCAGTCTGTCAGTGTTTTACGCTCCAGTGGCAGGGGGCGACGCCATCCCAAAAGGCAGCTCAGAGGGTCATTCCCTCGTCAATCACGGCGGACAGCCCCTTCGGAGATCGATTTCGCAGTCGTAATCGTCTCAATCCAAGCACCGTGTGGGTCGGTCCATGCCGTCGGTTGATTATTCACCGACAGCAAGAAGGCACCTGGCGAGGGGGCGTCAGCTGAGGAAAAGCCAAAATGCGGCATAACGCCCGGTGCCTCATTGCAGATCCATATATCTGATAGCGCGGAAACCTGGTCGGCAAATCCCATCCGGTCGCCGTTGTTTGAAACGTAGGCGAGAACGGCGGTATGGAAGACTACCAGCGTGGCATCCTGCGGAGCTTGAAGGCAAAGGGCTGCGAATTCAGGTCCCAGCAGATCACCCTTTACGATCGTCGGCCGCTCCGCTGCCACAATACCGAGTGCCAGACGAAGCCGGTGACGGCGCTCTACCTGTTCGGGCCAAATAAGTGTTTCGAGCCAAGCAGCCTCGTCTTTATCGCCAGCGTCAAGCGGATTCAGATCGAGCCCGGCCCGCCAAACGATCTGCGGCAGCGTTTCAGGAAGTTGAATATTTGCGGCAGCCTTGCATGGGAACACGGGATACGAATTGTCTTCCCCCCAGGGCCGAAGGCTCCGTGAGGGATATTCATATCCGTAGCGATCCGGAAAGAGGCAAAGTCCAGCAGACGCGCCAACCTCCAAAAGCGCCAGAGGCTGCGGTAGCTTCGCTAAAACCGGCAGAAGCAAAGCGCAGCGTCCCGGTTCGTTGGTCTGCGTCGAGCGCCTGAGAATGATCGAGCGAACCGCATCAAAGCGCTTGAGCAAAACGCGCTTGAACTCGCTGTAATTCGACGGAACACCGAAGAGGTGTCGATAAACGGCAAGAAGTAGGTTGGGCTGCTGCTTTGGTTGAGGCAAGGCCGAGATCAGGCCAAGGACCTCTGCGTCTTCCGATATGCTCATGGCGAGGTGCTCGTATAGCGGAGAACGCCCGCAAGCCTCACGAACTGCAAAGCGATGGTAGCGGGAGGCTAATTCATTCCGTTCCGCGTCAACAGTCACACTAAACGCCTTCCTGCCACTGATTGCCAAGGGCCAGCCTACACCACCCGATTATAAAATCTGAATCGCCCTCTATCCACCCTTTAACCGGCGGTGCCAAATGACGGCGCTTTCAGTCATACTGAACGCAACTGCCTGGAATCATTGCCAGGCTAGAAAACAAGACCTGGACTGAACAGGCTCAAGTCCTTCGCGTTTTACATGCGCCGATCGTTTCATGTTCACCTTCCCCGCTCTTTTGCGCGTAATGAGATGAAATAGATACCACCGATGCTCACCGTCATGACGCCAACGCGAAACTGTGTTGAAAGGGCATGCTGGACTGTGTAATCAGCGGCTGCGAGCAGGCTACTCGCGATGAGGGCTAAAGCAATCAATGCTCATCTGCCCAACGCTTTAAACGGCGTTCCTTGTCATCGACCATCAGCCTTCGCAATCTGAAGGAAATGATTGCGGACTTGGCGTTGACCTTGATCATTCAGTCCATTGTTGGGCCATCTGCTTTAGTCCAAAACTGCTTGAAAGTTTCCCTTGGAGGAAACAGGGCAGCCCGCTCGAAGCCTTCATCAAACAACTTCACGATGCCGTGTTCGGCGTCAGCCAATCAACGATCTCGCGATACGATTCCGGCCTGATCAGCCAGCTCGGCAGAGCAAAGAATCCTAGGTTCTGGAAAATCCAGCCGAACGCAGGGCTAAACTTAGAATTTACTTGGCTGAATGCCGCGAGCGCAGGCGTAAGAGGAAAAAAGCAGAAGCCGCGGCTTCACAAGCGGGCTCCCACAGCGAGGGCGGATACCAATCCGCCAGCGCCCGAACGTAACCGCGGCGACACCGTCATTGCGACAGATAGTTTTTGAGGAAACTGCGTGTGCGCTCCTGCTGCGGATTGCGCAACAATGCACTGGGAGCCCCTTCTTCAACCACCACTCCACCATCCATGAACAGGATCCGATCGGCCACCTCGCCTGCAAACCGCATCTCGTGGGTGACGATCAACATGGTCATATGTTCCGCCGCCAGCTGTTTCATCACCAGATTGACCTCATCGACCAGTTCCGGATCAAGCGCCGATGTCGCTTCATCGAACAACATCACCTTGGGCTGCATCGCAAGCGCTCTGGCAATCGCCACACGCTGCTTCTGGCCGCCGGAAAGACGCGACGGATAGACATCCGCCTTGCTTGCGAGGCCGACTTTCTCCAACAATTCCAGTGCCAGCGCACGCGCCTCCGCCTTGCGCATGTTTTTCAGCCTGATCGGACCGAGCGTAATATTGTCCATCACAGTGAGATGCGGAAACAGGTTGAAGTGCTGAAACACCATTCCCATCTGCTGGCGCACCGCATTGATGTGCTTTTCAAAAGCCTGCCCCTTGAGGGGCTGGTTGACCTGCGTACCGTCGAGCCAGACCTCCCCGCCATTCAGCGTCTCAAGGTGATTGATCGATCGCAACAAGGTGCTTTTGCCGGAGCCACTCGGACCGATGATCGCAATAATCTGGCCACGCGTCACCGACAGATCGATCCCTTTGAGGACTTCAAGCGCGCCATAGGCTTTGCGCGCAGCCTTGACTTCAACCATTGCTAAGGATGCGCTCATCGCGTCACCTCCACTTTTCTTTCAATACGTCGCAGCATCGCCTCCATGACAAGATTGGCGATGTAATAAAGCACAGCCGCAGTCAGATAGAATTCGAACGGACTGTATGTCTCGCTGATCGCGATCTGCGCACTATGTACCAGTTCGGCAATGCCGATAATGGAAACGAGAGAAGTATCCTTGAGCAGCACGATCATGTTGTTGCCAATGGGGGGGATCGTGTTGCGGATGGCCTGCGGGATGATCACATAGCGTAACGCCTGACCCCGACTAAGCCCAATGGAGCGCGCGCCTTCGGTCTGTCCCGGGTCGACCGACACAATTCCGGCACGCAGAACATCAGCATTATAGACGGCGAAATGCAGGCTCAGTCCGATGATGCCTGCAAACAACGCAGGAATATCAATGCCGATCTGCACAAGACCATAATAGATCAGATAAAGCTGCAACAGCAGTGGCGTTCCCATGAACAACCACATGAAGAAGCGGACCGGAATTGCGAGCAGTGCGGGCGCATAAAGAACAATCAGCGCAAACAGGATGCCAAAGACAAAACTAAGAACACTGGAGGCAATCGCGAGAACCAGGGTCCAGCCAAGTCCGGTGAGAAGGATATCGGCATAGGGGGCGACAATACTGAAATCAAGTGCTGGCATTAAGTTGCCTCTCAACGCGGCGCGAAGCGCTTGTCGAGCAGATCAACGATCGTGACGACAACATAAACAATGATCATGTAGAGAACCGCCGCAACCGCGAATATCTCCAATGGCTTATAGGTGGAACTGATGAAGCGTTGCGCGGTATAGGTGAGTTCGACCACCGAAATCGTGGACACCAGTGCCGATCCTTTAACCAAAGCCACTGCATTGACGCCGAGGGGACGGATCATCAGTCGAGCCGCCTGTGGCAGAATGATCAGCCTGAGCGTCCGGCCGCGGTCAAAACCAATCGATCGGGCCGCTTCTGCTTGCCCCCTGTCAACGCCGGCAATGGCACCACGAATGGATTCCGCCATGTAAGCGCCGATATTCAGTCCAAGCCCAATCACGCCGGCGGCATAGGGTTCAAGCTCCAGCCCGATCTGCGGGCCGCCAAAATACAGCACAAACAACTGCACCAGACAGGGCGTGCCGCGAAATACGCTGATATAGGCCCCTGATAACAGGCGCAGCAGCGCGCTGTTTGACAGGCGCGCCAGAACAAGAACGGTGGCGATGGCAAAGCCCAGCGCAAGCGCAAGGACAGAAATCTGCACGGTGACCCACGCAGCCTCCAGAAAGAACGGGAGGACCCGCTGCATCAAAGCAAGATCCATAAGCATACTCCGAAACGTCAAGGGAACCGGCCCGAACTGCTTCGGGCCGGACTGTAATCCAATCAGCGAATGTCGCTGCCGATCCATTCCATTGAAATTTTTTCGTAGCCGCCATCAGCCAGCATGGCCTCCAGGGTCTTTTGCATTTCCGCTTTGAGTTCGGGATTGTTCTTGCGGATTGCGATACCGAGCGCCACCCGCCCCCCTTCGATGTCAGGCGTATCAAGAATACGGACTTTCTGCCCGGTCTCCTTCACCGCAATCATCACCGGAATGCTGTCCATGACCAGGGCATCCAGCCGACCTGCATCCAGATCAATGAGCATTTCAGGGAGGCCCTTATAGGTCCGCACGCTCAAATCCCCTTGCGCCTTGGCCCATTTTTCATGGGCGTCACCCATGGTTACGCCAACAGTCTTGCCATTGAGATCCTCCAGTTTCTGAATGGAGGAACTCTCCTTGACAACGATCGTGCGTCCGGCATGATAGTAGGGTCCCACAAAATCCACGGCCTTCTCGCGTTCCGGTGTGATGGTCATGGAAGCTACGACCGCATCATATTTTTTGGCCAGCAGCCCGGCGATGATCCCGTCGAAAGGAGTGGTGACGATGTTGGCCTTCAGCCCCATCCGCTTGGCGATTTCCGAGCCGATCGATGCATCAAAACCGACCACCTCATTCTTTTCATTGGTGAAGCTGAATGGCGGATACTGGCCGCTCATTGCAATCCGCATTTCACCGGCGGCCTTGAGCTTTTCCAGCTCGTCCGCCTGGGCGGGGGCACTCGAAAATCCGACCGCGATTGCTAAGGCGGCGACAGCAAACAGGCTATTGAACTTGGAACGCATGATTTTGAGTTTCCTCTGGATTTGTCTTTTTGTTT
Organism: Brucella pseudogrignonensis; assembly: GCF_002252525.1. GTDB lineage: Bacteria > Pseudomonadota > Alphaproteobacteria > Rhizobiales > Rhizobiaceae > Brucella > Brucella pseudogrignonensis. The sequence goes on from NZ_NNRM01000039.1 coordinate 59,772, forward strand.
TGGGGTTATGGTTTGTCATTAACCTTCGAGAATGAGCTTGGCACAGGCTCCGTTTGCAAGCATCCTGCAATATGTCTGCGGGCCCGACACATTGCCGGAATCTACCGGCATATTGTCGGCGCTCCGCAGAGCCGCAAATTCGCACCGCCCTGGGGGCGGAGGCGGTTCACGCAAAGCTGTGAGCGTCGCTTCAAACACAAAAAAGCCCTCACCGCTCCGGAACAAGCCAGGCGGTGAGGGCCTTTGGTCAGACAACCCTTGCTGCGTCTATTTCAGCGCAGATACAAAACTGTCATTTAGCACATCAAGCAGATGGTCAGCATTCTGGCGGCTGAACACCATCGACGGCCGCATTTTCAGCACGTTGTCATGAGGGCCTTCAGTGCCCATCAGAATACCGCGCTGGCGTGCTCCATCATTGATGCGCCGCGCTAAATCAGTCGCCGGTGCCTTGGTCTGGCGATCCGTGACCAGTTCAATACCCAGAAACAGACCCTGGCCACGCACATCGCCGATAATTTCGAAACGGTTTTGCATTTCGCGAAAGCCATCGATCAGATAGTTGCCGACTTCCAGTGCATTTTCACGCAACCCATCACGCTCGATGACATTGAGGACGGCAAGACCCGCAGCGCAGGACACCGGATTGCCGCCAAATGTATTGAAATACTCCATACCATTGTTGAAACTATCAGCGATCTCCCGCGTGGTCACCACGGCCGACATTGGATGACCATTGCCGATCGGCTTGCCCATCGTGACAATATCAGGCACGACATCCTGCAGCTCGAATGCCCACCAGTGACTGCCAACGCGACCGAACCCGACCTGCACTTCATCAGCGATGCAAACACCGCCCGCAGCACGCACCATTGCATAGACTTCTTTCAGGTAGCCTTCGGGCAGGAACACCTGACCGGCAACGCTTGGAATGGATTCTGCCATAAAGAAAGAAGGGGCTTTTCCCTGGAGGCGCATGCTATCAATTTTCTCGGCGATATCCTCAGCAAATCTTTTGCCATGCTCCTCGAAAGCCCAATCTTGCGGAGCGCGATAGCTATCAGGAATCCTGCCTTCATACACATGCTCGGGCCGTCCCTTGCCACCCTTGCGCTTATACTTGTAGGGGCTAAGATCAATGAGCTCCTGCGTAGTACCATGATAAGCCCAGTCAAGGACGATGGCTTCATTGCGACCGGTATGATTGCGTGCCATCCGCAAAGCCAGACTATTCGCCTCACTTCCTGAGCACGCGAAGGATGCGACAGTCAGCCCCTCAGGCAATGTGGCAGTCAGCCGCTCTGCATATTCGACAATGTTGTCATGCAGGTAACGGGTATTGGTATTCAGCAAGGCCGCCTGACGGGCAATTGCCTCTACCACCTCTGCATGGGCATGTCCGATGTGGCAGACATTGTTGAAGCAATCGAGATAAGCACGGCCCCGGTCATCGATCAGCCAGGTACCTTCTCCACGCACGAACTTGATCGGCTCGGAATAGGAGATCGAGAGGTTTGGCAACAGTATTTCTTTGCGCTTTTCGATGATTTCAGCGCGGGTTCTGCCATCTTGAGCAAAGGTTTCTGGCGGAATGCCAGCCAGATCCGCAACATCCGGAAATAAATCAGCCCAGACGTCAAGATATGCTGCTTCACCAACGCCCAAAATTTCAGTTGCGGTCAGATTCACATCTGTGGTCATCTCAAAATGCAGATGCGGGGTCCATCCGCCATTCTCATCAATATCACCCATATGGCCAACAAGGTCACCGGGTTGCAGCTTCTGGCCCGGCTTCAGCCTGCCGAGCGCCTCATGCGCCATATGCCCCCAGAGTGTGACAAATGGCGGGCAGTTTTCAGGGTGATGCTCGAGCTTGACGAGACCACCATACCCAAGCGGCTCATGCTCGATTTCAACACTTAAGACCGTTGCCGCCAGTGGCGTGTAGAGCGGTGTTCCTGCTGGCATGAACAAATCAACGCCAAGATGATGAATGCGGCGCTGTCCTTCAATGAACCGGGATTGAAATGCTTTGTCGGTATAGACCGTGCGTTTCTCACCCCAGGAACCTATTCCGAGCTCAATATCATGTTCCGCACAAAAATCGTCCCACCATTGTGTCGCTTCTGTTGCGCGTTGCTCCGCCGAGGCCACCGTCATGAAATGCGAAGCATCACCATAGGGAACAATCGCCTTTTTCAACGTCGCCGGCGCAGGGCGAACGATAGGAGCGAATGTTTTCGCATTACCCGACACCCACTTGCGGATGGCCGCTGCTCCATCGATTGCATCAAAGCCGCATGCCTTGCGCAAAATCGCGGTGGCAAAGCGCGGGTTCATCGCATCCATTTTTTCCAGAAGACGCCATGCCGGTGCTTCGCTGATCGCAAGATATGGATTGTCATCGGTCTTTTCGCGGCGAGATGCAGAGAATGTAACACTTGTGACAAGGCGCATGGCAATCAGATCGAAGAGAAGATCAATTTCTTCGGCCTTGAGCGGATAACGCTCATGAAATCCTTCAGCCAGGGCTGCAGCAGCGCCAATTGGATCTTGCGTATCAAGGGCCGCATAGGCGCAGGCTATTGCGACTTCTGAAATCAACACTGTATGAACAGCATCACCAAAATCGATCAGGCCGGCGATTTTTTCATGATTGTCGTTATCGACAAGAACATTCCAATCATTGGCATCATTATGGATAACCTGCGCACGCAAGCCTGCAAGCTTGGGAGCGACCAAGTTTTCAAAGCGGGTTATGAAGCGCTCAAGCAATGCTTTCTTATCAGCATCGTCAATATAATGCAGACGGTCGCGCGCGCGGCCTGCATGGCGCAAATCCCAATCGAGATCACGCAATGCACCCACATGGATGAAGCCCTGCAGCGCCTGGTCGAGTTCGCCCAGCGAACGCCCCAGATTGCGCATCAGTTCGAACGTTCTGTTGACTTCGGCCAGCGGGGTTCCCGGCAACCAGCCCACAAGACGTAGAGCATGTTTTTCGCCACTTTTGCCGGTTGTCGAGGCCAGCACATTTCCTGAAACACTTGGCTTTAAATGAGGAACGGCGAGACGGGATTGCGCTGCAGAAAGATGATGAAGCAGCGCCGTCTGGAACTCGCTTTCCAGCTTTGGTTCACTGGCATTGACGATTTTCAGTATCCAGTCAGCATCCGTGCCGGTTTTGAGACGAAAATTACAATCACGCTCGCTGTCGAGTTGAGAGGCCGTTGCATCAACGCCAAAAACGTCTTTTGCCAGTTGTTCTGCGTCAATCACTGAAAACTGAGGCGCGGGGTGAGAGAGATCAGTCATAGCCAATATTTTTCCAGGTTACATTTCTTGTCCGCAGCTTGGCATGCAAAGGATTTTCGGGCATCAAGTATCCTGTCGGGATAACCGGCACATTGTCGGAATGAACCGGCATATGTCCGGTGACGAACAGGATGATGATGCGTGAACTTGATGCGAAAGATCGTGAAATACTGGCAATCCTGTCAAAGGAAGCGCGTATCGCGCTGAAAACGCTGGCTGGGCGTATTGGATTGTCGCGAAGTGCCACGAGCGAACGCGTCACCAATCTCGAGCGAAGCGGCGTCATCAGAGGATACCGGGCGGATATCGGTGAGATCGATGCAAATGTCATTCGAGCGGCATTGTTGATCAACCTGCGCCGAACGCCAGCCCATGAATTGCTCGATATCCTGGCCCGTCATCCAGAGGTGCGACGCGTTTCGTCAGTGAGCGGTCAGCTTGACCTTATCGTTGAACTTGAAACCGGCTCGATTGACGGTCTTAATCGGGTGCGCGATCTGATTGCAGGCCACGCTATCGTTGAGGACCTCACAACAGCGATCGTTTTACGCCGTGATATTGATCGTGAGCTCAGTTAGCTTCCAAATCTAACGCCGGACGTGGCCAAATCCCTTGAATGCCACCGAAAATGACGTTATATTGCGTCAAAATAAATGGCTTTGTTTCAAGGGGTCTGTATATGGGACTCGCACAATATTCAGATAATGGTCTGTTTGCACCGCGCAAAATCGCAGATACGCTGCGTACGACAAGTGATGAAGTCGCACGCTCCGCAGGTTTGGGTCGCGATGCTGTGCAACGCAAAGACCGCGTGCAATCCGACAAAACACAAAAACGACTGCGGGAAATGGTAGAAATCCTGAACAAGGTCGAACCACGTTTCGGTTCGGCACTCATGGCTTATGCCTGGTATCGTTCCGAACCATTGGCCGGTTTTTCTGGCCAAACGGCTATGCAATTGGTTCTCACCGGAAGAGCAAGTGAGGTTCTCGACTATATCGATGCCGTTGATGCCGGAGTTCATGCCTAACCGTGTCGCTTGTTTATCGTGACAAACTCTATCGGGCATTAAATCCAGTTTATGCGCGCGACCCCCTTTCTGGGCGCGGCGCCGCGCTTTTTGGAGGCCGTTTCAACCCAAAAGGCATTCCGGCGCTTTATTCCTCTGTCAGTATAATGACCGCGCTTCGTGAAGCTAACCAGGTTGGCAGCCTGCAACCCACAACACTCGTCGCCTATGAGGCAGATATCGATACTTTATTCGATTGCCGCGATGAATCTGCATTAAAGAAGATGGGACTGGATGCGTTATTGCTCAGCAACCATGGCTGGCGCGATCAAATGCGTTTGAAGGGAGAGGCAACATCGCAAATTTTTGCGCGGCGCCTCATCGCTGCAGGCTATAACGGCTTGTTGGTGCGGAGCTTTGCTAACGGCGCAGGCCTGGATGATCTCAATGTCGTGTTGTGGCGGTGGGGCTCATCAGCGCCTTCCCGCCTTGTCCTGATCGATGATGAGAACAGGCTGTCCCGATAAAGTTTGCCGTTTCAATACCACGCTGCTCGTTTAAGCTACGGCTCGATTGCAAGCACGCTTCCAGGATTCATTTGCCGATCAGGATCAATAAGATCGCGAAGAGATTGCATCAAAGTCATCCGAACAGGGTCCGAGCGGGTCGCGAGTTCTTTGACGAGTTTTCGACCAATCCCGTGTTCTGCCGAAAACGTACCATTCAGTTCATCGACGACATCATGGACGCGCTTCATAATCTCTGTGGTGACCGCAGTGTGATCCTCAATGCAGGACCACTGCTGATGGGTGAAGTGCGCAATGAAATGAATGTTTCCATCCCCGATATGCGAAACAATGAGAATCTCTGCCTGGGGATAGATTTCATGCACCGCTGCACTCGCCCGCTTGATCAGATCAGGAACAAGCGTCGTTCGAACCGCGATATCATGCGAGAGACTATGGCCATGCAGCTTGTTGGCTTCCGAAACGGAATGTCTTAAATGCCAGATGTCTTCAGCCTGGGCCTGGCTCTGTGCGATGAAGGCATCGACAACCAGTCCAGCTTCGAACTGCTCGGATAGCCACTCTTCGAGTGCTTGATGCAACTGGGCTGTTGTGTCTGCACTGCCGAGCTCCACCAGCAATGACCATTCCGGGCGGCTGTCCAGCGGATGTCTTGCACGAGGGATATGCTGAAGAACCAGATCAACCTGATTGCCTGACAAAAGCTCTGCCGCCTGCACCGCCGTATCAAAGCGATCCTGCAGCCCCATCAACAGGGTCACAGCAGCGTCAAGATCGGGAAGCGCGATCCAGGCATGACCCGCAGAACGCAACATTGGCTGCAAACGCAACGCCGTCGCGGTGATAATACCCAGAGTCCCTTCGGCACCAATGAACAGGTTTTTCAGATCATAGCCCGTGTTGTTTTTGCGAAGCGCCTGCAAATCACTCAAAATGCGACCATCCGGTAACACGACTTCAATGCCGCAAATAAGATCACGAATTGGGCCATAGCGAAGCGCGCTGGTCCCCCCTGCGTTGGTGGAGGCAAGGCCGCCCAATTGAGCGCTCCCCTCACTGCCAAGATGCAATGGAATGCGGCGGTCTAAGGCTGCAACGGCATCATGAGCCGCAGTCAGTGTCAAACCGGCATCGGCGACAATGACATTTGACGCTTTGTCGATCTCGCGGATCGCATCCAAGCGACGCAAAGCCATGACAATTGTGCGCTCTGACCCCGATGGCACCGCGCCCTGACACAACCCGGTATTTCCCCCCTGCGGAACAATCTTGCAGGCGTGTTTAGCAGAGAGCTTCATCAGGGCTGAGACCTCAGCGGTCGTTGCAGGCAAGACAACTGCCAGTGCTTCGCCCTTTTCATAGCCGCGCCAGTCCGTCAGATAAGGTTCCTTGTCATGGGCTTCTGTCAGCACATATTGGCTTCCAATCGCCTGGCGAAGGTCGTGCAGGAAAACATCGTTGCAGCTTGGCTTGGACAGCATTTTCTTACCTGTGAATTCTAAAGAAAATTGGGGCATTTCCGATGAGAACGCGTTTTGATCTGTTTGGATCAGATCGGCGCTCTCACTCTCTTTTTGCCTATGTATCTTTGTCTGATCGAAGGGAGATCAGACTTCTCTCAATGCGCTCTCAATGATCCACTCGGCCTGACCAAGTGCCGAGATATCCTCAGCACCTGAAAACGCCAGGAACAAGCGAAGTTCATCCCTGAATTGCTCGATTATCTCCACCACACCCTGAACGCCACTTGCCGCCAATCCATAAAGCGGCCCACGCCCCAGGAAGACACCGTCAGCGCCCGCAGCCAAAAGTTTCGCTGCGTCCGAACCACGCCTCACACCGCTATCAGCAAAAAGCGTCTTGTCGGGGCCGACCGCCTCTCGTATCCGTGGCAACACATCCAGCGGTCGAACGGCACTGTCAAGATTGCGACCGCCATGCGTCGATACCACCACGCCATCGCAGCCTGAATTGAAAATCTCGACTGCATCGGCGGCACAAAGTACCCCCTTGATGAGCAGTTTGTGCGGCCAGCGCTGACGTAGTTCCTTGAGAAAGTCCTGATCAAGAACCGTGTCGAGTGCAAAGCGTGGATTGCGAATGGAACTGGTGACAGCCTTGGCAACATCGCCAGGATAATGCGCATAGGACGGAAATCCGTTACGCATCACATAGCTTCCCATGACACCCAATGTCCAACGCGGATGCAGCATAAGGTCCAGGGCAAGCGTTATCGAGGGCTCTAGTGGAACGCCAAATCCATTGCGGCGGTTATGAATTTTTTTCGGCGAGGCGGGCGTATCAACAGTCAGAACCAATGTTTCAACACCACAGGCTCTGGCGCGTTCCAGGAGTTTCCATGTTTCAGAACGGTCGCGCCAAACATAAAGCTGAAACCACAATTCACTGTCAGGAGCGTTTGCCGAGATCTGTTCGATACTTGTTGATGATTGCGTTGCCACGACAAAGGGTAGGCCTGCCTGCTGCGCCGCACGCGCCATCAACACTTCTCCATCATGGCGCACCATTCCAGCGAGTGCAGTTGGCGCAATCACAAAAGGACATTTGTGCGTAGCACCCAGATATTGCACCGAAACATCCGGCGCTGAGACCGAGCGCAAGACACGGGGCACGATCCGGCGGGTGGCAAAGCCATGATGCAGCGCTTGCAATGCCGTTTCCGCCTCCGTTCCGCGATCGATATAATCAAACAGAGCGAGGGGAAGAAAGCGTTTCGCCTGTTCCCGCGCCTCTGCATAATCTAGAAATTGCGCCCCGCCTGCCATGGTTTAAGCGATCCCCTGGACCCGCAAACCCTCAATGGCCTCATTGATGAGTTGCTGTGTCGCCGTGCTCGGGGCTTTCAACGGCAATGACACCGGCCCAACCGGCAGTCCCAGATGCGCCATCATGGTTTTGAGCGGGCCCGGATTGACCTCATTGAACAGTGCAGCAAAGCTCGGCAGAAGCTTTTGATGCAGTGCGATCCCCTCAGCAAGCCTGCCTGAGGCAAGTGTATCGTGGATCTGGGTCCAATAGGCCGGCAACATCGGTGCGCTGGCCAGAATACCACCCGTTGCCCCATGCATGATATGGATCGCGTACATCATGTCGTCGCCAGACAAAAGCGCAATACGACCGCCGATTGCCGCCGAAAGACGTTGGAAGTAATAGGCATCCGTATTGCAGATCTTGGCACCGATAATGGTGCCGTCCTCACCTAAGGTCTTTAGCGTATCGACTGCCGTGACAAAGCTGGTGCGCGCCGGAACGTCATAATAGACAAGCGGCAAATCGACCGTGCTGCGGTAGGTGCGGAAATAATCAATCACACCTTGCTGGCTCGGTATCACATAAAAAGGCGTCACCAGAAGCAAGGCGTCGGCACCGACCTCCTTAAAAGCTTGTCCATGTTCAACTGCCTCTGCCCAGCCTGGAGAAACAACGCCGGCAACCACCGGAACGCGGCCGTTGACGATCCGCACTGTTTCGCGAACCATCGCGACACGCGTCTGCATTGAAAGCGCGGTAAACTCTCCGGTACCACCGACCGGTGCCAGGCCCTTTGCGCCACCGGCAAGATTGGCCTCGATAAGGGTTTTAAGCGCTGCAACATCAAGCGCACCGTCTGCGGTCAATGGTGTCGGAATGGCGGGAAACATGCCCACGAGATCAAAATGCTTCATTGTCGATGATCCACCGTCTGGTCAGATGATTAATGCTCAACCTTGGAAAGGAAACTCTTGAGACGTTCGGTTTCGGGGTGCTTGAGGACACGGTCAGGTGCCCCGGTTTCCACAACATGCCCGGCCTCCATGAAAATGACCTTGGATGCGACATTGCGGGCAAAGCTCATCTCATGGGTCACCACAATCATCGTGGTTCCCTCCGCAGCCAGCCCCTGCATCACGTCGAGAACCTCGCCGACCAGTTCCGGATCGAGCGCTGATGTCGGCTCGTCAAAAAGCATCACCTCCGGCTCCAGTGCCAGAGCACGAGCGATCGCCACACGCTGCGCCTGACCACCCGAAATCTGGCGCGGATAAAGATCAACCTTGTCTGACAATCCCACCCGCTTGAGCAGTTTGAGTGCCAGGTCGCGCGCCTCGTCCTTGCTCTTGAGTTTGTTGAGCAATGGGCCTGACATGACGTTCTGCAGCACCGTCATATGGGGAAAAAGATTGAAGCCTTGAAACACCATCCCCGTCTTCATACGGAAATGCGCTTTCACCCGCTCCGGATATTTGCTGTTTGGATTGAATTCAAGGCGGTTGCCGGCCACCTCGATCAGGCCCTCCGTCGGTTGTTCAAGCAGATCAAGACAACGAAGCAGGGTTGATTTCCCGCAGCCCGACGGGCCGATGAGCACTGCGACATCGCCGCGCTCCACGACAAGGTCGATACCGCGCAGCACCTCATGCGTGCCAAATGTCTTGCGCAGATTCTGAACTCTGATCATCGCAGCCACCTTCAATGTTTGATTTCGAAACGGTTCGCAATCAGCGTCACAGGTGTGAGGATCGCCAGATAGAGCAGCGCCGCAAAGGTGTAGACTTCAAGCGGGCGGTAGGTTTCCATCGTCAGGCTGCCAGCCGCATACATAAGGTCGGGAACAGCAACGACCGAAAGAAGCGATGTGTTTTTCAGCTGCAAAATGGTCTGACTGACAATCGGGGGGATCATGCGTCGTGTTGCTTGCGGCAAAATGATATGACGCATTTTGGTAAAGTACGAGAACCCCAAGACAGTCGAAGCTTCCCACTGGCCCCGGTCGATGGAAATGACACCGGCTCGAAATATCTCCGCCGAAAATGCCGCCATATACAAGGTCAAGCCGAGCCCTGCCGCAAACCAGTCCGGCAAAGTATAGCCGGTCAGCATCGGCAGCGCGTAAAAGAACCAGACAATCTGCACCAAGAGCGGCGTGCAACGAAACAAATGGATATAGGCGTTGATGAGCAAGGTCAGCACCGGAATCCGCGCCACCAGAGCGAGCCCCAGAAACACGCCGATCAACAGACCAGCCAAGGAGGTGACGGCTGCATAGGCGACCGTCACACCGATCGCATTGAGCCACAATTGTCCGTCCTGAATAACGGACCAGTCAAATTGATACATCCGAATGCACTCCCATTTTTGCGGCGGCACCCTATCCGGATCAGGCAGCCTCTTTCTGGCAGCTAGCTTGATTCGAGATAACCACCAAGGTTTTTTACACAAAAATACCTTTTTAATCGTTCTGCGATTACATTTAATCGCTGTGAAATTTTTTTTTATCAATATTTGCTTTTTCTTGCTGTTTTAGCGAGAAGAAGCGCTGCGAAATGATTTTTCCCTTGTCGCGGAACACGCAATGACCACAAGGTGGATCTGGTCTTATCAAGTCCTCCACAGAAGGGCAGTTGAAGGGAATGAATACAATGATGAAAACACTCACCGCAGCGCTTTTGAGCTTCGTCGGCATCACAATCGCCGCACCGGCGAACGCCGAATCCGTATGGGACAAGATCGAGCGGACCGGAGAAGTTGTGTGCGGCGGGGTCAGAAACTATCCGCCCACCTCGTTCCACGTCGGCGGCGAACTCGAATATGCTGGCTATGGTCCGCGGGTCTGTCGTCAGATGGCAGCCGATCTGGGCAAGGCAATGGGCAAAGATCTCAAGCTGAAATGGCGTGAAGTGACCTGGCAGAGCATTGTGCTCGACCTTCAATCGGGTCGTCTCGACATCTTTCCCGGTATGACCGCAACCGAAGAACGCAAGAAAGCGCTCGCGATGGCTGGCCCGGTCTGGCAGATGTCCGACTGCGTGATCGGTGCCAAAGGCAAGGAACCGATGAAAACATGGGCCGAGTATAATTCTCCCAATGTCACCTTTGCCATGGTGACCGGCGCAGCACAAACCGCCTTCATCAAGAAAAACATGCCTGACGCCAAGATCATGAGCCTGAAGGAGATGAGCGAAGCCATCATGGCCGTGCAGTCAGGTCGGGCAGACTATATGCTGCAGGAACTTCCAATCTGCATGAAGACCTTCGAAAGCGCGCGCGGCGCGTTCTCAAGCTACACCTTGCCAGAACCCGTCCACGGCATTCCAGTCTCCGCCGCAACCCGCAAGGACGAGGATGGCCGCGTTCAGCAATTCCTGCAAACATGGGCTGACGAGAACCGCAGCAAGCAAACAATCGTGCCCCTGCTTCTCGAAGGTTTCAAAGATGCGGGCATGGATGTCACAACGCTCCAGAACATCCGTTTCTGACACCATCACGGAAGGTGCCGCAGCGCGGCATCTTCCTGATTGCCGCATCCTGCAGCTTTTGATTGTGGAGACGCCAAAAAAGTCTCTTCGCTCTTCAGGAACACAGGGTAAAAGATTGACGTGAGAATGGCATCGGCAATGCCATCGCAGCCAGAGGACAGGCATGTATGGGACTGACCGAAGACGAGCATGATGACCCGATGATGGTCCGGGCGGTCGAAAAGGCCTTCCGTGTTCTGGAAGCGTTCGACCCACTGCATCCGCGCCAGACGTTGACCCAACTCGCGCAAAGAGCAGGAATCGATCGCTCCGCCGCGCAGCGCTTTGCCCATACGCTGCTGCATCTGGGCTATCTCCAAAAGGTACCCGGCAGCAAGACCTATGAGCTAGCAGCCAAGTCATTGAACATGGCCTATCGCTACACACGTTCAAGCCTGCTGGTGCAAAGAGCGCATCCCTATCTGCTTCATCTCAACCGCAGCACCGGTGAAACCATCTCGCTCACGCTGCTTGACGACACCGATATTATCTATCTCGCCCGCTATCTCTCTGCCAATACGCTCGACAATGATGTCATTGTCGGCAGCAGGCTTCCCGCCTATTGTTCGGCAGCCGGCCTGGTCTTTCTTGCCGGACTGGAAGATGCTAAAATTCACGATATTCTGGCGCGCAGTGACCTGCGTGCCTATACGCCGAAAACCGTCTTTGATCCCGAAAAGATCTGGCGACGCATCTCAGAGACAAGACAGCGCGGTTTTGCCATTGCCGAGGAACAGGTCTATACCAACGACATCGCGCTGGCAGCTCCCATCTATCTGCCGGACGGATACACAACCGCGGCGGCAGTCCTTGCTGCCTCCAATCTTCGCTACAATGAAGACACGCTCGTTCGGCAATTTGTGCCGATGATGATTTCGGCAACCCGCTCCGTCACCCAGATTCTGGCTTAGCTTCGGACGACTGCGCGGCAATCTCCACCCGGTTCTTGCCGTTCGACTTGGCTTGATAAAGCGCCCGATCCGCCTTGCGCAGAAGACTTTCGAAGCTCGATGAGGTCGCCCTTTTTTGAGCCACGCCGATCGATACTGTCACCGGCAATGCGTTCTCCCCTACTACGAACGGGCTCTCGGCGATGGTCCGACGGATGGCTTCTGTCGCGATCAGCGGCAATTCACTGTTGCGTTCGCCAAAGATGATGACAAATTCCTCGCCACCCGAGCGGGCAACAAAATCATCCGCCTGCATGCTCGCCTGCAGGCATGCTGCGACATGTTTGAGCACCTGATCACCGACCTCATGGCCATGATTGTCATTGATCCGCTTGAAGTCATCAATATCAAGGACAGCCACCACATGCGGCACCGGTAAATGCCTGACCCGCTCAAATCGCTCCGTCCCCACATCATTCAATGTCCGGCGATTGGGCAATCCGGTGAGATAATCCTTTGATGCGACGCGTTCCCAGCGACGACGCACCTGATCTGTACACATCAAAATGAAAGCCGTGGTACCGATAATCGGCAGGATAGCCAGAAATACCGGGGTGATGGTATTCATCCAGTTGCTGTTGTCCGCAATGTCGAGCTGTGCACCGGCCTCTGTTGCAATATAGAACAAAGCTCTCAGTGCTGTTAAAACCAACGCCGCACAGTAAAGCGAGATCAGCATGATGCGGCTGCGGGAACCATCACGGTGGCGCTTGTCGGCAAGCAGCCGGATACTGGCTGCCATCAGCCAGATCCAGACAACCGAAACCACCACGATCCGCGCCAGCGTGTCGGGAACAATGGCCAGAAAATACAGGAAAACCGCCATGCCAAGACCGAAGACAAGCCATGGAAACAGATTGCCGCCGAGATTCTGGAACGTTCTGATCGCCCGGTAATAAAGGCAGAGCCCTGCAAAAAGACAACTATTGGCGACCAGCACCGACAGGGTACGGGGCAGCCAGCCACCCACTGCAAAGGTCACGCAGCCCGCCGCAACGACAAGCGTCGCCCACACCCAGTTCATGGCAGCTGGGCGCAGCGAGACGGGGAAATCGCGGTTGATCGCACTGAGCATCGCGCCATTGGCAAGGATGATCATCGTGACGGTTAAATAAACAGATTTTGCGTCCACCCTGCCCCCTTGCCCTTCTCGTTTATTCAGACACGGCAAGCATGGCCGCAGCGCAACACTGTGCTGAGTGCCGCTCCATCTTGCACTTTGAAAACACCGTCACTTTCATATTGCCTGCAAGCAAAAGGGTAAAGCGGAATAGATTGGCACGGCCATTTCGGGCATTTGCAGCAGCCGCCGCCGCAAACACGGCCGTTAGAGAGTTATTCAGCTTTTATTCATCAAGTTTTCGCTAACAAAGTCGTGATCTTGCCGGAATTTGCGCTCAAGCAATGCGGATTAATAGCGCGAGACGGTCCGATATAAGCCGCTCGTCCGTCGGTCACATCGACGTCTGCCGTCCTTAAGGAGAGGGATTATGAAAATTCGTTCCAAGCTTCTCGCAACCGTAGTGCTGCCGGCACTCTCTGCCTCCATGATGATGCAGCCGGTCAACGCACAGCTGCTCAGCGAGCCGGCCATCCTGCTTGCGCAGGATAGCGGTGAGCAGGACTCAGACGCCGAAACGCTAAGGCAGCAACAGGCCGAAGAAATGCAGCGGGCAGCCGAGGAGGCTCAAAGGGAGGCAGCCGAACAGCAGCGCGCCGCAGAAGAAGAAACACGACGCAACGCTGAAGAACAACAGCGTGCAGCACAGCAAGAAGCGGACCGACAGGCCGAGCAACAGCAGCGCGCTGCTGAACAAGCGCAACGTGAAGCCGCAGAGCAGCAACGCGCGGCAGACGAACAAAATGCCATTGAAGAGGAAGCACGTCGCAAACAGGCTGAGGATGCGGCCCGTCAGGCCGCCCTGCAACAAAAAGCGGCCGAAGAACAGGCAAAACGTGAAGCCGAGCAGCAACAAAAAGCCGCTGATGAGCAAGCGCAGCGTCAGGCTGAAGAGCAAAGACAGGCAGAGGAGAAGGCTCGTCGCGAAGCGGCAGAACAGCAGCCGAGCATTGAGCAGCAAAAGACGATAGAGGACGAAGCCAAAAGAAAGGCACGCGAAGCGACAGAACCCGCACCCGCGCAGGACAATGCCCAACCCGCGCCAACACCGCAGGAACAGCCGCCCCAGGCCGATCCGCAGCCGCCTGTAGCGCCGCAACCCCAAGCGCAGCCACAAGCGCAACCACAAGCGCCTGAGCCGGATCCCGAACAACCCGCCGCGCGGCCACAACGATCTGACGCGCCCGCACTGCCCGACAATCCTCAGGCGCCCGCAGATACGGGCGCTCCGGCAAGCTCCGACACCGATAGCGGCGCCATGCCGCAAGAGCAACCTGAAGGTGAGAAGCCGCAAGTTGTGCCGCCGGAAAATGCCGCACAGAATCCGCCTTCTGAAATCATCGACGAACGCACGCCGGAACTCAAGGAGCAGATTGCTCGCGATCCAGCCAGCACGGACGAGACCGTCGTGCTGCCGGTCGAAAACGGGGCTGCCATTCTCGATAGCGACAAAGATGCTGACAATTTCGGCGGTAAACAATCGCGGGAAGAGCGCCGCAAATTGCGGGAGCAGCAGCGTGCGACAGAGGAGCAGAAGCTGCCGCCCCCAGTTGATGACGCTGCAGCTCAGGTCGAAATTCCAGATAATCTGAAGGCCGCACTACCGCAAAAAATTGAGGCAAACCTCAAAGAGGAAGGCACACGCGTCAAAGACGCGCCGGCTTTCATGGTTCCTGAGACGACAAACATCGTCAATAACACGGTCGTTAACAACACTGTCATCAACAACACGACAGTCAACAACACGACTATCAACGACAATGTGACGAATGTGAAGATCATCGAGCAGATCGATAACCGGGTCATTCTGGATGCCGGCGATCGCATCTTTGTGCGTGGCGATGATCGTCCTCGCCTGCGCCGCAATGCCGAGAACACCTATTATGATGAGCTGCCCCGTGGGCGCTTGCGCGAGACGATTGTGCGCCCTGGCGGGCATGAAATCGTAACGGTTTATGACCGTTATGGCGATATCCTGCAGCGCTCTCGCATTGACCGCGATGGAAATGAATATCTGATGATTTATGCGCCTGAGTATGACGATAGCCCGCGTGCGGCAATATTCGACGTCGGCTATGATCTGCCTCCGATGCGACTGACAATTCCGGTCAACGACTACATTATCGATGTGGCGCAGGATCCGGAGCGCGACTTCTACGACTTTTTGGCAATGCCACCTGTGGAGCGTGTTGAACGCGTCTATACCATCGATGAGGTGCGGCACTCCGCACGCCTGCGGGATAAAGTGCGCCGCATCGATCTCGATACAATCCATTTCGCCACCGGCAGTGCCGAGGTGTCCTTGTCACAGGCCAAGACACTGCGAAAGGTCGCCAATGCCATTCAAAAGGTCTTGGCCAAGGATCCTGGCGAAACCTTCTTCATTGAAGGCCATACAGATGCTGTCGGCTCTGATCGTTCCAACCTGGTTCTCTCAGATCGGCGCGCGGAATCGGTCGCAAACCTCCTGACCGAGGTTTACGACATCCCGGCAGAAAATCTGGTCACACAAGGTTATGGCGAGCGCTTTCTGAAAATCCGCACCCAGGCAGCGGAACAGGAAAACAGACGCGTGACGATCCGACGTGTCACACCGTTGGTTCGACCTGTCGCACAACGTTGATCATCGCATTTTCAGGGCCAGATCTCGTATCTGGCCTTTTTTTTTAGAAAGGGCGGAAATACGTCATTTGCCTGATAGATAATATGAGCAGAACTTCATATAGACTTTGTATAAACCCGGTAATGTTTGAATATGAAGAAACATCAGGCACAGGCAAACATTGGCTCGAGCGATCCGGCTAGGAATGAGAAGCCTGTTATTTTAATGTACTGGAGCGTGCCAGAAAGCACATTTTTACGGCGCGTTTGAATTAACTGAAGGAACTGGTTCGCAATGCAATCGATCTATGCGAGGAAATCTTGAATGGTGCGTCCGATCAATGCACCGACAACCGCAATGGGTGAAAGCAAGTATCGGTTCGAATGCGACTTCGCGCTTGAACCAGCCTTTCAAAAATTGGTTGATGAGGCCGAAAATGCCGGGTGGGATCGGTTACAGATCGCACTATCAGTTATCAACCTCTGTGAAGAGATTATTTATGGCCCTGAAAACCAGGAAGGGCACAGCTAGGCCGCACCCTTCTGACACCAATCTTAAAAATCAGTGCTTTCAATCAGCAAAAAACTGAACCTTCATCGTCGCAGGATCACCACCCTGTTTTGTGAAGAAAGGCAGCATTTCCTCAATCGGAAGGCGATGTGAAATGAGGCGCGCCATTTCACCTTTGTCCTTTTGAAGGATTTCAAGCGCCTGCGGAATATTGCGATTAAGCGAATGCGAACCAGCAACACGGATCTGACGCCGGAAGATTTCAAATGGCGGCACCGAGATACGCGCATCGGGCGCGCAGACGCCAAACACCAGCACCGTACCACCATCGGCCGTAAAGCTGACCATGCCTTCCACGACTTTCGCAATGCCCGTCGCGTCAGCCACAAAATCAAAGCTCTTCTTGCGGGCGTCAAGTTCAGCGGAGCCTGACACAACCGGCTCAAGGCCGAGGCTTTCACTAAAAGCCAGACGATGTTCGTTGATGTCCGCCACAGCGACTTTTTCAACGCCTTGCGCTTTGAGAGACAGCGCAAGCAGCAGACCGATTGGTCCTGCCCCGAAAACCAGTGCCGTTTCAGAGCCTTGCGGACCCGTTTTCAACCCCGCCGCGCCAAGCCCGTTGAGAACGCAGGCCAGCGGCTCAGCAAGGGCCGCGACATCAAATGGCAAGTTGCCAATCGGGTGAAGATGCTGCGCATGCACAAGGCTTTTATCGGCAAAGCCCCCATTATGGGTGACGCCATAGGCTTTCAGCTCAGCACATAGATTGGTCAGTCCCTTGCGGCAAGCCCGACAGTGACCGCAGGGAATATTCGGGTCGACGGCCACCCGATCGCCCGGCTTCACATTGGTCACGTCTTCCGCGACCGCAATCACCACACCTGCATATTCATGCCCCGGCACAAGCGGAAACGCGCTTGATCCATAACGGCCATGCAACACGTCGATATCGGTGTGGCACAGACCTGAAGCCTTGACATCAATCAAGGCATGTCCGGGCTTGAGCTCTGGGTCAGGGAGCTGGGCAAGCGCCGCGATCCCATGACCGGTAAAATAAATGGCTTTCATTTCTGCACCTAAAAATGGCTCAAGCCATCCAGTTTCCGCCATCGACACCAAATGTCTGGGCGAGGATGTAATTGCTTTCCGAAGAAGCCAGGAAAATCGCCATGCCGGTAATGTCTTCCGGGTCTGCAAAGCGGCCAATCGGAACAGACTTCGCAACTGAAGCCTTCTTTTCGCCCGGCTTCAAGCCCTCCCACTTGGCAAAATTCGCATCAACCACATCCCAATGCTCGCCATCCACGACGCCGGGTGCAATCGCATTGACCTGGATATTGTGTTTGACCAGTGCAAGGGCGGCCGATTGTGTAGCCGAGATGATTGCTGCTTTTGACAGACAATAAAGCGTCACCAGCCCCTCTCCGCGGCGCCCTGCCTGGCTTGCCATATTGATGATCTTGCCACCACGACCCCGCGCGATCATCACATTCGACACCGCTTTCATCATGAACAGCGGGCCTTTGAGGTTGATGCCAAGAACACGCTCATAGCTCTCTTCGGTAATGGCATTGATGGGCGCCATATCGAAAATCGCAGCATTATTGACCAGAATATCGATGCCACCATATTCCTTGTCGACTGCGGCCACCACCTTTTCAATATCTGCAAGGTTGGTGACATCAAGCTTCACCGCTGTCACCCCATCACCCAGGCTTTTCGCCGCTTCCTCTGCGCGTTCGATGTTGATATCGGCGATGATCACCCTGGCCCCCTCACGCGCATAGGCTTCAGCAAAGCCAAGACCAATACCGCGTGCAGCGCCTGTGATGAGGGCAACCTTATCTTTCAGTCTCATGAGAATTCTCCGGAAAATTATTGCGTGCAGTCAAAGCGCATCCCGCCAGTGCCAACAGGCCTTCGGACTGGATGCGCGGGATCGAAATCAGCGCATGACACGCTCTAACGATGCGTTTTCTTTTCAGACAACAGAAGCGGATGCCGCTCTCGACGCTCCAATGCCAGACCATCCGATTTGAAGAGATGTGCATCCGCTGGATTGAAACCAAGTCGGGCGGTCTCATGCGTGCGCGCCGTGCTGCTGCCACCGGCTTCAGCGACAATCAGCTCCTTGGCTGCAGAGTTCTGGACGTAAAGATAGGTCTCCCCGCCCAGCCGCTCCACCACCATGATTTCACCATCCAGAATGCCGTCATCCGCCGGATGAAGATGCTCCGGGCGAACCCCCAGAACCAGCGCGCCACCCGGTTCCATCCCAGCGGCCGTAACCGGAACCGTGACGGTATTGCCATTGCTCAGTTCAACCGTCACCCCGTCGCTGCCGGTGGACTTAACCTTCACATCGATGAAATTCATCGTCGGTGAGCCGATAAACCCGGCCACAAAGCGATTGACCGGATGATGATAAAGTTCGAGCGGCGACCCCATCTGTTCAACCCGGCCATCGCGCAGCACCACGATCTTGTCTGCGAGCGTCATCGCCTCGACCTGATCATGCGTCACATAGATCATGGTTGCGTTCAAACGGTCATGCAGACGCGCAAGCTCGATGCGCATCTGAACGCGCAACGCAGCATCGAGGTTGGACAATGGCTCATCAAACAGGAAGATTTTAGGCTCGCGCACCATTGCGCGGCCTATGGCAACACGCTGACGCTGACCACCGGAGAGCTGGCGCGGCTTGCGATCGAGAAGCTTGTCGAGCTGAAGCGTCCTTGCCACCTCCTCGACCTTGCGCTCGCGTTCGGTCTTGGACACCCCTGCAAGCTTGAGGGCAAAACCCATATTGTCGCGCACATTCATATGGGGATACAAAGCATAGGTCTGGAAAACCATCGCCAGGCCGCGTTCGTCAGGTGGCACATCATTGCAGTTTTGGCCGTCAATCGTCAGATCACCGCCGGTGATTTCCTCCAAGCCGGCGATCATCCGCAGCAGCGTTGATTTTCCCGAGCCGGACGGACCGACAAAGACCACGAATTCCCGGTCTTCAATATTGAGATCGACGCCCTGGATGACATCGACATTGCCATAGGATTTTGTCGCGTTATGAAAAGAAAGCGTAGCCATTTGGTTCCCTTTACTTCACGGCGCCGAAGGTGAGACCGCGCACCAGCTGGCGCTGCGTAATCCAACCAAAGACAAGAATTGGCGCGATGGCGAGCGTGGACGCCGCCGAGAGTTTTGCCCAGAAGAGCCCTTCCGGCGACGAAAAGGACGCAATGAACGCCGTCAGGGGCCCGGCTTGAGACGCCGTCAGATTGAGACTCCAGAAGGCTTCGTTCCAGCATAAAATGATGGAAAGCAGCGCGGTCGACGCAATGCCCGGCAGACTGAGCGGCAGCAACAGATAGCGGATCTGCTGTCCGACCTTGGCGCCATCCATGCGGCTGGCTTCCAGGATCTCGTGCGGCACCTCCTTGAAGAAGGAATAAAGCATCCAGACGACAATCGGCAGATTGGACAGCGTGAAGATGAGGATCAGACCGGTGCGGGTATCCAGCATGCCGCTGTCGCGCGCCAGAAGATAGATCGGCACCAGCACACCAACCGCGGGAAGCATCTTGGTCGACAGCATCCACAGCAGCAGATCCTTGGTGCGCTTTCCCGGAAAGAACGCCGCTGCATAAGCCGCAGGCACCGCGATGATCAGCGACAGAATGGTCGCGCCCAGGCTTTCAACCACGCTGTTCATCGCATAGCGGAGATAATCAGCCCGCTGATTGACCGCTGCAAAGTTTTCAAGCGTTGGCGAGAACAACAGCTTTGGCGGAGCCACCGCATCAATCTCGGTCTTAAACGCCGCCATCAGCATCCACAGGATCGGAAAGAACATCAGCAGCGCAACCACCCAGCCGATGATCCCGGCTGCGACAGTGGCCTTGTTGAATTTACGTCTTTTTTGAGCCATCGCAGCCTCCTAACTATCCAGGTTGCGCGCAACGGTGCGAATGAGAAAAAAGGCAACAATATTGGCAAGCACAATGGCAATGACGCCCGCCGCCGATGCTCCGCCAATGTCCCATTGCAACAGCGCTTTAAGATAGATGAAATAGGTCAGCGTCGTGGTGGCAATGCCAGGACCGCCCGAGGTGGTGACAAGAATTTCTGCGAAAATCGACAGAAGAAAGATCGTCTCGATCATGATGACAACGGAGATCGGACGCAGAAGATGCGGCAGAATGATGTAATAAAACATCGCCGGACCTTTCGCGCCATCCAGCCGCGCCGCCTCCATCTGCTCGCGATCGAGCGACTGCATGGCCGTCATCAGAATGAGCGTCGCAAATGGCACCCATTGCCAGGATACGATCATGATGATGGACGCCATCGGGAACTGCGAAAACCAGTCCACCACCGGCAGGCCAAGACTGCGCGAAATGAAGGCGAAGAAGCCATTGACCGGATGCATCAACAGGTTTTTCCAGATCAGGGCCGAGACGGTCGGCATCACGAAGAACGGCGCGATAACCAGCAGCCGCGCAATGTTCTTGCCAAAGAAATCCTGGTCAAAAATGACGGCAAACAACACGCCCAGGATGATGGATATTGCCAGCACAGATCCCAGCAGGATCAAAGTGTTGGCAATTGCCGACCACAGTCCGGGGTCGGAGAGGAGGAAAGCGTAATTCGAGACACCGGCAAAGCCTGTCACGAAGGGATTGATCAGATTGTAATATTGGAATGAAAACCACAGCGTCATCGCCAGTGGGACAATCATCCATAAAAGCAGCAGGATAACAGCAGGCGCAAGCAGAGGGCCGGTCCGAATGGTCCGGCGTGATCTGGATGCAAAACGAGACTTGGTGCCGGCAACGGCCACATTGCTAGATGGCATGAAATGCCCCTCCCTTCCCGTTCTTGCTCTCACTCCACCAAGAGCAGTGACGGTTAAGCGGCATCGTCGGGCCGCTCTTCGGTTGCCTTCTGAGCATTTTGGGAGGCAGAACCGTTTGACAATCCTGTTCCCCATGCTCATGAGCCTTGCGGTACAACGACCTGCCGCCCGATTTGAAGTCAAGCGGCAGGATCGGGGTGCGGGACCGGTTTACTTGATGTAACCGGCCTGCGTCATCATCTGCTCTGCCTGACGCTGGGCGCCATCAAGTGCGGCATCAACAGTTTGCTGACCCGCAACAGCCGAGGAGATCGCCTGACCGACAATGGTGCCGATCGCCTGAAATTCCGGGATCGCTACGAACTGGATCCCTGTATAGGGAACCGGGTCCTTGGTCGGCTTGGTTGGATCAGCAGACTCGATCGCCTTGAGAACGGTCTCGGCAAACGGCGCCGCCTTTTTATAGTTCTCATTGGCATAGGTCGATTGACGGGTGCCCGGGGGAACCGCGACCCAGCCTTCCTTCTCGCCGACCAGTTCGACATATTTCTTCGAGGTGGCCCATTTGAGGAACGACTTTGCCGCTTCCGCCTTGCTGGTCGAGGCCGGGATTGCAAGGTTCCATGACCATGCCCAGGCGGAACCGTTCGGCGTCACTTCAACGGGCGCCTTGGTAAAGGCGACCTTATCGGCAACCTGGCTCTGGGTCTTGTCATAGATGCGCCCAGCAGCAGAGGTCGCGTCAATCCACATCGCGCAATGTCCCGTCGAGAACAAAGCCTGGTTTTCGTTGAAACCATTGGAGGTAATTCCGGGAGGGCCTGCTTCCTTCATCAGATCAACGTAGAAATTGATCGCCTTCTTCCATTCATCCGAATTGATCTGTGGCTTCCATTGCTCGTCAAACCAGCGACCACCATAGGTGTTCACCAGCGTGCCAAGATAGGCCATGTTTTCGCCCCAGCCCGGCTTGCCACGCAGGCAGAGGCCATATTGTTCCTTCGACTTGTCGGTCAGCTTGGTGGCAAATTCCTTGATCTGCGCATAGGTCGGCGCCTCAGGCATGGTCAGACCAGCCGCTTCAAACAGATCCTTGCGGTAAAGGGTAAACGAGCTTTCAGCATAGAAGGGCACGGCGTAAAGCTTGTCATCCACGGTGAGACCCGCGCGCACCGGCTTGATCAGATCATCATAATCATAATCATCACCAAGATCGCCGACCTCAAGCAGCCAGCCTGCCTTGCCCCAGATCGGCGCCTCGTAGCCACCGATGGTCATGATATCGAACTGTCCACTCTTGGTGGCAATGTCGGTGGTCACGCGTTGACGCAACACGTTTTCTTCCAAAACCACCCAATTGAGCTTGTTGCCGGTTTCCTTCTCCCATTCCGACGACAGCTTCTGCATGATGATCATGTCAGCATTGTTGACTGTGGCGATGGTGAGTTCCTCAGCACTCGCCGCTCCACATCCAATGGCCAATATTGCCACCGATGCAATCAGTCCTGCACGATAAGATTTGGTTCGCATTTCGTCTCCTCCTTTACGAATGCATAGCAAATTTCTTACATGTGTAAAATTTATGAACAGTCCCATGCGGCTTGTCAAGCGAGGCTTTCTCTTGCCTGCCTTCTCACAATGCTAACAGCAAAAACGATGTTTCAATAAGAAAATTCTTGGAGGTGGCCTGGTTGAGAAATACGCCTTGAAAGACTGCATCCCGCGACACCATCAGATCAAGACATCCATAGAACCGATCAGGCCGAGCCACGCATGATCAGATGACTGTCGAGCCTGCGCAGCTCGGTCTCCACCGCCGCACCACTCTCCTGCGCATGAATACGCGAAAACAGCATATCGAGCCCCAATTGCGCGATATTGCGATAATCCTGCGCCACCGTGGTCAGAGGCGGACAGGTGAAGCGACTGAGCGGATGATCATCATGGCCTGCGACCCGCAGATCGCAACCGGCCTCGCGGCCGACATGACGGCGTCTTTCAAAGGCCGCCGCGATGACACCGAATGCCAGCCGGTCATTGGCACAAAGCACCGTGCGCGTCGGAAAGCCACCGCGATCAAGAATTCGCCCGGCCTCGCAATAGCCGAGCTCTTCGAAATTCCAGTTGCGGGCCGCCATCGGCAGCACGATCGGCTCGACGCCCAGATGCTCCATCGTCGCAATATAAGCAGAACGCCGGTCCAATGCATTCTGATTGACAGCTGGCATTTCCAAAAAGCACGGATGTTCGCCCGTCCGACACAAATATTCGGTTATATTGCCAATGCTCTGGCGATTATCGGTGCCGACAAACGGCTGATCCTCGCCAATCCGATTGTCCAGAAACACCATCGGCATGGCGTTGGACAGACTGGCCAGCAGCTTGGTGTCGGTATCAAATCCGAGCGGCGCCATCAGCACGCCGGCAATTTTCAGCGACATTAATGTGCGCATTGCCCGCGCTTCCAGCTTGCGGTCACCATGCGATGACAGAACAATCGTCCAATAACCTTCGGAAAGGCAGCGCATCTCGATCTGACGGATGATTTCAGCGTAGAAGGGATCGGAGATGTGCGGAACAATCACCCCGATATTCTTGGGCTTTTTCCGATTGAGGCTGACCGCAAATATATTGGGCTGGTAATTATGGTCCTTAAGCGCCTGTTCAATGCGGGCGCGGGTCGAGGCCTTGACACTTTCGGGATTGTCGAAATATTTCGAAACGGTTGGCCGCGAAAGCCCACTGGCCGCCGCGAATTCCTCCATCGTCCGGATCTTGTGACCACCCATTGCGCATTCTTCCCGATCCGCTCGAGTCATTGTTCCAGCGGCATATTTCTTTCTATGCGTAAAATTTTTTTGACACAGAAGCAACCGCGTTTGTGATGTCTGCCCGGCAATCACCGCATAACCCTGCCAGAAACACCGTGATCTCGCTGTGAAATCCCGCGAAAAAATCAACCACTTTTTTACACGCGACAATTTTTATATTGACTCCCGGAACAAGCTTACGCATGTCTATATTCGGCTCGCGTGAGCCACGCACGGAGCCTGCCTTCCACACGACCTGGTCACCGGTCCGGTGCCCACGCCGCACGGATTGCGCGGAGGTCCCAATCATCAGGAGGAGCCGGACAGCCCGGTTCTCGTCGGAGGAAATCATGTTTCGTAAGTCGCTCGCCCGTATTCTGTTCTCTGGCGTTGCCTTGGCAATGCTCAGCGGTATCGCCGCCGCCGAAGGCATTGGAGCATCGCTACTCACCCAGCAGCATCCCTTCTACATTTCCCTCGCCGAGGCGATGAAGAAGCAGGCCACCACAGAGGGCGTTGCGCTGGAAGTCTCCATTGCCAATCAGGACCTGAGCAAGCAGCTGGCGGATGTCGAGGATTTCATTACCAAGGGCGTCGATGTGATCATCATTTCGCCCGTCGACAGCAAGGGCGTCCGCTCGGCCATTACCAAGGCACAGAAAGCGGGTATCAAGGTCATTACAGTTGACGTACCAGCCAACAATATTGATGTGACCTCCTTTGTTGGTACCGACAATTTTGCTGGCGGGGAAAAGGCTGGCGAATTAATGGCAACATCGATTGGCGACAAAGGCAATGTTGCTGTGATTGAATACCCGACTGTTCAATCGGTGGTGGACCGCGTCGAAGGCTTCAAAAAGGCAATCGCAAATCATCCAGACATCAAGATCGTATCGATCCAGCCTGGTATCACCCGTTCGGAAGCCTTGGCAGCAGCACAGAACATCATTCAAGCCAATCCAGACATTGTAGGTATCTTTGGCTTTGGCGATGACGCCGCTCTCGCAGCCGCTTCCGCTGTAAAAGCTGCAAAGCTCGAAAAGCAGGTCAAGGTTATCGGCTTTGATGGTATGGAAGAAGCCCGCAACGCGGTTAAAAACGACCCGATCATGGTCGGGGTGATTGCGCAGTATCCCGAAGAAATGGGCAAGGTTGCCGTTGAAACCGCAGTCAAGGTGATCAAGGGCGAAGAGGTTCCTGCAAAGCAGCCAATCGTACCGGGCGTTGTCACCAAGGACGGCGAAACCAAGTAAAACCGCGTGAAATGACGGCATCTCCTCCCAGTCGTCATTTCGCTTTCGTGCGCGGCGGCACGACGCTCATCACGCGTCCGTGCCGCCGCAGCACATGATCGATACAAGGCTGTCTGTTGGGCATTTTCAAGCGTAACAAATACAGACCTCAAATGGAGAGCGGAGATTCCGATGACCGCTATCGATTCTGCGACCGCGACCAATCAGGATATTGTGCTTGAAATCAGCAATGTCGCCAAGACATTTGGCCCTGTTGTTGCACTCAAGCGCATGAACCTGACTGTTCGGCGCGGGCGCGTGCATACATTGCTAGGCGAAAACGGTGCCGGCAAATCCACCCTGATGAAAATCCTTGCCGGTGTCTTTAAACCAACATCAGGCACGATTGTGCTCAAGGGCGTCCCTTACGCGCCCAAGAACCCGCGCGGCGCACGCACCAGTGGCATTTCAATCGTTTTCCAAGAGCTAAGCCTGTCTCGCAACCTATCGGTCGCCGAGAACATTCTGGCAAACAATGAGCCTAGCCGCTTTGGCTTTATCCGAGATCGAGAACTCAACGCCGAAGCCAGCAAGCTCATTGCAGAACTCGGTCTGCCCGTAGACGCGCGTGCCAAAGTCGGCGATCTATCGATTGCGCAGCGACAGTTGGTTGAAATCGCCAAGGGGTTGAGCCAACCGGCTGACGTCGTCATTCTAGACGAACCGACATCATCGCTCTCTGACAGCGAAGCCGAGATTCTTTTCACCATCATTGAACGGCTCAAAGCGCGCGGTACAGCCGTCATCTACATTTCCCACCGCATGGAAGAAATCATGCGACTGTCCGACGACATTACAGTCGTGCGCGATGGTGAATATGTAACAACGACTGAAAAAAGCCAGACCAGCATTGAAAAACTGATTGCCTTGATGGTCGGTCGCGAGATGAACGACATCTACCCCCCTCGTGAAGCCCCGCCGCCGTCAAAAATCATTCCTCCCATCCTGAAAACCAACCAGCTTTCCGTTCCGGGCAAATTCAACAATGTATCAATTGAAGTGAAACCGGGCGAAGTCCTAGGGCTTTTTGGTCTTGTCGGCTCTGGCCGTTCGGATGTGATGAAGGCACTCTTCGGGATGCTCCATCCAACCGGCGAGATCTTATTGGATGGAAAATCAATCACTCTTGCCTCTCCAGCACAAGCGATTGCCAATGGCATCGCTTTTGTGACCGAGAACCGCAAGGAAGAAGGCCTTGTTCTGCCGCAGAGCGTTGAACGCAACATCAACATGGTTGCTCTCGGGCAACTCGCTGGACCTTTTGGCATGATGCGCTCCGCCGCTGAACGCTCGAGCGCAAAAGCTGAAGTGCTAAGGCTGGCGATCAAGACCGCTTCCATTGATACAGCTGCGGGTTCGCTTAGTGGTGGCAATCAGCAGAAGATTGTGCTGGCGAAGTGGCTTCAGATGAAGCCCAAAATCCTCATCCTGGATGAGCCGACCCGTGGCGTCGATGTCGGCGCAAAATTTGAAATCTATCGCATCATCCGTGAACTTGCCGCCCATGGTGCGGCAATCCTGATGGTTTCGTCCGAGTTACCAGAAGTTTTGGGACTGAGTGATCGCGTTGTTGTCATGCATAACAAGCATGTCGCCGCAACACTCAACGCAGATGGCCTCACACCAGAAACCGTCATGAGCTACGCAGCAGGAATGCATCAATGAGCAACCCACAAGATATTCAGAAAAAAGCCACAGATGCAGAAATTCGTCGTTCGCTTTTCTCTTCTCCAATGATCCGTCAATATGGCGGCATTGTCATTTCCCTGGCCGTTCTCTGCATTGTTTTTGCAATGTTGAACCCTCGCTTTGTCGCGTTCAACAACGTCATGAACATCATGCAGCAGGTGGCGGTCATCGCTGTTGCGGCCTACGGCATGACCTATGTGATCCTGCTCGGTGAAATTGACCTCTCCATCGGCTCAATCATTGCAGTCGCTGGCATGGTGGCGGCACAGGCATTTTCCATGGGATTCGGTTTTGCGCCAACGGTTATCTTCACTCTCGCGGCCGGCGCCATCATGGGCGGACTGAACGGTGTGCTCTCCGCAAAGCTCATGCTTCCGTCCTTCATTGTGACAGTCGCAACAATGGGCATCTATCGCGGCATGGTCAGCCTGCCCACCAACGGTGCGCCGGAAATTATCGAGAATGAAACCTGGCTCGCAATCGGTTCTGAGAGCTGGCTCGGTCTGCCAATCATCATCTGGATCGTCGGCGTTCTATTTCTCGTCAACTATGTTCTGCTCTCCAAAACAGTTTTTGGCCGACGCATCTATCTGGCGGGTGGCAACAAGGAAGCAGCGATCTATTCCGGCATTCGGGTCGATCGCATCAAGATCCTCGTCTTCATGCTCTCGGGTGTCATGGCCGCGATCAGCGGTATTCTGCTCTCATCACGTTTATCATCGGCGCAGACCAATGCTGGTATGGGCTACGAGCTTGATGCGATTGCAGCTGTGGTTCTGGGTGGCACATCGCTTGCCGGCGGTGTCGGCACCATGGTTGGCACAATCCTTGGCGCACTGATCATCGGCGTCATCAACAACGGCATGAACATGCTGTCAGTGCCATATTTTTATCAGCTCATCGTTAAGGGCGTGGTCATTCTCGTCGCCGTCTGGCTTGATGTCCGCTCGAAATCCGTCAGAACATAACTTGGTGCTCCTATGAAAAAGATCATCACCATCGGCGAAATCGTCGTTGAGATCATGGCTATCGAAACCGGCAACGGCTTCAAAAGCGCCATCCCGCTGATTGGCCCTTTTGCCTCCGGCGCACCGGCGATATTCATTGACCAGGCAGCCAAGATGGGGCAACCCTGTGGCATTGTCAGTGCCGTTGGCAATGACGACTTTGGCACCCTCAACATCGAACGTTTGCAAACAGATGGCGTCGATGTTTCAGCAATCAGCGTGCATCCAACAGCTGCCACTGGCAGCGCTTTCGTGCGTTATCGCCCCGATGGAAATCGCGATTTCATCTTCAACATCAAGCACAGTGCATGCAGCGCGATTGCGCTGACACCTGAAGCAGAAAAGTTGATAGAGACCGCTGATCATCTTCATATCATGGGCTCAGCGCTTTTCTCGGAGAGCATTGTCACGGCTATCCACGAGGCAACGATGCGCATCAAAGCGAAAGGCGGCACGGTCTCATTTGATCCGAATATCCGCAAGGAAATGCTTGATCTTCCAGGTATGCGCGACGCCCTCGTACACGCACTCGAACATACCGATTTGTTCATGCCGAGCGGGCCTGAAATCTTCCTTTTCACCAAGGCTTTGGACGAAAAGGCAGCCATCGAGGAGCTACTCGCTCGTGGCATCAAGGCAATTGTCATTAAGCGTGGCGCTGAAGGCGCAAGCTATTTCGACCAGTCTGGCGACGTCACAGCACCAGCATTCAAGGTGGATGAAATTGATCCAACCGGCGCAGGTGACAGCTTTGGCGCAGCCTTCGTCACGTGCTGGTTGCGCGGTATCGCAGCAAAGGAAGCTTTGACGATAGCCAACGCGACAGGCGCGCGCGCGGTCGGTGTCAAAGGGCCGATGGAAGGCACGTCAACGATGGATGAAATCAATGCATTCATCGCAAAAAACGGAGTCCCGTTATGAGCAGCACTCAGACCTTGAGCAAACTTCCCGCCCGCTACGCGAGCGGTGCGCGCGGAGGCATCACCTCGATCTGCTCGGCACATCCACTGGTTATCGAAGCAGCTCTTCTTGAAGGCATTGCAACCAAGACCGACGTTCTGATCGAAGCCACCTGCAATCAGGTCAATCAGGATGGCGGCTATACCGGCATGACACCGGCCGATTTCCGCCGTTTTGTCGAAGACATCGCAGCCCGTCTCGGCTTTGACACCAAGCACCTTATTCTGGGCGGTGATCACCTCGGCCCCAATCCGTGGAAGCACTTGTCGGCTGAAGAAGCCATGGCCAAGTCCGAAGTGATGATGGATGGCTTTGTGCGTGCAGGCTTCACCAAAATTCACCTCGACACCTCGATGGGCTGTGCTGGAGAGCCGGTTGCGTTGCCTGATGCCGTGACCGCTGAACGTGCAGCACGTCTTGCCAAAGTTGCAGAAAAAGCAGCCGCTGAATCCGGCTTCGATCTGCCTGTCTATATTGTCGGCACGGAAGTTCCGATCCCGGGCGGCGCAATGGAAGAAATCGAAGATCTGGAACTGACCAAGCCAGATGCAGCCCTTGAAACCATTGCCATTCACCGCAAGGCTTTTGCAGCTCTTGGGTTAGAAGATGCATTCTCGCGCGCCATCGGCGTTGTTGTGCAGCCGGGCGTGGAATTCGGCAATGAAAACGTTGTCTATTACGATAGCAACAAGGCGACCGCTTTAAGCGGCGTTCTCAACCAGACACCGCAATTCGTCTTTGAAGCCCATTCGACCGACTATCAGCCGGTTGAGGCGCTGTCGGCGCTGGTTCATGATGGTTTTGCCATTCTGAAGGTCGGGCCGGGCCTGACGTTCGCACTGCGTGAAGCACTTTATGGCCTTGATCAGATTGCAGCTTTCCTCGATAAACTGCCGGAAGAAGAGACCGTTCGCGGCAAGCTTGAGAAGTTGCTTCTCAACGAACCCAAGAACTGGGAGAAATATTATCATGGCGATGCGGAAGAGCTACGTCTTCAGCGCCATTTCTCCTATAGCGACCGCATTCGCTATTACTGGCCACATCCGGAAGCCACAGCAGCCGTCAATTCGCTGCTCAAGCGTCTTGAAGGTCGCAAAATTCCAGAAACGCTGATCAGCCAGTATCTCGGAACACTTTATCCGGCTGTTGCAGCCGGCAAGGTGGAGGCCACGCCACATGCACTGATGGTCGAAGCCGTCAGAAACGTTATCCGCGTCTATGGAAAAGCCGTCGGAACGCATTAAGCCGGTACCTTCGAGAAAAGGCGGCCGTTACGGCCGCCCTTGAAAACTCACGCGTCAAGCGAAGCCATGTCAATGACAAAGCGATAGCGGACGTCGCTCTTCAACACACGTTCATAGGCTTCATTGATGTCCTTCATCGCAATCATCTCGATTTCCGAAACAATATTGTGCTTGCCGCAGAAGTCGAGCATTTCCTGGGTCTCCTTGATCGAACCGATCATTGACCCCGCCAGTGTCTTGCGTCCGGGTACAAGCGAGAAGGCATGAACCGGAACCATATCTTCGGGCACACCGACAACCACCATGGTGCCGTTGATCTTGAGCAGGCCCAGATAAGCGTTCCAGTCAATCGCCACACCGACCGTGCAGATGATGAGATCAAATGTTCCGGCCAGCGACTTGAAGGTTTCCTGATCGCTGGTGGCGTAATATTCCTTGGCACCAAGCTTCAGCCCATCTTCCTTCTTGGAAAGCGACTGACTAAGCACGGTGACATCTGCACCCATCGCCGTGGCCAACTTGACGCCCATATGGCCAAGACCACCCATTCCGACGATCGCCACCTTCTTGCCGGGCCCCGCCTGCCAGTGTCGCAACGGTGAATAGAGCGTGATGCCGGCGCAAAGTAACGGCGCCGAGGCATTCAGTGGCAGATTGTCCGGCATTGACAGGACATAGCCCTCCTTGACCACGATCTGGTCAGAATAGCCACCCTGGGTCCGTGTCACACCATCACGATCAAAGGTGTTATAGGTCTGGACCAGACCCGGAAGATAATGTTCATTCTCAAGATCGCGCGTCGCGCAGCCAACACATGAATCGACAAAGCAGCCAACCCCAACCTTATCACCAATCTTGAACTTGCTGACATTGGCGCCAATTGCGGTTACCACACCAACAATCTCGTGGCCGGGCACGATCGGATAGACGGCGTTTCTCCACTCATTACGCACCGTATGAATATCAGAATGGCAAACGCCACAATACTGGATCGCAATGACAACATCATCCGCATTGGGCTCACGGCGTTCAAAGGTGAACGGAACCAGCGGCTGATCGGCATCGGTTGCAGCATAGCCTCTTGCAATAGCCATAATAAACTCCAATCATAAAATAGGGATGGGCATCGGAAAGGGACGCTGCACTATGCGGATTAAACCGGCAAGCAGGTAGATCGATCCTGCAAGCTTCTTGCACGATCCTGCAAAAATTGCTCTATGCTGCTCGCAGACTGCCCGCATCCACTATAGATTTGCATGGAACAAGCAATCAAGAGGCCGTCATGACATCTTCAGCACAAGCCTATCGCGAACTCGCTTTGCTGGCTGCACGGCACATCGAGGCAGACGGAGAAATCCGTACGGCGATCGATGGTCTCTCGCTCAGCCGGCGCTCAGAACCCAGCACGCCCTGTCATGGAAGCTACCGGCCTTGTCTTGCCATGGTCCTCCAGGGGGCAAAATCCTTGCAGCTGGGGACTGAAACCATTCATTACGCAACCGGCGAATATCTTGTCACCTCTCTCGACCTGCCGGTGACATGGCGGGTGTCTCAGGCCAGTGTCGAGGCACCGCATTTCTGCCTGTCGCTGGCAATTGACAGCGAGAAACTGGTTGATGTGCTTGGGCGCATGGATCTGCGCCGAAAACCCGACAGCTCGGCGGACAAAACTGGCATCGCGGTCAATGCAGCGCCTGCTGAACTGCTTGATGCAACAATCCGCTTGCTGCGCCTTCTTGATACGCCTTCGGAAATTCCGGTGATGGCACCGCTCATCGAACAGGAGATCCTCTATCGCCTTCTTTCAGGTTCCGATGGAGAGCGCCTCATCAATATTGCAACCGTTGACAGCCACGCCAACCGCATCGCCCGCTCCATCGGTTGGTTAAGACAGAATTTCGCGATGCCGCTCCGCGTCGAACATCTTGCGGAATACGTGCATATGAGCGCCTCATCCTTTCACCACCATTTCAAAGCCATTACCGCCATGACCCCGTTGCAATATCAAAAGCAACTGCGTCTCACCGAAGCTCGACGCCTGATGCTTGTCGAACGGCTGGATGCGGGAACGGCCGGCCATCGCGTCGGCTATCAAAGCCCTTCGCAGTTTAGCCGCGAATATAGCCGCCTTTACGGAAACCCGCCGGTTCGCGACATCGAAGCCGCATAGCGTTCAAACGAAAGCTGAAAGCAAACTTAGCCCGGTCGAGGTGCCGGGATGACCAGCGCTGCGCAGGCACCCCCGCCCGGCCTGTTTGACAATTGCAAACGTCCCCCATGCGCGACAGCGATCGCCTGAACCACCGAGAGCCCCAATCCCGTGCCACCGGTGGCGCGTGAGCGCGAGGCCTCTCCGCGCAGAAACGGCTTGGGCTCGCGAGCGCAGATATCCGAAGGGAAGCCCGGGCCGCGATCCAGGACGCGCAGCCAGATCTCACCTGTTCCCAACGCCAGTTCAAAGCGCAAACTGCCGCCACACGCCGCATAGTGACAGGCATTCTCTATCAGCGCCAGAATGGCCTGCCGGATGCGTTGTGCGTCAACCGATACGGCATGCCCGGCAAGCGCAGTTTCCACCGTTATGCTTTGGGCGTCCAGCATCGGACGGGCCGATGTAACCACCGCATCAATCAGCCCTCCCAGATCAGTCATCTCTTTCTGCGTCACAAGCTGCTGACCGATCGCCAGTGACAGCGTCCTGAGATCCTCAACAATCCGCGACAGGCCTTCCGCCTGCAGAAGCAGGCTGGCCAGCGCCTTTTTCTCCATCGGAAAGACATCATCGACCATGCCCTGCATGGTTCCCTGCAAGATTGTCAGCGGTGTTCGCAATTCATGCGCAACAGCCATTGTATTAAAGCGCAGCCGCTGCTCCATGGTCTCAAGACTGGTTGCAAGCGCGTTGAAACTCTCAATCAGGCTTCTTACCTCGCGCGTGCCGCGATGCGAGCGCAGCATGCGGACCGAAAAATCACCACCCTCCAAAGCCTGTGCCGCCCGCGTCAATTGTTCGAGCGGTCGGGCAATTTTGCGGACGAGATAGATTCCAATCGCGCTGCAGATCATTGCCGACAGCAGTCCCGAAACCAGCACCGACATATAAAGATGCCAGTCCAGCGGCTCCGAAAGACCGTTAAGCTGATCAAACAAGGCCTGCAGGGCCTTTGTGTCAGGGACAATGCCGGCATTCATGTCGCGATAGGCTGATGCGGCATCGGCAGGCAATTGCTGCAAAAGCTCCGCCTCAAGATAGGCTGAATACCAGCTGACACCCAGATAGGCCAAACCGACACTGAGCAGCAGCATCGCCGTGATGATCAATGCGGTCAGCGTTGCAAGCGAAAGCGTGGGGATCCTCATCTGGGTTCACAAAACCTGTAGCCCACACCGCGCACCGCGCAGAAAAAACCAAACTGACCCAGGTCCTCGACCTTGCGGCGGAGATTGGAAATATGGGTATCGACAGTGCGTGCCAATGCTTCACTCTCCGGCAGACAGGCATCCAAAAGATCCGCTCTTTCAAAGGCATGGGTCGGTCGGCGGATCATATAGGCGAGGATGCGGAACTCGCTTAAAGTCAATTGTAAAGCAACCCTGCCTTCCTGTTGATGGACAAAGGCCGTATAGGCTTTGAAATCCACTTCAAAATTGCCAAACCGCCGTGTCGTTTGATCCATTTCTCCCCGGCTCCGCCGCAGCACTGCCTTGACCCGCGCCACCACCTCCTGCGGATTGAACGGTTTGACAATATAGTCATCGGCGCCAAGCCTGAGCCCGCTCAAGCGATCGAGATCCTCAGCCAGAGCCGTTATCATGATCACCGGCGTGTTGTGGGTATGCCGCAACCGCCCCAGCACGGAAAAGCCATCCAGCTTTGGTAGGCGCGCGTCGAGCAAGACAATGTCGGGTGAAAGAAACGCGTGGTGCTGCAAGGCGGTTTCGCCATCGCCAGCGCGAACCGTGCGATAGCCTTCGCGTTCGAGATAGGCACTGAGAATATGCGCAATGTCCGGCTCGTCCTCAACAATCAGAACAAGACTGTTCTCCATTCTCACCTCCCCCTTGTCCCGTAACAAAAATAGAAAGCCCCAGTGCGCGTCGAACTTATGGCGCAGAAACTCTCCGTCGGCAATTTCTCAGCATCCGTTTTCCACTCCCGCACAGGCTGTGGTGGCCGGGTTCGACAGAGCGCGGATGCAGTCTCCATCGTTTCTTGACAATCAGCAATCACATCGGGGTCGTGTCAATTCTCAAGGCCGGTTTCATGCAAGACGCAGCTTCACACGTCCCTTCCCCTTCCAATCGGATCCACCATGATGGCCCATCAACAATCTGGGCAAGCTAGGTCCTCACGATCCTTCTGGTATCCAGTTTTATTTTTATCCTTTTTCCTGCCTTCGATCTGGCTGTCAGTCGCTTTTTTGCGCGTGGGCACGCATTTCCTCTGTCGGATAACAGCCTGTTGCTCGCAATAAGGGATGTAAACAGGCGGGCGACGATCTACCTGCTTTCAAGCATGATCGGCTTCACTTTTCTCTATGCGATCAACCCGCGCCGGTTGCGCCATTTGCCGCCCCACAAGAACTTTTTTGTGTTGCTGACCTTCCTGCTCGGACCATTCTTAACTGTCCAGGCGCTTAAGCATTTTATCGGACGCGCGCGTCCGCGCAGCCTGATAGAATTTGGCGGATCGGCTGAGTTCACGCCCCTGTGGCAGGTTGCCGGCCATTGCAATCGCAACTGCTCGTTTCCATCCGGGGAAGCAGCAACCGCCGCCGCAAGCCTGGCAGTAATTGTGTTCTTTCCAAAAAAATGGCGGATTTCTGCCCTGACGATCATGGTGCCGGTCGCCTTGTTTACCGCCTTCAACCGGGTGATGTTTGGAGCGCATTTTCTATCGGACGTGGTCATCGCCTGGGGCCTGATGATCTGCCTGATGATCTGGCTCTGGCAACGCATTGCCACACATGCTGAGAGGATCGATGCGGCGATCGCACGGCTTGGCCGCAGGTTTCAGGGCTGATCGTCCAGCGGCCAAGGTCTCGAAAAGCTCAGCCCGAAAACCCGGAAAGCGCTGGCAGGCTAAGGATCAACAGCCTTGCACCGGCGGCAGCGCGCTGCCCATTGAGCCTTCCTGCTCACACCACATAACACCTGTCGATCAAACAAGCGCTGGGCTCACGCATGACGCAGTCCTATGCTGTTTGATATAGGCCAGCACCGATATTCGAGAATTCAGCGTGTATAAAAGCTCCACGCCCCGACCCATCTTTGTCTCCGCAAAACCCTGGACGAGATCGACGCAGATATCCTCGTAATCGAGCATCACATAATCCAGCGGAAAGACCGCCTTGTAGACAGCTTCCTTTGCGCAGAACAAGAGCCTGTCCATCAGTGCCTCGTCAAAGCCTTGCGGGGTCCGATCATCGGCGTGCCTGACAAGCGCACGGATTTCCTCAGGCAATCGCAAAGCAGGCTCCACATCGACGCCCAGCGCCCGATAATCAGACGAGAAGCCAATCGCTGCGACAGCCACCTCATCATCATGGGCCAGAGATCCGACAATGGTATCGGGCCAGACCGGCGCCCCCGATGACGCGCGCCCGATCACCGCATCTGGCCAACCGCGTGACGCCAACAGCTGTCGCGCTACAAAGCGCGCAGCCCCACTCTGATCCCGGCGCGGCAACGACTTCGTTACCAGGCTGCGCTGTTCCTCTGCCAATAAAAATCGCGCATCCCCCGCCTCGACCCGTCGATAGCCGAGCGAAACGCCTTCCGGACAGAGCCGTTTGAAATCATCGATCATTGGTGATCATGTCCGGCAAGGTAAGATAGCAATCATCTCGCCGTCCGCGTCAATGCCCTGCTCGACAAAACCGGCCTTCGCGTATAATTGCCGTGCGGCAAAATTTCCAGGCTCATAGCAGATGCTGACCTGTTTGATGGCAGTGATCGATCGAATTTCCGCCAGAAAGGTCTGCAACGCAGCAAAACCATAGCCGCGACCCTGGTAGCGGCGGTCGATCATCAACCGGTAAAGCTGTGCAGTGGCCGGTTCACTGGTTGCATCATACATCAAGAACCCGACCAGATCGGCATCAATCAGAATGGCCGTGGGTCTTGCATCTGGATCCTCGTCTGCCTCCAAAAGCGAGTCCTGATTGCAGGCGACCAGATCCTGCTGCCCCTCGGCCAGTTCAAGAGCCGCGACGCGGGACCGGATCGCATCGGTCACCGCGACGAGTTCAACGTGGATCGGGGTTTGTGGCTTCGTCATGCTCAACCCTTCTGCGCCGCAGGCGCTGTTGTGCCCCTCGGATAGAGCCGGCCTGCATGGCTGACATCGGCGAGCACCACACCCTGCGGATCAACAGGGACCACAAACCGGTTCAGCTTGGCCGGATTGCCACGCCACACCGAATAAGGCTCAAGAACTTCGCCCTTCATGACAAAGGAATCCACATCGACGATCGAACCTTCCCCCATGACGACCCCATAATGAATGAACGCCGAGGGGCCCAAGGTACAGCCACTACCAATGGTGATATAATCCGATTTGAAAGCGCCTTCCTCGAGCGAATGCGGCTGAATAACCGATCCCTCATTCAGGGTGGCATCGTCACCGATGATCACCAGCGATCGTTCGGTGAGATTTGCACCGCCATCATAGACGCGCTTGCCAACTTTCACGCCGAGCATTCTTAGGATCATTGGTCGGAACGGCGTGCCGGGGAATAACCGGGTAATCGGCGAATCCGACAATTTCCAATGCCGCTCATGACGCCAGAACGCAGCGTCGTAGATGGTGGTCATGCGTGGCTTGAGCCCTTTGAAGCCCAACGACAAACGCTCGATCAGAATATAAAAAGGAATGGCGATCGCCGAGGTTAGAAAGACTGCGACAAACAACGCCTTATGCGTCCAGGCATCATAATAGTTGAGCGCGCGGTCCCAAATTGCAATCGTCGCAAACAGCATCAGCCACTGCGCGGCGAGGAACATCAGACCGGTGCGCAGATTGTGGAAATTCTTGCGCCGCAGCCGCGCCAGACGATCCGCCTCTTCGATATTGGCGATCAGTTCCTTGTCGCGATTGACAATGCGCGGGATTTCAAAGGATGGCGATCCCAGCAGCCCCACATTCTCCCGTAACGGCCCGTCAATCGGCACCATGACCTTGGTGCCCAAAAGGCAATTATCTCCGGTCCTGCCATCAGGCGGATAAAAGATGTTGTTGCCGAAATAATTGCGTTCGCCAATCCGCGTGTGCTCCAGCCTGAAGGTGGCTGCGGACTTGTGCATATTGATCATGAACAGCCCGTCCGACACCATGGTCTTCGAGCCGATCTCGCAGAGCAGCGGATTTTCCTGCTGCTGATTGGTCCCGAAATTCGATCCTGTCTGCATCACCTCATTGAGGTTCCAGCCAATCGCCCGCATATAGTGAACAATGGCCGAGCTGTCGCCAAACAACAGATTGAGCAGTCGCGAATTGCTGCTGAGTTCGACCAGCGATTGCAGCCAGTAATGAAAACCGTACAATGTGTAGGTTCGGTTGGCTTTAAGGAAAAGCCGGACCATGCGCGGCACAGCCACCGCCGCAAGCAATGAAACGGCGATCGCGCCAAACAGCGTGACCGTGGTGCCGATCGCTACAATGCCGATCGTCTCCTGATAATCATCGCTCACATTCTGCCAGTAGCTATGAAAAAGCAGCGGAAACGGAGTGACGAGCGTAAACAGGCCGATAAGCTGCAGCAGTTCAAAAGTCACGCGGCGGGTCTTTGAAAGCGTGATGCTGCGCACCTTGCAGTAATCAGCCGTTGTCTGCGCCGCAGGCGAGCCATGCCAATGTTCACCATCGGGAATGAACTGGCCGCGTTGCAGCGACGATGCATGTCCGAGCTGCGCGCCGTCACCGATCCCGGTATCAATATCGAGTGTTGAGCCAACACCGACAAAGGCGTCCCGGCCAATGATCACCGAGCCGGTATGGATATAGCCACTCTCCGCGCGATAGCCCAGAATATTGCTCTCCCGGCGCAGAATGGAATTCTCGCCGATCGAAATCAGGTCGGTACAGACCGGAATCGCCCGACACTCAATCGCCGTGTTGCGGCCAAGCTTGGCGCCCAGCAGGCGAAGATAGAGGCTGTAAAGCGGATTGCCCCGAAACAGCACAACAGGCGCCGTCCGTATTAATGTCTGGACAACCCAGAAACGATAATAGCGCAGCCCCCAGATCGGAAAACGCTCTTGTTTCCAACGACCAATCAGCAGCCATTTGGCAAGGATCGCAAAGCCGGTCATGCCGAAAAAGCTGGCGCCAGCCAAAACAACGCAGCGCAGGTAGAGTTGAACCGGTTCATCGAGTTTCAAATAGACCCAGTCCAACCCCTTGTCGAAGAACATCAGGCCGACATAGCTGTAGAGCGCGTAAAAAGCGAGTTGCGCGGTGCCGCAAGCCCAATAGGCAAAATTGGAGGCCTTATGGGTCAGGCTCTGTTCAGTCACCGATGCGACGGTGTGCTGCGGCACCAGCAGATGGCGGGCAAGGCCGCTGATGGTGGGGTGCAGGTAGATATCGCGCATCGACGCCATTTCCCAACCCTGGGCGGTGCGCAGACGCGCGCAGAAACGCGCCATCAACAGCGAGTTGGCGCCCAGATCATCGAAGAAATGATCGTCAACCGAGACCACATCGAGATTGAGGATCTCAGCCAGCGCCTCCACCATGAAGCGTTCGTCATCATTGTCAGCTGCAACCAGTTCGCGCTCGGCCGACAGCCGCACATTGGTTGGCTTGGGCAATTGCCGCAGATCTGCCTTGTTGGACACCGTCATCGGGATCGCATCGAGCTCTTCCAGATAGGCCGGAACCATATAGGACGGCAGTCGCCGTTTCAGCTCCCGTGCAATATCGGCGCGCTGAATCGGCGGCATTCCGGATTTCGGAGCATAATAGGCAACCAGCTCCACACGACCTGGTTCCACTTCCCAGGTGGTGACGGCGGCCTGGGCAACGGCCGGTTCATCCAACAGCACCGCTTCAATCTCACCAAGTTCAATCCGGTAACCGCGGATTTTGACCTGGGTATCAATGCGGCCGCGATACTCGATCTCGCCCTGTGCATTGATACGGCCCAGATCACCGGTGCGGTAAATCCGCCGGGACGGATTGTTCGGCAGACCAATGAAATCGGGAATGAACTTTTGGTCAGTCAGGTCCTGCCGATTGAGATAGCCCACCGCAAGGCCGATACCGGCAATGCCAATCTCACCCAGTTCGTCAGCTTCACTGAGCTTGGGTTCATTGGGATCAATGATGACGATGGAATAGGTCGGCAAAGGCGCACCAATCGTCACTGGCTTTTCGGGCGTCAACACACCCATGGTTGCCGTGACCGTCGCCTCGGTCGGGCCATAGGTATTCAGCAACAGACGACCGGGTTTGGTCCAGCGCGCAACCAGATTGAGCGGACTAGCCTCACCGCCCACCATCAAAAGGCGGAGCTTGGGCACATCACTCTCAATGGAGGAGAGCAAGGTCGGGCTGCAGGCCATGCAATTGATCGCATTGTCGCGTAGAAAATCCGCCAGTTCCTCGCCAACAAGTGTCAGCGGTCCCGGCGCCGGTATGACGGTCGCACCGGCCACAAACGGCACCCAATATTCCTCGGCGGAAAAATCAAAGGCGATCGTCATGCCGTGATAAACCCGGTCACTTGCCTGATAGCCATAAGCGGTCGCAGCGACGCGGAGAAAATTGCAGAAGCTCTGATGCCGGATGGCAACGCCCTTCGGCCGGCCGGTCGTCCCCGATGTGTAGAGAATATAGCAGATCTCGTCGGGATTGGCGCTTCTCGCCGCAGTCTCGAACCGGGCTTTGGATTGTTCGGCAATGGCCGCAGCACAATCGTCAATCAAAACATGCGGCACCGGCATTTTCTCAACCCGGTCGGCATAGGCTCGCAGGGAAATCACCAGCTTGACATTGGCATCCTCGATGATCAGCGCCATCCGGTCTTCCGGAAACGCTGTTGCCAGCGGGACATAGGCAGCCCCTGCCTTCATCACCGCAAGCAGCGTGATATAGGTCTCCGCAGAGCGGTCGAGCAACAGACCAATCCGGTCACCCGGCGCAACGCCACGATCCTGGAGCAGGCGCGCGAACTGATTGGAGCGTTCGTCGAGATCCTGATAGGTCAGACTGTCACCATCCGAAATGACCGCTATGGAGGAACGGTACTGATCCGCCAGTTGCTCGAAGAACATATCAAGCCGTTCGCCGGCTTGGCCCGATTGCGGAAAATCCGCGCCACATAGGACCTGCTGGCCGTCCTCACCAAAGCGTCGGCTCTGTGATCGCAAGCCGCCATGCGGCGCTGAAGACACATCCGCAACAGGCTCAACCATCTGTTCAAACTCATTTACATTCTCGGTCGCTGAAACCTTATTCGTTTCAGCACCCTGACTACCGTGGCTCATTCTTTACACTCACTGACCAAAGGTCGCGCTTCGCCGGGCATTTGTTCGCGTTAGGTGAGAAACCTGACTATCAAGCAGGGATTATCTATCGTCGGACTGTGCACAGCGGCTCATCTGACCGCTTTGGGAAGGCAACTAGCAAATTATACAAAATAAGAAAGTGACATTGTGTTGACTAAAAAAATGCTTTCGTAAGTGTTGCAGATTAGTACGCAGCGTTAAAGTCCTTTATCCTCTATCCTCTATCCTCAGAAATCAGTTCATTGCCGCCAAGGGCAAGCTTTCCCCTCGCCGCCCGTTTCCTTCCTCCTTGCCGCAGATAGCCAATCGGCAATGAGGATAGGCCGCTCGCTGGTAAACCACAGCAAATTCGTCCTCATGACTTGTTCCCCGCCGCATTCTTCTCTAAAGTCAACGCCTCCAGGACGAGCCATTCACCCCATGCAGCAATTTCTGACAAGAATTTTTGTGAAACCGGGCTGGGGCGCACCGGTTTCCATTCTGTTTCATCTGGCGCTGGCTGTCCTTGTGTTCTACCGCTTGCCTGCAATCCCCCTGCCAGAACCCGATCCGAGCGTTAATGTCGAGCTGGTTGACCCGCCCGTCCATGAGCCAGACAAGCCCAAGCCGGAGGAAGCGCCGAAGTCTCAACCGCAGGCGTTTGAAAGCGCCAGCCAAGACGTGAGAAAGATGGAACCCACGCAATCGCCGCCCACGCCAACAGAGGCGAGCGATAATGAAGTCGACCCCAAAAAAAACGACAATGACCACCGGCGCGGTCCGCCTTCAACGCCAACGGACGACTCAGACCAGGTCAACCTTCCACGCCAGCAGCCTGTTCTGAGCGCCCGATCGCAATCCGAGACAACGAGCGCACCTGCTGATCCGCAACGCGCCAACAGCGAAGCGGTCATTCCAACGCCTCTGCAAAAGCCTGCAAAGCTGAAGCCCGCCCAACAGATCTATGCGAAAGATACGCTCGCTGATCCGCGTATCAAACAGGCTCTTGGAAAATTGCCCAACCGAGACCGAATGCTGCAAATCTGTGGCATCGAAGCGCTGGAGCAGGTGCGTCACCAAAGGCGCAACACCTTCCCGGACATGCTGGCCCCCAGCGGCGGCACGGTTTCGGGAAACAGTTTTTCAGTCCGCAATGGGGCGTTTCGCAGCCGCGCGCGCTGGTATGCGATCGATTTTGATTGCCAGCTTGACGATAAAGCGATGCAGATCACGCAATTTAGCTACGCGATCGGGGCGGAAATTCCGCCTGCACAATGGCGTGCGCGCGAACTGCCACTGCAATGACAACACCGATCTGAGCCGGACAGGCTGCGGACGATTATAAGAAAGCGGATTGGTAAAGGGGACAAGTATGCTGTTTGCTTATCATCATCGTCCCTGCTTCGGTTTGGTCCGATCGCCTTGATCCACACGACGATCGTGCGGTTTCTCCTGGCCAAACGGTGTCCTATCGCCAGTTTTGTGGGTGAAACGGCTTTTGCTTCGAGGAGCCGTCAGTACGAAACTTGGACGAGAGACGAAATCAGCATAGCTATTCCTTGTTCAAGACATCCGGCGGAATCCGCCTGCGTGTCGCGAATTTTGACTGCACAATACCCAAGCTCAACCGACTAAGTCAAAGAATGGCGAGAGCCCCTCTCTCGCCATTCGCTCAAGCTCAAACCCGTCCGGCTGCAGCTGGGTTTTGCGAGGTCGCGAGGGCGGGTTCTGCTAACCCTCAGTTTAGCGTGTGATTGATAACCCCATCGATC
The DNA here is from genome assembly GCF_002252525.1 of Brucella pseudogrignonensis. GTDB lineage: Bacteria > Pseudomonadota > Alphaproteobacteria > Rhizobiales > Rhizobiaceae > Brucella > Brucella pseudogrignonensis. Next base: position 102,227 of record NZ_NNRM01000039.1, read on the forward strand.
CCATCGGCTGCGCGCAGCAAAAACTGCGCGACTTTGCGCGCATTATCGGAATCCAACTACATATGAACCCGCCCTGTCTCCATGTCGTCCGGAAAATCAAATTCCAGAAGGATTTTTCCCTTGTATTCAAGGATTGCTTTCAAACATTCAACGCCAATCAGTTCTTCAATCTTCAATGAAAAATTCCTTTCAAAAAACCGCAAAAGAAATGATTCTTCTTACAGAGTAAATCATCACAAAGGTTCCACCGGCTCTGTTGCGCCAGCTTTGCAGCCAATGGATGCAACGCCAATGCGCCCTGGCGCCGTCGCAGCCACGAAATGCAGCGGATCCAAAACCAGACATTCGCGAGCGATGCGCCGCCGCCCCGTTGAACCCGTCGCAACCGCGTCTTGATCATCGATCCGAGCGATCTTGCTTTTTGACTGGCCTAGTTGTCGGGCCCCGATCCCGATTGTTAGCCACCGCCGCCTTTCAAACCCACGCGCGCAGAGCGGCTGCAAACCTCAAACGAATGGCGTCTTTGCAATCGCTGAAGCCACGACAACAAAAAACGCCATCCCATCACCCACCGATTTGATAGGCACTGCCATCAGCCCCTTTCCAGCCGAGCTTAGGCTGCGTGCATTGTTGTATAGCTGGCGAGTTTTCGATTTTTTGACTGCATGACGCCGCTCCCAAGGGTGATCCGGGCTGTGCAATGCTACAAGCAGAGATAGACATGGAAAGAAGAGACATCATTGCGGCACTTGAAAGCTTATTCATATTACTTGCTTCTGTTCTCTTAGATTCTATTTTAATTAGCGAGACTAACGTTCTGCAATATTATTGCAGATTTCTTGTCTTAAACTTTACTTATTGACGAACTATACTAAATATGTGAGCGTATACTCACATTGTCTACTCGCTTTTGGAATCCACCTCGATGACCCTGCAAATCCTGACAAATCCCCGAAAATCTGCCTCTCAGCAACGTTCGCGCGTCACTGTCGAAGCCATTCTTGACGCCACAGCTCGCATTTTGACCAAGGAAGGTTATGCGCGCGCCAGTACAAATCGCATTGCCGCAGTGGCGGGTGTCAGCATTGGATCGCTCTATCAGTATTTTCCCAACAAACAGGCACTGATCGCAGCGCTAGTTGCACGGCACAATCGTGAAATCCTCGATCTGCTGGAACAAGCGATGCAGCACTGCGTCCATGACAAACTCGTCGACGCCATGCGTGACCTTGTCCGCGCCATGCTCGCCGCGCATCGGATCAATCCCGCGCTGCACCGCATCTTCAAAGAGGAGGTTCCCCGCATCGGCAAACTTGTTGAAGTCGAAGCAATCCGTAAAGAAACGCTCGACCTTGTGAAGCGTTTCATGCATCAATGTCAGGACGAAATCCTGGTATCGGATCTCGAGGCAGCAGCCTTCATCTGCGTGACAACAGTCGAGGCTCTGACCCACGCACTGGTCATTAATGATTGCGGACATTCGTTGACAGAGGAGGAGGATGCCGTTGAACATGTGACGCGACTGCTGGCAGGCTATCTCAGCATTGCGCCAGAACCGCTGCGTCCTATTCTCAAGTCAGCCGGTTCATTGCCGGGTTGAGCGACGTTTGTCCTGCAGGCAACGCCAAGTTCGGCCTTCCGCTTCACGAGGGGAAAGGAGACGGCGCAACCTTGCCGCCGCTCACGAACACGTGGTCTCAGCAAATGGGCAATGAATTTTGCGGGATCACAGCATGACCTGCCCGGAAAGCGCGCAGTCAGCGACAGGATTCACACGCGGCGCGCATAGTAAGTCGGTCAAAATAGCCTTGTCGATCATCAACGGCACGCCATGTCAATTTTCTGCAACCGTCGGCAAGGGTGCATCTCGGCTCATAGCGTGATCCAGCACACGCTGCAGATTGGCGGCATGCCGGAAATTCGGCTCCAATCCCACACCATCCGCGACGGCGCGGGCAAAGCGCTGATAATTTGTCTCCACCGGTTCCGCATCTATTGCGCGCCAGGATGGAATTTCAATATCAGCGCCGATCGAGCCGCGCAGGCTTGAGCCAATTGGGGTGTGAATGACTTCCAGTGCTCCCTTGTCCCCATGGATGCGCAGCCGCAATTCATTGAGATGGCCGGTCGCCCAGCGGCTGGCGTGAATGACACCGAGCGCGCCATTGCCATATTCCGCCATCATGACGAAGCTGTCATTGGCATCGAGCACATATTCACCGATATGGTCATTCTCCGCCTTGTCAAAGGTCTTCAGCCGCGCGGAGGCACGTTCAACGTCACTACCGATGGCATAGGACGCGAAATCCAGGATATGGATGCCGACATCACCCAGCACGCCATTGGAGCCATGCCGGGTGGAAAGACGCCAGAGCCATTTGCTTTCCGACTTCCAGTCTCCCCACGTCTTGGAGACCAGCCAGCTTTGCAAATAAGAGGCTTCGAAATGGCGAACCTGGCCGATCTCGCCCGCCATCACGAGTTGTCGCGCCTTCTGCAACGGCGCCACGTTGCGATAGGTCAGGTTAACCATATTCACGATGGATGCCTGTTCGGCCGCATCCGCCATTTCCGCAGCCTTTTGATAGCTTTCCGCCAGCGGCTTCTCGCAGAAAATATGCTTTCCCGCGCCGGTTAGCGCCATAGATGTCGGGTGATGGATGGCATCGGGCGTGACATTGGCGACCGCGTCAAATCGATCCCAGTCAAGCGCATCTTCAAGCCGGGTGAAACGATTATGAATACCGTGATTTTCCGAGAAAGCATCGACGCGCTCCGCCGACACATCGCAGGCCGCAACAACTTCAACCCCATCGATCGCCGCAAAGGCCTCGACATGGTTTTTTGCCATCCCGCCTGTTCCAAGAATGAGAAGACGCATGCTTCACCTCAACGATAGCCGGCTTCGCCCGGCTTATGCAGCTTGGGCCCGCGCTCGACGATTGGTTCCAGAGCCTGTTCGATCGCGACATTTGGAGCAGTATGAATGGCCGTGAAAGCGGGCTGCGGGTTGAAGGCCCATTTGACGGCGTTGCGCAGCACCAGTCGGACATTGCCATCATGATAAGTCGGGTAGGTTTCATGCCCGGGCCGGAAATAAAACACATTGCCCGCCCCCCGACGCCAGGTCATGCCGGAGCGGAACACTTCGCCGCCTGCGAACCAGGAAATGAACACCGTCTCCAGCGGCTCGGGAACCGAAAACTGCTCGCCATACATTTCCTCGTTTTCCAGCACGAAATTGTCGTCAAGCCCCTGAGCGATCGGATGACCTTTATTAACCACCCACACTCGCTCGCGCTCACCGGCTTCCCGCCATTTCAGCGCGCAGGGCGTCCCCATCAGACGCTTGAAGATCTTCGAAAAATGTCCGGAATGCAGCACGATCAGCCCCATACCTTCAAAAACCCGGCGGGCGACGCGTTCCACCACATCATCCCTGACACCGCCATGGTCCTGATGGCCCCACCAGACCAGAACGTCCGTTTCAGCAAGCCGCTCTTCGCTTAAGCCATGGTCCGCCTCCTGCAATGTGGCAGTCGAGGCCGCAATGGCGCTGTCTTCATTCAACGCCGCAGCGATCGTGTGATGCATCCCGTCAGGATAAAGTTGACGCACGGTTTCATTGACCTGCTCGTGTATATTCTCGCCCCAGACGATCGTCCTTATCGACACGTGATTTCTCCTTTTATCGCGACGCCATCGTCGCCGTTTCGTTTGAGTTCGGGAGAAGACTTCAGACAGGAAAACCCAATCCTGCTGCGGATTGTTCCTGAATTTTTTCATTCATCGGTGCATCAGCATTGGCAAGGGCGCGGCCGTCCTGATCAAACCGGTGCATATGCGCGGCCATTGGTTTGATCGACACCGCCATTCCAGGCATTCGCTGCGAAACGCCGCTTTCACGAACCACAACCGGCTCATCAAGCCCCAGCTCAACATAGACGAAGCTGTCGGAACCCAGAATTTCCGAATGAATGACCCGACCACTCCAACAACCGTCCTCCCCGACAAACACCAAGTGCTCGGGCCTTATCCCAACCGTCGGCGCTCCGAACGGCGCTGCATGCTTGCCAGAGAGCAAGTTCATCTTTGGCGAACCAATGAAGGATGCGACAAAGATCGAATTGGGATATTGATAGAGCTCAAGCGGCGTTCCGATCTGTTCAACCCGCCCATCACGCAAAACACAGATCCGGTCGGCCAATGTCATCGCCTCGACCTGATCATGGGTCACATAGATCATCGTGGTTCCCGTCATGCTCTGGTGCAGCTTTGCGATTTCGAGCCGCGTCGCAACCCGCAAGCCGGCGTCCAGATTGGAGAGCGGCTCATCAAACAGAAACAGTTTCGGGTCGCGGACAATCGCGCGACCGATTGCAACCCGCTGTCTTTGGCCACCGGAAAGCTGGCGCGGCAACCGGCCAAGATAGGGGGTCAGCTGCAACATCTCGGCAGCCTGCTCAATACGATGCTTGCAAGCCTGTCTGCTGCTGCCGGCAAGCTGCATTCCGAACGCCATGTTTTGATAGACCGTCATATGGGGATAAAGCGCATAGGATTGAAACACCATCGCGACACCGCGTTTGGATGGGCTCAGGCCATTGACCTCGACACCATCCATCAAAAGGCTGCCAGAGGTGATATCTTCAAGCCCGGCGATCAACCGCAAAAGGGTCGACTTGCCACATCCCGACGGACCGACGAACACCATGAATTCGCCAGCACGGATATCCATGTCCACGCCTTTGATGACCTCGAATGTCCCGAATGACTTGCGCAGATTGCGCAGTTGCAGATCAGCCATAGTAATTTCCTATACTTTCACGCCACCGGCCGTCAGACCCGATACGATCCGCCGCTGAAAGATGAGAACAAGGATGACAAGCGGCACAGTCACAATCACCGATGCCGCCATGATATTGCCCCAGGGGATTTCGAACTGCGAACTGCCCGACAACAAGGCAATCGCGACCGGAACCGTGCGCTGCTCGGCAGAGGCCGTGAAGGTCAACGCGAACAGGAATTCATTCCAGGCGGAGATGAACGCAAGCAGCCCTGTTGTCACAAGCGCTGGCCACATCAGCGGCATGAACACTCTTGTAATGATGACAAACGGTGTCGCGCCGTCAACAATCGCTGCCTCCTCGATTTCCACCGGCAAATCGCGCATGAAAGTCGTTAAGACCCAGACGGTGAAGGGAAGCGTAAAGATCATATAGGAGAAAATGAGCGCCAGTGGCGTGTTGAAGATACCCAGAAAGCGGATCAACTCGAACAAGCCGGCCAGAACCGCAATCTGCGGAAACATCGAGACCGACAGAATGGTGAGCAATAACAGTCCACGCCCGCGAAAACGCACCCGCGCCAGCGCATAGGCGGCTGAAACAGCCAGCAGCAGCGACAAGACCACCAACACTGTCGCCACCAGCAGCGAGTTTGCCAGACTGCGCAGGAAGCCACCCTTTGCCAGCACCGCTGCATAATTATGAAGCGAAAAATGTCCAGGCCAGAAATCAACCACGAAAAGCGCGGTGCCGGATTTGAAACTGGTCAGGATTGCGTAATAAAATGGAAACACAGCGATCACGATGATGACCGCCACAGCCAGATAAAACCCCAGGAACTTCACCGCTCGCATCCTCATTCCCCCCGACTGGCAATACTTACACGCCCGAAAAACATGTAGATGAGGGTGATGGCCGCGATGATCACAAACAACATCGTCGATGCCGTCGCGCCATAGGCGAATGTGTCAAAGTCGAAAAGATTTTCGCGCGCAAACACCGACATTGTCTTGGTCTGTGCATTGTTGGTGGTCAGAACATAGATTAAATCGAAAATCCGCAGGGCATCGAGCATCCGGAAGATCACAGCAACCATCAAGGCCGGCCGGATCAGCGGCAGTGTCACGCGCCAGAAGACCTTGATTGGATGCACGCCATCGACCCGTGCTGCCTCATAAATATCGGATGGAACCATCTGCAGACCGGCAAGGATCAACAGCGCCATGAACGGTGTTGTCTTCCAGACATCCACGATGAGAATGGCAATAATTGCAGTGTCCGGATTGGCGGTCCAGGCGATTTTCTGACTGATCAGACCCAGGCCGAGCAGAATATGGTTCAGGATGCCGAACTGATCATTGAGCATCCATGCCCACATTTTTCCCGAGACGATGGTCGGTATCGCCCAGGGGATCAGAATAGCTGCCCTTACAAGCCCGCGTCCCGGAAAACGCGCATTGAGAACCAGCGCCACGATCAAGCCGAAAATGGTTTCGAGACTAACCGAAATAAAGGTAAAACTGATGGTGTTCCACACCGCACCCCACCACGCCGGATCCGCCAGAAGTCCGCGATAGACCGTGCGCCCGCTCTTCAGCGTTACCCAGGACAGGTAATTCTTGAAGCCGACAAATTCCGCGCCCGCGAGATTGGTCAGCGATGCATTCGTGAAGCTGAAGCAAATGGTTCTCATGAGCGGCCAGCCCGCCACCAACGCAAGCACAAGCAAGGTCGGCGCCAGGAACAGCCAGGCCGCGCGGATGCGCGCCCGCTTCAAATCAGAATGCCGCGGGCCGATTGCGCGTGCGGGTGAAACATCAATCGAAGTCTCTGCCATTCTCGTCCTCCGGCTCTGCTTGCTCCTCGATTAAAACGTTCGGATCGCTTGGGGAACCCGAACGCCGCTTGATGCGTCGCTACCAGCCGGATCCTTCGAGTTCCGTCAGTTCGACCTCAAGCATTTCGAGATTCTCCGCAGCCGTTCCCTGTCCAGAAAGCGTTCTGTGGACCCCATTCCAGAATTTCGACGACACTTCATTATACTTGACCTTCGTCGCCGCCGACGGCCGTGGCACCGCATTGTGCCAGGATGATCCAGCCATTGTCCTCACGAACCGCCACAAAATCTCCGGTCCCTTTGCCTCAATCGCGCCAGCCAGTGCATTTAACCTCGATTGCCTTCGTTCCCGGATTGGAACTGACAGAACGGATTCCTTGCAGGGCGCGGAACCCCCGATTGCAAGCGCACAACTGCAATATTCCCCGCACTTAGCAACAGCAGTGCCGTATCAAGACCCATATCAGCTTTCCCCTATCCTCTTTGAATCTGCACATCGATTTCCTTTCGATCATGCTCCCTGCGCGCGCCCGTCGAACGGGCCGTCGCCAGAGCCAGCAATGGGCCAGCTGCGACAACACAACCGCTATGGCTACGATGGCTGTGCACAACAACAATGTTGATTGCCAAGGCTCAAAGCCTTATGAAAACCGCAAACCTGCAACAATCACGCGGTGCGCAGTCTTTTCGCGCCCCTTCAAATAGAGCGTCGAGATCACAATGACCCTTTACATGGATTACCTGGCTGAGATCAAAAGCAGACAACCGCAAGGTCTTGATCCGAAGCCGATCGATGATGGCGGGCTCGTTGCGGAAATCATTGCTCTGATCGAAGATACCGAAAACCCGCTGCGCGCCGACGCCCTGAAATTCTTCATTTACAATACGCTACCCGGAACCACGGCCGCAGCCGCGGTCAAGGCAGCGTTTCTCAAACAGATCATTCAGGGTGAAAAGAACGTTGCGGAGATTTCTCCGGACTTCGCGCTTGAACTGCTCTCCCACATGAAGGGCGGCCCATCGATCCGAGTGCTGCTCGACATCACTCTGGGCGATGATGCCGTCCTGGCCGTCAAGGCGGGCGAAGTCCTCAAGACGCAGGTCTTTCTCTACGACGCCGACATGTTCCGCTTGCGCGACGCCTTCCAAGCCGGCAACGCCATTGCAAAAGACGTCCTTGAGAGCTACGCGAAGGCCGAGTTCTTCACCAAGCTCCCCGAAGTGGATGACGAGATCAAGGTGGTGACATTCATCGCTGCCGAGGGTGATATTTCCACCGATCTGCTTTCGCCGGGTAACCAGGCCCATTCGCGCTCGGATCGTCAGCTGCACGGCCAATGCATGATCACGCCCGAAGCACAGCAGGAAATCGTTGCGCTCCAGAAGCAGCACCCTGACAAGCGGGTGATGATGATCGCCGAAAAGGGAACCATGGGCGTCGGCTCGTCGCGTATGTCCGGCGTCAACAATGTCGCCCTTTGGACCGGCAAACAGGCAAGCCCCTATGTGCCCTTTGTCAATTTTGCCCCAATCGTCGCCGGAACCAACGGTATTTCGCCGATTTTCGCGACCACCGTCGATGTGACGGGCGGTATCGGTATCAATCTGAAAAACTGGACCAAGAAGACCGGTGACGATGGAAAGCCGATCCTCAATAATGACGGCAATCCGATCCTCGAACAGCAATTCTCGGTCGAAACCGGAACGGTGCTGAAGATAAATGTCAAGAACAAGCAGCTCTGTGACGAGCAAGGCAATGTTCTGGTGGATGTCGCCTCGGCCTTCACACCGCAAAAAATGGAGTTCATGAAAGCAGGCAGTTCCTACGCGATCGTGTTTGGCAAGAAACTGCAGACATTTGCTGCCCAGACCCTTGGCGTCGAAGTCACTCCGGTATTTGCTGCCAACAAGGAAATCACGGTTGAAGGTCAGGGCCTGACCGCCGTTGAAAAAATCTTCAATCGCAATGCTGTCGGTGTAACCCCAGGCAAGGTTCTGCACGCTGGCTCCGACGTCCGCGTCAAGGTCAATATTGTCGGCTCGCAGGACACAACCGGCCTGATGACCGCTCAGGAACTCGAAGCCATGGCGGCGACGGTGATCTCGCCTTTAGTGGATGGCGCCTACCAGTCGGGCTGCCACACGGCTTCGGTCTGGGACAAGAAAGCCCAGGCCAATATCCCCAAGCTGATGAGTTTCATGAATAATTTCGGGCTCATCACCGCCCGTGATCCTAAAGGCGTCTATCATTCCATGACCGACGTCATCCATAAGGTGCTCAACGATATTACCGTCGATGACTGGGCGATTATCATTGGCGGCGACAGCCATACCCGCATGTCGAAAGGCGTGGCCTTTGGCGCGGATTCGGGCACGGTCGCTCTGGCGCTGGCAACCGGCGAAGCCACGATGCCAATCCCGCAATCTGTCAAGGTGACGTTCAAGGGCAGTATGCAGCCGCATATGGACTTCCGTGATGTCGTGCACGCAACCCAGGCGCAGATGCTCAAGCAATGCGGTGACAACGTCTTCCAGGGCCGGATCATCGAAGTCCATATTGGCACATTGCTTGCCGACCAGGCTTTCACCTTCACCGACTGGACAGCTGAAATGAAGGCCAAGGCATCGATCTGCATCTCCGAGGACGAGACGCTGATCCAGTCACTCGAGATCGCCAAGTCCCGCATTCAGATCATGATCGAAAAAGGCATGGAAAACGCCGCCGGAACGCTGCGTGGCCTGATCGCCAAGGCGGATGCGCGCATTGCCGAAATCCGTTCAGGCGAAAAACCTGCCCTGGCTCCCGATGCCAATGCACATTATTTCGCTGAGGTGGTCGTCGATCTCGATCTGATCGATGAACCGATGATCGCCGATCCCGACGTCAACAATGCCGATGTCTCCAAACGCTATACGCATGATACCATTCGTCCGGTATCCTATTACGGCGGCACCAAAAAGGTTGATCTTGGCTTTGTCGGTTCGTGCATGGTGCATAAGGGCGATATGAAGATCGTCGCGCAAATGCTCAAGAACATTGAGAAAAACGAAGGCAAGGTGTCGTTCAAGGCCCCGCTTGTCGTCGCCGCACCGACCTACAACATCATCGACGAACTCAAAGCAGAGGGCGACTGGGAAATCCTCCAGCGCTATTCTGGCTTCGAATTTGACGACCTGATGCCAAAAAATGCCGCGCGCACCGAATATGAAAATATTCTCTATCTTGAGCGTCCAGGCTGCAATCTCTGTATGGGCAATCAGGAAAAGGCTGAGAAGGGGGATACCGTTCTTGCGACCTCAACCCGCCTGTTTCAGGGCCGCGTCGTTGAAGATTCTGCCGAAAAGAAGGGAGAGTCTCTGCTTGCTTCGACCCCGGTCGTGGTGCTCTCGGCCATTCTCGGTCGAACCCCAAGTGCCGAGGAATATAAGGCAGCAGTCGAAGGCATCGATCTGACAAAGTTCGCGCCGCCAAAAACCACTCCGCTCGACGCCCTTTCGGTTCACTACTAAGCGCGCCGCACCATCACAGCGCCCTCATCACGCCTCGCCCGATCCTTGCTGATCGGGCGAGGCGAAACCTTGCGATGACGCTTTTGCTTTCAAGCCGGTTGCTGCGCAAAAAATCTGCGCTCCGGATCCCGGATTGACATGCGGCTTGCTTTTACCGCCTCGCCCGCTCTGCCGCCAGCTTTCTCCAATCGCAGGATAAAACCTTCGTTCAAGCCCTTTCAACGACCATGATCAAGCGGCACCCGACCGCTGAAAATGCGAAGCGATCGACCCGCTTGCGCAAACCACAAAGGGTTCCACGTCGCAACTGCGCCATGCCGCAGCGCGCAAGCGAGCCCTCCTGCCATCGCACCGGATCTGCGGCTGTTTTTAAACGGTCCCAACCTCACCTTCTTTTCGACACGCCCGCGGTCCTCCATTGCTGCCCGGACCATCATCCAGCGCTCATGGGCAAGAAGCAGCTACGCAATTTTGTGTCGCATCCACGTCACTTTTGAGAAAAAGTAAAAAGCTCCGCCTGCAATGCATTGCAGTTTATTGCCGGATCAGTATAGGTAGGCCTTTGATCAATGCCGTGCGCGCGACAATGGCAAAGGAGCAATGACGGTCCTGCAGTCCCCCCGCTTCGCGCGCCTGGAGGAGTGTTTATGAGAGAAAATCCCAGCCGCGCCAATATCCAGCCAGGCCCATGCCACCATGGTTAAGAGTTCTTCTGCGAGCCAGCAAACCATCCTGCCCTTACCAGCGATCAATCTCAACAATGTGCAGATCTCCTTCGCCCTCGCCAATGGCCAGCGCTTCGACGCAGTCGCGGAAAGCAATCTGCAGGTTGCCGATCATGAGTTTGTCGCCATTGTCGGACCGACCGGCTGTGGCAAGTCAACCTTGCTCAATGCCGTTGCAGGTCTGCTGGTGCCGGCCAGTGGCCGCGTCGAAATCGAAGGCCAGCCGCTGCGCTGTCTTAATCGCAAGGCCGGCTATCTGTTTCAGCAAGATGCACTGATGCCATGGAAAACCGTGCTCGAAAATGTGGCGATCGGCCTCGAAGTCGCCGGGACGGCGAAGGCCGATGCGCGCGCTAAGGCCGAGCAATGGTTAACCAAGGTCGGACTTGCGAATTTCGGGGATCGCTATCCGCACATGTTGTCCGGCGGCCAGCGCAAACGCGTTGGCTTGGCGCAGGTGCTGATCCGCAATCCCAAATATCTGCTGATGGATGAACCCTTCGGACCGCTCGATGCGCAAACCCGCGTCATCATGGGCGATCTTCTGCTGGATCTGTGGTCGCAGGACAAGAAGGCGGTGATGTTTGTCACCCATGATCTTGAGGAAGCCATCGCGCTGGCCGATCGGGTCGTCATCATGTCGGCCGGTCCGCGTGCCCGCATCATGGCCGAATATAGGATCCCGCTCGAGCGCCCGCGCGAAATCTCGGAAATTCGCCTGCTCGACGCGTTCCATGACATCCATCGCGAAATCTGGAACGCTCTGAAGGACGAAGTGCTTAAAGCCTATCAGCAGACAAGCGGAGCAAGAGCATGAAAAAGCCGGCACTATTCCTGGCTCAGCTGAGCGTTGCGGTCATTCTGCTGCTGGTCTGGCACGTGTTTACCGCAACCCATCTGTTGGGTAACCCTGCAAAAAGCCAGTTCTTCTTTTCAACGCCCGTCGATGTCGCCGCGCGCATCTATAAATGGTTTGTCGAAGGCACCATCTGGTATCATCTCGGCATCACCTTGCTTGAAGCGATGCTGGCATTTTTTATCGGTTCAGCCGGCGGTGTGCTGATTGGCTTCTGGTTCGCCCGCAAACCGGTGCTGGCTGCCATCTTTGACCCCTATGTGAAGGCCGCCAATTCCCTGCCACGCGTGGTTCTTGCACCTATTTTTGCGCTGTGGCTAGGCCTTGGCATCTGGTCGAAGGTCGCGCTTGGCGTGTCTCTGGTATTCTTCATCGTGTTCTTCAATGTCTATCAGGGCGTCAAGGAAGTGAACCAGACCGTCTTGTCGAACGCGCGCATGCTCGGCATGAATGAACGTCAGCTGTTGCGCAATGTCTATTTGCCCTCCGCGCTGTCCTGGATGTTCTCCAGCCTGCACACAGCCGTTGGATTTGCAGTGGTCGGTGCGGTGGTCGGTGAATATCTCGGCTCCTCGGCAGGTCTGGGCTACCTTATTCATCAGGCTGAAGGCGTGTTCGATGTCACCGGCGTCTTTGCCGGCATGTTCGTGCTAACGGCCTTTGTGTTGTTGATCGACTGGGTGGTTTCCCTGGTCGAGGAACGATTGCTCATCTGGCGGCCCAAGACCGCCAGCGCGAACGGCGCCTGAGATCGGGCGCTTCAACATATTTTAAGGAGGAAGGCCATGAATTTTACCCGCAGAGATCTGTTGCTCGGCGCAGCAGCGATGGGAATAGCCAATCTCGCAACCCGTCTGCCCGCCTATGCCCAGGACGCATCGGCAACCCCGGAAAAGCCGGAACTGATGTTTGGCGTCGGCGGCAAGCCGCTGTTCTACTACCTGCCGCTGACCATTGCCGAGCGCAAGGGCTTCTTCAAGGAGGAAGGGCTTTCGGTCACCGTCAATGATTTTGGCGGCGGTGCAAAATCACTGCAGGCTCTGATCGGTGGCTCGGTCGATGTGGTTACCGGCGCCTATGAACACACAATTCGCATGCAAAATCGCGGCCAGGATATCAAGGCAATCTGCGAACTTGGCCAGTTTCCCGGCATCTGCATCGCGGTGCGCAAGGACCTCGCCAACGACATCAAAACCATTGCCGACCTCAAAGGACAGAATGTCGGGGTGACCGCACCAGGGTCTTCAACCTCGCTGTTCCTGCAATATGCATTGATTAAGAACGGCCTGGCGGCTGATGACGCGTCAATCATCGGTGTCGGCGGCGGCGCCAGCGCTGTGGCAGCCGTCAAGAAGGGTGAAATCGCCGCCCTAGTGCACCTCGATCCGGTCATCACCCGTCTCGAGGTCGATGGTGATATCTCGATCCTTCTCGACACCCGCACGGAAGCCGGAACCCGCGCCTTGTTCGGCGGCACAAACCCGGCTGCCATCACCTATGTCCAGCAAAGCTTTATCGACGCAAACCCCGTCACCACCCAGCGCGTTGTCAATGCCTTTGTCAAATCACTGAACTGGATTCACCAGGCATCCGCTGATGATGTGGCCGATACGGTGCCGGAAGAATACCTGCTGGGTGACCGCGCCCTCTATAAGACCGGGTTTGAGAAATCGCGCGCCATGTATTCACAAAAAGGCATCATCGCCGCCGATGGTTTTGACAGCATGATGAACATGCTCAAGGCGCTCGATCCCGAACTGGCCAATTCAAAGATCACATTCGCCCAGACCTTTGATCCACGTTTTGCGCAAGCGGCCAAGACGTAACAGCGTTAAAACAGCATCAGCTGTTCCGGCAAGCCTGTGCTGCCGGAACAGCCCGAGACCAACCTTGAACGACCTTTGATGGCGGCAGACGACAATTCCAGATGAATTGATCAACCCATCGAACCAATTGCTCCGACGCGCGTTTAAAAATCGAAAATGCCGCGTGAAGGAACATCAATTTGACGCAACAAGAAGCAACGCAGAAGCGACAATTGCGACAGTCCCAGCCCTATTGGGAAACAACCCCGAAAATTACACTCACCACGCGACAAAAACCGTCGCGCCGTCACTATGATGTCGTGGTGGTCGGCGCCGGCATCAGTGGCGCGCTGATCGCCCAGGCACTCATGGATGGCAAACGAAAAATCGCCATCTTTGACCGCCGCCGCCCGGTGTTTGGCAGCACAATGGCCAGCACGGCAATGCTGCAGCATGAAATCGATGTTCCCTTGTTCAAGCTCAAGAAGCGTTTATCACCAAACGCCGCCGAGCGTATCTGGCAGCGCTCAGCGGACAGTGTCGACGCCTTGATCAAACTGACAGCCGAGCTGGATATCCATTGCTCGATGCAACGCAAGAAGGCCCTTTATCTAGCCGGCGACGAATACGGCGCACGCGCGCTTGGCCAGGAAGTCGAGGCGCGGCAGGCGATCGGTCTTCATGCTGAATTTCTTGATGCCCATATTTTGAAGGAACGCTTTGCGATCGACCGAACGGCTGCGATCGAAAGCGATATGTCGGCCTCCGCCAATCCCGCCCAGTTGACCGCAGGTTTGTTACGGCACTGCCTGAAAGGTGGAATAGAAATCATTCGTGACATGGAAATCACCGATTTTCTGAGCCTCAATCAGCAGGTCGCTCTTGCCACCGCGCAGGGCGCGGTGATAAGCGCCGGCGCTGTCGTGTTCTGCACCGGCTATCAATTCCTCAAAGCGCTGGCCCATAAAAATCACCAGATCATCTCGACCTGGGCGATCGCCGGCGCAAAGCAACAGCCCACCCCCGCCTGGCTGCGCGATTATCTGGTCTGGGAAGCCTCCGATCCCTATCTGTATTTTCGTAATGCGAGCGATGGCAGACTGATCGCCGGTGGCGAGGATGAAGCTTCTGAGACGGCGTTTGAGGATCCACAGAAAGCCGCACAAAAAAGCCAGACAATTGCGCGCAAAATCAGCCGGTTGATCGGCTGTGATGTCGGCAAGCCGGCTTATCAATGGTCGGCCGCCTTTGGCTCAACCCCGACCGGTACGCCGATGATCGGAGCCATTGAAGGCCATCCCAACGTCTATGCCGCCATGGGCTATGGTGGCAATGGCATCACATTCAGCAAGATTGCCGCCGAAATTCTCGCCAAGGCGCTCAATGGCAAGGAAGATCGCGACGCAGCCCTCTTAGCCTTTCGATAGCTGAAGAAAGCGGCGTGCTGCGCGGGTTCATCCCCCAAGCCATAAGCCGACGGAACAATCCGTACGGCGCGCGGTTAACTTCCAAGACCGTCTGCAACCGCCCGGCTTCAAAACGGGACCGCGCTTGTGACGGTGATGATCCACAGATGCAATCGCCTTGAGCAAGGCAAGGATCTGACGCACCGACCTTTCAACTGGAGCAGAAAAACGCATGACATCTCACCACACCGATCCGCTCACCCAGGATGAAGACATCAAGTTTCTGGCTGAAAACTCCGATCTGTCGCCGCTTCAGGCCAAGGCGCTGATCGAAAAATTTGGCCGTGACCGCGAAAAATTGCTTGAAGAGGCCAAGAATTTCAAGGCGGAGAGCTAAGAGGCCGAGGCGTCTTCGTCCTGTGGCTGCCCTTTTCCGCCAGCAGCGAAGACGCGCTGCGATCGCTGCGGCTGTCGCGCGCCAATCCGTAAGGTTTTAAGCGGCTATTTCAGCCTATCGACGCCCTTTGCGGCAACGCAGATGTCATCTGAGCAATAGCACTCAGCGCTCGTTTGCGCTGATATCCGTGCCGACGTGGCGTAGCCATTTTAAGGCAGTCCGTTCATCCTGATCAAGCTGTGGCGCCACCACACGCAGGCTGGAGGCCGCTTGCACCGTTGCAGCCAGTTGATCCTGCTGCCATTGCTCAAACACCAGTGGATGAATATAGGAACGCCGGCAGACGGCGCGGGTATTACAGAGCCGCTGCGCGATCCTGTCGATTTCCGCATTCAGCGCCCGCTTTGATGCCGCGGCGCTCTCTGGCCGCGGCAAGGCTGACAATCCCTTCACAGCCGAAGCGGTCGCTGCCCAGGTCCGGAAATGCTTTGACGTGAAGTCGGCCTTCGTCACATCGCGAAGATAGTCGTTGATATCCTGCGAGCTGATCGCATGGCGCTGTCCCTCATTATCGAGATATTGAAACAGATGCTGACCGGGGAGTTCCTGCAGCGAGCGGATAATTCTGGCGATCCGTCTGTCGGAAATCTTCAGGTTCCAATCTTTTCCCGATTTGCCCTTGAAGATCAGCCGCAAGCTGGTGCCGTCAGTCTTCAAATGACGGTTGCGCAAGGTCGTCACGCCAAAGCTCTTGTTGGAACGAGCATAATTGGGGCTGCCGACGCGCACAAGCAACCGGTCCATCAGCCAGACAATCGTTGCGATCACTTTTTCACGACAGAACGAGCGCCGCCGCATATCAGCCTCGACCTGCTGGCGCAAACTGCTCAACACGCTCGCAAAATCAGCAAGACTGGAGAATTTCGTCTCTCCCTGCATCGCAGACCATGTAGAATGATAGCGATATTGCTTGCGTCCGCGCTGATCCCTGCCAGTCGCCTGAATATGCCCTTTTGAATGGGCACAGATCCAGACATCCTCCCAGGCGGGCGGAATGGCCAGCGCCTTGATGCGCTCAATGTCCTTCGGCAAGACCTTGCCTGCACCGATCGCTTTGTAACGAAAACCCGCGCCGCAGCGTTGTCTTCGAATGCCGGGTTCGCTGTCGCTGACATAATGCAGCTCGCAGTCCAGAAGCGGCACGGGCTCTGTAGCAGAAGCGTTCAATCGATCAAGCAAATGGCACCTCGCACGGTTAGCGCAGCAGAAACCTGCAGCCATTAACGCAATGCGTCGCTTCCGGTTCCCGATTCAGCCCGGCTGCGGAACCAAGCCCCCATTGAGGCGTTCAACCACGTAACCCGATGTGCAATTCGGCCGGTAACCGGCCAGTACTCGGACCTCAACGCGAAAAGGATAAAGCGGTGCCCAGACCTTTCTGGAAAGGCTACCTCAAACTCTCGCTCGTCACCTGTGCCGTCGAACTGCGACCTGCCACCAGTGAAGCCGAACGCGTGCGCTTCCATACGCTGAACGAGAAAACCGGCAATCGAGTGATCATTCGCTACGTAGACCAGGAGAGCAAAAAGCCTGTGCGCGATCAGGATCAGGCAAAAGGCTTCGAGAAAGCAGAGGGTGACTACATCATTCTGGAGGACGAGGAGCTTGAAGCAGTCGCGCTCGAAAGCACCCGAACCATTGATATCGACAGGTTCGTCCCGCGCGATAGTATCGGTTGGATCTGGTACGACAAACCGCATTTTCTGTCGCCCGCCGATAAGATTGGGGCGGAAGCTTTTGCGGTCATCCGCGAGGCAATGGACAGCGCCGAGGTTTCAGGCCTTGCACGCCTAGTGATGTATCGGCGCGAGCGCGCTGTCTTACTGGAGCCGCGAGACAAGGGCATTGTGCTCTGGACACTCCGCTACGGCGATGAAGTACGCGATGCGAACGACTATTTCAGCAAGGTCGACGCCGACAAGCCCGAAAAGAAAATGCTGACGATGGTGCGCAGTCTCATTCAGCAGCGGACGCAGGACTGGGACGAGGAACTGCTCACAGATCCCGTGCAAAAAAACCTGAAGCGGATGATCGCAGCGAAGAAAAAGAAAAGCAAACCCCGCGCCCAGACAAAGCGCGAGACCAAGGCGCCTCGCGGCGGCAATGTGATCGATATTATGGAAGCCCTGCGTAAAAGTCTCGAGAAGGAGGGGAAGGCATAATCCCCCGATATTTCCAGGCAGGCCTTCAGTTTGTTCACACTTTGAAGGCGCAAAGGCGGAGCGCTGCAGGTCTTTTGTCAGACTGTGTTTCAATAGCATCGGCCTTATAACCAGCCTTACTAAGGCGGCGGAGAAGAGAGCTCTGCCGGTCCACCATAGCACTGGCCGTGCGTTGCAGCTCTCACTCACGTTCCTGGCCGCTCTCACCCAAATCACAAAGGAAAATCTTGTCTGAGAATAACATCACGCGATTGTCCGATGTGCCGACAATAGCGGTCAGCAACAGATAAAGGTCGCGAAAGCAAAGGACCGCTAGTCAAGTCACTGGTTGATAAAGGCGCAGCTGGTTGAATCGAGCGCCTCTCTAACTCGCCTTTTTGCTACTACTCTGCTTAGCCGGAGCTTTCTTGCCGCCCGCCTTCGGGCGAGATGATTTTTTGGCAGCTGCCGCCAATCCAGCACTCTTACGCAGTGCTTCCTTGAGATCGATGACCTGCGCTGACTTGGTTTGTGCCGGTTTCTTGAACGGCTTGCCGGCAATTTTGGCCTTTATCAGATCCGCAAGCGCCGCATCATAACGGTCATCAAAGCCCGCCGGATCGAAACGGCCCATCTTGGTATCGATAATATGCTTTGCGAGCTCGAGCATTTCCTCGTCGAACTTGAAACTGTCGATATCCGAGAACGCTTCCTTTGTTGAGCGCACCTCATAATCAAAATTGAGCGTGGTCGCCAGAAGCCCGTCATCATATGCGCGGATCAGCAGCTTGCGGGCGCGCCGAAATAAAACCGCCTCGGCAATTGCGCCGACTTTCTCCAGCTGCATCGCCTCGCGTAACAATGTGAACGCTTCCTGATTGTCGTCGGTCGGTGCGATATAGTAAGGCCGGTCCAGATAAACATCATCAATTGCATCGCAGGCAACAAAGCACAGCACATTCAACGTCTTGTCGCTTTCAGGCACTGCGGCTGCAATCTCATCCTCGCTGAAACTCACATAGGCCCCAGAGGCGACTTCGTAGCCTTTCACCTGATCTTCACGCGCGACCGGCTTGCCGGTATCGCTATCGACAAATTCGCGATTAAGCCGATTGCCGGTCTTCCGATTGACAAGGTGAAACGAAACACGCTCCGAGGTTGAGGCCGCAGTATAAAGCGCGACTGGACATAAAAGCTCGTCGATCTTGATCTGTCCCTTCCAAGTCGCCCGCGGTGCCATTGTCACGCTCCATCCTCGTGCGAACTGGCTTTGCCAACCCGTTTCAAGATCTTTTCAAAGGCAAAGCCAAAGCCCAACAACACAGGAAGACCGAGCAATACGATCCAGAACAACAACCATCCCATTGCTTTTCCTCCCTCCTGTTGGAACACGGAACAATTACATCAAGGCAGAGAGCCCGCGCCTTGCTCATTGCTGAGACAACCCACCGCTTCGACAATGGTTCCCTATTGGGGTTCCCTAGCAGCGTTGGCGAGCCCTCTCAGCGTTGAAGTTGACTACCGACACTGCAGAGAACTCACGTTCTCCTGGACCGCAACCCGTATGCCCCATGGACCACGCATTGCACTTGGGTGCAGCAGTGCAAGCATTGCGAGCTGCGCCTCCCTCAGGCGGCTTACCGCTTTCGTGCGCTCTTCAAATCATCCCTCGAACCGCTATCGCGATCGCGTGTGGCGCAATCACGCACGTGGAGAGCGTGCGGCGCGGATCAAAACGTCATCGGCGCCACCACGAGCTTTTTCAAGGGAACGAAGGTTCGCGCTGTTCGTTAACAGCCAATTCGCGGCGCATGGAGGCTTTGATGAGAAATATCGACAGGAAAGATCGCTTGATCCTGGCGCTCGCAGCATTGCTACGGGCTGAACGCGAAACCCGTGGCGCTCTGCAAGCAGCACTCCAGAATGACAGCGTCAACGTCGAGACATTGCGCGCTATCCTGTCCGATCCGGTGCCAGTCGTCACCGAAGAGGACATCTTATTTGCCGAGGATTTCGCCCGATCAAGACAACTCCCTCCATTCCATCTCAACAGCAACCAACTGAGGACAACCAAAGAGACTTTCTGATAGATCGAAACCCCTGTTGTCGTTCTCCAAAAATGCGCTAATCTTGCGTCCTTCTTCTGTTTGATATTGTTTCAGGATTTCCGATTGTGGAGTGGACTGTGAGCGGCAACAGAATTCGAGAGGGAGCTAGGCTTGTTGATTGCCAGGCGCGAGAGGAAGCCCTTGCCTCTGCGATAGACACACCGGACTGCCGGAGCCTTCTTCAGACAATGGATTGGTCAAAAAGCCCACTCGGCCCACTGGATACCTGGCCGTCTGCCTTGCGCTGCGCATTGGACCTCGCTCTTCCGTCCGACGCGCAGATTGTCATTTTCTGGGGCCCCGCGTTCATCGCGCTTTACAACGACGCCTATCGTCCGACCATCGGCCAAAAACATCCCGCAGCCTTTGGTGGACCGGCGAAGGAAAACTGGACAGAATTGTGGGATGATCTCGAACCCTTGCTTAAAACCGTGCTTGAAACTGGTAAGACCGTCTCCGCACAGAACCGCCCTTTTCACATTGAGCGTTTCGGCTATCCGGAAACAGTTTATTTTGATATCTCCTATTCGCCGATCAGTGCGTCCGAAAAGGGTGCGTTAGGTGTTCTTTGCATCGTCAATGAAACCACCGCGCGCGTCGTCGCGCAGCAGAAGCTCATCGAAAACCAGCAGCGACTGGAGTTGCTTTTCTCGCAGACCGACGCGGGAATAGCTCTGAGTGATCGCGCGGGCACGATGATCAAGGTCAATCCGCGGCTCTGCGCCCTTTCCGGTCACAGTGAAGAAGCCATGCTGGCTGGCACGCTCGAAGCCATGCTTGATCCTGCAGATCGGGCGGCTTACCGGGCCTCCATCAAAGCGCTGTTCACAAGCGGGGAAAGCTTTGTTCAGCGCTTCACCCTTATCGGGGCCGACGGTCGCCACACGCCCGTCAGCTGCGCTGCAAGCCCGGTACGCGACGGAACGGGCGCTATAACGCACGCGGTCTGGACCATTATCGACATTACCGAGCAACTGCGCGCACAACACCTCGAAAGTCAGTTGGCAGCAATCGTTTCATCTTCCCATGACGCAATTCTAAGCACCGATCTTAACATGTGCATTCTCAGCTGGAATCACGGCGCCGAACGCCTTTATGGCTACAGCGCTGCCGAGGCCATCGGGCGCAAAGTCACCATGCTGCTCCCATCCGACAGATTGCACGAAGAGGTCGAGATCATCGAAAAGATCTCGCATGGTGTGGCGGTCGCCCCCCATGAGACAGTGCGGCTCAACAAGAACGGCACGCGACTGGATGTTCGATTGACCGTATCGCCGGTCCGGGATGGCAGTGGCCGCATTATCGGTGCTTCCAAAAGCGCCCATGATATCAGCGACCAAAAAAAATCCGAGCAGCTGCAACAGGCAATTCTGGGCGAGATGAAACATCGTATCAAGAATGTTCTGGCCACCGTTCAGGCATTGGCGCGTCAGACCTTTCGAAATCCGGCTCATAAAAGCGCCTATCAAACCTTTGAGGCTCGATTGGGCGCCATGGCTCGCACGCATGATCTTCTCACCGCCGATGTCTGGCAGGCAACAGAACTCAATAAGCTGGTCGAAGAAGCGCTGCTGCCCTTCGGTCTCGCTAATTTTTCCATCAAAGGCCCCAAGATCGAGGTTTCTTCACGCGCCGCCATGGCCTTTTCCCTGGGCCTGCATGAACTTGCGACCAATGCCTCGAAATATGGTGCGCTGTCAGTGCCAGGCGGCTCTGTTGAAGTCACATGGTCCCACGATCAAGCGTTGCAGCAGCTCGATTTTATCTGGAACGAAAAAGGCGGCCCCAGCGTCTCAGCCCCCAAAGGCAAGGGTTTCGGCAGCAAACTCATCGAGCGCGTGCTTGCAGGAGAAATCAGCGGTCGCGTCAAACTGACTTATCTCGCGCAAGGTTTGCATTGTCAGCTCAGCACCAAGATCGCAAATCTCAAGCAGCAAGGATAAGTCACACGCATTTTGCGCGACGATACCCAACATCCACCCGTTCAACGTCAACTGCACAGTTTCACAATCTCACCTTGCCATCCAGATTGGAGATGCGCGCTGATTGGGTCTATGCAAGCGCATGGCGCCCATCATTTACGCCCGCGAGCCGATCTTTGTTCAGAAAAAGACTCTGAGGCATGAAACAAAGCCTCGCCTTGAAGGTTCGGTCACTGTGCGCTTGCGAAGAAGCATGCCGCATCGACACGAAATTCAAAGGAGGAGCCGGAAATGGCCAAAGCAAAGCAACGCAATCTTGACGATCTGTTTTACGACACTTTGAAAGATATCTACTATGCCGAACGCAAAATTCTCAAGGCGCTTCCCAAAATGGCGCGCGCGGCCAACGATGAAAAGCTGAAAGCTGCGTTTGAAACCCACCGCGATCAGACCGAAACCCATGTCGAGCGCCTGCAGCAATGTTTCGAATTGCTTGGAAAACGCGCGCAAGGCAAAACCTGCGACGCCATCGAGGGGATCCTTGCCGAAGGCGAAGAGATCATGGAGGAATTTTCCGACAGCGTTGCGCTTGACGCAGGCCTGATCTCTGCCGCCCAGGCAGTCGAGCATTATGAGATCACCCGTTACGGCACACTCAAGCGCTGGGCAGAAACTCTCGGCCACAAGGATATCGCCAAGCTTCTTGATGCAACACTGCAGGAAGAAGGTCAGACGGACAAGGATCTGACATCACTGGCAGAAACCTCGGCGAACGCTACGGCGCAGGCCGCCTGACAGGGACCGGGCTAGAGACCGGGCATGTCGCATTGTTTGGTGGTCAGGAACACCGTGCGGGACCGCGATTTGCGGTCCCATAGTTGCAAAGGGAGGCAAAATGGCTTGTGTGAGCGGACTTTTCGACAGCTTTGACGAGGCCTATGACGCGATGACCGCACTGCGGCAAGGCGGTATAGGTGCCGAGCATTTAAGCCTGATCACCAACAACATGGTATTGCAGGCGAACCGGGAAGCGAAGCTATCCACCACCCGGACATCGGACGCGTCTCAAAGCGATGCTGCAGCGCCAGTGTCGCCACCTCCGGACAGCCATGCCTTTGAAGCCCTGGGCATTATGACCTTGCCCGGTATTGGTGAAGTGGCCGCTATCGGCTGGGTGACAGCCGCGCTGGTAGGGGTGGCCGGTTCAACCCAAAATGCAATGCAGCCCGCAAGCCTCGTCAACACACTGCAACAAAATGACGTTTCTGAGCGAATGGCTGAAACCTATAGCGAAGCTCTGCGTCGCGGAAGCACGCTGCTGCTCATTCGCTGTGCAAAGGCGGAGATCGCCCAGGTCGAAGCGCTGCTCGATGAATGGGGCAGTGTCAAAATCGACGAGCGCCGCGATGCCTATGTGGCGGAGGGCTGGATCACCTTTGATCGCACCATGCCAGCCTTGACCTTCGAAGAGATCGAACGGGATCGCCGCACAAGAGGGCTCGTGCGATGAAAAAGATTGATCCGGACAAAGCCCGTCAGGGTCCCAAAGGCAGGCCCGTGCTCCTTGTCCTTCTGACAAGCCTGATCCTCGCCCTGCTTGTCTGGGGTGCAGTCGAATTCTACGGGCAGATGCACCCGGGACGCGGTTTCATGGATGATGACGCAACGCCGCCAGCCTCCACACCGTCGCAAACGCCGCCTTCTGCAAGCGGTCGTCAATAAGAGGTTTGATCAGCGATGTCTGTCTTTGTCAGGACGCAGCTTCTGCTTGCGTCCCATGATATCCAGGCTTCACGTGCATCATAACACCGCTTCTTGCCTCAGCCTTGCCGGCTTTTCCGATCCATTCTCGCGATAGGCGCACCGCGGTCTTCCGACCATCCCGACAAGATGACGGACTTGAAGGCAAAGGGCACCGCGTGCTGATCGCAGGCAACAGGCAAAGGAAACTGATCGTTCGTCCGTCACCCATTGTCGGCAAGCGCATACGAACTCTTCAACAATGTCTTGGCTGTTGCCAACGGGCTTTCCCGTCGCTCAGCCCTCGTATAGCGCCGATCATCTGCAGCGGCAAAAGCCGCGCGCGCGTTAATCGTGAACTATATTACAGTGGCATTTGCGGAACATCCCCTTCCCCGCACGGTTAGACTCCCATCACCCACGATAAATTCCAGCCACCAAGAATAAATGGGGAGGAAATCACGATGGAACAAAATCATAACCCGGGCAGTAGCCACCAACAACATGTCAAGGCTGGCCAGCAGAGTCTCAAAAACACCGGCAAACACGCCAGCAAAAGCGACGATAACAAACAGAATGTGTCATCGTCACCTGGCGGCAGCCATGAACTGCATGTCAAGGCCGGTCAACAAAGCCATAAAAATTCATAGTGTTAAAAGGGCAGCGTCCGCTGCCCGAACCGGGCCTTACCCGGAAAGGCTGGACCAATGTTATCCAGATCGCCTAATCATAATGCGTCCGACCCCGTGCTTGAACCAGATCAACTGGTCGCCATGATTCCTGCTTTGCGGGCCTTCGCGCGTAAATTCTACCGTGAAAGAGAGGACGTCGAGGATCTCGTTCAGGAAACACTCGTCAAAGCAATCGCCAATCGCAGCAAATACGTCCCTTACGCGCCGCTGAAATCGTGGTTGTTTACCATCATGCGCAACACATTCTGCACGCGCATTCGGATTCAAACCCGCGAAGCGCCCGGACTTAATGACTGCATTTCGCAGGATATGGTGGTCAAACCGTCCCAGCAATACGCACTCGAAGCGCATGAGGTACAACTTGCCCTCGAGACATTGTCAGACAAGTATCAGCAGGTTCTCGCTCTGGTGGTTTTTGAAGGCAAGTCCTATCAACGCACCGCTGAGCTCTGTGACTGCTCTGTCGGCACCGTCAAGAGCCGACTGCATCGCGCTCGCCACCAGTTACACATGATCGTGGACGGGTGATCGTTGAAATGACTGCGGCGCGGAAAACTTCTCGCGCGTGGCTTGCAAATTGCAATCAACCATGGCCAACTCTCTGTAATGGTTCAATCAAAGCGTTGCTCCCCGCATCTTTATCGCGGCAAGAAATTACTGATCTTCGAGGAAAGTTTCCTGCTGAGCGAGGAAGCAAAGACGAAGCTTATGGCGCTCGGCGCCTCCATTCTGGGACCCGTCGATAGCGCGAAAGGCATCCTCGCTTATCTGGCGAGCGAAACCGTCGACGCGGTCATACTGGACGTAAGAATCGAACCGGAAATTGTCCTGCCGGTTATTTCAGCGCTGGAAACTCATCATATTCCCTTCATATTCGCGTTATCGATCCATCCAGGGCTTAATGGGCAGCGCTTTGCCGGCTTTGTGTTAAGCGCCGCTGACGACGATCTTGCAACCATCGCCACCGCATTGTTCGGACAACCTTCCCTGATGCACTGACCGCGGTCGTAGCAAGAAATGCAGCCAGCCATTGCTGCAAAGCCTTCATCAACTTGCAGCTTGCCTTGCGACATTGTCTTAACGCCGCCCAAACGACTCTTCGACTTTGGCGCAGGCACGTGTTTGTCTGCTATCGTACAGAAAAACCACGCCGGATCAGGGTGTTATAGATTGTTCCTCGTCGAATAGAATCGAGGGGGCGATGTGGTGCGGAGCGCGTTCCAGGCCCAAAGTAGGATACATGGACGGCGTCAGACAATTGCAGAACCGAATACTCAACAGCCTGCCCCCCGATATATTTTGCGAAATCATTCCATCTCTTGAGCCCGTCACCCTGGAGCGCGGCCAGGTGATCGTCACCGCGGATCAACCGATCGATTACCTCTATTTCCTTTGCAGAGGTATCGGTTCCGTCATTACAGTTTCTTCAAGCGGTCAACTTGCTGAAGCCGGCATGGTCGGGCGCGAAGGATTTGGCCCAACTTCGCTTGCCGTTGGCGCCCAGAAAAGCATCCACCAGATTGTGATGCAGGTCGGCGGCTACGGCCACCGGATGACGGCGCGCGCCGCACGCCGCCATATTGAGCGCCACAGCCTGTTCGCCAATCTGCTCGCCCGTTACCTTCACAGCTTTTCCTCGCAGGTCTCCTACACGGTCTGGGCCAATGTCAATTTAACCATTCATGAGCGGTTGGCGCGCTGGCTGCTGATGACCCATGACAGGACCGATGGCGACGAAATCATCCTCACGCATGACTTTATCGCGCTTATGCTTGGTGTCAGGCGCCCAAGCATCACCACCAGCCTGCATATGCTGGAGGGAAAGAAACTGGTGCGCTCTGAACGGGGACGAATTACCATTCGCGACAGAAAGGGATTGGAGGAATTTGCAGGCGAAGCCTATGGCAAGCCTGAGGAGGAATATAATGAACTCTTCGGCACAAAGCTTTGAGCGAGGAAAAACCTCTACCGCCTCGCCACATATGCGCAAATACCGTGCAAAGCCTTGATCACGGCCCGCCTGCGCGAAGCGCGCATTTCCTCTCTATAACAGGCACCTTGCTCGCCGGGGCTCCGCCAAACCTACAGCGTTGCTTGAAGAACGCGGTTTGTCTTCGCCCCGCGCCAGCCGGTCGGCTTCTTCACAACCGATCGAACTGCACCTCCCTCGATGCGCTTTGCGCCAAGAGCAGGATCGACCAACGTCTCATGAGCCGCCAGCCTGTTTGACTGCGTGCTCGACCCGCTTCACGCTGGCTGGACGCTTGCTTCTGAGCGCAGATCCTGCATCAGACGACGATATTCCTGTTCTGCCCAGCCATAGGCACCACCGGCATAGGCCTCAAGCGCTTTGCGGTCTCGGATCACAATATTGTTTCGCAACGAGCGAATAAGCCCCAGTCCCTCCAGCACGTGAAGTGACGTCGTGACACTGGGTCGCCGCACAGCAAGCATGATGGAGAGAAACTCGTGCGTCAGCGCAATTTCTGAGCCTGAAATGCGGTCATCACACATCAAAAGCCAGCGCGCCAGACGCTGATTGATCTCGTGAATGGCGTTCGTCACCGCAGTTGAAGCCAGCTGCACCGAAAAGGCTTCGATCGCGCGGATCATCACCTTGGCAAAGCTGCGGCTCGTCTCCATCTGCTCTCGGAACCTGCGATAGGCCACCGCATAGCCCTGTCCCGCCACCTGCATGGTGACATCATAGGAACTGGTCTCGACACCTGCGACGGCGGATGTTGGCACATATCCATCCAGTCCAAACAGCCCAGCTTCTGCGCGGTGACCCTCCTTCGTGGTCACGATCACCGAACCAATGCCCGCGGTTAGAAAATAGACGGTTTCGATTTCCTGGCCGGCTTGCGCCAGTATACGCCCGCGGGGAAGTTCGAGATAGCGCGCATGCCCGGCAATCGCATCGTAATCGGCTTGAGGAAGCAGAGACAGCAGCCGATTTTCCATATTTTGCAGCTCGGGAAATGTCATTTCTACTTTGCCTTGTCTTGCCGCCCTTAAAGCAAAACAAAGGCCTCCGGCTTTTGTTCCACCCACAGCCGATCATCACTGGCATACATCAACGCCGCTTTCGTACGCTAGCGGACAAAAAAGGACCGCATCTCGATATAGGCTATGCTGAACGAAGATCACCGATCGGTGATCATCACATCGAGGAGATTGCCGTGCCCCTGTTTAACGAAGCGAGCAGAATTTACGCGCCAGATGAGATCGACTTTCTAAGAAACTGCGTCGCTCTTGCTTCCCTGAAACTCTCCAGCACGCAACTCGACGAAACCGTTCTGGCGGAGCGTATCTTACGGCTCTATGAAAGTGGTCTGCGTGATGCCTCGACAATCTGTGATCTGGCAGTTCGTTTGATCAATCCAGCAAACGAAAGCGCAGACATCTTCGCCGCAAATGGCAATGCTCCGCATGAAATCGACCTGCTTCCCGAATAAGCAATCTGTTAAGACGCTGTGTTCAGATCGGATTCCAGCTGCATGCGGGCCCGACACAGACGGCTTTTTATCGTGCCAATTGTGCAACCGCTCTCTGTCGCCGCATGTTCATAACTCAAGCCATTGAAGACTACCAAATCAATGACATTGCGATGCCTTGCTGAGAGCTTGCTGTAAGCGCGGCCCACGTCCTGCAGTTCGATCGCCATTTCCTGCGGAGCGCTGATCGTTGGGCCCGTTTCATCCAGCAAAGGTGTTTCGCGACGCGCGCGTTTAATCCGGCTGCAAAAGCTGTTCTTCATGATGGTGAACAACCACGATTTGAGCGAGCCATAAGGCTGGTATTTATCCCGGTTTTTCAGGGCTTTGACCAAGGTCTCCTGAACGAGATCCTCTGCATCGGCGGATTGGCGACATAACGATCGCGCAAACTGGGTCAAAGCGGGCAGAAGTTGCATCAACGCATCTTCGAAATCTGGCTGTGATAACATCATCTCTCTCCCTGCCCCGCCTGGGATTTAAGGCGTGAACCGCGCTTTGGTTCCGGGAGAGCAACCCACCGTACGATAGCGTACACGAATGATCGTTATCGCGTTTCAGCGAGAGCTGCTGCGGTTCAAAACCTTTAACGGCGGCTACGCTCTAAAAGGCGGGAACGAAAATGGATTGGCGGAGTTTGGTGGGTGAACCAGCGGCCCGGTGAGCGCAGGAACCCTCCATCATTCCAACTGGTCGCCTGATTGTTGAGAAAGCGTGAGATCAAGATGCTGCCTGAAACCGGGATTACCAAAGGAACCCTCCGTGCTGGAAGCATGCATCTTTGCATCGATATGCAGAAATTGTTTGGGCCCGGCGCGCCCTGGCATGTGCCGTGGGCGGAGGCGGTTCTCCCCAATATTAGCAGAGCTTGCGAGATTTTTGGCGAGCGAACAATCTTCACACGGTTTATTCCACCCCAGTCTCCAGACGACGCCATCGGCGCCTGGAAACGCTATTATTATAAATGGCAGAACGTGACGCTTGAACGCCTTGATCGTGATCTGCTCAATCTTGTTGACCCCTTGCAACGTTTCGTCCCGCCGGCAACGATTCTGGACAAGGCTGTCTACTCACCCTGGACGCAAGGCCTGCTGCAGAAACTCCTGTATAAAAAACGTGTCCACACTTTGATTGTCACCGGAGCCGAAACCGATCTCTGCGTGCTCGCAACCCTTCTTGGCGCGGTGGATCGCGGCTATCGCGTCATTCTGGTGACCGATGCCGTCTGCAGCACATCCGATGCAAGCCATGATGCAATCCTCGCGCTTTGTCACCAGAGACTGGCAGAACAACTGGAACTGACGACAACACAACAACTGATTGATGCGTGGTGAACGCGCGTTTGAGAGAGGATAAAAAACATGCAATGGAACAATGCCGTTATTGTCAGGAAATCCGAGGGCTTGCATCAGGCTGTTGCAAGCGTTGCTGAAGCGGAAGCCATGCTGCTCGACGATTGGCAAATCTTTGAACTGGAAAGTCTCGGCAATGCCCTCAAAGCTTGCCTGCTGTGCAACCATGACGAAAACAGCACGCGGAGAGCCCGTACAGCTTTCGAAACTGCTGCCCGGTGTTCCGGCATTCTGATGTAGCAATCCTACTGAGACGAACTGCGCATTTTTGGGCCGTCTTCGCAAAACCCATGACAATTTGCGAACGAAAATTAGCTGCGGCTTAAAACGGGTGAAGGCCATCCCAGTCTGCTGCGCAACCCGTGATTCATACAAATATCAGTGGCTCATCAAAGAGCTAATCGGTTGACCGCTTCCGCGCGATAGCATTCGGCTCCACCAATCTGCACGCGGAGAGCAGGCGATCCTGGATTGATCGGGTCTGGCGGAATTTCTACCGGCTGCGGAACATCGGGAGCAGGGTCCGGGCGATCGGGAATATCAGGACCAAGCGGTTCGGGTAAAATATCTGGCTGCTGCTCAGGCACGCTTGCCGGCGGAATATCGGGTATCTCAGGCTTGGGTTGCGGTGGTTGGGGGGGTGAACTCGCATGGGCTGGACGCAAGAATGGTTGGTAGGTCATTATTCGCTCCTCGTTTCTGCAATGCCCAACCCGGTCGAACCCTCTTTGTTCCAATCAAATTGATAGCTTCACAACACCTCTCAGATTTTAGAGCCATCCACAGCCGCCTGCTGATCGAAAGCCTGAAGCAGCACCGCCTTCCATTCGCGCTATTTCTGTGCTCTTGCGCCGCCTCTCAAATGCCTGTCATTGGAGCGTCGCTCACAAAAAGCCCGCCGTTTCCTCAGTCCCAGAGCAATGTGAACTGTTCCGCGCAACGCGCCTGCCGGGCAGCCACGTGATGGCCGACACCCTCCCGAGCAGTTGCCAGCGATGTCTTAAGCGCCAAAAGTGGTTCATGGGTCAATATAGCTTTCCACGCGCAGCTTCAGATCTTGATTGCGCGGATCTTTTGCAAAGAACAGCGCACCCTTGGTCTGGGCCTTCGATGCAACATAATCAAATGTCGCTTCGGCCTGCTCGCCACCCCCTTGCTGTTCGCCCACAATTCCGACAACCCGCACCTGGGCGGCGCTTGATCGTGTCAGATTGAATACAGAGAATGCGACACGATACCCATTTTCGACCGCGCTAAAATTCGTCACCTCAACACGGAAATCAGCTTTGTCTGGTTGATACTGATAGCTTTGATATCCCAGAAAGCCGAGCAGTGCGACAATGAGCAGGGCGGATAGCGCGCCTGCAAGCCACTCACTCCAATGGACTTCCGCCCTCTTTGAATCAGACTTCGTGCTGTTGGCTCTCTTGTTCATGTCACCGCCTCATAAAACCAGACGGGCAGACGCCGCGCCGATTGCTGCCGGAAACGACAGCACAATAATCGTTGTCACCATTTGCGTAAAAGAGGCTTCATCCAGCCGTTCAAAGGTCCATAATGTATAGGCACTGGTCGCAAAGGCCAGCACATAGCCGGGCAGCGTGAAACGAATGAGCGAATTCCACCACGGCGCTCCTTGCTTCACCCCATGTCCACCTTTGAAATGGACGCTATAGAC
Source organism: Brucella pseudogrignonensis (assembly GCF_002252525.1). Classification (GTDB taxonomy): domain Bacteria; phylum Pseudomonadota; class Alphaproteobacteria; order Rhizobiales; family Rhizobiaceae; genus Brucella; species Brucella pseudogrignonensis. The sequence continues at coordinate 132,740 of NZ_NNRM01000039.1, forward strand.
AAAGCCATGCATGATGGCGATCGACGAAAGCAGGATCAGCGCAGTTTGAAGGGGGACAATCTTATAGGCAATCAGGATCATCTCCTCGGTGGGGGCCACATTCAATCCCAAAAATAGCGCTCCAACGACCATCATGAACAATTCGTTGAAATAGCCGCTTTCTCCCTCATATTCGCCAGGCTCTTCGTCATCCTCCTCTGAGCGCATCCCCAGTTGGCTTCGACCAAGCAAGGCACCAATACTGGCGGGCACAGCCTGAAGGGCAATCATCGCAACCATATGCTCAAACGGCAATTCGGGGCTCAACAGACCAAACAGCCAGAAGATCATCCCGCTCAACACGATGCCGAGCGCCAAGGCGATCGCCGCATCCCTTAGCGTCTGTGTCCAGGTGGTCATCCGCTCAAAACCGATCCGATAGGCAAGCCCCACCAGCAACGGGATGTTCAACAGGCAGAGCAACAACAACCGTAAAGGATTGGCATAAAGACCGAGCTCCCACATTTCCATCGTCATCAGCATCGGCAGTGCAAACAACAGCGCGCCGCCCAGACCGCGCGCCAGGCCTGTAAAAAAGTCGGGGTGGATCTTGGGAGAAAAAACGGTTGACGTGGAACGCACAATTAACACCTCATCATTGCGACCAGACAAATCTGAAACTGCCTTCACGGCAACATGTTCCCACAGCCACCCATGCGGACCATCCCGGCAATTATTCTTTGTCGCTTTGTAAGTTTTTTGGAACTTAAACCAAGGGCGGTAGTTCGGTAGGTGTAGACATTACATCAGTGGAGAAAAACCATGAAAATCAGCGTTTTAGCGCTCGCTGGCGCTTGCCTTGTCGCGCCATCTCTTGCCTTTGCTCAGGATAGTGGTGCCACTTCACCGGAAACACCAGCCGTCTCGACCCCCGACAGCAAAAACCCGGATGCACCGGTCAAGGGTGCCAACAGCTTCACCGAAGATCAGGCCAAAAGCCGTATCGAAGAAGCTGGCTACAAAGATGTTACCGGTTTGAAGCTCCGTGAAGATGGCGTCTGGGAAGCCTCGGCGATGAAGGGCACTGAAAAGCTGGATGTCCAGCTTGATTACCAGGGCAACGTCACCAAGAAGGCGATGTAACCCCATCCCCTCACACCAGTAGCTTTATGAACAAGGGAGAAGAATATGCGAACTGTAACTGGACTTTTTGATAGCTATTCCGCAGCTCAGGACGCTGTTGCGCGTCTGGAAAGCGCGGGCTTTCCTTCCGACGATATTTCGATCGTCTCCCATCATGATGAAAAAGAAAGCAATGCTGGCTCCGGAGCAGGTGTTGGCGCAGGGCTTGGTGCAGCCGTCGGCGGTGCTGGCGGGCTCCTCGCCGGCCTCGGCATCATGGCCATTCCCGGCGTCGGTCCCGTGGTGGCTGCCGGTTGGCTCGCAGCCACTCTGACCGGCGCTGTGGGTGGTGCCGTGGTTGGCGGCGTGGCGGGCGGCCTGATTGGCGCCCTCACCGAAAGCGGCGTCTCGGAGGACGACGCGCATGTCTACGCAGAAAGCGTGCGTCGTGGCGGCTCGCTGGTCACTGCACGCGTCGATGACGAGCGCTATGCAGAAGCGGATTCTATCCTGGCTGGCACCAGCAGGGTTGATGTCGCCACGCGTCGCAAGCTTTACACCGAGGAAGGCTGGCAGCGCTTTGACGCCGATGCCGATCCTTACACGCCCGAGGAAGTCGAGCGCGAACGCAGTCGTTACTTGTAAGTGAGAGAGCGGGCGAAAGCCCGCTTTTTTCCTATTTGGAAGAAACGAATTGAGTTTCCATTTCTTCCTCATTCACAAAGGAAGAGAAAATGTCTGATAATCCGACACTCCAGGATCCACGTAGCCTTTATCCGGCCCCACCGTTTCCCCAGCAACGCCAGGCAAGACCCGGCATTGCCGAAAAGATGCAGCCCGAACCCGATCACGGTGAACAATCCTATCAGGGTCACAATCGATTGGAGGGACGGCGCGCACTGATCACCGGCGGCGATTCAGGCATCGGCCGGGCTGCAGCGATCGCCTTTGCGCGTGAAGGTGCCGATGTGGCAATTTCCTATCTCCCGGAGGAAGAAGAGGACGCCCAGTCGGTCATCGCCTTGATCAGCGCTGAAGGCCGCAAAGCGGTTGCACTTCCAGGTGATATCAGCGACGAGGCCTGGTGCGGCGATATGGTCGCTCAGGCTGCGCTCAAGCTCGGTGGGCTCGACATCCTGGTTATCAATGCCGGACGCCAACAGTTCCGTGCCGAGATTTCCGAACTGACCAGCGCGGATTTCGACAAAACCATGAAGACCAATCTCTACGCGCTGCATTGGATCGCTCAAACCGCAGCCCCATTGCTGCCCGCCGGTGCCGCAGTGATCACAACGGCATCAATCCAGGCCTATCAGCCCTCGGAAATCCTGCTTGATTATGCCACCACAAAGGCCGGTATCGTCGCCTACACGAAAGCCTTGGCCAAGCAGTTCATCAAAAAAGGCGTGCGTGTGAATGCCGTTGCACCGGGTCCCGTCTGGACGGTGCTGCAGCCTTCTGGTGGACAACCCGATGAGAAGGTGGTGCATTTTGGTGAGAACAGCGATTTCGGCCGGCCGGGTCAGCCGGTTGAACTGGCACCGATCTACGTGTTTCTGGCCTCCAAGGAAGCAAGCTTCATCAATGGTGAAGTCTATGGCGCCACCGGGGGCAAGGGCATCGGCTAGATCATGGCCCATGGTTATCCAAATGGGTATCCCAAAAGAAGCGGGGCCGACCGGCCCCCTTTTGCGTTGCGGGACACCCGAAAAGGGCGTTACGCGCACAAGCCAGTCAGGCCGGGATATCTCTGCATGCCAATACAAGCGAGCGGGAGTCGGCAATGCAGAAATGGCGCCGCCGCCCGCTCGGCCAAGATGGATAGCTAACATCAGTTTAATCCTAACCAGCTCCTCTGGCGGCCACCAAAAAGCTGTTGGCTGATTGAAAGCACCCCGCAAAAAGGTGATCATGGCGCCGTTGCCACCGCTTTTCCGCTATCAACGCTCAGCCATTGGGTCTCATCACAACCTTGATGCAGCCATCCTGTTTGTCGCGAAACCTCTTATAGGCCTCGGGGCCGTCTTCAAGACCGACGCGGTCCGTGATCAAAAAGGATGGGTCGATCTTTCCTTCTAAGATTAACTGCAACAACGGCTCGAGATAGCGCTGCACATGGGTTTGTCCTGTCTTCAAGGTGAGCCCCTTGCCGACCACCGCCCCCAGTGCCGTTGGAACTGCAGACCCTACGAATACCCCGGGAATCGACACTGTGCCACCCGGCCGACAAGCGAGAATTGCCTGGTTTAGGGCATATGGCCGTTCACTGGCGGTAAGGTTTGATTGGAGGGTTTCGATCACTCCGCCCGCTCCGTGACTTTCCATGCCCACTGCTTCGATGACCGCATCCGGGCCCTGTCCGTTTGTCAGATCGATGATCTGCTGCTGAAGCTCTTCACTTGTATAATCCAACACCTGAGCCCCTGCCTGCCGGGCCAAGGCGAGCCGTTCGGGAATGGTGTCAATCGCTATTACTTTCTCCGCACCCAGGAGGAAGGCCGACTTAATTGCAAAAAGGCCAACGGGGCCACAGCCGAAAACCGCAACGCTCTGTCCTGGCCGAATGTCGCAATTCTCCGCCGCCATATATCCGGTTGGAAAAATGTCTGACAAAAAGAGAACCTGGTCATCGCTGAGCGCGTCCGGTATCACGACCGAGCCGACATCAGCGAAAGGCACCCGGAGATACTGCGCCTGCCCACCTGGAAAACGTCCGTAGAGTTCGGAGTAACCAAATAGACCGGCGGTTGGATAACCGATCTGCTTGGCCTGCATGGCAGCTTTCGGATTTGAACGTTCGCAGAGCGAAAAAAGCCCACTGCTACACATTCGACATGCGCCGCATGAAATCGTAAAAGGCACAACGATGCGGTCGCCTACTTTCAACTTGCTATTTCCTCTGCCCACCTCCACCACTTCGCCCATGGTTTCGTGGCCCATAATGTCGCCAGCATGCATCCCTGGTACAAAGCCACCATAAAGATGCAGGTCAGAGCCACAGATGGCACAGCTTGTCACCTTGATGATCGCATCGCGCTCATCCTGGATGATCGGATCGTCGACTTCCTCACAACGTATGTCGCCAGTACCGTGCCACGTTAACGCCTTCATTGTCTTCTCCCTGTGTCAAACCGCGGACATGCCGCTCAACTATATGGCTTATCCCAAGCCCGCGTCTCGGTTCCCATTGTTGCTATTGTTATCATTTTCATCCCCCGAACCCGTCGGGGCGGCAACTGTTCCATCTGCGAAAGATTTTCTTCGGGTCGCAAAGCAAAGGAAACAAGTGCTTCTCAGCTAGGTTCGGCCATCAAAGCATCACGCCAGAAGGAGTGTCCCATGCGATATCGCGATATCAACCCACCCAATGACTGGGGCGAAGCGCCAGACCCCGGCATTGCAGTCAAACCCTCGACCGAAATGTATCTATATGCCCTCCTTCCTCAGGAAGGGGCCGAGGGCCAGGATCGAGCCCCAATTTCAGGCGGGCGGCTGGTCGCGGCTGCGTCCGCCGCCGATGCGAGACTGGTCGCCGCCGAAACAGAATTCATGCCGGAAACAGAGCAGCATCTGAAGCCAGGCTTAAACCATAGTTCGGCCTTTCGCGACGAAAAGCTTTACCGTGTCCAGCAAATCGATCAACGGCCCATTGACGCGGCTCGGGGTCTGATCGCAACCGAGTTTGATGAGCAGTGCCAGTCATTTCTCTCGCTGCCCAATCCCCGTCGCTAGTCGCGCAAAGAACGGTTCTGTTGCGGGCACGTTTCGTGCTGGCGGGGGTTTGACGTTACGCAGGCTTGCCCTTGTGCTTTCGCAATGTGTTAGCCGGCTTTAACAACCAAGCCAGGCCCAAGCCAGGCCATTGAGGGCGGATGCATCTGGGGGTCCTATAAAGCCACCGCACCTGCGAAAACACGCCGTGGAATGCGCAGCAATCGTCCCATGCCCGGCCAATGAGAGTGATTGGAGTTCAAAGTTCACGACACCAAAATATGCGCCTTCCGCGTTTCTCTAACGCAGGCGGAAGGCGCATGGCTTGTCACAGTTTGACTGCGGTTTCACGCGCCCAGACACGCAATTTCGCGCAGGCCGCGTAAAAATGATGGATAGCATCCTCGTCCTCAAGAGACATCAGCCCATCATCCAGATCTGGATCGATACCGGCCAGATCAAGCAGCGGCACAGCTCCTTTGCTGAACGCTATGAATTTGCAGTGCGCAAAGGCATCTCCGACAAAATCGCGCGCCGTCGCTTCTCCGCATAAACGTTGCGCTGCCTCTTCGCTCAGCACAAGTGCGACAGCGTCGAACAGGACCGATGGACCGCCATCGATCATATAATCACCTTCAATCAAGCTGCCCTCCTGGGCGACCACACCGCCAACCTTTGGTGCAATCACCTCAACGACCGCACCCTTGGCTTCGAAATGCTGCTTCAGACTGTTGAACAATTCGCGATCGCTGCCCGGACCAACGAGCACACCCAGTTTCCGACCGGCAAAGTCCGCGGGGCCATTCTTGACGATACTGAGCGCCGCCGACACTTCAAGATCCTTGCGCGGCGCGACAGCCGCATCGGCCGCCGCAGGCATGGTCTGCAGGCCAAGCTTATCAGCGACGGTGGTCGCCAGACCCTCATCAATGTTGAGAAGGTGTGACACCATTCTCTCCCGGATCCGAACATTTTCGCATCGGCTTAATTCAAACGTCAGGGCAGCGGCGATATGGTGTTGTTCCACTTCGGTCTGACTGATGAAAAACTGGCGTGCCTGGCTATAGTGATCCGCAAAGCTTTCCGGGCGGAGCCGGAGCTTTTTTCCCTCTTCCTCCGCCGGATAGGTGGTGAAACCAGTCGGCGGATCTTCACGCGGCCCCTCCTCCCATGAATTGGGCTGATAATTGACCCGCCCCACCGGATTGCGCACCGCCATATGCCCATCCTGCTGAAAATGGTGGAATGGGCATTTGGGTGCGTTGATCGGCAGATGTGTGAAATTCGTGCTTCCCAGCCTCTTGAGCTGCGTATCGAGATAGGAAAAATTACGGCCCTGCAACAGGGGATCATTCGAGAAATCAATGCCCGGCGGCACATTCTGCGTCATGAACGCAACCTGCTCTGTCTCCGCAAAGAAATTGTCCGGCATCCGGTCCAACACCATGCGGCCAACCGGGATGGGCGCCAGGATCTCTTCCGGGATAATCTTGGTGGGATCGAGCACATCAAAATCAAATTGATCGGCGAATTGCTGATCGAATAATTGGAGATTGAGTTCCCATTCGGGGAAGTTTCCCGCAGAAATTGCGTCCCACAGATCACGACGGTGGAAATCGGGATCAGCCCCATTGATCTTGACTGCTTCGTTCCAAACAACCGACTGCATGCCCAATTTCGGTTTCCAGATAAATTTCACGAATGTGGATTCGCCCCTGGCATTGACCAGACGGAACGTGTGGACCCCAAATCCTTCCATGAAACGGAAAGAGCGCGGTATGGCGCGGTCAGACATCACCCACATGATCATATGCATGGATTCCGGCGTAAGGCTGATGAAATCCCAGAAATTGTCATGCGCGGATTGCGCTTGCGGGAAACCGCGATCCGGTTCCGGCTTCACCGCGTGAATGATGTCCGGGAATTTGATCGCGTCCTGAATGAAGAAGACCGGTATATTGTTGCCGACAAGATCCCAGTTTCCTTCCTGGGTGTAGAATTTGACGGCGAAACCGCGCACGTCCCGCGCCAGATCAAACGATCCTTTCGAGCCCGCCACCGTGGAAAAGCGGACAAAAACCGGCGTTTTCTCGCCAGCACGCTGAAAAAGATCTGCCCGTGTATAGGCAGCCAGCGACGCATAATTCTCGAAATAGCCATGCGCGCCATATCCCCGTGCATGAACCACACGTTCGGGAATGCGCTCATGATCGAAATGAAAAATTTTCTCCCGAAAATGAAAATCCTCCATGAGAACCGGGCCGCGCGACCCGATCTTGAGACTGTTCTGATCGTCCGCTATCGGTACGCCCTGGGCGGTGGTCAGCCGCGCCTTGCCCTCCTCGACAGTCTGATGAAGCTCTCCTCCCGCCCCTCTTTGAAGCTTCTGGTCGTGAATCGTGGCGGTTGCTGGCTGGCTTTTCCTGGCTGGCATTCGCTCTCTCCCTTCAAGAACTGCGTGCCTAACCCGCCGATTGGTTCAAGGTTCCCTAATCTTTAAGACAAAGCCGCATTTCGCTGTCACATCCCACCCAGCCACGAGGTTCGGCGGACATCTCATCCCAAATTGCGACCAATGCAGTGGAGGGAGCGCGAAACATTTTGCAGTTGCTGTGGTTAGGTCAACCGCGACAATACCGATCCATAGCCGGTCAATGGCGCGGGTATGGCCGCGCCCCGACACCAAGAAACAGTTGGGTGCACCCGGACTGTGCCGGTATAGACAACAAAGGAATCATCATGAGCAGCCGATCGCAGAAGCCGTTGAAAGCTCTCGCTCTCAACGCGACATTGAAAACGTCTGACAAGCAGTCCTCGACAAAAAAGCTGTTATCCTATATCGAAACTGAGCTTCATCCGTTTGGTGTGGAAACCGAACATGTCCTTCTGACAGATTTTACCATCGCGCCTGGCGTCAGCTCGGATGAAGGTGGGGATGATCAATGGCCCGAGCTGCGACAGAAAATCGTCGAAGCCGATATTATTCTGATCGGCACGCCGATCTGGCTCGGCCAACCATCCAGCGTCTGCAAACGCGCTTTGGAACGTATGGACGCGTTTTTATCGGAAACCGATGACAAAAACCGCATGCCCTCCTACGGACGCGTCGCGGCTGTCGCTGTGGTAGGAAACGAGGACGGAGCGCATCATGTTTCGGCCGAGCTTTTTCAGGCGCTCAATGATGTTGGCTTCACATTGCCTGCCAACGCCGTCACCTACTGGGTGGGGGAGGCCATGCAGTCCACTAATTTTATCGATCTCGACGAAATCCCCGACGCCGTTGTGACCGCCACCAGGCTGCTGGCAGCCAATTGTGTTCACCTGGCTGCATGTTTGCGAAACAAGCCCTACCCGGGCTTCACGTGATACAGGGGCGAAACTCCGATAGCCGCTTTCTTAGCCGGAGCGCGATGTTGGGGTGGCCGTAACCATCACGTCAGTCTGCGGGCAGGCGGGCGGCTGACATAAGGACTTCCTGAAAGCCAAAACCGCCAGGCAACCTCCTGCGCGCGGCTGATCCCGATGCGCGGGCCTGTTTCAATGTGTGGATCCGCCTGTGAAGCGATGAGTTCGAACGGCTGATCAAAAAGTGGCGCGCCGTCAAACTCAGCGGTAACCCCCATCGCCTGGGCAAGTTTCGCAGGCCCTGAGCACAAAGCCAACCCATTGCTGGTCCCTCTTCTTTGTTGCATGAAAGCAAGACCCTTGGCGGGTGCTAGCGCTCGCAACAAGACAGCAGAACCATCCAGGCAGACAAAGTTCAAACACCAATGCAGACCGTATATTCGATAGACATAAGCATGCCCAGGAGGTCCAAACATCGAACGATTTCTTCGGGTCTGGCCTTTGAAGCTGTGGGAGGCGGGATCCATCCGGTTATAGGCTTCGGTCTCCACAATCATGCCCCCAATTCCCTCGATCGTTAGTTCCCAGCCGATGAGCTGCGGTGCCACCACACTCGCATCGCGGGCAAAGAAAGATTGAAGATCATTATTTTTCAATGGGGAACATCTCCCTAAAACCGGCGGCGTTCCGTGTTAATTTGGCGCGAGGGGATTGCACGTTCGCGGCAAAACATCAGCTGTTCCGACGCTTCCTTGTTCCCTGGCTGCTGACCCTATCGCCCCCTCTGCCGAACCGCAATGGCTCACATTTCCTCATCGGTCGAGAAGTTTGCCTGTCAATTGGAGCGGCTTTCAAACGGGCTTGCGCGCCAATTCGCTGAAGCGAAATTTTGAACGCCAAAGCGGAAGCGCGGCAATTGTGAAGACGCGCAATAAAAACTCTCCCAAAAGCCAAAGATTTATCTTCGCGCTTCCGCAACCAGCGCACGATCCAGATCGTCAGCCACGCGACCAAAGTCGCTCCTTTCCGATGTCATGCACGTTGCAGGCGGATGCTGGGGGAACAAAGCTGTTGCGCATTGGTTAGGGGCGTCTCCCACAACAGGAGATTGGACATGACAGAAGCAAAGAAAGGCTCGTCCGGTGGCTGCGTAGCGCCCATGCCATGGAGAGACAGGCGAAAACAATGATGTCTCGAGTTAAAAAACTATCCGGTGCTGGCCGAAAGCATCCGGCAGCGTCCAACAAGCCTGCGCAACACGAGCCACAGCCTGCATGAGATTTTAAACGCGATCTTTATTTGCAAATGATGAAAACACGAAGGGAGTCTTAAACATGCCTGCCAAGTCAAAAGCGCAACAACAAGCAGCGGGTGCGGCCCTTGCCGCAAAGCGTGGTGAGAAAGCCAAAGCAGAGCTTCGGGGAGCCTCGAAACAAATGGAAAACACGATGAGTAAAAAAGAGCTCGAGGAACTCGCTTCAACCAAACACAAGGGCAAGCCTTCGCATAAGAAAAAGCAATCATAAAGCAATCCTGGCCGCGAACAGCCCGACGGCTGGCAGTTTAAAATAGGGACCAGGGATCAATTATCGATCAGGGTGTGTCGCGCTCCTACGCACTCGTTGAAGTTCGCGACGCCTAAATTGCCACAGGCTGTCGCCCGCCTTTCATTGTAGGAGGCATGACGTGTGATTTATCGAAATGCCAATAGATGACCTGTGCTGAAGCGGGTTCATTGCTTGCGGTGTTTCACATTATATTCCCGACATGCTTTGGCATCCTGTCCCGGCGCGCATTTCTTGAGCTTTTCTGCCTTGCGTTGCGCATCTTCCTGCTGCTCCTGCGGAGATTTTGGCGCCGGTTTGCTGTCGGGTGGAACAGGTTTTGCGCCCGTAGTGGAATTGTTGCCAGGGACCTCGGGTTCTTGTCCACTTGATTGATTGGGAAGGCCGGATTCTTCCGCCGATACGGCGCTGGGCAGATGCCCGAGCGCCAGTGTGAAGAGGACCGCAGCAATGGTAGCAGGTTTCATAATTCACTCCTTAGGCTGGACTAGCCTTGACTGCGCTTGCTCCCGACCTAACATCGCAGCGGTTCGAATGTTCCGCGCCGCCTCTGGCAACGATAATCATTTTAGCTATAGCCCAAAACCTCCAGCCTCGATGTATTAGTCATTTTCCTGATCGACAACGCGTGAGTTGAAGCTTTCTGCGGACAATGGTCGCAACCAAACAATCACTGGCAGGGAAACAGAGCCTCATGATGCTTTTCGCTTTGCCTTCATCCGCTGACCTCACCATTTGCCCCAGACGAGAAGGATGACTGCGACCCCGAGCACTGCAGACAGCCCTATGGAAGCTGCATGAAGGCCGCTATCAAGCAGCGTGGAAAGCTTTGGCTTACTAAGGATATCTCGGCTCTGGATCATTTTAACACATTGAAATATCAACAGATAAGCAATCATTGCCAGAAGACCCGAGGTCCATGCAAAATCCTGCCCAGGCGTTGGATTGCCCGGCACACCCAGAATCCACGGCAACAGCAGCAAACCGGATAGACAAGCGGCGAAACTGGCAAAGTAGCGTCTGAAGAAGCGAGGAACCATCTGAAATCCGGATCCGTTATTTTCCAATGAGTTGCTTATAGCAACAATGATGCAGTGGATGGAAACGACATCGTGACGGGCTCACAAATTCTGGCTCTGAACTCTAGAGATCAACCGGCTTGCCCGATCCTTCTTCTTCAAGTGTAACTGCGACATCCGCATTCGCCGAGAGCCTGACGCGCACATCACTTTCGATATCAGCAACAAATCCCAGCTCGATATAATGATGATGATCGCGGTGGCCTGGCGAATTATCGGTCTTTTTAAGTTTGATCCGGTTGCCCTCAAGCCGGTCAACGGTGCCAATATGCACACCATCTGCGCCGATAACCTCCATATTCTCATGAATTCGGTGTTGCATCGCTATTTCCTCCTCAAGCGAAATCGACACTTCTTTGAAATAGTGCATCATCGCAAAAAGGCGATGCCGAATGAAATTTCCCGGCTGATCAGGTAGCGGTTCCTGCTGATTGCTGATGCGCAGCCCCCGGATAGAGTGCGACTTAATGACCAGAAAGCCTCAATGGCCAATGGTTTTTCCCAGCTTTTCGACGAAACGATACTTGTCTGAAGAAATGGATCCGACTTTTTCCCGATATGAGGGCATTTTGAAACTTTCTCCCGCATGCCGAGTTAATGCAGGGGAGGACACGGCGAATGGGTTGGTTCATCACAGCGGTCTCGATCGCGCTTTTTGCGTTAATCGTTTTCATGGTCATTTCTGAGCACCGCCGCAGATGATATTTCTCGACGTCGCTTTGTCGGATCAGACATTCCTGGTTGTTGGAGCCGTGATCGCAACAGCTCTCGCCTGCTTTTTGCTGTGGTGGTTGCCGCATTGATAATGCCCGCCCAGCCGGTTGAGTGTGGCAGTCTTTCCGCGGCTGGCATAGATGGAATGGCAGTACCCGAATTTTGCAGAGGGCGGGCAAAATAGCGTCGTCGGTTTGAACCGCATCGCATAAATGCCTATCTTGGCATGAGACTTCATAATTCTCGCTCGGGAGAGAGATGCCAGGATATTTACAGATAGCGATGATGATCGTCGGTATAGTCACATTTCCCGCGCTTGCAGCAACGGACTCGGAAGTGGTGACGGACCTGGCGAGCAAATGCCTGAGCTTGCCCCCCGACACCAGCTACAATCGAGCATCCGCGACCTTTGAAGTGAGCTACGACGCGAGTGGCAAGCTTACAAGGATCATCACAGTCGAATTTCAGCCCGTAAGGCAGGCCGGCGAAGCTTTCGCAATTGCCGCGCAAGATGCCATTTTGCAATGCGCCAGCCAGACGCGTGTGCAGTCACGAACCATTCGGGTGGTGCTGCGTTATTTCGAACAAAATTCCAATGGCCCGCTGATTATGAAAAAACCGCTCCGCTAGCCAAGCGCGCTTTTCCGCACGCAATCGGGCCATGGATCGAAACGATTGGCCCCTCTTAATTCGATCAGCATCCTATCACCCTCATACCACGAACAGGCGGATCAATTGGCAGATGATGCCGATTTATTTTTGACTTTGTTTCTTGACAGGGAGTCCAGTCTCCTTACTTCACTCGTCATTCACATCCTGTGAATTGGAGGGACTTTAAATGCGTAAAATTGGACTGTGCCTGGTTGCACTGATGGCAATCTCCGGATGTACATCGACCGAAAAAGACCTCAGCGTTGGCACCGTTGCCGGTGCTGCGATTGGCGGTATCGCCGGTGGTGGACGCGGCGCTCTGATCGGTGCGGGAGCCGGGGCAGTCGGTGGCCTTCTTGTTCGCAATCTGCGCAATGGCAACTGCTAATATCGCGATCGGCATGGCCGGATTTACACGGCACGCTGCCGCTAGAAGCAACTGGGCGGCGTTCAATCTCCGCCCAGCTGACCCATCTTCCAACACCGGATCATTTGAAACCGCCACAAGCCACAGCCAGACAACTGCGAGCTTTTAAACCGCTTTCCCCTCTTTACAGAACTGCCAGCCGTCTATCGCAAATGACGGCGAAGTGCATGATCGCCCCTCGCAAAATTGGCGTTGCAGTGGGACTTTTGCGATCCGCATTCTTTTTTGAATCTTTGAAACCAAAAGCCTTGCGCTGCGTTTTTCTTTCGCATCGCAGCCTTCGCTGCCCACCCATTATTGAAAAGGAATAGTCTCAATGGCAAACGAACCAGAAAACACTGTCGCCGATCAGATCAGCGAACTTCGTAGCCAGCTGAGCAGTCTGTCGTCGCAGCTTGCCGATCGACTGGGATCTGCAACCGACAAGGCTGACAACGCCTTGTCATCAGCCTCATCAGCCTTTGACGATGTTGCGTCCAGTGCGCGTTATCACGGGGAACGTGTCCTCAATGCGGCGCGAGAAAATCCCGGAGCCACCACCGCGACACTGGCAACTGTCGGTATTGTCGGTGTGCTGGCTGGTATGTTGCTTGGTCGTTGCCGTCGATAGAAGCGCGGTTTGACACAACAATCGAAAAGGGCGGCATGTGCGAAACGCTCATAGCCGCCCTTAAGCTTGCCTGATCAGTCGCGATGGCGGGTCCCCGCAAGCGATGCAGGCTTTTATCACCTGGTTGCCATGGCTGGCCTGAGGACGCAGGATCAAAAACCGAACCTTTACGCGATTTTCTCAGCGCTTTATCTCAGCCATCGGGGTTTTCACGGCGACCAGGGCGCCAAGGGCGCGCTTTAATCTAGCGCGCTTTTTGCTGGGATACCCATAATATCTTGCTTGCGTCGACATGGAGGTCGCGCGCAACGCCCAGCGCCCTGTTTTTAAGGCTTTGCGTGAGTTTGGATTGACGCGACAACACCCAGAAATACTTATTTGGGTTGGGACCCACAACAATTGCCCATTGATAATCGTCATCCAGAGCAACAATATTGTAGCCGCCATAAAATGGTGGGAAGAACGAGACCTTCAGCGCCCCCACATCCTTTGTCTCGACGAACTTCGCTTTGCCAATCGCTTCCCGAACCTTTGCCTTGGCCGGATCATAGCCCGCATTCACAACCCTGATCGTGCCGTCACGATTAAGCGAATATTGGGCCGTTGTGTCAGTCATTCCGCGTTCGAAGCGGTTCTCGATGCGACCAAGTTCATACCACGTGCCAAGATAGCGGTTTGCATCGAAATTGCGGACCGGGACAATTCCAGCCTGTCTGTTGACAGATTTGGCGTAACCGGCACAGCCAACCAGGGCAACGAGAGAAACCAGAGCGAATATTCGATATTTCATGGGGCCACCTATTGCTATCCTCTCCGCACCAATTAGCGTTGCCGCGTTCGTTTTCAACGGGATGGCGCAACGCGCTCGGATCACCACGTCTCCACCCATCAACACCGCAATCAGCGCCAATCGCTTTTTGCGAAAGAGGCAACAACGTGCGTCAGGAGCAATTGGCCTCATTGAGCCGGCAGCCAATCCAGGGCGGCCAGCTCCTTTCTCCTCGGCTGATATGCTCCCTCCGAATTGGAGTTGTTGCCATTTGAAAATCGTGATGGAGTTGCATGCGCTTGTCTCCTGCCTTTCAAGCGCTTGCTCCGGACTGGGTTGGCTGCGATGTTTATACAACCGTCCGGAGCAACCTCAGACCTATTCTGCCTGTTCGCGTCTCGCTTGTGAGCTGCCTGGGCCTTGCACCACCTCAATTAGCAAGCGGTCCGGCAGGAATTTTGATCATTTCCTGTAGCCCTCCCTTGTGCGGCACTTCTATTCTCCCTCGCGTAATAGCTGGCGATATATTGGGATGTTTTTTCGCAGTGCTCTCGGCTTACTCTTTGCCGCATTTTTCAACGAGATCGCTTATGAATTACTATGTAAAATCTATGTCAGCCACGCTGATGCTCGCCGTCTTGTCTTCCACCTGTGCCGCGCAGGCCTGTAATTCAACGGTGCTGACGGTCAAGGACTGGTCCGTCATCGAAGCAGGCACCCAAACCGGACGTCTGGAAACCATCATTCAATCCAATGCCTCACAAAAAACTAACCGTGATAAACGCTTCGATCGTTTTTGAAGACGCCGAAGGCGACATGTTATTTTCATCCTATATTGATCAGGGCCTGACCCTAGCACCCCACGAGACACACGGATTTCAGGCAACCATTATGAAGGCGGAAGCGCTTTACCACCTGCGCAAACAAACGATGAAAGCCAGCGTCTGCATGAGATCCCTGAAATATAGTGATGGTCGTATCCAGAATTTCGATTCAGGCCGACCCAAATTATCCAGCAGCCGTCATCTTCTCTTGAAAACTGCAAGTGATCTTTTGTGTGCAATGACAGTCCGAGCAAGTCTGGCCGGCCAACGCCACAGGGTTGAATCCCGCGGTCACTGGGAGTAGATTACAAAGGATCACGACCCTTCCTCATCGGCTCCAGGATTGAAGCGACCCTATGAAATTCCCCGGCAAACGATTGATCGTAGAATATAAGAATCGCCGCGCGCGCAAGAACGTGACATCGCTCTGGGGGGATATAAATATCAAGGAAATCGCGCGCGCGGTTGAAGATGACACTGCAGCCCCTTCCGATATCAAGAAAGATACGCCTCCAGCGCCTGAGCAAGAAACTCCAGTGGCAACAGCTGCAGAAAAGGGCGTAGTGCCGGCACTGACTGGCGGTCGCATCCTCGCGGCAATACCGCCGGCTACTCCCTTCGATAAGGCGCCAAAGCAACGTCAGGCAAAAAAAGCTAACATAGAATTTGCTGCGTCAGCAAGGCATGAGGGAGCGGCAAAGCCCACCTCTCAAGCGGGGGCTGACAACAGCCCGAGGATTGCTTCCGCCACAGATACCACCCTATCGCCGAAAATCGATCCGCAGCGAATGCCTAGATCCGGTCCGTCCGATCTGTCTGAAGAAACGGCCACTGCAGTAGCGATGACGGACGAGAGCAGCGTGCCGGTCGCAAAGCCTGCCCATCGCAAGTCCGCACCGGTCGACCAAGCGCCTGCTGCGAATGCCAAGCCCGACCAACTGGATAGAAAAATCCGCAGCGTCAAGGCCAGGACGGTCAATCACGCACAACGGCAAGCGCCACGACAGCCATCGGTGGGTTTCTACCAGATCCCGGCAGATATCAACGAAGACATCGCCAAGCTTAAGAAGGAAAACACCGAGCTCAAGCGATCGCTGATCAAACAGTTGCAGGCGGAGAACAGACGGCTGGAAAAAATGATCCTGCGCGCGTCCAGTCCGATCGAAACCAGGTGACGCGGCGGGCGCTGAGCGCGACGCCGGCACCATACCAGGCCATATGCACGTTCGGTGGTTGACCCTTGCTGGAAAGGCAGTGCTACGAGCAACGCTGGCACGGCTAATCGCCGGCTTTGATACGGATCTATGCTTGCAGCCTGTAGCCATAGGTCGGAACGCCCAGCGCAATCGCTGCTGACAGGCGCTTTGCCGCATCCGCTGCGATCGTCAGGCCGAGTCCGGTCCCTTCGGGTCTCTTGGAACCCGGGATACGAAAAAAGCGCTGAAACACCGCCTCGGCTTGATGTGCGGGGATGCCAGGACCGGTGTCGCAGACCTGAACCAGCCATGTATTATTGCAGGCCGCAGCAATCATCACATGGACCCGGCCGGATGTCGGGGGATATTTCACGGCATTCTCGAGTATATTCTCAAGCAGCAGGCGTAGCAGGGCTTCATCGGTTTTCACCCAGGCCGTTTCGCAGCCTGAAAGAACGACATCCTGCGCCTTGCTCCGGATCGTTTCACCCAATTCGGCCAGGATCGATGCGGCGACGTCGTAAAGATTGACCGGACCGATTGCCAGGTCCTGGTGATTGACGCGCCCCGATTGCAGCAATTGCTCGATGAGGCGGAGCGCCTTGTCATTACTGCGGACCAGATTGTTCAGGATCATCATCCTCTCATCTTCCTGCTCCGCCTGCTGCAGCATTTGAAGCAGCGGACGAAGGCTAGCTTGTGGGTTCCGCAATTGATGCTTAACATGATCCGCAAATTGTCGGTCGGCGGTCAGAGGTCGATCGTGCTTGCTTAACAGCAGATTTACCGATTCCTCCAAATGGAAGTAGATCGCGCGGCAATGTCTCGGTGGTAAGCAGCAACAGATCATCGGGGGAACGGTTGCTGATCTGTAGCACAAATCCATGCACCGCCCAGACCTCTCTGAGCGCCAATCCATATCAAAGCGTGATCATCGGAACCGCTGCTTTTTGCCAAGAACATACTTCTGCCGATTTCACTGTGCTGAAGAAGACAAAATCTCAGCACCAAAGCCCGCCAGCGTGACGGTCTTCGGTGCGAAGACTATAACAACTTCAAGCCACGACTTTAGGGTATTACATTTTGGGGGTAGAGAATGCAAAATTAGAACCACAGTTTTTGGCGTCAATTCCGTGTTATTGGTCAGGAAATCAGTTTCACTTCAGTGACTTCTCAGCATCGCCCCGGTAAGCTGCCAAGACGCGATGGCAAAGAGGGCGTGAAGGATTTTCATCGTTTCCATACTGTCTTGCGCAGGGATGCTTGTTTTCAAATGACGATAAATTGACGGCGAGGACAATTCCCGCGACGCGCTTTCGGTGCTGGCCATTCGCGTTCAGCTATCTGACGCAGCTTCTAAAGTCACCTGATCCGACGTAAGTGGATTTTACATTTCAAAGAGCCTACAGCACCATTCATATATGCGCATCGGACCCGTCCAAGATATTTCAAAAACATCCAGCTACGAACAAATGACGCCCCCGCTTTGAAGTAGTAAGCGAAAAAACTTTTTCTCCCCGGGATCGAAACAAGTTATATAAAACGCTACCTTATAGATCGACACAACATTTCCTTGATTCCGCGATCGACTTGTACGACATGGGTAAAGCCGCATCTTCGCGGAGCAGATTGTCTTTCAGAGGATGTGCGAAACCAGGCACCTGGCGCAGGCGACGATCGTGCAGCCAAAGCTGCGTTCGCTTGTCGCATCCTATCCAAAAAACGCCTGGTGCTGGCTCCGCTCGTAATAGTATCCAATCATGTCAGCTGCTGGATCGATGCCGATTGCAGCATAACCCGTCTCAGGCTCTGGGCTTTGCCAATCTCTATAAGCAGCTCATTGACACCGCCGACCATATCTAAATTGCCGATGTCCGCCTCGCTACCGACAACATCGACCGGACGTGGGGGAACTGGGTGTGAATGTCAATTACAGCTGGCTGGACGACAAATATGCCCTCTATGGCAAGTTGAGCGCCGCAACAAGTCTCAACAACGTCTCCGACAGCTACACAATCACCGGAAATGCAGGCTTCCGCGTCAAGTGGTAAATCAACAAAATGCGCAACCGCTCAACGCGGTTGCGCAAATGCTCACATAGCGAAACATCGCCAAATTTCTCCTGATAGCAAAGGCCGCGTCCGTCCGAATATCCGCCAAATCCGCAAAGGCAACACCGCCTTCCCCCCGGGCGCCGTTACGGCGTCATCCCCCTTCCATCGCGCGTTGTTTCGGTCTCCCAGGACGCTTTCTGAGCATTTTTGCTGGTCTTTCTCCCCAATCCTGCGGCCGGGCATCGGAGAGACATTCAAGTGTCGCCGTCAGCAGATCGAAAGCCACGAAATCGGCTTCAATCTCGGAACGTAACCTGGTTTCATCAATACCCTCAGCCGCTTCGTCGCCTCGCCAGATCGCCAGGCCAATCCGGGCAAGCGGATTGAGCCGTCTTAACCTGCGCAAAAGGAATTTCGCGCGATTGGCCGATTCTAGATCAAGCACGCAAAGCACAAGGGCTGTCGCGTGCTCAATATCGGCGCGGCGCAATTGACTGGGCTGGGAATGTTCATGATCGACCACCCAGCTCCTTGCGCCCTGCACCGACAGAACCTGCGCCAGCATGGCCGCGCTGACGTCATCCAGCGGACCCCGCCCGCCAAGACAGATGATCGATTTTCCTTCGCCGGACGGCAATTGCAGCGCTTCGCCCTGCTCGCCATCGGTCGCGGTCTCAACCGCAACCTCTTCCTCATTGTCTTCTTCTTCCTCGGCAATCTGTCTTAGATTTGCGACAACCAGGCGCGCGCTGTGCGAAAGCTGGCCCAATTGCGTGTCGCTCAACACGCCCCGCACCCGATCCTGCTCCGCAATCAGCAAAGCCGGTATCGCCACGCTGCCATAATACTCGACCAGAAACGCCTTGGACAGAAACTCCAACGCATTGTCAGTCGCCTCGTTGGGGTCCCCGGATAACAGGCGCTGATAAAGCCTTTCATGCGGGTTCAACACCGGCTCCGCACCAAACAGAATTTCCAGAAAGCGGAACTGCGGAACATAACGCCCGAGCACCACCAGGCACACTGTCAACGGCGTTGACAACACCAGGCCGATCGGCCCCCATAACCAGGTCCAGAAAATCGCCGCCACGATGATGGCGAGTGGCGACAAGCCGGTGCGCGATCCGTAAAGCCACGGCTCCATCACATTGTTGGAAATCAGCTCAATCACAATGAACAGTCCGATCGTCCACAGCAGCAGGCTCCAACCCGGCGCGATGGCGAAGGCCAGAAACAACGGCATGACCGCAGCAATCACCGGACCAATATAGGGGGCAAAGCGCAACAGAACCGCCAGCATGCCCCATAGGAGTGCATTGGGGATCCCCAGAACCCAAAGACCAATCCCCAAAGGCACTCCATAAGCGATATTGACCATAAGCTGGGTTAAAAGATAACGCCCAACCCGGCTGCCCGCTTCCTGCAGAGCGATGGTGGTACGGTGCAGATCACCATAGCCGACCAGACGAATGAAGCGATCGCGCAACTCCTCCCTTTCAAGCAGCATGAACACAACCACAACAATCACCAGGCCGAGCGTGGCAAGCGGCCCCACCAAGGGGCCGATCACCGTTTCAAGCGTCTCTATCGGGTTGCGTTGCGCAAAAATCTCCACCAGGATCGGTTTGCGTTCAACCTCGGCATTCCCTGGTGCGGAAGTGGCCCTGTCTTCGTCCTGGTTGATTTCTGCACCTACCCGCTCGACAAAGCGATTGAGGCGGTTGATCAGACTGTTATCGGTGCCTGCCTCTTTCAGCGTGCGGATTTTCTCGATGATATTATACTGGTATGTCGCGATATTCTGACCAACTTCCGAAACCTGAAACGCTAGGATCGCGCTGAACAGCACAATTATCAGGAACCCGCCGGAAACGCTTGTGATGATGGCTGGCAGACGCGGCAGGCCTAGGCGCCGCAATGTCGAGACGATCGGTGCCAGCATGAAAGTCAGCAAAACGGCAATCGCCAGCGGAAGAAACACATCCTTGGCAAAATACAGCACGGCAATCCCAGCGGCGATTGCCGCAAGCGCCGGAAGGCGTGACTGTTCCTGCACCGCGGATGAGGAACGAGGTTCGAGTTTGAGTTCGGGCTCCATCAAGGCTCTTGTCTTCTGGCGTTCATTTGCTATCGGGGTAGATAGAGCCCGAACTGACAATGGCAAAGGCTCGCAGCCTGCAAATTTCAGCTGCTGAGCAGAATGGCCTTCCGTGCAGAACAGGTCACTTTTGCAGGTGAGAAAACCTCGTTATCCGCTGAACGCGCGCTTAACTGGCGCGAGCGCCTTACCGCTTGCCATAGGCCGAAAAGCGCAAGCCATCCTTGCCTTCACCCTTGACCTGATAAAGAAGCGCATCGGCATCGGCCAACAGCTCTTCGAGAGCCGATTTTTGCTGCGACCAGATCCCGCCAATACTGACGCCGACATCGCTTGCGATCCCACCAGCCAGGATCGGTTGACGCATTGCCGCGACAATCGCACCCGCCAGACGGATGCCGCTCTGCTGATCGCCACAATGGGCGATCAAAAACTCGTCTCCCCCCATCCGCGCCACCAGATCGCCATCGCCGGTGATGGCCGTCAACCGTCTGGCGGTCGCTTCCAGTATGGCGTCTCCCATCGCGTGGCCATAGCGGGCGTTGACCGTTTTGATGCCATCGCTGTCAATTGCCAGGATGCAATAGCCAAGTCCCGACTGCGCAAATAGCGTTTTTCGATGGTGTAGCCATCACGCTCCGCCGCCAGGACGGCATTAAAAAGATCAAGGTCTGCTGAAAGATCATCCGGATGGGTAAACGCCCTGAAATGCAGCCCCTCGGCTTGTACCAGCGGTAGACCGATCATTGCTGCAAAAGCATCATTGCCGCGCAAGATGTGACCGTTTATATCAACCAGCGCGATGCCAATCGGCGCATGTTGAAAGGCGAAATCACAGTGCCAGCCGACTACGGGCTTCGGAAGCATCGCCGGAGTGTTCGGTCATTGTGTCCACCTCACATGCTTTTGAGGATAAATGGAGCAGTCGGAAAAGGTTTCAACTTCGATCATAGGCACCCATCCGAGCGATAGCGGGAGGGAAATTGATGTGTCACCCGTCAAACAAGACTTTGGCGAGACAGCCGCAGGATTGGCTGAACCCCACTTGCTTTTCGGGAACCATCCGTCCGTCACCTGGAACAGACGCGTTGCATTGATTGGGGCCACAATGGCCAGACCAACTGGACCTCCTGCGACTATTGATCTATAAAAAGCGATGAAAGATGCAGTATCTTAAAGAATAGGTTAATTTTATTGTTCTAGGTTCACCCCGAATGCTGTGCAATTGTACCATACCATATTAGGAGAAGTGACACATGGCCGATCAGAACACGACTGAAGTTTCGGAAGCAACTGCAACCCCCAAACCGGAACAGGCGAAAGCTGCCGAGAAGAAAACACCAGCTGCAAAGACGGCGCCGAAATCCAAATCGGCTGCAGCTGCAGCTGCCCCTGTGCGCAAGCTGCGTCGTTACACACCGGAAGAACGCTCCAGCCTGCTGGCAGCGGTGGGCAGCGAAACAGCTGCCGGCAAGACCCTCAAAGACACGCTCGTCAAGCTCAATCTGAGCGAACAGACCTACTACAACTGGAAGAACGACGGCCAGTCAAAAGCCAAGCCGGCTGCGGCGAAGGCTGCAACCAAGTCAGCCCCGGCAAAGGCTTCCAAGCCGAAGGCCGCTGCTGCAAAAGCCCCCGTTTCGAAGCCATCCTCTGCAAAGGCTCCGGCAACCAAGGCTCCCGTTGCAAGCGACGATCTCAAGGCACTGGTCTCGCTGGAAGCCGAAAACCAGCGCCTGCGCAAGTCGCTCGCCGAAAAGCTGCGCAAGGAGAATGCTGAACTGCGCAAACGTCTCGGCCTGAATTAATTGCGCCCATGGCGCCTGGTGGTCCCGCTTCGCCGGGATCGTGACCAGGCGTCTTCGGGCAGACAAGCATCCGGCCCTGCATCGACGGATTGGGGTGCGTTCTCATAACAGGCAATGGAGGTTGCTTCTCCACCTGCCGGCCCCTTAACGCTGATCATCAATTCCGTCCCATCGGTTGCGGCGGTCAATCTCTCCTCATTGCGCATTGCTGCGGTCTCAAACCTCAGCGCCAGCTGTCACCGCCATGCGTTTGCTATGCTCTCGACATTCGAAATGAACCTTATTACTGTTTGCTTATGAAGCAACCGGTCACACGACGCGCAGTTTTTTTTATCGGTGGTTATGACCCCAAGACGCCAGCTGCTTTTTTCGGGCGGATGCGCAAGGAAATCCAGCGGTTTGACCTTGTGTGGGGCACAGAGACCCAAATATTGAATCAACCCTGTCTGCCCGATGATGAAAGTGGTCATGTTACGATCACCGCGTGCAGCCTGCCAGAAGGCTGGTCAACCCAGACTGATTTCAGCTTTCTCGCCCTCGACCCGATCGTGCTTTCCGATTTCAACAGGCCGGTCCTCAATCGTCTTCTTCGCTATCTTGCAGCCTTTTCAGGCTTCATCATCGAGGGTAGCGCACAGCGTTTCTTTCTCAAAGCCTGGCGCTTCGGACTGTATTTTCTTTATCCGTTTCTGACACTTGTTGCATTTGCATTGCTCGGTGGCCTCACAGCTCTGTTGGTTTGCGTCTGGCTCGGTCTGGCCAGCATCGCGATCGGGCTTGCGGTGTTCTTCCTGGCGTTGTCGGTCTTTGGACGGCGTTGGTCAACCCTGCATCTGATGGACCTGTGGTCATTCTCGTCGCAATTCATGCGGTCGCAGCGACCTGACGCGGAGGCGCTGCTCCAGCGCTTCGCCAGTCGCATTGTTGATAAGGCTGAGGCCGAGCGTTACGACGAAATCATTCTGATCGGTCACAGCACTGGCGGCATGCTTATTCTGGATGTCGCAGCCCGCTGTCTTTCTCTTGATCCAGACTTCTCGCAGCGTGCGCCCGAGGTGAGCATCCTGACCCTTGGCTCTACAGCACTGAAAGCCGGCTACAGCAAGGCTGCGAAAGAGTTTCGCAAGCGGATGCGCCAACTCATCGCCGAACCCCATCTGCGATGGGTGGAAGTTCAATGCCTCACCGATCCAATCAACTTCTATAAAACAGACCCGGTCAGGGAGATGAAGCTTGATCAGCAAACCAGAAGCGAATTTCCGCTGATACGCACCGTCAGAATAAAAGACATGCTGCAACCTGACAGCTATCGCCGCATCAAACGCAATTTCTTTCGCGTGCACTATCAATATATTTTCGGGAACACGAAAGCCTACTGGTATGATTTCTTTCAGATCTGCTGCGGGCCTAACACGCTTGATAAGCGGGCACGCGAACACCTCCTGGGCAATCGACAAGGTTTGAAGGAGTCTTCTCCATGACGCCGCAGCTGGCAATGATTATCTGGGCGGCCGGGCTGATTGCCTGGGTGGTAATCCGTTTTCCCCACCGCAGGCGAGCGCGCAAGACGGGCGTTGTTAAGGATGCGCGCACCAGCCTCGATCGGCTGGCACTGGCTGCGGCAACATTGTCGCTGTCGCTTGTTCCCCTCGTCTATGTAGCCACAGGATTTCCCTCTGGCGCCGACATGCCGTTTCAGCCATGGCTGGCTTGGGCCGGTCTCGGGATTGGGATCGCCTTCCTTTGCATTTTTTATACAAGCCATCAACAACTGGGCCGTAACTGGTCGGTTTCCTTACAGATCCGCCAGGAACATGCATTGGTCACCGGGGGGCTTTATCATTACGTTCGTCACCCGATGTATCTCTCGTTCTGGCTCTGGGCTCTCGCGCAATTCTGTCTTCTGCAAAATTGGATTGTTGGTCCGGCGGCTCTCCTCGGCATAGGGTTTCTATATTTTTACCGCGTTCCCCGTGAGGAAGCGATGATGCAGGCTCGTTTTGGTGCGCAATATGACGCCTATGCCAGACGCACCGGTTCTGTCATTCCAAAATTCTGGTGATTTGTACCATGACTGATCCTGTGAACCGTTCAGATCAAGCCTCCTTGCACCGTCGCCACCTGCTGCGACTAGGTCTGGCCTTGTTGGTTACACCCGCAGCGCTCACCTCGTCCGCATCGCCAAGAAAGCCCGGAACCGCAGCTGCAAGCCGAACGACACCCGTAAGTCGTGCCTCCGTCTATCTGTTGCGCGGCTTTGGTAATATTTTCTCGACCGGTCTCGACGCCATCGCTGCGGATCTCAACGGGGCTGGTATTGCCTGCCATGTCGAAAGCCATGTGGCCTGGCGTCTGGTCGCTCAGACCATCATCTCAGAACGCCAGAAACTCGGGACCCGCCCCGTTGTCCTGATCGGTCATTCGCTCGGCGCCAACGCCATTATCGCCATTGCCGCATCGCTCGATAAATTCTCCATTCCCGTCGACTATCTTGCAAGCTTCGCCGCGACCGCGCCTGAGCCCTTGCCTAGGAATGTGAGAAAGGCTGTCAATTTCTACTTCTCACATCATGGCTGGGGATTACCCCTCAAAGCCGGTCCGGGCTTTAAGGGCAGGCTCGAAAATCGGGATTTTTCCGGCGCGAAGGACATTGGCCATTTCAATATTGAAAAGCAACGTCTGTTGCAGCAAGAGGTGGTGCGCCAAGTCAAAGCTTTGGTGAAATGATGATGGCAATCTGACCGAATTCCTCGCGAGGATTCCAGTTTTGATTGCGACATTGGAAAGGCTCGTACCCTCTGTTTTTATGCGTATCTTGTTCCGAAAACTGCCTGGCACATTTCGGGAGCGCCCGAGCAGTTGCCAACGCAACATGAGCGATCGGTTCCGGGTGTTGACGGTGGCACCGGACGACGGGAATTGTAGCCTCACCAGGCCTTAAAGGGGCTGTAAGCCCGCGTTTATTGCGGAATACCCCTATTCCAACCGGACCTGGTAGATCACTGTGGCTCTCAACGCCCCGCCGACCGCATAGGGCAGGGTCACCGGACCGGGCGCAAGGCAAAACCTATTGGATAGGACATGATCTGAAACTGTCCTTTGAGCTGCCGAAAAGACCGCCATGCTTCCTTATTCCAGTCGCCCTCGTTTCGCCCGTTCCAACTCCGCCGCATTCGGCAACGATGCCAGCCCTCTCTTTGATCGCACCGCTGAAACTCCTGTGGCAATCCTCCTAACTTCATCGCTGGCACCCGGCCATTGAAGGAAGGCGGCACTGGTGCACTCCGCGCAATCGACTGCGCGAAGAGACGACGCCTCTTCACGTCAAAGCCCAGCCGCTGTTTGACAGGCTCTGCATTCGCCAAACCTTCCGCCATCAACAGGAGCAGGAGATCTCGCGCCGCCGAAGAGCGTTTCTGCAACAGTTCGCCGCCCAGCGGCGACTGGGACGGAATTAATAGTTATGATTGCCACCGCCGGAATCACGCTGCAGAATGCCGTCTTTATCGCAATCCAGGTGAGAACATCTGCTGATTGAAACCCCAGCTAAATCCCAGCAAGATTTGAAGTCCATCCTTTTAAACAGCGTCGGCCATTCAGTTTCCGTTTCAGCTGTCGCTCCACATCCATGGTACAGCCGCGCGGTCGTGGCAGGTTAGACCGATATCAAAATATGCGAACAGACATTTGAAGCTCTGCCTGCCGACGCGGGCTGCATACTAATCTTCGCCTCGTCGTACACAATCCGATCCGGTCGAAGCTGGCGACTCATCTGATGGGCTCCAAATGACAGTCCCTTCTAGGCGCGGCTGCAGAGCCGTTAGTGAACACTAAAGTATGAGCCGGATAAACCCATCAACACAACCTAGGGTAAATTGGCGGCGTATTTATGTGTTTCTGAAGCTTTTAGCCCTGCATCACCTCATTGGCTGGCGCAGGGCAACGCTTTCGTCGTACAACAGTGGCCGTCCAAAACAGTTCCTAAGACAATTGGCGGCGGGAATGTCATAGTCACGCGCGTTCGGCGGCGCTTTTCAGCCCTTTGCCGAAAGAATTTTGATCTGCTGCTTGATCCATTCACCGTTGCACCGTCGACTACAGTGCAAAACAGTGACTATTTTGATATCGTTGACCCTTTACTGGCCATAAGGCGGATTGAGAGCGAGAAGGGAGCGCAATGTCTTTGCGTCCCCATCGATCTCTGCCGCGAATTTGTAATGGACCATAGAAATCCCCGGATCAGAGAAGAACTGATCTTCTGCATGCCACTCTCCGGACATAGCAGGCACAGGCGTCGCAAACAGGATGGGTGAGCAGGGCGAGTGAAGCCCGCTCTCAGAGTCAGTCCTTCTGTGTTTTTCCTTGGCGCATGACAGTGAAACATCTGGCTTCGGAAAGGTGGTCAAAGGCCATCCAGCATCAAAACCAATACCACCCGATCAAAATTAAGTTGAACGGTCCTGAAACTTTTCCCGCCCTGTAGAGTTACTATCGCATCGAGAAATAATCGTCTGAAAACAGGCTATTCTGACCGCTACACATTTTAAAAGGAGATAAGTCAACATGAACTCTATCATCTATTTAGTAGGTCTTGTCGTGATCGTGTTGTTCATTCTTTCTTTTCTGGGATTACGTTGATGGTAGACCAAACTGTGATCGAAAACACCTCCGACCGAAGCTATGTTGACTGGGCTGCCATCTTTGCTGGTGCTGTCGTGGCATCTGGCGTCATGGTGGTGATGACCACTTTTGCGAGCGGGCTCGGCCTCAGCTCATTCTCCGTCGATGAGGGCGGGGAACTGAGCAATGTCTGGCTGGTGATTACCGCCTTGTTCCTGATCCTGTCCATGGTGGCCTCCTATATGCTCGGCGGCTATATTGCTGGGAGAATGCGCCGGCCGACCGGCACCTCTACCCGCGATGAGTCAACTGTACGCGATGGATTGAACGGTCTCGTGGTCTGGGGACTAGGAACGATTATCTCTGCGCTGTTTGCGGTCAGCTTGGTGTCGGGCGGTGCCAAAGCGGTCGGCGGCGCAGCGCAGACAGCTGTCGAAGCCACTGGAGCAGTGATCGGTGGAACCGTTCAGGGTGCAGGCCAACTGGCAGGCGGTATCCTATCGGGTGCCGGCAATGCTGTTGGTGGCGTCGCACAGGGTGCGGGTCAGGCAGCAGCGCCGTCGCTTGAACAGATGTTGCCGGAAGGTCTCAAATCCAACCCGCTGGACTATCTGACCGACAGTTTACTGCGCAATGATGCCCAGACCTCCGGCGCAGAGCAGCAGGGCGAGGACATGGCGGGCTTGCAACGTCAGGTGACCGGAATTCTTGGCAACCTGCTGACGACAGGTGAAATCTCCGATGCCGACAAGGCATGGTTGGCCGGCCAGATCGCCAGCCGCACCGGCATTAGCCAGAATGATGCGCAGACCCGCGTCAATGAGACGGTCAATCGTGTTCAGGCTCTGCGGAGTGAAGCGCAAGCCAAGGTCGACGCGGCTCAGAAGACCCTCGCTGATGCGCAGGGACAGGCTGAACAAGCCGTCGAGGAAGCTAAGACGAAGGCTGCGGCTGCGGCTGAACAGGCACGCATCACCGGCATTCTTACCGCCTTTTTCCTTGCTGCCTCCGCGCTCGTAGCAGCTGCGGCCGCCTATATTGGGGCCGTGCATGGTGGACGTCATCGTGAGGATGGCCGCATTTGGGGTGGTCTCGCCTATCGCCGGTAACCTTGCCTGGCCAAATGCCTGAGCATCGCAGCCCCTGATGGCTGCGATGCTTTCTTTTTGCGGCAACCTCGTTGAGCATGCGTCCATATGAAAAGATCCCCCGGGCAACCAACGCCTGTTGGATCGTCCCGCACATTCCCGCGCCTTTGCCGTCCCGTTTCGAACCAGTGGCTTTCGGGGAGCGACCGCCGGACAGACCAATTCATCGTTTTGCGCAGCCTTGCATTGAACATTAAGCGCCGTCAGAAGTTGTGGAACCAAACGGTTCAGGATCGGTTAGTGTGGACAATCAAAGCGGAAAGATGGTCTGCCATGCGCCTTCACAATCACCTGCTACGTGCAGCCCATCGCGCCGTTGCCAGAAAGAAGACACAGGCTTTGCATCCGGCGCAGGCCATTGGAGAGGCGCTGCAGGAACTCAGCCAGCTGCCTTCATCGACGCAGGACCTGGACTTCGATGAGCTGCTGCAACGTTTGCAGGAGGCGGAGGGAAAACCGCCCAAAGAGCAGTAGACCTTGCGATAAACCTGACTTCTGAACTGACTTTTCAGCAGGCGCCGATAGAAAATAATGGCTGCCCTTTGCGTTTGCACAACCATAACAGGTCTCAAACCGTCACCCCGACGGGAGGTCTAAGACTGCCAGCGAGGCTTTTTGCAGAGCATGGATCCTATCAATTCGTCGAACGTTAACCATATGCCAAACGAAACGACGTAGGTGATGACGGAAGAACTTTTGGGAGTGGCGGCAACAATTGGTGTTTTGGCTATGAGATGGCAGTGCCGACATAGAGTTGAAAGTTCCATGCACTGATTTAGGCGACTAGCAGCAGCGACATTTCCTGCGGACTGTCCAGACCGTGATCATGTTTAAGCGCTTCGACCGCGCTACTGCTTTAAGAGCCGGGGGATGACAAGCGATCATCGATCCGTTCATGGTAATCAGCATTACGTTTGATGCGCAGGCAGCGTGTGGCATTGCGCCTCCAATGACAGCATGGCTTGCGTCAAAATCCAACGCGCCCGTCCTGAAATTCCCGTTCAGATTCCAGTCATCTCAAAGATGCTAATGCGCCAGGAGCATCACCTGCCGGCAGCCATCCTGTGCAGATGCCGGCCAGTCAAAAAGGATCGTTGCACCATGTCGATCGCCCGTTCGGTCATCCCCTGTGCCGCAATTTTCGTGGTAATTGCACTGGCTGGCTGCCAGAAACAGACAGTGTCTGCAGCGCCCGATCCGCAAAAATCACTCTGTGATCAAGCTGCGGCGAGCGCTTTGGCCGGCAAGAACAGGATAAGCGATCAACAGGCAATGCAGCAGACCGGCGCAACCCTTGTTCGTCAGATCAAGCCCGGCGACCCGGTGACCATGGATTTTCACCAGGAACGTGTCACTATCGAAACGGATCCCGATAGTGGCAGGATCGTTCGCGCCGCCTGCGGCTAACAGAACCCAACAAACCCGTGCCGGCTACCAGGGCGGCCCCGCCGCCCAGGCGCTTCGCAATGCTTCGACAAATCGGCGAACTTTCGGCGACACATGACGGCGCGTCGGATAGACTGCAACGATTGGCGGTTCCTCACGGGCATAGTTCTCAAGCACCGCGACCAGCCGCCCTTGTGCAATGTCGGCCCCCACCAGAAAGGCGCCGAGTTGGACAAGCCCGAGCCCGTTGAGCGCGGCATCGCGAATGGCTTCGGTATTGCTGAGCCGCAAACGCCCCTCAACAGCCAGGGCGCGCTCTTCACCTGCAATCTGATAGCGCCAGGATACCGGCAAATTAGCATAGCTGAAGGCAATCCTGTCATGATGCCTGAGATCATCAAGCACCTGCGGGATACCACGCTTTTCCAAATAGGCCGGCGCAGCACAGGTCAGCAGCCGATGCGGTGCCAGAACCTGGCGGATCAATCCGCTGTCGGTCGGTCCGCCAATGCGCACAGCAACATCAATGCCGTCGCCGACCAGATCACAATAATCGTCCGAAAATGAAACCTCGGCTTCCAGTTCTGGCCATTCCGCCAGGTAGTCCTGCAGGACAGGCAGAACATGCAGCCGCCCGAAGGCCGTTGGAAGGTCGACACGCAGGCGTCCCTTTGGCTGCTGGTTGCGTTGCGACAGCATGGCTTGCGCGTCATCGACCTCGCAGAGAATCCGCAGGGCGTGCTCGTAAAACAACTGGCCTTCTTCGGTCAGACGCACGCTGCGGGTCGTGCGATGCACCAGACGCGTCGACAACGCCTCCTCCAGCCGCGTGAGGCTCTTGCCCACCGCCGACCGCGTCACGCCAAGCCGTTCGGCAGCCTTGGTAAAGCTCGCTGTGTCCGCCACACGCACAAAGGCCAGTACATCACCGAAATGATCGATCATTGTTTCCAAATCGTCCCATCTGTTGCCACAACAGCGTTCTTTATCGAATTTTCAGACCGAGTAAACAGGGGGCACATACAGGCAACCCAGCCGCGTCTTGAAAGATCACAATCCTATGCAACACAATCAATCATCGCCGCTCACCCTCAGACATCGCGGGTGGCCCGCTGTCCATGCCGTCGCACTGGCAATTTTTGCTGTGGTGACCACAGAAATGTTGCCGGTTGGCCTGATGGCACCGATCGCCAGCAGCTTCGATATAGAGCTGGGCGTCGCCGGGCTCACCATCTCCGTACCGGCAATCATCGCTGCCCTGTTTGCACCGCTTATTATCGTGATGGCCGGCAGCATCGACCGGCGCCAGATCCTTGCTGGTCTGCTCCTCCTGTTGGTTGCCGCCAATTTGATGGCCATGTTCGCCGCCTCGTTCTCCTGGCTTGTTTGTGCGCGGATCCTTGTCGGGTTCTGTATGGGCGGCATATGGGCGATCGCCGGCGGCCTGGCCCCACGGCTGCTGCCACCACAATCACCGGATCGGGCAACCAGCCGATCAGGCGCGCACGCAACGGCCAACGCAACGCTCCAGTCAATGCCCGCCTCAACGCCGCATTTGTCGGCAAAGGCGGTGGCGCGGGCGACGGCCATCATCTTCAGCGGCGTCGCCGCCGCTTCCGTTCTGGGAGTGCCGCTTGGCGCGCTGATCGACAGCCTTTTTGGCTGGCGCACAGCCTTCGGTGCGATGGCCGCATTCAGCGTGATCGTGCTTGGGCTCAATCTTTGGACATTGCCGCCGCTTCCTGTTGATCACGCCATTGATCCCGCCCGCTTCCAGGCCGCTCTCCGGCTTCCTCTGGTGCGACCAGGCCTGTTGCTGACATTGTTGCTGGTGGCCGGACATTTCATGGCCTATACATTCGTCACACCGGTCCTTCTGACACTGAACGCCATTCCGGCGTCCGCAATCAGCCTGCTTCTCTTTGTCTATGGCTTTTCAGGCATTGTCGGCAATTTCCTCGCCGGCATGATGGCCGCACGGCGGGTGGGAATAATTATTGGCGGCATCGCCTGCATGCTTGCAGCAACCCTGCTGGGCTTCGCGCTCGCTTCAGACAATACGGTGAACGCGACAGCGCTGCTGATCCTCTGGGGACTGGTCTATGGCGGCGTCTCGGTGGCTTTGCAGACATGGATGATGAAAGCCGCACCCGCTGCCATCGAGATCGTGACCGCACTTTTTGTCTCGGTCTTCAACATTGGCATCGCAGCCGGCTCCTTCGTCGGAGGTCGCATCGTTGACCGTTTCGACCTGCAGACCAACCTGATGGCGGCGGCAAGCCTCGCCGCCCTCGCGCTCATCACGCTTGCCCTGCTCGCTATCAACCCTGAAAGGCCACAGGATGCATTATGATCATCTTGAACTGGGCGACATTGCCTTGCAATCGGGGAGCATCCTCCACAATGCAAAACTCGCCTATAAGACCTATGGCACCCTCAACGCGGCCAGAGACAATGTCATTGTCTATCCAACATCTTTTGCTGCAACACACAGCGATGCGGAATGGCTGATCGGCCACGGGCGTGCGCTCGACTGCACACGCTACTTCATCATCGTGCCAAATCTGTTTGGCAACGGGCTTTCCAGCTCCCCCAGCAACACCGCTTCACCAAACGGCTCCGCCCGTTTTCCCAACATCACACTGCACGACAGTGTCAAACAGCAGCACCGGCTTTTAACAGAGGTTTTCCAAATCACTAAAATCCGCCTGGCAATTGGCTGGTCAATGGGCGGCTCGCAGGCATTTGAATGGGCGGCCGCCTATCCCGCGATGGTTGAGCGTCTGTTCACCTTCCAGAGCGCCGCGCGCACCTCCCGTCACTTTCGACTGTTTTTTGAAGGCGTCCGTGCGGCCATCGAGCTGGATCCCGCGTTTCGGCAGGGCTTTTATACAAGCCCACCCCAGCGCGGTCTGCGCATGGCAGCCCGCATCTATGCCGCCTGGGGCTTCTCGCAAGCCTTCTTCAGACACAGGCTCGACGAAAGCGCCCTTGGTTATGCCACGCTTGAAGACTTCCTCGTCGACTTCTGGGAGGGCTGGTTTCTGAAACGCGACGCCAATGACCTGCTTGCCCATCTGTGGAGCGGCATTCACGCGGATATCAGCGCAAACGACACATATCAGGGCGATCTCGACACAGCGCTTGCGGCCATCACCGCAGATACCATCATCATGCCTTCATCAAGCGATCTGTATTTTCCGCCCGAAGACGCAGCGCAGGAGGCAGCGCGGATCGCAAAGGCCGAATTGCGCATTCTGCAAACCCCCTGGGGCCACGTTGCCGGCGAAGGCCTGAATGACGCCGACACAATCGTCATCGAACAGGCCATCACGGAACTCCTTGGCCGCTGAGCCGCATGCTCCGCAGGAGGGAAAGGTCCTGCGGAGCCGATTTCTGCTATGGTTTCGGATCCAAGCGCCGAATTGATATCATTTTTTGGCAGCCACGGCGCGATTGAAATCTTCAATTACCCGGGCCCGATTGCTGTTGATTTCATTCCAGTTGGGAAGCGACAGGTTATTTACACTGCCATCAACACCCCAGGGCATTTTCTGCTTTGCATTGTCAGAAAATTCAACGCCTTTGGTCGCCGGGCCGACGAAAATCCGCTCAGACATGCATTGCGCGGCCGCCTTGCTCACAGCGAAATCGATGAACTTCTCCGCAGCTTTCCGGCGCGGCGTATCGGCAACCAGTTGCAACCGGATATCGCCACCAATCGCGCCCTCCTCCGGCACGACGAAATCGATCAGCAGTCCCTGGTCACGCATAGCAAATGCCGAACTGGCATAATACGCCCCAGCGATGACCTCACCGCTCTGGAACAAATTGGTGCCTGCCCCGGCCGTATCGAAATAGGCCGCGACCCGCAATTTATGAATTGAATCGAAAACCGGACCCATCACGCTGAGCGGTTTGCCCTTCTACTTGGCCAGCTCCGCCAGGAACGGTACGCTCGTCACATTGGCCGGGCTTGGAAATGTCACCGCACCCTCATAATCAGGCCGCCATAAATCCTGCCACGATCTGGGTGGCGTCTCCACCTGGTCTTTGTTGTAGACCAGACCGAGCGAGTAAAAGCCGGTGCTCACCGCCAAAATATTGCCAGCTTCATCCTTGTAGGCGAGATTGATAGCGCGGGCAACACGCCGTTCCTGCGTTCAGTCAGACAAAGCGACCGGCTGCAAATGTGACCCATCCCCAATAGCTATCGCTAAATGTCGCAAATCGTGCCGACCGCGGTATTCACTTTTGTTTTGATGTTTCAAGATGTCTCTCACGTCTTCGAATGGCTGGGGCGACCCTGATCGTGCTGTCGCTTTCCTGCTGGAACCTACCCGGGAGAGCCTGACTGGACAGGCTCCGCCAAGACGGGCCCTCAGCCCAGATGACTGCACGGTGAAACAGCCCGATCCAGCCTGATCAGCAACATTGCCCGGCGCTCAGATGCCCGCAATGCTTCAACACCATCAACCAAGCTGGCGCCCGAACAGGAACGTTGCAGCAGCGACGCAGCCGATCACCCCAAGATAGAGCAGCTTATAAGGCGCAGGCATCGGCAACTTCACTGCAAGATAGGCAAAGGGGCCGCAGAGCATGATTGTAAACAAAGCAATCGCTACGGTCATCATGCCGCCGACAACAAAGAAATACTGAACAACTGCCGTGCGTCGGACCCTTGGTCAGCGGATGCAAAAATTTTCATGAGATAGGATCTAGGATATTTCCGCACCAGGCACAACCATGGGCGCGCTTGCGCTCAACCAATCAGCGAGCGCTTCCAGTTTCCCGTTCAGCTTTCTCGGCACGGCTTCGCCGCCAGTTTGATAGCGCGCCTTCGGAATGGAAGCCGCTTTCGAACAGCGCTATTGCAGGCCGCAGCTGTCCGCAGAACTAGGGCTGCTGCCGCGTGTTAAAAGCGGCCCCGATCGCGGCAATGGATGGACCGGATAAGCGTGGAAGCACTCGACGCCTTTCTGTAGGACCGCGACCCTGATATCCGCTTTAGCGCCACAACCGAACTGATCAGACTTGGGCAGCTGCAGGTGCCGGAAAGCCTCGAACCCCAGCAAGGCTCATTGCTATAATTCCCCAGCACCGTGCGGCGCTCTGCGGAGCCCGGCTTCCGTGCAGCTTAATTTCAACCGCCTGTCTGCCGGCCGGGATGCTGCGGCGACACCGTCTGTGGCATTGCCCGCACGAACAATGAAGGCACGCAGCGGCGAGGGCACCAGACGCCGCCCGGGATAATAGAGAAAAGGCCCGAAAAGCGCACCCACCAGTGCTCCATGATCGACGAAAGCGCTCCAGTTTGAAAATCCGCTGTCAGCCAATCTTCAAACAGACACAGAATACCAAGCCCTGCCTTCGACGCCTCGATCTCCAGATTGGTGGCCCCACCGGACTGCACAATAAGCCGGCCGGTCGGCTCAATGAGCACCACCTCCCCATTGCGTTAAAACTCCCAGGCCGGGATCGCACGACCCGCAAAACGATCGCGAATATAATCATGGACCAGCAGATCCTGCGGCGTTTTCGGGGTGCCTCGCGCAGCCAGATACTCTGGTGATGCCGCAAGCGCAAAGCGCTGCTCGCGCGGGCCGATTGGCACAGCAATCATGTCATGTTCCAGCCGCTCGTCATAGCGAATACCCGCGTCACACCCACTTTCGATGATGTCGATAAAGTTCTCATCGGTGACGATCTCCAGACGGATATCGGGATAGGCCATCAAAAACGCCGGCACGACACGTGGCAGCACAAGCCGCGCTGCACTGGGTGGAACATTGAACTTCAGAGATCCAGCAGCGCGATTGCCGTGACTGGTCGCCTGGTCAAGCGCTGATCCTATATCGGGAAAGGCCGGGCCCAGCCGTTCGATCAATATCCGTCCAACCTCGGTCGGCAGTACACTGCGGGTGGTGCGGTGGAGAAGACGCAGGCCCAGGTCACTTTCCAGACGTTTAACCGCATCACTGAGCGACGAGTAACTGCGTCCGCCAATCCGTGACGCCTCGCGAAAACCACGCGCCCGTGCCCAGTAAAATGCCTCGTTGTCCGCCAGGGCGGACAACCCAACCGATTGTTGGTTCAAAGTCTGGGGTTTCCCCTCTTCAGAGCAACAGGAGAAACAACCATGCCAGGCACCCCGATTTCAGCCACCTACAGGCTGGGTGAAAACCCATTCTCGCGAATGGGCTACGGCGCGATGCAGCTTGCAGGCAAGGGCGTCTTCGGGCCAGTACGCGATCGTGCCAAAGCCATTGCAGTGCTGCGTGAAGCGTTCGAGAGGGGCATCAATCATATCGACACCAGTGATTTCTATGGCCCGCATATCACCAACCAGATCATCCGGGAAGCCTTGCATCTCTATGCCGATCCGGTGGTGATGGTGACCAAGGTCGGCGCCGTACGCGGCGCGGATGCGTCCTGGAATCCGGCATTTTCCCGCGTCGAACTCACACAGGCCGTACATGACAATCTGCGCAATCTTGGCCTGGATGTTCTCGACGTTGTCAATCTGCGCGCCATGTTCGATTTCCATGTACTTCCGAAGGAGCCCTGGAGGAACCGCTCAGCGTGCTTGCCGATCTCAAGCGTCAGGAGCTGATCCGAAATATCGGCCTATCGAATCTCACGGCACAGCAGATCGACGACTGCCGGATTGTGACAGATATCGTCTGTGTGCAGAATCAGCACAATTTGGTTCATCGCGCGTATGACAGCCTGATTGATAAGCTTGTTGCAGAACAGATCGCCTCTGTTCCATTCTTTCCGCTCGCCGGCTTTTCACCCATCCAGTTCTCTGCCCTCACCGCTGTCGCGCAACGCCCATGCAAGTGGCCTTGTCCTGGCTGCTCAGACGTTCACCCAATATCCTGCTGATCCCTGGCACCGCTTCACGATTGCATCTGCGCGAAAACCTTTCCGCCCGCAGCATCGAACTGCAATATGCGCTGTCCGAACTTGACGCGCTCTCGGCGCAACCAGGCGCTGCGCAGCAAAATTGAGTATGGCACGCTGCACCACGCGCTCAAACAGCAGCGCCGATCTTGAACATAAGATCAGCGCCGCGCCAGTTCCGCGCTGGCAGGCAAGCCGAAAAACAAGGCTTCAATCCGAAGAACCATTTGGCCCGGTCTGCGGCAGGCCGTTCGAATAGGCTTCCATTTCCGAGGCAAAGACCCAGCCCTGCGGGCAGCCCGCCATGGACTTCTGATTGCCGGGCTGGCAATTCTTCATCGCCGCCTGAAACGTCTCAGCGAGCGGGCGTGGCGTGCGGCACAATTCTTCACCCTTGCATTCCGGGCCGTGATCCATCGGAAGCGCAATCACGTAATATTCCTTATCACTTGACTGCACCTGGGCGGCCGCCTTGATGCAGACCAGTTGCTCAGGTGCCAGCGCGGCGTCTGTCTTGCCGGTGCTGCCGGTTGTCGCGACATCCTTTCGTAAAGAAGCCGCCTTATCGGCAATCCGACCGTAATAGGCAGCGATCGTGCAGTCACCATAAATGCGCACATCATAGTAATCGCCACTGTCAACATTGCCGGCAGTGCACTTATCCTTTTCATTCGCATCGCAATCAATACTTGCCGCATGCTGAAGTTCGGCCCTTTGCTTATCGGTAAGATCGCCGGAGCCTGAGGCAGCGAAGGCCACTGGCGTCACCGCTGAACCGGCTAGACTTACAACCATTGCCATCGCAAGCGACCACGTTTTCAAGCTGATCATTCTCCCACTCCATACCGATATCTGCGCAACAATCGGCAGGACTGTTGGTCCGGACCCGAGCCATTGCGATGTGTTGAGAAGGCTTCAGCGAATCGAAGCCCTCGAGGCGTGAACGATACTATGGCTTTATTTGACCGGTGGTACGACCGGTTTGTTAAAAAGGCCGGGCGCACCCCGCCAGCCACCCTTCATGACCCATGGTGGCGCGTGATGGCCTGCTAGGTCATGGCATGGAATGGCATCGCCTTTTTCGCAAACAGGGATGAGCAACCTATAAACGCTCTCGCGTTCTGCTAGCGCAGCAGCGCTACCGCCGCTGCTTTTCATTATCAACCTCAGAACATTACCCGTTAAACCGGCGCAGGAGAACGCCGCGCATCGCACAAAAACGCGGTGCAGGCATTTCCTTCCATCAACAGAGGATTAATCTCTCTCGCCTATGGAGAGAAATGCCACAGCATATGAATGCGGGAGAATGTCGATGTTGTCAGATTTCATCATAGGATCAGCGGTCGGGTTGATCGTCATGATCGTGCATCTGTTGTCGACGCTTCTGATCTATTACTTAGTTCATCTCATCGGCGCCCGCATGAATGAACGACGGGTATTGTTTCTGGTGATCTCACTGATCGTGCTTTATCTGGTGCTGTTTGTCTGTGTCTGTCTGAGTGTGAGCATCTGGGCGCTGACCTATTATCAGATGGGGTTTGCCGGCAGGTTCAGTGATGCATTTTACACAGCGATGTTGAATTACACGACGCTTGGGCCTGGTGGATCTGCCGAAATCCTTGAAACACGGTTGTTTGGACCGATGACCGCAGCCAGTGGAATATTGATGTTCGGCTGGGCGGTCTCGCTGATGGTCTACATCATCCAGTTACATCTGCCGGCGATCCTCAAAAACAGATGGGGCGGCACGGCCGAACACGCATCGGATTGAGGCAACGCAATGTCGGCATTATCGGCTCTGGGC
Source organism: Brucella pseudogrignonensis (assembly GCF_002252525.1). Taxonomy (GTDB): domain Bacteria; phylum Pseudomonadota; class Alphaproteobacteria; order Rhizobiales; family Rhizobiaceae; genus Brucella; species Brucella pseudogrignonensis. The sequence goes on from NZ_NNRM01000039.1 coordinate 170,556, forward strand.
ACCCGGTGCTGCCGGCCGATCACCCGCCGTTTTTGCCTTCTGGCTGCCTTTGTCGCCTGGTATATCCGCGACTGGCTGCGACGGGGGACTGGCGCCCGATTTTGATTGAACCAAGCGTGTCAAGGAAACCGATGCGCCGCCCAGGAATGTCCAGGCCAGAAAAACGACGATCAGAACGGCAAACAGCAACAGCACCAGGCGCGGGACGTAACGAAACAGCTGCGGTGCCGTGCCTGCTACTTTACGCTGTTTGGCAACATTCCCATTCATTGCCACACCCATGAAACAAGCAAATATCCAATAATGCCCGCTGCAATCATCAGCCACCAGATAAGATATGCGGGTCGTTCGCGCAATGGCACTTCCCCCGAAACGGGTCTCGGATCGCGGGCCCGCCACGCACGCAGTGGAGAGCCATGACTGGACGCATTGTTGTCATGCGGCTCGACCGATCGCGGTGTCGGATCGCAGTCAACAGGCTTTATGGCGCCGCGCAGCCGCGCACCGGCAGTTTTGTCTGCGAATAGATCTCTTGCCATGCTTCACTTCTGGCCCCTAACCGCAGGATCCTGCGATTGTTCCCGAGCGTTCGGATCGACACGCCCCCCTCGCCCACGCCGCGCCGGGCCGGGCAGCGCCTTCGGAGCGGGCGGTCCGCTATTTGTTGAAGCGACAGGCGGGAACACTGTGGCGCTTGGGCAGTTGGGCTCTCAAGACGCAATTTCAAAGCGCCGCAGCCCACAGCCCCAACCCTGATTGAGACAGCATGGATATAGCCCTGATCATTGGTTACCTGGCTTCGATATGTTCGGTGACCAGTTTCATTCCCCAGGTAATCAAGGTCATCCAAACCGCCGACACTGCAGCCATTTCAGCACGGATGTATATGGTGACCGTTATCGGCTTCGCACTATGGACAATATTCGGCTTTCTGCGGATGGAATGGCCAATCATTCTCACCAACACGGCCTGCTTTTTCCTCTCCGGCTATATCTTGCTGCGCAAATTGTGGGCATCGTAAAGCCAGCCGAGGCAACCAGCCTCATTTGGGCAACGACAATCAACGCCCCAAAGGCGACCCTGTGCCGGTTTGTCTGGGAACCATCGAAACCCGTCAGAGTTGTCATGACATCACCGACCTACCATCTGATGGGCCTCATGAAGATTGCAACCTACAATGTCAATGGCGTGAATGGTCGGCTTGAAGGCTTGATACGCTGGCTTCAGAAAGACCGCCCCGACATTGTGGGTCTTCAGGAACTCAAGACTGTCAACGAAAAATTCCCTTTTGAGAAACTCGAAAGCATTGGTTATGGTTCTGTCTGGCACGGAGAAAAAGGCTTCAACGGCGTGGCAATCCTTGCGCGCGACACCACCCCGGTTTTGACCCGGGTCGGGCTGCCCGGTCCAAATCCAGACCCGCATAGCCGCTATATCGAAGCGGCAGTGGCCGGTATCCTGATCGGTTGTCTTTACCTCCCCAATGGCAATCCGGTCGCCAGCCGCAATTTTGATTATAAACTTGACTGGTATCGCCGTTTCAACGCCCATGCAGAACAGCTTCTGGCTCTGTCCGTGCCAACCGTTCTGCTTGGGGACTTCAACACCATTCCGACCGACCGCGATGTTTACGCGCCGCAGCGCTGGCGCGGCGACGCCCTGTTTCGCCCGGAGGTTCGCAAGGCCTATGCCGATCTCCTCACCCAGGGCTGGACCGATGCGCTTCGCCACCTGCACCCTGAGGAGACGCTCTACAGTTTCTGGAAATACTGGCGCAATGCATTCGAGCGCAATGCCGGTCTGCGGATCGACCATATTCTTGTCGATCCCACCCTCGCCGGAACGCTCCGATCGGCCGAAGTCAGACGCGCGCCGCGCGGCTGGAACCATGCCAGTGACCATGCCCCCGTGATGATTGAGGTTGATGCCGCAATGCAAGCCATCAAATGATGCGATAGCCGGTTGCGCTGGCGCCGGACGCCCGCAGGGATCAACCTGGCACGCATGGTGTCGCAAACCCTGACTTGCTAGAAAACCTGTCCCCCTGCAAAAAGCGCGGGCTGCTGTGCGGATCAAAACCGCCGCTCACGGCGTTGGGGTTCATCCTGGGAGGAAACCATCATGAATGTTGCAAATCTACAGATTGAAGGACTGTGTCTGGCGATCGCCGCCCTCAACCGCGCATTGATTGACAAGGGACTGCTGTCGCGAACCGGAATCGAAGGCGCACTAAAGAGCGCTGAAGTGACGGCTCGCAGTGATGATCGCTTCGTCGAAAACCTCAATCCCGCCCATCGCGATGCCGTATGTTTTCCAATTCGAATTCTGCAAGTGGTAAATGGCTGTGACAGCGCAGTGCCGCTGACCTTTTCTGCGCTGGCGAAATCGGTCGGAGAAACAAAAAAGCCCTATAATGACATGTTTTAACTGCCAAAAGTCTGCTAGCATCGCCGGGCCTGCAGCAACAGGTTTCAAGTTGCTGCGGAGCCCGCCTCGCAGGGATGATTGACTTTTGCGTCTGCGCTTTCCATCTATTCTAACCATGACCAAGTCCAAAGATTTCGATGGCACGCAAAAGATCAGGAGCTGGACCTTGCCCGTCGAGGCGACGCTGGGCTCGGCTGTGCGCGCCAAGGGCATTTTGCAGCACATAAGGGCAAGGCTTCCGCTCAGCCAGCGCAAGTCGGTCGAGCTTGAAGCCGGCACCCTTTGCTTTTGCATGCCGGTTACCCCGGACAGCCTGTCAACAGCAGCGATCCAAACCATTCAACAAAGCTTGGATGATATTCGCAGCCTGCCGATCATCCCACGGGAGATCGAGGATATCCTGTCAATCTCCGCAAGCGAACGCCATCGATGGCTGAAGGATGGTCGCCTGGTGAGTGCCGGGTTAAGGACCGTAAAACTGCGCGGACGCGCCAAAAAAATCAGCTTTCATGTCTATGAGCCCCGCTTTGTCGAAGATATTCTTGACCAGGGCGCACCCGATCTGTGGCGTGTGCAGGACCGGGAAACGGCTGCTGAAAACCGCAGGCGCGCTGCCGCAAAGGCCAAACACACCCGCGCCCTTGTCAAAAAGACCGGTTCCGGGGACAAGGCGGCGGCGTCAAAGCAGACACCACAATTGCGCGGCTGGGAAGATTTCGATGCCGAAGGCTTCCTGAAATAACCATTTGAACCAGTTGCCGTTTATGGCTTGCCAGAAAGGCGCTACCTGGCGGGGAATACGCACACATCCGTCACACGGTCACGAGACATTGAACCAGGCGGCTCAACTTCAACATTAGCCGCCTAATCAGCAAAAGCTGCGGAATAGTCGCGGCAATAATGGCGGGCAACAAACTCCGCCCTTACGGCATTGATGAGAGTATAGTTGGAGAGGCCAGTCTCGCCGCTGTCCTGCAAATCTCTGATTTCGTTACAAAGTACTGCTGCATTGGCGATCATCTGGCTATGAAGCACACTCTCACTCCAATAAATGTCGCCGCGGAAATCCATCAGATCATCCATGAATACACGTTTGAAATTCTCTTTGAAGCGGGGAAGAATGAAGTGATCGCTCAATCCGCTGCGAGCCAGAGTGAGCCGGTTGAGCAGACGGTTCTGCTTCAGCTCAAAAGGAAGCATCTGTGCGAATTGCGCCCGTCGCGGATCGATGAACGGGTTTTTTGGCAATATCCCTTGCCGAAGAAACAGCGGCGCGCGTACGAAAGCCGCCGTTAAAGCGCTTTGGCTGACGCCGGTCGCCGGCAGGCGCCGCGTGGGGACCATCTGGTGAAAGAACAACGCCTTGAGAGCCTCGGTGGAGCGTGCAGAGAGGGCCATTATGGCATCGGATAAATCGGTAATCGTCATCTCATCCCTCCAATACCGGTGATCACCAGATCCGGCCTGCCACCCGGCATGGCATTGAGACATTCCAAGATCCCATCCCAGTACAAATCGTCATAAACACCGATGCAATCGTCACCCTCGGCACATGGCTGTTGCAGCCGGGTAAAGGGTTTACAGATCTTCGAGGGGATGCAGCGATCCGTGTAATCGAGCTGCGACAGCAATTCCATTCACCTGAGCTTCTGTTTATGTCCGGCATTGCCGTCATGCAGCAATGCATAGGAAAGAAACGGCCTGTCTGCCGCCTTCAGGGCAACGGCCACACTGGAGGAATCCATACCGCCGCTGAGTTCAAGCGCAGGTCGCGCTGCATGCTGCAGCACCGCACGACAACTCAGATTGATCAGATCGACGAAACCCGCGGTGACATGTGCCCCCGGTCTTAGAACCGATTGTTCCAGGCTCTCACATTCGATCATGGGATCGATCTCAATCTCTGTCTGACCCGCAGACCAGCTGGCTGACTGCCCGGCAAACAACTGTTTCACGCCGATAACGATCGTCTCCTGCGCAAGTTGCGGACCATAAAGGATGAAGTAACGCAGTTCGCTCCTCGACAACACCACCGCACCACGTGCCGCCACAACGGCATGATAATCCCAACTGACATTGAGCCGGTCAGCTTCTGCGGACACATAAAGCGGTATTGTGGCATGGGCCGTGCGGACCAGTGTCACGCGACGAGTATCGGAAATATAAATCAGCAGACCATCGCCAGTGAGATTGTGCGCAAAGGCGGACAGAACTTGCTTTCGCGTGCGGGTGGAGAGGCTGGGGAGGTCCAGCGACTGTTCCGCCACGACGAAGATCAAACCGCCGTCAGCGACAAGCATGGCCCGCTTTAGACAGCAATTGTCGATGAGGCTGATAAGGTTTGGCCCAGATTGCCAGCCGGCTTCGGTCTCGATCCAATCCGCCGCTGGCGTGTCCGATACAATTGATGTTGAAATCATCGCGGTCTCCACTGCTGCAGAGGCTATTCGTAGAAAACATAGCCTGCATCAACGGTGCCATCCGCCTTGCGCCCACTGCGCGCCGACCCGTTGCGTGGTGCCGATAAAAAGACAGTCGTGAATATTTCCATGTCATCACTCCTTCTCTGTTTGTATTTCTATGTCTATCTCTATCTCGGTTGACGATGGTCTGGATGAAGATACCCCGACAGATCGCGGACCTGTTCAAGTATCGAGCAATTAACGCATATTCACTGCGATGGTGAAACGGGTAGTGATTGTGACCCATGCTTTATCGTGCGCAGTAGCTGCGTCAGTCCTGTGCAAAGTGATAGGCTGCCAGTGGTAGCCTACAAGTGATTGCCGGGACGCAGCGCGTGAGCAAGGCCGATGCCCTGCCTTGATCGAAACACGCTCATATATCCCCTCTTTGCTGGAGTTACGCAGGCATGGACCGGTGTGCTAGCTTTTTTGGTGTGTAGCGGAATCGACTCTGTCAAGCGATTTTGCACAACGTCCCTGGTTCGGGCGAGGGATGTCATTGACCGGGTTATTGCGAATCTGACTCCGTGCAATGCGCATCGGCCGGCCGGAAACTCATTTTCCGGCCGGCCGATGACAAAGCATGCGTGCAGGATGATCGGCAAAGCCCGCGTCATCACAACCTTTCAATTGCATTCGCTTCGACCGCCTGGCACCGGCTATGCCTGGTCTATGCTGAGAGCATTCAGATCAGTTTTGCCCGGATCAGAAGCCGGTCTCTTCGTCGGAAACCGGAAAGCGGCCGATCCTGTCACTGGATGTGTCCGGCATGAAACTGGGGCCAACACTGCGCAGAGCCCGATCCGGCATCGGCTTGTAGTCGGAATAGATGCGTGCATCCGTTGCAGCGCTGTTGAGATCGGGACGCTTGTCCGGCAGCGGTATATCGAGCTTTGCAAGCAGCTTTGACTGCTGACGCAGCAGGAGATGATCGCGCATCCTGGCCACATAGCCATTCCAGTTGCAGCGTTGAAACGCCTCACCGCCATGGTGGTTATAGGCCACCGGAAGATCGGCATAGGATTGCCCTTTGGCGACCGACACCATGTCGGCGCTTTCATCATTGTGATCTTTCAGAACATAAACCGCCATATCCTCTGTCTCACAGATCATGCGGCATTGCGCCAGCGCCGTGTCGGCTCCGCCCTTCTGGCCATATTGCGAATTGGGGGTGGGGAAGTAATAGCCATCCGAAAGGCGAACACAAAACTGCAGCGCGTTCTTCGGCGCACGGCGCTTTCTTGGCATCACATCGGCTGATCGCACCGACGCCCGCCTCACAGCCACCGCCTGTTGCGGTGCCCGTTCTGCAGCGCGCAGCGATTTGACGCGGCCAACCTCTCTTGTCCGCACATGCGTGCAACTGGTCTTAGTCGTAGACCCAAGCTGCTGCTGAACCTCATTGATCTTGATCGCCACTTCCCGACAGGCATTGAAAAACCCGCTTCGGTCCCGGGTCTGGCAGCCGCGCGCCCGTTCAATGGATCGCAAAGCAGATAGTTGTCGCTGCAGCATTTTTGAAGCTGCGTCATTGGCCGCGCTCTCTCCACCACGTGTTTGGGCGCGGGCCAGCGGTGGAAGCAGAACCAACAGCAAACCCGCGAGGAAAGCGATGATCTTCAGCATTGATCCCTCACATTTCTTTCCGATCGACCTTGGCATCGCAACGCGCTTATGACCGGCCGCGCCATGATCGCTTGGCAAGGCCGGGGCCAGCAAAACCCGGGCTCCCTATATGCTCTGGCGCCAGGGGACGAGAACATCCGGCCCGTTTCCCAAAACCGCGCCGAAATGATGCGGTGGGTGGCGCCGGTATCAATCATGCAGCAACAGCCGGGTGAGAACCATGCAGGCGGCGATTTGCACAAGTCCCCCGGCCAGCGCGCCATCGAAAAATGGGCCGATGAACGCCCCGGGATCCCAACCCGTAGCCACTGCGGTATTGCCAAGAATATGGCTGATCAGTTGTCCGCCCGCGACGCCACCCAGCGCCCCTGTCACGGCATTGATGACGAGGCCCGCATCCGAAAGATGGACAATCTTGCCCGAAACCGAGCCTCCGGTCATGCCGCCGAGAAACTGAAAAAGAATTGTCTCCATGCAAAGTCTCTCCAAGAGCGCTTTAACCAAATACTGAAGACTGCTCAAATACAGAATAAAACAAAAGACCTGCCCGCCTGAACCTTCGAGCATTTATAAATTAAGCAATACAATGACATGAAAATACATTTTTATATTGATGAGAAGCAGTTTTTATAAGCGCTATATCGATAGATTATATTATATACAACTCAAATTATGACTATATAGCTATAAATTCTTTATTTCATTCACCTCTAATATTTTTCAAAATTTGATTCCGATCCGGGAGGGACTGCACCTCGACCGGGCGCAACTGAAGGGTCTTCTCCTTAGCCTTTGTTTATATATGAGTGCCACGGGATGGGTGGAGCAGAGCCCTTTCTGGTTTCGAAAACCAGAAACGCCTCATAACCTCTCGCATAGGCATGCGAAGGCGGCGCGCGCCGGGGAAAACGCGAGAGCGGGCAAAGCAAGCGATCATTTTAACGGCGTGATATCTTGTACCCCTTCGATCAGGCGACGATCCTCATTTGCGTGAGATGATGCGCGTGCCGGCTTGTTCCAAACAGATCGAAACATGTTCGCGGGCCGTCGTGATTGACCCTTTTGGGCCGCAGTCGCCAGCCGGACCAATTCAGGGCATGGCCGCGACGTGATCAGGGCATATTCTTCATCATGTCATGGCTAACCGGCATCATGTTCGCATTGAGGTGATGCATGACCCACAGCGAGCCCGCAAGGGCAATACCCACGATAATCAGCGTGAAGATCAGCGCCATCAATGTCCATCCGCCCTCCGAGCGCGGGCTCATATGCAGAAAATACACCATATGAACCACAATCTGGACGGCACCGATCGCCATGACCAGCATCGCGGTCAGTGGCTTGCTGGCCAAGACATCTCCCATCACCAGCCAGAACGGGATCGCAGTGAGAATGATCGACAGGACAAAGCCCGTCATATAACCGCTGAAGCTGGCGTGAATCTCCCCCGTCGCCGAAGCATGCAGGTCGTGACTGCCTTTTTCCAGGCCGTGCTGATTGCCGTCAATGCTCATCCCAGCACCCCCAACAGATAAACAAAGGAAAACACACCAATCCAGATCACATCCAGGAAGTGCCAGAACATCGAGAGACACATCAACCGACGCCTATTCTCGACGATCAATCCATGACGCGTCACCTGCAGCATCAGGGTGATCAGCCAGATGATGCCAAAGGTGACATGCAGCCCATGGGTGCCAACCAGTGTGAAAAAGGATGACAGGAACGCCGAACGCCCCGGCCCCGCCCCCTCTCTGATAAGATGGCTGAATTCGTAAACCTCTATCGCCAGGAAGATCGCACCAAAAATTCCAGTGATCGCCAGCCAGAACAATGTCGCGGTCTTCTCGTCGCGCTGCATCTGCAGCATCGCAAAACCATAGGTGATCGATGACAACAACAGCATTGCGGTATTGATCGCAACCAGATTGAGGTCAAACAAATCCGCCGGCGCCGGGCCCGCAGCATAATTGCGACCGAGCACCCCGTAGGTGGCAAACAGAACCGCAAAGATCAGACAGTCGCTCATCAGATAAAGCCAGAAGCCCAGCATGGTGCTGTTTTCCGGATGATGATCTTCAACCAGATAGAATTGCGGCTTTTCGGCAGTGTCGAGACGGATCTGGGTCATGGTGTCAAACCTACCGGGCCAGAAGTTTCGAACGTGCGTCCTCGGTCACCGCCACCGTCTCGGCGGGGATGTAGAAGTCACGGTGATAGTTGAACGTATGGGCGATCGCCGCCAGGAGCAAAGACAGCAGCGACACTGCAGCCAGCCACCAGATATGCCAGATCAGTGCGAAGGCAAGAACCACACTCAAAGCCGCAAGGATCACACCGGCACCGGTATTGCGCGGCATATGGATAGGGCGAAAACCCGTTAACGGCCGCTCATAGCCGCGGTTCTTCATGTCATACCAGCTGTCATGATCATGCACGACCGGAGTGAAGGCAAAATTATAATCCGGTGGCGGGGACGCCGTCGACCATTCCAGCGTGCGCCCACCCCAGGGGTCGCCGGTCCAATCGCGCAAGGCGTCGCGCTTGCGGTAGCTCACCACCAACTGGATCAGAAAGGAGGCGATGCCCAGCGCGATCAGCCCGGCGCCGAAAGCCGCCACAATGAACCATATCTGCAGCGAGGCGTCTTCAAACTGACTGACGCGGCGGGTCACGCCCTTCAGACCCAGCACGTAAAGCGGCATGAAGGCAAAGAAAAAGCCGATCTGCCAGAACCAGAAACTCATCTTGCCCCAGAATGGATCAAGCTTGTAACCAAAGGCCTTCGGCCACCAATAGACCAGTCCGGCCATCAGGCCGAAGACCACACCCCCGATGATCACATTGTGAAAATGGGCGATCAGAAACAGCGAGTTGTGCAGCACGAAATCAGCAGGCGGAATGGCCAGCATCACCCCCGTCATACCCCCGATCACGAAGGTCACCATGAAACCGATCGTCCAGTACATCGGTACTTCAAAGCGAATGCGTCCGCGATACATTGTGAATAACCAGTTGAACATCTTTGCCCCGGTGGGGATTGAGATGATCATCGTGGTGATCCCGAAGAAGGCGTTGACCGACGCGCCCGAACCCATGGTAAAGAAATGATGCAGCCACACAATATAGGAGAGGATCATGATGACGCAGGTTGCGTAGACCATCGATGCGTAACCAAACAACCGCTTACCACAGAAGGTGGCCACCACCTCCGAAAAAATGCCAAATGCCGGCAACACGAGAATATAGACCTCCGGATGGCCCCATATCCAGATGAGATTGATATACATCATCGGATTGCCACCAAGATCATTGGTGAAAAAATTGGTCCCGACATAACGGTCGAGCGACAGCAGGGCCAGCGTTGCTGTCAGGATCGGAAATGTTGCCACAATCAGCACATTGGTGCAGAGCGCCGTCCATGTGAAGATCGGCATCTTCATGAATGACATGCCCGGCGCCCGCATCTTGACGATGGTTGCGATCAGGTTGATCCCCGACAGGGTAGTACCGACCCCCGCCACCTGCAGACCCCAGATATAATAGTCGACGCCAACGTCGGGACTGTAGTCAATCCCCGACAAGGGCGGATAGGCGAGCCAGCCGGTGCGCGCAAACTCGCCGACGAAAAGCGACATCATGATCAACACCGCACCACCGGTCGTCATCCAGAAGGAAAAATTGTTCAGAAACGGAAAGGACACATCCCGCGCGCCAATCTGCAGCGGCACCACATAGTTCATGAAACCGGTCACGAACGGCATCGCCATGAAGAAAATCATTATCACGCCATGGGCGGTGAAAATCTGGTCATAGTGATGCGGTGGCAGATAGCCCTCATAGCCATTAAACGCTATCGCCTGCTGGATGCGCATCATGATCGCATCGGCGAAGCCACGCAGCAGCATCACCAGAGCCAGAATGATATACATGATGCCGATCTTCTTGTGATCGACACTGGTAAACCACTCATGCCATAGATAGGACCAAAGCCGGAAATAGCTGATCAGTCCGACCACGGCAATGCCACCGATCGCCACCCCGATGAAGGTGACCAGCAGGATCGGCTCATGATAGGGAATGGCCTCCAGCGTGAGCCGCCCGAAAATCATACTGCTAGCACTGTTATCGCCGATCATGATGGACATTCCCGAGGTTAACGTTATCTGTCGCCGCGGCTTGACGCTCACTCCCGTTCAAACAGCGGATCGCATCGAAATTCTCCATTCCGCGCGCAGGCAGGATGCGGATCCGGCCGGGTTACGGCATGCTGTGGTGTTCATGGCCTTGCTGCTGCGCTGCGCCTGGCAGCGTTGCCGCTTCGCTGGCATCGATCGGCAGGGCTTGACTGCCATGCCGATTGTCATGTTCGAGCCTCGACTTATTGTCGTGACTATCCAGACCGCCGCCGCCCATCGCGTCAATATGCATCATATCGTGCATGCACATCTGGCCGGGACGCACACACATGTTCAGCACCGCTTCGTAAAGCCCTTCCTCGACCGCCCCGAAATATCGCACCGGTTCACGGATACTCGGCTTTTCCAGCTTGAGATAACTATCCCGGTTGAGCATGGTGCCATTCTGCTTCACCTTTGCAATCCAGCTTTCAAAATCCGGCTGTTCAAGCGCGCGAAACGCAAAGCGCATATGCGAAAAGCCCTCACCGCTGAAATTGGAGGAAAAACCTTCAAAATCACCCGGCTTGTTGATCACCGCATGCAGCCGTGTCTGCATGCCGGGCATGGCATAGATCATGCCTGCAAGTGCCGGGATGTAGAAGGAATTCATCACCGACGACGCCGTGATCTTAAAGGCGATCGGCCGATCAACCGGCGCTGCCATCTCGTTGACGGTGGCAATGCCATAATCTGGATAGAAGAACAGCCATTTCCAGTCGAGCGCCACCACTTCAACAACCAGCGGCTCGGTTCCGGCAGCAACGGGACGGGCGGGATCAATCCGGTCAAGCGGCCGATAGGGATCAAGCTTGTGCGTATTGACCCAGGTGATCGCCCCCAGAGCGATGATGATCAACAAGGGCGCGGTCCAGATCACCACTTCCAGCGCTGTCGAGTGATGCCATTCCGGATCATAACGGGCGGCGGTGTTGGACTGCCGGTAGCGCCAGGCAAAGTAGAATGTCAGGAAAATGACCGGAACAATGATAATCAACATCAGGATTGTCGAAATGACAATCAGATCCCGTTGCTGTGCCGCGATGTCACCCGAGGGAGACATGACAACCATGTTGCAGCCCGCCAGCCCCAGTCCCACAACAAGGAGCAGCAGCGATTTTCGTGTGAAACTCAAGAATGCGTCCATGTTTGATCCGACCTACATTCTGTTCCTTTCAACATGATAAGGCACAATTGGATTTCGGAAAGTCCAATTTTTAATTTTATAGAGATTTCGTAGTAAACCGGGCATTTGGGCAACTATATCTACTTTTTTTTTCGCCTTTTCCTTGATATCGTAACCTGGTGCGACATCATAAATCCATTGCTACGCTTTTGGAGAGTTTCATGAGTTCGTCAGCCACACCGAGTTCAAAAGGTCTTGAACAAGACGCCCGCCGCATCCACAGCGACGGAAAGCCCCTGTCCCCCGGCAATGTCGCCATCGGTGTTGTCATCGGACGAACCTCCGAATTCTTCGATTTCTTTGTGTATGGCATCGGTTCGATCCTGGTGTTCCCCAGGCTGATCTTTCCTTTCGCGCCGGATCCGGTGACCGCGACGCTGATGTCGTTTGCGGTTTTTTCGCTGGCTTTCATCGCACGCCCGATTGGCTCCTTCATCTTCATGTGGATCGATCGGCAATATGGTCGTGGAACCAAGCTGACTCTCGCCCTGCTGATCCTGGGAGGATCCACTGCCTCGATCGCCTTCCTGCCAGGCTTTGAAACGATCGGATATTGGGCGGTGCTGCTGCTGGCTCTGTTCAGGCTGGGTCAGGGCTTTGCCCTTGGCGGGGCATGGGACGGGCTGGCGTCGCTGCTCAGCCTGAGTTCTCCCCCCCCAAAACGCGGCTTCTATGCCATGATCCCGCAATTGGGGGCACCGATTGGTTTCGCGCTCGCCAGCACGCTGTTCGCCTATTTCGTTCACAATCTCAGCGAGGCGGATTTTCTGGCCTGGGGCTGGCGCTATCCGTTCTTCGTCGCCTTCGCCATCAATGTGGTGGCGCTGTTCGCACGCCTGCGCATCGTCGCAAGCAGCGAGTTCGGTGCCGCAATGGATGCACAGGAACTGCAGCCGCGGCCGGTGTTTGAAATGCTCAGCAAGCACAGTATCGACGTCATTCTGGGGGCATTTGTCCCGCTGGCGAGCTTCGCCATGTTTCACCTCGTCACCATCTTTCCGCTCAGCTGGGTGATGCTGACAGGCGCGCAACCCGCTGAACGCTTTCTGCTGGTTCAGATCGCCGGCGCAGCCGTCGGCATTGTCGGCATCGTGCTGTCCGGCTTCATCGCAGACCGCATCGGCCGGCGTCGGGAATTGATGCTTGGTGCCATATTGATCGCCATCTTCAGCTTTTCCGCCCCCTTCCTCCTTGATGCGGGCAGCGCCGGGCAGGACGCCTATATTCTGATCGGCTTTGGCGTGCTCGGACTGACCTTCGGGCAATCTTCGGGCGCCGTCTCCTCGCGCTTCACCCAATATTACCGCTATACCGGCGCTGCCCTGACTTCAGACCTCGCATGGCTGGTCGGCGCAGCTTTCGCGCCGCTCGTCGCGCTTGGTCTTGCCACCAGTCTCGGTATCGTGTTTATCGGTGGCTATCTGATATCGGGCGCGATCTGCACCTTGTTGGCGCTGAGCATGTCGCGCGTCCTTGATAGGAACGACTGAAAGTCTATGGGGGCGCCAGGCGCCCCCTGCTTGTTTCGCCTCAGATCAACAGGGCTGTTGCGGACCTGTTTCCTTATCGCCGGCCTGGATATGCAGGCGGTCGGGCAAGGGGTGAGGGCTGCGACGCGCGTTCAAGATCAATCCGGCAACCAGGCCGATCATCAGGCCCCAGAACGCCCCACCAATGCCTAAAAGCGTGATATTGGCCGCACAGGCAAGAAATGTGATCAAGGCGGCTTCGCGTGCGGCAGCTTCTGCCATCGCCCCCGCCAGGCTCGTCGCAATCGCACCCAGCAGGGCAAGGCCGGCCAGCAGGGTGATGAAACTCGACGGTAATGCCATGAACAATCCCGCCAGGGTGACACCAAATATCCCAACCAGGACGTAAAGGCTTCCCGCAGCAATCCCGGCGATCCATCTTTTACCCGGATCTTCATGGGCTTCACGCCCGGTGGCGATGGCCGCAGTGATGGCGGCGATATTCAAAGCATGCGCGCCAAAGGGCGCCATCACAAGCGAGCCAAGGCCGGTCACCGCAACAATGGGATTGGCGCTGGTGTCAAAACCATCATTGCGCAGCACCAGCATCCCCGGCATATATTGCCCGGTCAGCGTGATCACAAACAGCGGCAGGGCAATCGAGAGCGTGGCATTGACGCTGAATTGCGGCCAGGTCAATATCGGCATCGCAAATTCGAGCTGCAGTTTCGAGACATCGATCCGGCCTTCAAAAGACAGCATCACCAGACCAGCCAGCAACACCGCAACGATGGCGTAGCGAGGCAATGCCCGCTTGACGAGCAGATAAACAGTGATCAAGACCGCTGCCAGCAGCGGGTCAACGCTCGCCGTTGCGAAGGCGCCGATCCCGAATTGCAACAATATCCCTGCCAGCAAACCCGACGCAATACCGGCGGGGATCAAACGAATGACCTTGTCGAAATAGCCCGACAGGCCCAGCAGAACAAAAGCAAAGGCCGAGATCATGTAGGCGCCCACCGCTTGCGCATAGGAGGTGGTGGCAAGTGCTGTGACCAGGAATGCTGCAGCGGGCGTCGACCAGGCCGTGATGATCGGGGCCCGGTAACGCCAACTGAGATAAAGACCGGTAAGGCCCACCCCGACCGATACCGACCAGACCCAGGATGCGGTCAGTTCCGGACTCAAATCGGCGGCCTTGGCCGCGTGAAAGACAAGAATGAATGTTCCGCCATAATTGACGATCACCGAAATAAAGCCCGCGACAACGGGATGAAGCATATCTGCGGCTGTAATGGATGGGTTGGATGGCTTAAACGGCATCAATGGCTTTCTCCAGAAACGATGCGATAACTGGCTTGACATCTAACCGATCATTGGCCTGATATTTCCAGCCATTTTCGCGGGGAAGATCAGACCATTGTTCAAGCATTCGCGACTCTAATCGGTGAAGGCCTGGCTGAGCCATCCAACCCATGCGAGCATGCCGCTTCACGCTCGCATCCAGCGGGCAATCCGTCAGCTGATCGTTGATGGACGTCTGAAGCGGGGCAAGCCTTTGCCTGCCTCACGCAGCCTGTCCCAATCGCTCGGCGTGTCCCGGGATACCGTGGAAGCCGCTTATGCACAGCTGCATGCCGAAGGCTTCATCGATCGACGGGTTGGCAGCGGCAGCTTCGTTGCGCAGACCCCGGAATTGCAATCGCGGCAATCCCGCCCGCGCCCCCATGCCACCCGGCAATCATCCTCGCAACTCAGCAGGCGCGGCGATGCGCTGTTCGGGCTTGGCGGTATCACTGAAATTCAGGCACCGCGACCGTTTGCGCCCGGCGTTCCGGACGTGCGGAGCTTTCCACTGGCGATCTGGGAAAGATTGCAACGCCAGGTTATCAAGGAACTTGGCGCGGACGCCCTCTGTCATGCCGATCCGCAAGGCGTGCAGCCGCTTCGCCAGGCCATTGCGGATTATCTCAATCTTGAACGCGGTGCCCGCACCACAGCCGATCAGGTGCTGATCCTGACCTCCTCACAACAGGCCCTGACGTTGTTCGCCACCATGCTATTCGACCCCGGCGAGCGCATCTATATAGAAAACCCGGTCTATCAGGGTGCGCAAAAGGCATTTGATGCAGCCGGGCTCATCTCGGTTCCGGTGGCTGTGGACCAGCAGGGCATGGCCCTTGCTCCTATCATCAGCGACCCCAAGCCGGGGCGGGGTGTTTTTGTGACGCCATCCCATCAGTTTCCGACCGGCACAACGCTTTCACTGAAGCGGCGACTGCAGCTGATAGACTGGGCACAGCGTCACAACGCCTTCATTCTCGAAGATGACTATGACAGTGAATTTCATTATGTCGGAAAGCCCACCGCCTGTCTGCAGGGGCTCGATACCCATGACAGAACCCTCTATATCGGCACCTTCACCAAATCGCTGTTTCCCGGCCTGCGGATTGGCTATGCGGTGCTGCCGCAGAGCCTGGTAAAGCCAATGACCGCCGCCCGCACATTGCTTGACGGGCACAGCGCGTCGATCGCCCAATACACGCTCGCACGCTTCATCGAAGGCGGACATTTCGGCATTCATATCCGCAGCATGCGGCGTATCTATGCCCAGAGACTGGTGGCATTGCAGCAGCTGGTTGACCGGCACCTCTCGGAATTCGTCATCCCACAGGTACCCGCAGGCGGATTGCAGCTGCCCTGCATCCTGGCCTGCAATCTGTGCGAACAGACTGTCGTCGAGGCGGCCGCAAGGATCGGTATCGAATTGATTGGCCTGTCTTCACTGCACGCTGGCACCACCGATAGGAAGGGCTTTCTGATCGGCTTTGCAGCCTATACGCCTTTGCAACTCGAGGCGGCGACCCAGAAACTCGCGGCGCTGTTTCAATCCTTGACAAACAATCCGCATGCGCGGATGCCCGGCAATTCTGCCGGCGCGTTCGCCCCCCATTCGGGACGATCGCGCCCTCGCCGCGATGATCGCGGCTCCGACAACAAAGGCGGCAAATGAACCAGAGCCCAAAGGCCCGCCGCGTTTCGTTCCCGCACCTATTCGCCGGCAATGCGGCGATCAAGCAATTTCATGCTATCAGACGCGGTACAGGGATCTAACAACAACCGGTGGCGGACCATGCAATTGGCAAGACAACAACTCTTTCCGGATTTCAAGATGCAGGATGTGCAAACCAAAGCTGTTCGCTTTGCGGTGATGTCGGCCGGACAAGGCCTGCCGATCCTGCTGCTGCACGGCTATCCGCAAACCATGGCCGCCTGGCACAGGATCGCGCCCGCGCTGGCTTTGTCGCATCAGGTTATTGTCGCGGACCTGCCCGGTTATGGTCGCAGCCGGATCACCGCTGACGCTCAAGGAGCCGGTTCAAAACGCCGTATGGCCGCAAGCCTGGTGGAGATGATGCAAGCCCTTGGCCATCAGCGTTTCGTGGTCTGCGGCCATGATCGCGGTGGACGCGTCGCCTATCGCATGGCACTCGATTATCCTGACATGGTGCTGGGCCTGATCTCGGTGACCGTCGTCCCCACCCCAGAAATGTGGGAGGGGGCCAGCAAAGCCTTCGGTATGGGCGCCTGGCACTGGTTCATGCTCGCCCAGCCCGAACCACTGCCGGAAACACTGCTGTCGGGCGATCCGGGCTTCATCATCGATGCGACCCTGGCAAAAATGGCCGGCAGCCTCGATCAGTTGCATCCCCTCGCCCTTGCCGATTATCGGCAGGCCTTCCGCGACCCTGTGGTGCGGCATGGCATCTGCGAAGACTATCGCGCCGCAGCAGGGATCGATGAAATAGATGATCTTAATGATCGCGCGGCAGGACGGCGGATCACCGCCCCGGTGCTGGTTTTGTGGGAACAGGGCCGAACCTATGGCGGCAACAGGCAACCGCTCGCCATCTGGAATGACTGGGCCAACGATGTTACCGGGCAAGGCCTCTCCGGCGGTCACTTGCTTCCGGAACTGGCCCCGGAAGCACTGCTAGCGCAGATGAGACTGTTCCTCTCCCGGCATGAACAGGCCTTTGCGCATCATTGCAGCGGCTGAAAATGCGCATCGTCCCTGTCATGGAAAACAAGCCGGGAAGGCTAGATGGAAGAGACGTAATAAAATTTTGTTTGCCGGGCCGCGCAGAGAAAT
Source organism: Brucella pseudogrignonensis (assembly GCF_002252525.1). Classification (GTDB taxonomy): domain Bacteria; phylum Pseudomonadota; class Alphaproteobacteria; order Rhizobiales; family Rhizobiaceae; genus Brucella; species Brucella pseudogrignonensis. Next base: position 188,057 of record NZ_NNRM01000039.1, read on the forward strand.
CTAAACCATGCGCAGACCGAACAGCACAGGAGCGCCCGCATGGATTTGTCCCCAACCCGCCGACAGGCCCTGATCGGACTGAGTGCTATCGGCGCCAGCGTGGTGCTGGGCTCGCCCGTCCGCGCCGCCACCCGCAATCTTGCCGTTCTGCATCTGGCAAGCCATGCTCCCAGCTATATCGCCTTTGAGCGTGGCTATTTCAAAGATGCCGGGCTCGATATCGCACTGAAATTCTTCGAAGCCGCCCAACCCATGGCGGTGGCGATCGCATCGGGGGATGCGGATTTCGGGGTCACCGCCATGAGCGGCGGTCTGATCAGCCTGGCGGACAAGGGTGCAATCAAGGTGATTGGCGGCGCGCTTTGCGAGGAACAAGGCATCACCGGCAATATCATCCTTGCCTCCAACAAGGCTTATGATGGCGGCCTCACCGATCCCTCCAGGCTCGCCGGGCATAGTTTCGGCATCACCACCGCGGGATCCTCGTTCCATTTCATGGCGCACAAGATTGCAAAAGCCAACAATATTGCGCTTTCCGACATTCAATTGCGGCCGTTGCAAAAGCTCGGCGCGGTGGTTGGTGCCCTGTCGACGGGCCAGATCGACGCCTGGGCCATCCAGCCCAATGTCGCCAGAAAGCTCATCCGTGACGGTGCCGCCAAGCAGATCGGCCTTGTTGCTGATTATGCGCCGGACTATCAGGTGACGACCGCTTTTACCTCAACCCGCAATGCCAGCGATCAACGCGCCATGACCGAGGCTTTCGTCAAAGCCTATTCACGGGCCATTGACGACTATAATGCCGCCTTTGTCGACAATCACACCGATGATGCAGCCCGCGATGATCTCGCGCGGATCGTGCATAAATATGTCGAGAGCGACAGCCCGTTTGAGACAGCACGACAGAACCTGGTTGATGGGGCCATGCGCATCAACAAGGGGCTTGCTCTCTCCCTGTCCAGCTGTATCGAACAACTCGACTGGTTTCGCGCCGAAGGCATGGTCAAGGAAGCGGTGACAAAGGAAAAGCTTTTCGACACCTCCTTTGTCAAAACAATCTAACAAGGTGATGCCGCAACGCTTGATTGGCGGCAGATCGATCAGGATCAGCCAGCAACAGCCTGGCGGATCAGCGCGTTTCGGTGTGGGGAGTTAAATGGATCTGCTGCTTGAAAACATCAGCCATAGCTATGGCCCGGTTGAAGTCCTCAAGGACCTGTCGTTGCGGATACCAAACGGACAGATTGTCTGCGTGATCGGACCTTCGGGCTGCGGGAAATCGACATTGCTGCGTTTCCTGGGTGGACTTGAGCGTCCGACCGCCGGCAAGGTGCTGGCAGTTGGAACGCCGCCGTCAGACTCGCTCAACCCGCTCACTTATGTCTTTCAGCATTTTGCCTTGCTGCCCTGGCGCAGCGTCGAAGGCAACATCCGACTGGTGCTTGAGGATCACCCGATCAGTCGCGCGGAAACCGAGCAGATCATCAGCAATGTGCTCAAACGGACCCGGCTCGTCGACTTCCGCAAGGCTCTGCCCAAGCAGCTCTCGGGCGGGATGCGTCAGCGCGTGGCGATTGCCCGCGCTCTGGCGGTACGGCCGGCGGTGATGCTGATGGATGAGCCCCTGTCGGCCCTTGACAGTCAGACACGCGAATTGCTGATGGACGACCTGGTCACATTGTGGAGCCGCCAACCTTTCACATCCGTCTATGTCACCCACAATCTCAATGAAGCGGTTCGGCTCGGTCATCGCGTGGTTGTGCTGTCGCGGCGCCCGGGAACAATCCGTGAGATCGTCGACATCGATATTCCATTGGGCGAGCGCCGGCTTGGCAATCCCGTGCTGGAAGAAAAGCAAAAGCAACTCTGGGAATTGATGCGGGCGGAGGCCGAGGCCGCAGATCAGGAGCTCATTCATGGTTGAAATCGCCCCGCTCAAGCAACAAGCACAGATCGTGCGTCCGGTGCCGTTTCGCGGGGGCGGCTTCGCACCCCGACCGGTTCGCCATGTCGCGCTCATTCTGTTCATTGCCCTCATCGCGCTGGCCGAAGTCGGAACACGTGTTGGTTTTATTTCCAATCTGACGCTGCCAGGCCCTTCCGCCGTCCTCGAAACATTTGTCCAGCTCTGGCAGACGGGTCTGTTATGGCAGCATCTGTTGCCATCGCTGCGCCGCCTCCTTGTGGGCGCCAGCCTTGGCATTGCAGCCGGCGTCAGCCTTGGTGTGATGATCGGTCTGTTCAGCCATGTGCGCGCCGGTCTGGTACCGCTCGTTGCCGCCTTGTTTCCGATCCCGAAAATCGCGCTGCTGCCGCTGTTTGTCATTTGGTTCGGCATTGACGAGATGTCAAAATATATGCTCATCGCCTTCGGAACATTCACCCCGACGGTCGTTGCGACCTATGGTGCGGTCGACAATGTCGATCGCTCCCTTATCCGTATGGGCCAGAGCTTCGGCCTGGGCTGGTGGTCGATCGTCCGCAAGATCGTGCTGCCCGGCGCCTTCCCTGCCATCCTGTCAGGTTTGCGGGTGTCGATCTCCATCGCCATCATCCTTCTGGTCGCCGCTGAAATGCTGGGCGCGCAGTTCGGCATCGGTTCCTACATTCTGGAAGCCGGATCGCTCTATGATCTCGAAAAGCTGTTTGCCGGTGTAACCATCCTCTCGCTGCTGGGTCTGATTGTCAACGCCATCATCACACAGATCGAAAGACATTTCCTGAACTGGCGTGGTTGATCTTTCGATCATGCCTGCCTTCAGCCCGCCTCGGAAAGCCCGCTTCAGAAGGAAGGGACGACAGGCGAGCTATGAAGTCAAAATCTGCCGCACCCCGCAGACCTCGTTGCAACAAGGCCTGTGGGGTTCGATCCCTCATGCGACATTGAGCACCGTTTCCGCTGCATAGGCCTGATAACCGAGGGCTTCCGCCACCGGTCCGTTGGTAATCCGCCCCCGATGGACATTCAGCCCATTGCGCAAATGCCTGTCCTCGGCAAGCGCACGCAACCCCCGGTCAGCGAGCGCAAGCCCGTGACGCAGCGTGGCATTGTTAAGCGCATGGGCTGCAGTAACCGGCACCGCACCGGGCATATTGGCCACACAATAATGCAGAATTCCCTCCACCAGATAGGTCGGGTCAGAATGCGTGGTCGGCCTGGAGGTTTCACAACAACCGCCCTGATCAATCGCCACATCGACGATGACCGCGCCAGTTTTCATGCCCGACAACATGTCATGGCTGACCAGTTTGGGGGCGGCTGCGCCCGGTATCAGCACGGCGCCGATCACCAGATCCGCCGCAAAGACCTCATCCTCAATCGCCTGCAGACTGGCATAACGCGTATGCACACGTCCCGCCAGCAAATCATCGAGCTGGCGCAGACGCGGCAGAGAACGGTCGAGAATGGTGACATCGGACCCGAGTCCGACGGCCATCCGGGCCGCATGCAATCCGACCACCCCGCCGCCGATGATGGTGGTCTTGGCTGGCAGCACGCCCGGCACGCCACCCAGCAGGATGCCGCGTCCACCATTGGCTTTCTGTAACGCAGTCGCGCCCGCTTGAATGGACAGTCGGCCGGCCACTTCCGACATCGGCGCCAGCAGGGGCAAACCACCACGATCATCGGTCACCGTTTCATAGGCGATGGCTGTCACACCCGATGAAAGCAAACCCTTGGTCTGCTCTTTATCAGGAGCCAGGTGCAGATAGGTGTAAAGGATCTGGCCCTCGCGCAGTTGTTCCCATTCTTCGGGCTGCGGCTCTTTCACCTTCACGATCATGTCGCATTTTGAGAAGATTTCCTGCGAGGACGCGACGATCCGCGCGCCGGCTGCACTGTAATTGGCGTCATCGGCGCCGATGCCGGCTCCGGCGCTGGTTTCCACCAGGACATCATGGCCATGGGCCACGTAGTCACGCACTGCATCGGGGGTCAGCCCAACACGATATTCATGGTTCTTGATTTCCTTCGGGCAACCGACACGCATAGACGTTCCTCTCTGTTCGCCCACGTTCTGTGGGTCATTATCCATTCTGAAATCAAACCATCTCCAGCACGCAATGTCCTTGCAAAGAGGATTTGCAACCATCGGTATTCTGGTGGATTATTGCGTACCCAGCCCTTTGTTTCGAAGGTTCTTCGAATGAGCACTCTTGATCCGATTGATCTTGCAATCCTCAGGACCTTGCAGGCCAATGCCCGTATCACCAATGCGGAGCTTGCAGAAAAAGTCGGTCTGTCGCCATCTGCTTGTTCGCGCCGGCTCGACAGTCTGGAAAAGAACCAGATCATTGCCGGCTATCACGCTCGCCTGTCACCCAAAGCTCTGGATTATCGGATGATCGCGATTGTCCATATTTCCTTGTCGGGCCAGTTTACCAAAACCCTCGCCGAGTTCGAGGCCGCAGTCAAACGGTGCCCCAATGTGCTGGTCTGCTATCTGATGTCGGGGGAATATGATTACATCCTGCGGGTCGCAGCAAAAGATCTCGAAGACTACGAACGCATTCACCGCGACTGGCTGTCCGCGCTGCCGCATGTGGTCAAGATCAATTCAAGCTTCGCTTTGCGGGAGATCGTCGACCGGCCCTATGTCGGACCTCATCAGACTTAAGAGCGTCATAGGGCAAGAAAGAGCCCGGCGCGGGCGACGGGCTCTCCCGAGACAACTTACTTTTTGTCGTTTGACTGGCTGGATTTGCCCGTCTGGCCACTGCCAGACTTCTTCTCTTCATTCTTATGGCTCTGCTCGCCAGCCTTGACATGCTGTTCGTGGCTTCCGCCTTGCTTGCCAGAAGCCTGTTTCTTGTTATCCTGCTGATTGTTCGCCATGGTCATTCCTCCACATGTACCGGAATGGTACGGCGTCCTAACCGGGGCGATCAGAAAAAGTTTCACCCGCAACGCCTGAATGTCATGCAACGTACCAAACGAACTCTGAGCAGCTTCGCGCCGCGTTGTCGTCGGTCTTCAGCCTTGTCCGCAGGCTGGAGATCAGGGCTTCTCGCCAAGCATTTGCAAAGCCTCCCGATAGCCTCTGCTGCGCTCCGCGTCCTCGCGGTGAAGACGCAGATTATCCCGCAAATCGGCGATCTTGACCGGTCGGGCAATTGGATTGGAGCAGGCACGCTTCACAAAGAGCAGATGGTCTTCATCATCGCGACGCGTGATGGCATTGAGCGCTAAGACAATATCGTCATCAAAGCCAAAGGAATAAATATCATTCAGTGATGTCGCCTTATGCTCAATCATATCATGCATGACAGCAAGTATCTGTGTTTCCCTTGTGGTCTGCGCCATCATCACCCGCAAGGCATGCAGGATATAGGGATCCCCGTTGCAATCCTTCTGATCCATATGGGCGGCTGCGGCAACCGCGATCGCTGTTTCCAGATTACTCAATTGTCTCTCCTGCCCGACGGCTTGTTGGGGTGGCACTGCTTGCTGCGGCCGATAACACAATCCTCAGCAAAGATAAATTTGCCAGAGCGAGCGGCACAAAAACCGACTGTTTCAAACATTCCGTGACTCCTGCTCAAAAAAGCGTATAGTCGTCGCATCGTCACCAATACGAATATGTAGGCGGTGACGGCTAAGGGTTATTTGTGCTCTTGCCTGCTAGCAAGGAGGAGCACGGATGGTACTCCCCAATCATGCATGCAGCCATCTCGAAGATGATTTGCTCGACAATTCCCTAATCGATAATGATCTGTGCTTGATGCTTGGCCGGCGAGCCGAACATTATTCACCCGGGCGTCGCATGCAAAATCGCATTGTCGAAGCAACGATCGCGCGGCTGATCGACTCTCCCCAACAATTATCGGAAGGTGACCCCGACCGGGTGCTGTTTGCCGTGCTGCATCAGGTTGCTGTCGATCTTCTGCAGATGCCGATACCATTGTTGGGCTTTCCAGAGGACGCGGCTGAGGCTGCGGAATGAATCTGCGTTAGAACCCTCAGCCATGGTGCCCGCGCGAAGCTTGCAATTGATCAAAGGTTGTTCGGAATAAACCAAAGTCCGACATGACCCACCAACGGCTTAATGGTAGAAAACTCCCCTCAACCCAGGGGGGAAGAAATGGGACACGATGCTGATCTGCACAAATCAGAAATTTTGAACGCATTGCTGGCGCAAGCAAAAGATGCAACTGCGGCCCGCAATGAATTTCCACGCGCAAACTGGCTCGACCGGATGCCGGCGAGTTATTTTTCTGCATTGGCGGGTTGTTGTATCCTCGCTACACTGTTTCTCATCACCACACTTGTTTGACAGCCGGCTCGCGCTTTTTTGGTGACCACAACATAGGCACTCAGCCAGGTTTGATCCCTTCTGATCTCGCAGTGGTGGCTGCACGACATCCCCATAGGGCCGCGCGACGCTTGAGCGCCCGATGCACACACGCCAACCGCGCGCGCCGCTGCCTACACCCGGTCAGCAACAGGATGGCGTAACAAACGGGACCAATAATTTCCCAAAACTGATTTGCACTCTCGGCACCCCAGCCCCTTTTCATCGCGCCATCGTCGATCATGGCCTGCGCAATCCCATGACCTGCAACTATTCATCCATCACTATCGGTGATAATGCAGCCAGCAGCGCAGCAAAGGAATAACAGGTCGATGGACATTTTCGCGGGTGGCAAAACAACTGTTCTGGTTGTCGAAGATGAAGCACTGTTGCGCCTTGTCGCCGTCGGCGAGCTCGAGGATGCCGGCATGGCAACCTTGGAAGCGGAGAATGGCAGCCAGGCGCTGGAGATCCTGGGTTGCAATCGCAGCATTGATGTCGTCTTCACCGATATCGATATGCCCGGTGCCATCAATGGCATTGAACTGGCCAATATCGTCCGCGAAACCTATCCGCATATGCGGGTGATTGTCGTTTCTGGTCTTAGCAACATCGAAAATACCACACTGCACAAGGCTATTCCCTTTTATTCCAAACCCTATGACATGGCGCGCATTATTGAGCAGATGCAGGCGATTGAGCGGATTGCCCGACCTCAAGACCAGACCCAATCCGACATCTGAACCGCATGGCTCGCTTTTCGAGGATGGACCGCTCGGACCGACACTTTCCGCGATGCGAAGATGCCGCTATAGCAAGACAATAATGGCAGAGGCGGGGGGAAATGGTTCACACAATCATTGCCCAAGGCAAAGTCATTCGGCTGTTCATCGCCGCAATCATAGCGATTATCCCTGCTCTCTTGCCGGTCTCGCAAGGCAGGACGCAAGACCTGCCTCCCTATCAAACCCTGGAGGTTCGCAGGCTGTGTGCGCCCACCCAGATCAGCCGGACGCCCGGCCAGAGGGCCAACCAGACAGGTCACATTCTGCTGAATTCTGGCGGTGAGGTCAGACTGGTCGACATCACATTTGGCCCCGATCGTCGGCCTTATTTCGCGGTCGACTATGCAACAGGCAAAGGCCTAGAGCGCGCAAAAGGCTTTGTCCCGATCGAAAACGCCTCCAACTTCTGTGGATTTTCACAGCGCGCGGAAAATGGTCAGCCCTTTGTTTCCCCGCCCAACACCTGCCATCTCATCGCCGCTGTAGCCCCCTCACTCGCCGCTTTGAACAGCCAGGCGCGGGCGCTAGCGGCCTTCCGCCCATCAATGGCGGCGTACCTCCAGTCCGACGGTCATTATGCGCTGTCGCTGGGCCTGCTGAATATCAAAGCCAGTAGCAGCATTCTCGCGCGCGCAACACGGCTGCCAGAAAACAGTCATTGCTCGACCGGCATCGCATTCATCGCTTCGCTGGTAAAGACCGGCAGCGCATTCTCGCAACCTGAAACAGCGGGTTATGCCTCCACAGAAGAGCGGCTTGCCGCCGCAGGCGCGCTGCTGCAGGCTGCAGCTCAGACGCAAGACAGCAATGGCCTCAGGAAAGCCTGCCATCTGGGACTGGGCTCGGCTTGCAGTCTTTACGCGCAGGCGATCTATGACGCGGCGGATCCCGACGGGGACCTGCCTGCAACCGTGACCCATTATGCCTTGCTTGGCTGCATGAGCGGCGATGTTCTGGGCTGCAAGCTGGCGATCAATCGTTCCGAGAACACGCTGAAAAATGCCCAGTTTAGCGCAATCGAAGGTGGCACCGGCGATGCCAACGATCTTGTCACCCCGGAACTCGCCAAGCCAGGCTGTGATGCAGGTGACGCTGTGAGTTGCGTTTTACTGGCACGTGGAACCGCAAGCACCACCACCGCAACAGCTGTCGAGGCAAGCTCCAATTTTGCCGCCCTCTATACAGCCTGCGGTGCCGGCATTGCCTTTGTCTGTCGTGATCTTCCCGACAGTTTTGATCCGGTCATAAGCGCGCGTGGCCAGGCAGTATCCGCAACACCGGACGAAAATTATGCGCTGGCTGCCTTTCTCGAGGAAAGCTGCGAACCGGGCCCCTCACGAGCCAACCATATCCATTGCAAACCTGCCTATTACAAATATCGTGACTTTCTGCAGGACACGGAGCCAGATCGCCTCGAAAAGCCCCGTCTGACAAAGACCAAAGCCCTGCTCGAGCGCGGCTGCGCTGACGGCGATCCATCGGCCTGTATCGCACAAACACGGCTTGCGGCGCACTGGGCCTTGGATGCCCGCAATCACAGCGCAGCCCGCGCGATCGCTCTTTGCGCAGAGCAGACTGAGAAGGATAGTGCCTGCACCGGGCTGGGGTCGGCGCTCGATCCCGGCCTTGCTGCGGCAGCGCCGGCACAAAATGACAGCTATCAGGCTCTTTCCAACAGCTGTCGCACCGATACATCCGCCAGCGGACCGCAGGCCTGCGCGGCAGCCGTCGCTGCCGCTCTCGCTTCCAAAGACATCAAGCGACCACAACTTGAAGCCATGCTCGACAGTGCCTGCGGCGATGAAACAATCAATGGATGTCAGGCATTGGCCTCATTGCTGTTCGCCAATACCAAGGAGCAATCGCCGCCCCCGATCAAAGCCGACAACGATGCCAGGGCGTTGGCGGCCCTTGAAAAAGGCTGTCGTTTCGACAATGCGCCAGCAAGCACCTGTCTGTCGCTGGCGCGACTGCATGGCGACGCCGGTGAAATTGCTGCAGCGATGAACCTGTTTGAAAAAGGCTGCGCCGCTCAGATCGCGCAGAGCAGCAATAGGCCGGAAACCGTCAGCCTCTGCTACGAGGCCGCAAAATTCGCGTTGCAACACAAGACGCATTATCCGGCAGCGCTGCAATGGGCGGACTTTGCCTGCAAGGCCGCCGATCCCGGGCTTTCGCCTTATGCCTGTAAACTGATCGGCAATATTTACGCTCTCGGCCTCGGCACCGCTGTCAACGCCCAGCAAGCAGCAATGGCCTACCAGAGCGGCTGTTTCCATCCTTTCGTCGCCACCACCGATGGCGAAGCCTGCATAAGATATGGCAATCTTCTGCTTGGAGCAAAGCCCCCGATCGTGCTGGCCGGTGACGCCTATGCTGGCGATCAAACCGCGGCCAGCTTGATTACCGAAGCCTCACGCGCATACGACATGGGCTGCATGGACAATATAGAGCAGGCCTGTCAGCTTAACCGGACATTGCTCGAAGACTGGAGCAGGGGCCGCTATCCCCATGACCGCACCACCTGCAGCGTTAAGGATGATGCCGGAACAACCCGATCTGAAAAAACCTGCCGCAGGTTTTCCTTCTATCAGGCGGCAGCCGAACGCAAACCAGGACGTCGTCAGCTTCGTCTCAACGTCCATGTCTGGCCTGATGGCGATAAAACCGTGATCTATCAGGACAATGGCCGTTGGCGTCTCAATGAAGTGATCACCGATGGTCCCCAGCGCAAATCCGACATGACGTGCTGGCGCAACCCGATCTCAAAACGCAGTTTTTGCGCAAAGCCCTTATGACGCGCGTGCCTCGCTATCAGCTGCCCCTGTCAGGCGGCCCCTGTCAGCCTGTCCATGTCAGGCTGCCCATGTCAGGAGAATGTCAGGCGAATGTCAGCAGAAACCAACCCGGTCGAAGAAGGTGATTGACGAACAAAACGAGAACTTCTAATCTTGGTTCATGGCTTCCATGACCCTGCAAAGAAAACTTGAAATCCTGTCGGATGCGGCAAAATACGACGCATCCTGTGCTTCCAGTGGTGGCGAAAAGCGCAATGCCCTGAAAGGGGGCCTGGGATCCTCCGGGGGCTCGGGGATTTGTCATGCCTATGCGCCCGATGGGCGCTGCATTTCTCTTCTCAAAATCCTGATGACCAATTTTTGCATGTTCGATTGCGCCTATTGCGTCAACCGGGTTTCCAGCAATGTCGAACGCACGCGCTTTTCCGTTGACGAGATTGTCACCCTGACCCTCGAATTTTATCGCAGGAACTATATTGAAGGCCTGTTTCTGTCGTCGGGGATTATCCGATCACCCGATCAGACAATGGGGGACATGGCGCTGATCGCCCGCAAATTGCGGACCTTGCACGGTTTCAAGGGTTATATCCATCTCAAGACAATTCCGGATGCGGCCCCTGAGCTCATTCGGGAGGCCGGGCTTTATGCAGACCGACTCTCAATCAATGTCGAATTGCCACAGGACCAAAGCGTACGGCAACTCGCCCCTGAAAAGCGCCCGGAAACCATCCGCGCCACCATGGCTCAGGTCCGGCTTGAAGGCGAGGCAGCTTCTGACAAGACCATCACAGGGCGCAAGCCGCCAAAATTTGCGCCTGCCGGGCAAAGCACCCAGATGATTATTGGCGCCGATAGCTCCAATGATGCCACTATCCTCAATACCGCCGTCCGGCTCTATACCGGCTACAAGCTGCGCCGGGTCTATTATTCCGCCTTCAGTCCGATCCCCGATGCAACCAAGGCATTGCCCTTGATCAGGCCACCGCTTGAACGCGAACATCGTCTTTATCAGGCAGACTGGTTAATGCGGTTTTATGGCTATGAGGCCTCGGAAATAACCGCAGGCACCCGCGACGGATTTCTCGATCTGGATATCGATCCCAAACTTGCCTGGGCACTGCAGAATCGCGGCCATTTTCCGGTTGATATCAATAAGGGATCACGGGAAATGCTGCTGCGTGTTCCCGGTTTTGGCGTCCGAACCGTCGATCGCATCATCAGCGCGCGTCGGCTGCAGCCGTTGCGGATCGGCGATCTCGTGCGCATCGGTGCACTGACACGCAAGGCCAAACCATTCATCACCGTCACCGACTGGACCCCCGGATTGGTGCTCGACAGTGCGAATTTGCGACAGCGTTTCATGCCCGCGCCCAAACAGTTGAGTTTGCTCTGACAGGAAAAGATTGAAAGCGGCTGCATGTCTTTTTGTGCCACTATTGACGAGATCGGAACGGTCAACAGCTGGCGTCAGGCGGCGCGGCGCGCCATGTCGCATCGTATCCCGCCGGAGAGCATGAACTGGAATCCCGCTGATGGCCTGTTTGATGGCGATGGTTTGCCGCAAAGTGAGGGACCGCATGCGACCCTTGCCTCCAAGGCCTTCCTTGAAACCATGCGCAGCGTGATATGGCATGCCGACGCCGAACGATTTCATCTGCTCTATCAAGCCTTGTGGCGTCTGGTGCAACGCGACGGCGATCCGCTGTCTCCGGTAGATCCCCTCGGTTACCGTCTGATCCGGATGAGCAAGAATGTAAGGCGGGATCTACACAAGATGCATGCATTCCTGCGCTTCCGCGAAATCAGCGCAACAACGCAACGCCGGCGTTTCATCGCCTGGTTCGAACCCGACCACAATATCGTCGAACCAGCCTCAACATTTTTCGTGGCACGCTTCTCCGACATGGACTGGACGATCCTGACCCCAAAACGCAGCGCTGTGTTTGAAAATGGCGTGCTGGAATTTCGGGCCGGTGCCGCAAGACCCAATCTGGCGCCGGATGACAGCGAGGCGCTTTGGAACGCCTATTTCAGCAATATTTTCAATCCAGCCCGAACCAATATACGCGCCATGCTATCGGAAATGCCGAAAAAATACTGGCGTAACATGCCCGAAACGAGCCTGATCCCAGCCATGCTGAAGGACGCGGAGGCGCGCACCACCAAAATGCGCGAGGCGCAGGCCACCCCTCCACGAAAAGGCTCCGAGCTGATCACGCAACGCTATCGCGACCAGTTCCCGGCCGTTGCAGCCACCGCAGACACAATCGACGACCTGAGCCGCGCGATCCGCACTTGTCAGCGCTGCAGCCTTTGCGAACAGGCCAGCCAGGCTGTCTGTGGATCTGGAAGCCAGAACGCCGCAATAATGATTGTTGGCGAGCAACCCGGAGACCATGAGGATTTAAGCGGCCTGCCTTTCGTTGGACCAGCTGGCCAGATCCTGCGTCGGCTGATGCAGCGAGCCGATATAGCTGACAATAGCGTGTTCCTGACCAATGCGGTCAAGCATTTCAAATTCACACCGCGCGGTAAAAGACGCCTCCACCAAACGCCAAATCGCGATGAGATCAATCATTGCCGATGGTGGCTTACCCAGGAAATAGCGCTGGTAAAACCCAGGCTTATTGTGGCACTCGGTGCATCGGCGGCTTTTGCTGTAAGCGGCACCGCGCGCCCGATCTCCCAGCGGCGCGGAACCGTGGAACAGTTGCAGGATGAAACCCGTATCCTTTTCTCATGGCATCCCTCCTATATTCTGCGGTTGCCTGATCCGGTACACCAGCAGCGCGCGGAAGGCCAATTGCTCGACGACCTGGGTCAGGCCAGAGACCTTATCGCAGCATTGGGCAGCGCTGGCTGACGTGCCGCAATTGATCGATGACCACAGGGCCGGCAATCCCATGGCCATCGCAATCAGATCTGCATCCGCATCAATGATTTCAAACAGCCCGAAGCGAAACTGGTAGCCCCAGTTGGACTTTGAACGCGTGAAGGAAAGCGCGTTGAGCATGGGTCTGATCAGTGCCTGTAGTGCCGGCAACCAATTCACATCGCGCCGCCATGGATTAAAGCCGGGTGCCATCTCGACCTGGTAGGGCTGATGATCACGAAGATGGCCGATCGTCGTAAATGCCTGCAGGCTGTCATTGCCACCGAGACTTCGCATTGGTGAATAGGTGAAGACGCGATCACCACAGCGACGCCGGCGTAACGGTGCCGCCTTCCCGTCACCCGGGCTGGTGGGGGCGGCTGGGGTTTCAAGTTGAGTGTGCTGACGAGCTCGACAGACTGCATGTCGGCATCCTCTTCCCCAACTTCTCCGTCTGTCACCCGTGCCCTCGGCGATCATAGCCTGATCGCTGCCAGCAGCGAGCGATGTAAGGGTCCCAAACAAACAACGCAATCCCAACTATCACCTCCCATTCACGTGGATATCTTTCCGAGAAGCCGCATATTTAGAAGCGTCCCCGGGAACAGATTGCCCGCCACCGGGTTATACCCACTCAAAAAACAAGGAGGATTTGAGATGGATCACAGCAAACATATTAGACTAACAGCGCCGGAACTGAATTCGGACACGCTCGATGGCGCCACCGTCTATGGTATCGATGACCACAAGATCGGAACCGTCGACCACCTCCATGGCATGGGGCCCGATGCGCAGGTCATCATTGACGTTGGCGGGTTTCTGGGCATTGGCGCAAAACCGGTCTCGGTTCCACTCAGCGGCTTTGATTTCATGCGCGATGATAACGGCAATGTTCATGCGGTGACGTCCTGGACCAAGGATCAGCTTAAAGAGCTGCCTGAACATCGCGACTAGCTTTCTCCTGCGGCTTGCTGGCGCTGACGCGCCTGCAGCTGTCCGCTGCAGCCTTGTGATGGCCGTTGTGCCCGGCGTGTGTTGGTTGTGTCAAAGGAATGGTGGCAATGCGCCCCGAGTCAGGACCGTCTAAGCCGTTCAGGTGTAACGCAAATCACTGGTGCAGTGCCAACAACCGGCACTGCGCCCAAATAAACCATGAGGATAGTTATGACTGAAATCACCGATGCCAATATCGTCATTCTCGCAACAGATGGATACGAACGCTCGGAGCTTCGTGTCCCCTTGGAAAAACTGCGCGAACGGGGGGCCACGGTCAAGATCGCCTCTCCCAAAAGTGGAACAATCAAAAGTTGGGACGACGGCGACTGGGGTGACAGCGTTGATGTCGACCTCACGCTGCAGGAGATTGCACTCGATGACACCCATGCGCTGGTTCTGCCGGGTGGGCAAATCAACCCCGACAAATTACGCGCCGATGAAGATGCGATAGGCGTGGTACGCGCATTCCTGAAATCGGGTAAAATCGTCGCGGCAATCTGCCATGCACCCTGGTTGCTGATCGAAGCGGACGCCGTCAGGGGCCGCAAGGTAACCTCCTATGGTTCGATCAAAACCGACCTGAAAAACGCCGGCGGCCACTGGGTCGATGAAGCAGTCATTGCCGATCAGGGCATTATAACCTCGCGATCGCCCGATGATCTTGACGCTTTCGTCGACAAGATTGTCGAGGAGATCGCGGAAGGCCGTCATCCCCGTTAAACTGCATTCCCAAATCAGGACCGCCAGTTGCGCTGGCGGTCATTATCTTAAGCCGAAGCCGGGAGGACCGCATGCGAAGCAAACTTTTGTCCAATGACAGCGAGCGCGTCTTCATATTGGTGGTTGAACCAGGCGAGGAAGCTTTCGAGACAATTCGCCATTTTGCCATCAAACATGACATCAACGCCGCATCGGTTTCGGCGATCGGCGCGTTTCAGGAAACAATGCTCGCTTTCTTTGATCTCCAAGCCCGGCGCTACCAGGATATTCCTGTGACCGTGCAAAGCGAGGTCTTAAGCCTGATCGGTGATATCACATTGAACGAACAAGGTGAGCCGCACCCCCATCTTCACGCGGTGCTGGGCTTGTCCGACGGACAGACACGTGGCGGGCATTTCGTCAAAGGCTATGTGAAGCCAACCCTGGAAGTCATTATTCGAGAAACACCCGCATCACTCAAACGCAGCTATAATCCAGATTTTGGCATCGCATTGATTGATATCGATCTTTCAGACAGGACTAACGAGTAGCAGATGGCGCTGGCTAAGCCGGCGGTCTCCGGTGTCCTTTAAGGAAGAACACGTGCTTCACGATACCACAGAACGCAGGCTTTAGCCCGCGCAAGCCTTGTTCGTTCCCGTTAAAACTTCTCCTCGATCATCCTCACTGAGCCGCACCTGCGGGCACGATTGGGGACAACGGATTGGAGTATCGGTCGCCGAGCCCAAGTCTCATCTGCTCAAATGGAGGCAGCGCGTTTCAATCACGCATCAATACCGATGTAGGTCGCAAAATCTGGTTCAGAGAAAGCTGCATTTTCACCGAAAAGATCGAGTTGCGATCAGCTCGTGTGGCTGGGTTGATGATTCATTTTCTGACGGAGTGATTCTGCCGAAGGCCACTGATATCGCATTTGTTCAATCCTATCATTTCCCCACCGGCTCCTGTCACGCTTATTTTCAATTACCGTACCACCGAGCTTTTCATAGAAAACTACAGCATTCGAATTCTCCGCGAATACCAGAAAATAACATGGCAAAAAGCATGGTTCGCCTCTCGCCATCGAAATCTTCAATTGCGTGACGAAGGAGCGCCTTCGCTACGGGGGAGCGTCCCTAATATTTTGGCGAGTCATATAGGTTAAGAAGGTAGGTGCCATGCTCCGTTCAATCACTCAGGCCAGCAAATCGCTTCTCCCAAATTTCCTTCCACCCTATCACGCCTCATCCGGTACTCTTCATCTACGGCGACGATCCGCACACCCTGCCGCTCTATGGCCGGCCTGCGGCCGCCTCTGTTTTTTCTTCGCCCAGGGGCCGGGGAAAATCTCAAGCAGAAAGATCATGAGCATCTACACTAAAAGCGCTCGCTTCGACCAGACCCATTCCCTGACGGGGGCGTAAATGCAGGCGCGGGCACCCTCGATTTTTGCAGACACCGCGCATGCGAGCCGCTCGCAACAGTTCACCCAATTCCCACCCTTGAAATAATACGCGGCCTCAAAAAGGAAGGCTTTGTCACGGACGGAGCAAAACAATCCGCAAGCCGCAGTTTAGACAAGGCCCATTCCACCACGCATCTCATTCGGTTGCGCGATGTTGAAGATGGCAACATCTATAATGTCGGTGACAATCTGTGCGAAATCCTGCTCAAAAATGCCAATGATGGCACCAGTCCCTGTGAGTTGATGGCCGGGCTCTATCGCATTCGTTGCATGAACTCGCTTGTCACTCAAACAGGCACCATCGACGCCATCCGGGTGAGACATTCCCACGACGCCACGCAAAAAAGTCACCGAGGGCAACTATCAGGTGCTCGAAGAGGCGGAGCGGATCCTCCTGGCACCGCAGCAATGGTCACAGCCCTTGCCCACTGCGCCCGCTTGTCCACAATGCGGGCGAAAGGCAGAATCCGATCAAACCGCAGCAATTGCTGCAGCCCGACGCAGCAGCGACCAGGCTATCCGGCTCAATAAGGCCCTCAGGGTGTTGGGTGAAAAAATGGCAAGGAATTCAAACTTGTGCCGAGGCGTTGATGGAAACAATTTCCAGTTCAAGCGCCCCTATCTCAACAACCTCGCCTACCGCCTTACCCATCAGGGCGATTGCAACCGGTGAACCATGCGACAACGTGTCCCGCGATGGATCAGCCTCATCTTCACCGACAATTTTGAAACTCAGCCTGCGACCATCCGAGCGCTGAAAGGTGACCACATGCCCAAAGCCAACAACATCAGAAGATGCGGAGGGCTTAACCAGCTCAGCCGTACGGATGCGCTCACTGTAATAGCGTACATCACGCAGCCAAACCGCTGACTGACGCCGTCTTTCATTGATATCCTCGAGCCGGTTTGCAGCGTCAAGCCTGCTTTGCGCCGATGCAAGCGCTTCGTGCAGCATTTCAAGCCCGCTCTCCGTCACCAGATTGATTCGACCAGAAATCGGTCGCGGCGGCAAAATTGTCTCCGCAGCAGCTTCCGCACTTTCTTCTTTGACAAAAGCGACGCTCAAACTGTCAGGCTCCCTGTCGATGTATTCTTGCAGAGATTAACGCATTAACGATTAAAAAGCTGCAGAAATTGTCACTGGAACATTAGACAGCGGTTTGTTTCTGCCAGCGCTTCGTGGCATTGCTCCGACATTTTGCCGAAAGGGTGCAACAGGCTGAGAAACCCGCACCCTGGAACAAATTGTGAGGCAAGTCCGTTTTCCTTGCAAATCCGGCGTTTTGCAACTGTGGGACCCGAGAGGCCGCAGACAATTATCACTGTCCACCATGATTGAGCAGGAGGATCTTGATGTTTCCATATGTCGATTACATGACCGCGCCATCGTCTGATAAACTCACCCGGGCGCAGCACGACGCCCTGCGGGCCATCGCCTTCTTCCGCCGTCAGAAAAAGATCGGCAGCGACTGGCTCGTTGGTGACAAACGACTGTCCCATCGCGTTATCGGACGGCTCGAACAGCTCGACCTCGTCGAGGAAAGTGTCATTCGAGGCGAGCCCATGCTGCAGCTTACCATTTTTGGTCAAGCAATGAAGGCCAAGCTGCTGCAGTAACCACTTCCCTGATAAGCCGGCCATATCTCGAATCTGTGCTCAAAGCCCTCAAGGCCGTGCCCGCTGTCACGGGCATCGCAGAAGGCGCGTAAGGCCAATGCGGACCCGACGCCGGCATTCTCTGAAACGCCCAAGCCGACAGGTTGACGCAACCCTCCAATCTTCTTCCAACAACCGCTGCGTGGGGCGACGTGGACCGCGCTTTGGGCCGGGTTCCCGAGCGCCTTCGACGGATAGTCCAGACCCGCTCTTTAAATCGCCCCTCTCTGTGTTTATCTGAAGCCATAAGCACATATCCTGATTAGACGGGGAACCACGGCAATGGCACAGCCTTCATGTCCAGACGAAGCTTTGGAAATTGAGATCCTGCCCCCCGAACCGCGCTCGGATGCAGCGGCCATTCTCTGCGATTGTTGCCGGCAGAAAAAGCCTGCTTTCTGTTTTGACGAGGACTGTTGCGGTGTTTGTATCGATTGCCTCGAAAGTTGATAATTTTCTGGCAAACAAACTGTAGCCAGCAATACCGCGTGCTTGGCGGCCTGTCATGCACCCATCAGGCATCATTGCCCACACACCCCAATCAATTTTCCTGCAAGATGTTGAGCTAAACCCGTCCGTCAGCGCGATGATAGTCTGGGGGGCAGATTCAGGTTTGCATGGAAGTGCTTTCTTCCATTTAAATAGCTAGAAAGTCATATTTACATCAATCTCCGTGCCCGTTGACCGACCGATCGACAGGACCTCGATTGGCACCATGGCACCAGTTCCGATATTCGCTATTGTCAGATGGCGGGCAAGGCCGGTCAACACATGGCGCAGGATATGTATGGAAGGGCTTGTTCCCAAGGGTCTCTTGTCAAACTGCAAGCCGGCAGTCTGATCGGCGCGTTGTTTCTTGAGAGCGTGATGCAACCCTTGTCTGGCCTAGCATAACGGAACGAAGCAACTCCCTGAACAAGGGCGACGTCTTTAAGGACGAACCATAGTGTGGCGGGAAACCATGCGCACTCCCTCGTTTTTCCTGCTCGACGCGCATTGCATTTTTGTCCTGCCGCGGTTCCTTTTTTGTATAAGGTCGTGGACATTCGCAGTGCTGCTCGCCACAGTTCTGTCTTTCGCTGCCATACGAATGTTTCCGTATCGCCCGGCAAGTGCTGTGCGGGAATTCAGATCGGCGCTTGCGGTCCTCTGCGCCAGCCCTTTGGCGACAACAGACTGCGTCCTGTTTTGGATTACGGCTTTGAGTATCGCATTGAGGGCAAAAAAGCGCTTCAGTCATTGGAGCGCATTCGCTGTTTGTTGCGGATGTCCGCCGTGTAAAGCTCCACGCTTTTGCAGGTTTTTTTCGGGTGCGCAGAGCTGGCAGGAACAAAAACTATCTTGCGCGGTTGTTTTCTCAGTGATCAGGTGCCTGAGGAGACCGCGGAGCCAGCGACGGTCAAGCTCTTCCCCTGTCGTCTCGTGCCAGCAAGACGCTGTGGGTCAGAATTGAGCAGTCTGGCATCACCGTTCTATAGTGGACGCATCGATGGTGCACTGACAGCTAGATGAGGACAGTCATGGCCCGCGATAAACTCGAAACCTACAAAAAAAAGCGCGACTTTGAAAAGACGCAGGAGCCAAAAGGGGTGAACCGGCCAAAGGCCTCGAAGAAGCTGCGTTTCGTTATTCAGAAACATGCTGCGACGCGACTGCATTACGATCTGCGTCTCGAACTTGACGGTGTCTTCAAATCCTGGGCCGTGACCAGAGGACCCTCTCTTGATCCCGGCGACAAGCGTCTGGCGGTCGAGGTCGAAGACCATCCTCTTGATTACGGGGATTTCGAGGGAACGATCCCCAAAGGCCAATATGGCGGCGGCACAGTGATGCTCTGGGACCGTGGTTACTGGACACCGGAAGGAGAACTGACCGCCAGCGAGGCGCTTGCCAAAGGCGATCTGAAATTTACCCTAGAAGGTAAGCGACTGCATGGCAGCTTTGTGCTGGTGCGCATGAAAGCGGATCGCAACGGCTCCAGACGAACCAACTGGTTGCTGATCAAGCATCAAGACGCGTTTGCCGTATACAGCAACGGTGCTGCCGTTTTGGACGACAATGACACCTCTGTCGCATCCGCTCGTTCCATGCAGATGATAGCAGCCGGCAAAGGCAGAAAGCCGCGCCCCTTCATGATCGAAACTGACGCTATCGCGGCAGACGCCGTTTGGGATAGCAGTCATGGGCTTGCTGCAAAAAAGCGCGAAAAAAACAAAAGGATGTCGGAGACCGTCAAGTCAACGCCCGCCACCATGCCGGACTTCGTCCCACCCCAATTATGTGAAACCCACGACAGGCCGCCGGCTTCGAAAAACTGGATTCACGAAATTAAATTCGACGGCTACCGCATCCAGATGCATGTCAATTCTGGCGCAGTCACATTGAGAACCCGAAAGGGTCTCGACTGGACCGAAAGATTTCCAGCCATTGTAAAAAGCGCGGCAGCACTCCCCGACGGCATCATAGATGGGGAAATCTGCGCGCTGGACGAAAGTGGAGCACCTGATTTTGCAGCATTGCAGGCAGCTTTGTCCGAGGGCAACACCGATGCCCTGGTTTATTTCGCGTTTGATCTGCTTTTTGACGGCATCGAGGACCTGCGGCAACTTGCTCTTACCCACCGCAAGCAACGGCTCGAGCAGATGGTAGAAAGCGTCAGTGAGGATCCGCTGATCCGCTATGTGACACATTTTGAAACAGGCGGGGAAGCGGTTCTGCGTTCCGCCTGTCGGCTTTCGCTGGAAGGCATCGTTTCCAAACAGGCGGACGCCCGCTATGTCTCGGGTCGTTCCGACAGCTGGGTCAAGTCCAAATGCCGTTCAGGCCATGAAGTGGTGATTGGCGGTTATGCCACGACCAATGGCAAATTCCGTTCTTTGCTCGTCGGCGTCAATCGGGGCAGACATTTCGTATATGTTGGTCGTGTCGGTACCGGCTATGGCGCAAAAACCGTTGCGGGCATTCTACCGAAACTTCGTGCGCTTGAGGCCAGGAAATCGCCTTTTACCGGTATCGGTGCGCCCAAGGGAGGCACCGATATCAAATGGCTGAAACCGCAATTGGTCGCAGAGATACAATTCGCCGGGTGGACGGCAGACGGCCTCGTTCGCCAAGCTGCGTTCAAAGGGTTGCGCGAGGACAAGCCAGCGAAAGAGGTGGTTGCCGAAACGCCGGCAGCGCCGAGCGACGTCGATGTCCCTGAAAACGACACCGCAAAGCCTGGAGATATTCTCACCTCTCAAGCAGGCGGCAAACACAATATCATGGGCGTATTGATTTCGAGCCCTGATAAGACACTCTGGCCGGATGCTGGGGATGGAAAGCCAGTCACAAAACTCGATCTCGCCCGCTATTACGAGGCGGTGGGACCGTGGTTGATCAACCATGTCAACGGCCGGCCCTGCTCGGTGGTTCGCGCGCCCGATGGTTTGCAGGGCGAGCAGTTCTTCCAGCGTCATGCGCTCCCAGGCACCTCGAACCTGATCGAACTTGTAGAGGTGTTTGGTGACAGGAAGCCCTATCTCCAGATCGATCGGGTGGAAGGGCTCGCAGCAGTCGCTCAAATGGGTGGCGTCGAACTGCATCCGTGGAATTGTTTACCCTATCAACCAGAAATCCCTGGTCGGCTGGTGTTTGATCTCGATCCTGGCCCTGACGTGGCTTTTTTCAGCGTTATCGAAGCGGCGCTGGAAATGCGCGATCGCCTTGATCAGCTTGGTCTGGTCAGCTTCTGCAAAACCACGGGCGGCAAAGGACTGCATGTGGTCACGCCGCTTGGCGGTGGCAAAGGCAAAAAACTCAACTGGGCAGAAGCCAAAGGTTTCGCACACGATGTTTGCCAACAAATGGCCGGCGACTATCCCGACCGCTACCTGATCAAAATGGCCAAAAGCCAGCGCAAAGGCCGTATTTTCCTGGACTACCTACGCAATGACCGCATGTCGACAGCCGTTGCACCGCTCTCACCCAGAATGCGCGAGGGGGCGACGGTGTCGATGCCGCTCAACTGGACCCAGGTCAGAAAGGGCCTCGACCCCAAGCGATTTACAATCCGGACTGTTCCCGCGCTACTCGGAAAGAAAAAGGTTTGGGAGGACTATTTTGACGAGCAACGATCTTTGCGTGAGGCGATAAAGAAGCTCGAAAAATCGATACGTCCACGAGCTTGAGCATTCGTCAGCACTGTACGCGCGCGCGATGAGAATGGGGTTGCATCCGTAGGGCAATATATGAATCCTTATGCGATATCATATTCTGCAAGTGTTTCCACCACGATTTGTGAAGCTCAGGTGCCCTTCGCCTAGCCTCATCTTTGCCGCCAACCCAAACGCCGGTTCCGCTGATCGACTGTCGAGGAGAAGCTCGTGGTTGTAAGATCAGAATTCTGCAACTCGCCCCGTGCTAGCTGCTGGGGTATCTTCAGCTTGTTTCAAAATCGAAAAGCGATGAATGCCATGGGCTGCAGCTATTATCCGGTTGGTACGTGTGCCACCAACCTCAACTCGTTTGGTCTCTGTTGGTGTACTATAAAAAGCCAGCACCAGTACGCAAACAGCATCGCAACCAACGCCGACTGCGCGCTGGATAGAGAGGGCCCATGTTTTATCGTTTGCAGTCAATCGACCCACGCTGTGATAGGAAGACGTTGCGGCTTTCTATAAATATATGCCCCCAAACTTCTTTGCCGCATGCACTTTCCCAAGGGATAAGCAATGAGACTGATGCTTTCAACCTCTCTATATCATTCACTGGAAATAAGAGTTTTTTGCGAGCAAGCCGGTTGTTCGGCTGAAAGACTTTACTGAAGGGCTCCAGCGCGATGCTCATTTAGCAGAAACGCCAGCAACTATAAAGGAGCTGCATTCGCATCCTCCCGCGTCGGTCTCGTTAACGCCACATCTTGCGCATTCTCGCTCCAACATCCATTCTGACCGATGCCTTGCTGCGCTCCGCTCTTGCGGCTGAGAGCTTTGGCCAACTTGTGATCTCGAACAGCGGCAGCAAGTTTTTGGGGATGAAGCGGGTTCTGGACGCATATACGTGCCGGTCCCCCTGCGTGTTCTGCCCATAGGTGAAGAAGCGTTGTGGTGTGATAAGGCTCAGGCTATCTCGCGCGCGGGTCATCCCCACATAGAGCAGGCGCCGCTCCTCTTCGAGTTCCGCCGTCGTTCCGGCACCGAGATCCGACGGTATACAACCGTCCACCACATTGAGCATGAAAACCGAACGCCATTCCTGGCCCTTGGATGAATGGATAGTTGAAAGGATGAGATAATCTTCGTCCAGCAGCGGTACGCCCGCCTGGTCACTGGTGGCATCGGGCGGATCAAGCGTCAATTCGGTCAGGAACCGCTCACGGTTGGGATAACCGCCAGCAATCTGCTCAAGCTGGAGAAGATCGGCCTTGCGGGTTTCAGCCTCCTCATGAAGACGTTCAAGATGCGGTTCATACCACAGGCGCGCCTGACCGATTTCCCCGGGCCAGCCGCCTTCTGCTTTGCGCAGAGCTGAAAGCATCGCGATAAAGGCAGGCCAGTCGTCGCCAGTCCTGGGTGGTGGTGGAATTTCGGCGAGAGATATCAGGGGTTCAGGGTCTGTGGCAATGGTGTCGAGTATTTTGCCGGCTGTCTGCGGACCAACGCCGGGAAGCATTTGCAAAAGGCGAAAGCCCGCCACACGATCACGAGGATTCTGTGCAAAGCGGAGCGCCGCCAGCAAGTCCTTGACATGAGCACTGTCGAGAAATTTCAATCCACCGAATTTGACGAAGGGGATGTTGCGTCGCGTCAGTTCGATTTCAAGGGCACCACTATGGCTCGATGTCCGAAACAGCACAGCCTGTTGCTTGAGCGTCATACCGATCTCGCGATTGGCCAATACCTGCTCCACAATGTAGTGGGCCTGGTCACTTTCGTCCCGGACGGTCACGAGCAGGGGACGCTGCTCCGAGCAACGGTCCGTCCATAGGTTCTTGGTGAACCGCTCGCGTGCGAGGTCGATCACTCCATTGGCTGCAGCCAGAATGGGTTGTGTGGAGCGGTAATTGCGATCAAGCGTGATGATGTCTGCCGGCTTTGGCGCGAATGCTTCCGGAAAATCAAGGATGTTGCGCACCGTTGCCGCGCGAAATGAATAGATCGATTGCGCGTCATCCCCGACCACAGTCAAGCCCTGCCCATCGGGTTTTAATGACAGAAGAATGGAGGCCTGCAACCGGTTGGTATCCTGATACTCATCGACAAGGACATGGTCAAAACGCCCGCCAATATCCTGCGCGAGTTCGGGATCAGACACCATCTGCGCCCAATAGAGCAGAAGATCGTCATAATCGAGGACGTTCTGCGCCTGTTTCGCGTCGACATAGGCCGCAAATAGCTGTTTGAGTTCCTCTTCCCAGCCGATCGCCCAGGGATAGGCCGATTTGAGGATCTCGCCGATGGAACTTTCGGCATTGACCACCCGTGAATAGATGGCAAGGCAAGTCCCCTTGGTGGGAAAGCGGCTTTCTGTCTTCGACAGGCCCAACTCGTGCCGGATCAGGTTCATCAGATCCGCACTGTCTTCGCGATCATGAATTGTGAAGTCCACATTCAGGCCGATCTGTTCGGCATAGATCCGCAACATCCGCGCCCCGATGCCGTGAAAGGTCCCGGCCCAGTGGAGCGCATCGCGCATGATGGCAGCGTTCTCACCCACAACTTGCCGACAGATCCGCTCTACCCGTCGGCCCATTTCGGAGGCCGCCCGGCGCGAAAAAGTCATCAGCAAGATCCGTCTTGGGTCCGCGCCTTTGACAATGAGATGGGCAACCCGATGCGCCAATGTGTTGGTCTTGCCTGAACCAGCACCGGCAATCACCAATAGCGGACCGCTGACACCAGCGTCCCCCACGCCATATTCCACTGCTTCCCGTTGCCGGTCGTTGAGCTTTTCCAGGTAAGCCGTCATCTGTCCCCGTCATATACAAAAAATTCCTGCCGCTGGGCTTCGCCGATATCCCCTTGAAACCCTTGCAGGATTCAATTGAACACCGCGCAAAAGCTGTGATTTCAATTCAGCAGGCCCGATTGACTCGCAAAGGCAATCGGAACAAATAGGGAACTTATCAGCTTTTACTGAAGCTGCAAACCCCTGCAAGGAACTGTATCGCAATGCCCGAACCCGCCGCCAATCCCGTTATTGCAGAACTGCGGTCGCGCATCGAGCGGCTGGAGGGCGGACATGCGCGACAACGCCACGTTCTGCCTTTCGGTTTGCCGGCGCTCGACAGCAAACTGCCGGGTGGCGGTCTGGCCTTAGCTTGCCTGCATGAAGTGGCTGGCGGTGGCAATGGTGCCGTGGATGGTGCTGCTGCCGCCTTGTTTGCAGCAGGGATTGCCGCACGCACGCAGGGCAAGATCCTCTGGGTGGTCACGCGCCGCGATCTATTCATGCCGGCCATCGCTCAGGCTGGCCTTCATCCCGACCGAATGCTGCATCTGGAGGCGGGGGATGAAAAGTCCCTTCTTGCCTGTTTTGAGGAGGGCTTGCGTCACGGCGGTCTGGGCGCTGTGATTGCCGAAACGGCCCGCCTGTCGATGACAGCATCGCGACGGTTGCAACTTGCCGCCGAAAATGGGGGAACTATCGGCATTGCCTTGCGGCGCTGGCGTCGACAGAGCGAAGCCGGTGATTTTGGTCAGCCCACGGCCAGCGTCACGCGATGGCGCGTGTCTCAAATGCCATCCGCACCCCTTCCCGTTCCAGGACTCGGCCGGGCACGCTGGCTTGTCGAACTCATCCGTTGCCGCGCTGGTGACAGCGCAGATTTTGAAGTGGAGGCCTGTGATGACCAGGGTCGTATCGCTCTTCCTTCCAAGGTGGTCTACCGATCGCCTCAGAAGGAAATCGGACGTCGGATCGCTTGATGACACCGCCCCGCTGGTGCTTGTCGGACACGATAGCCGGCGGCGTGTCATCATGGCACTCGACGACAATGCAGAGGCGCTCGGCCTGCGCCTTGGCATGCCCGTCGCCAAGGCGCAGGCACTGGCGCCTGACCTTCGCCTGATGGATGCCAATCCCGCCGCCGACGCGGCGGGACTGCAGAAACTCGCTCATTGGGCCTTGCAGCGCATCTCTCCGATCGTCATGGCTGATCCACCCGACGGGCTTGTCATTGACACGACCGGTGCAGACCATCTTCACGGTGGTGAAGCCGCGATGCTCGGCGCAATCCTGCAGCGCTTCGCCTCTTCCGGGGTCAAGGCGCGCATAGCGCTCGCTCAAAGCTGGGGGGCAGCCCATGCAGCCGCCCGCTTTGGTGAACACAGCATTGAGATCATACCAGACAACAAAACCGCATCTTTTCTGGCGGCGCTGCCGCTTGCAGCGCTGCGTCTGCAAAAAGACATGATCGTCGAATTGCACCGGTTGGGTTTTGAAACCATCGCCGATGTGATGAACCAGCCCCGCGCACCGCTGACCTTGCGCTTTGGTCCACAGATTGCCCGTCGGCTCGATCAGGCTTTCGGGCGATTACCCGAACCCATCACGCCCTACCGCGTCCCCGAAATTATCGAAGCAAGAAAGGTGTTTGGTGAACCGATCGGTGCGGCAGAAACCATCCGCCGCGCAATCGGCAAACTGGTATCCCAGCTCTGTGCCGAACTTGAAACCAGGGGAATGGGTGCACGGCGGCTTGATCTGCTGATCCATCGCGTCGACAACGCCCGACAGGCACTCCGGGTTGGCGCAGCGCAGCCTATCCGCGACCCCCAACGCCTGTCACGGCTGCTCAATGACAAAATTGCCAGCATCGATCCCGGCTTTGGCATCGAAATCATGGAACTTGCAGCCGTGATTGTCGAACCGTTGCGTGAAAGACAGCCCATGGTCACACTCATCGATGCGGCAAACCCCGATATTTCCGACCTGGTTGATGTGCTGGCCAACCGCATTGGCGAAAGCCGACTGTGTCGCTTTACACCCGTCGAGAGCGACGTCCCCGAACGCTCGGTGGCAATGATCGCAGCACTGTCACCCGAAACCGGCGCCACTTGGAACGGCAAATGGCCTAGACCAACGCGCCTGTTAGCACGCCCCGAACCGATCGAAACCATGGCTCTTCTGCCCGACAATCCGCCGGTCTGGTTTACCTGGCGCGGTGTGAGACGACGGGTGCGACAGGCAGACGGCCCGGAACGCATTCGCGGCGAATGGTGGAAGCGCGATGCCGAAATGGCAACGGTGCGCGATTATTTCCAGGTTGAGGACGATGCCGGTGAACGCTACTGGATTTTCCGTTCCGGCGACGGCGAGCACAGCGAGAGCGGTAGCCAGCGCTGGTTCCTGCATGGGGTCTTTGGATGAGAGAAACAGCCTATGCCGAGCTGCAGGTCACCAGCCATTTTTCCTTTCTGCGCGGCGCCAGCAGTTGTGAGGAACTGTTTGCCGAAGCCGCGCGATTGGGCATTGCCGCGCTCGCAATCGTCGATCGCAATTCGCTGGCAGGTCTTGTGCGGGCGCATCAGGCCGCCCGCGACAGCGGTGTGCGTCTGGTCGTCGGTTGCAGGCTGGACCTTTGCGATGGCATGTCTGTTCTTGCCTATCCCACCGACCGACAAGCCTACGCCCGGCTATGCCGGTTGCTCTCGTTGGGAAAAATGCGCGCCGGCAAGGCAAAATGTCGGCTCGAATGGGACGATCTCGCAAGCTATAGCGAGGGATTGCTCGTGGTGCTGTTGCCCGATGAGGCCAACGCAGTCGTAGCCACCCATCTTCGCAAACTCCATGCCGTATTCGCTGATCGTGCCTATATGGCATTGACATTGCGGCGCAGACCCAATGACCCGCTGCGCCTGTGGCAGCTTTCCCAAATGGCCGCAGCAGCCAAGATCAGCACCGTGGTCACCAATGATGTGCTGTTTCATGAGCCGGCACGCCAGGTTCTGCAGGATGTGGTGACCGCTATCCGCCACAATGTAACGATTGACGAACTCGGACATCGTCGAGAACGTTTCTGCGACCGCTATCTCAAAAAACCGGATGAAATGCATCGGCTGTTTGCCCGCTATCCGGAAGCGCTTTCCAGAACAAACGAGATCGTTGATCGCTGCAGATTTCAGCTCGATGAATTGACCTACCAATATCCCGAGGAAAAGCTCTTCCCTGAACTCTCGACCCAGCAGGCGCTGGAGAAACTGACATGGGCGGGTGCTCTCGAGCACTACCCGGAAGGGCTGCCCGATAAGGTCCGACGCGGGCTTCAGCATGAATTGCAGCTGATCGCCAAGCTCGACTACGCCCCCTATTTTCTCACGGTCAACGCAATCGTGCGCTTTGCCCGCTCAAAAGGTATTCTCTGTCAG
The DNA here is from genome assembly GCF_002252525.1 of Brucella pseudogrignonensis. Lineage (GTDB taxonomy): Bacteria > Pseudomonadota > Alphaproteobacteria > Rhizobiales > Rhizobiaceae > Brucella > Brucella pseudogrignonensis. Next base: position 215,970 of record NZ_NNRM01000039.1, read on the forward strand.
GGTCGTGGTTCGGCGGCCAATAGTTCGGTCTGCTACGTTTTGGGCATTACCAGCATTGATCCCGACCGCAATGATTTGTTGTTCGAACGCTTCGTATCGGAAGAACGGCGCGAACCACCCGATATCGATGTCGATTTCGAGCACGAGCGCCGCGAAGAGGTCATCCAGTGGATCTACCAAACCTATGGGCGGGAGCGGGCAGCCTTGTGCGCAACCGTTGTTCGCTATCGTGCCAAAGGCGCCTTGCGCGATGTCGGAAAGGCGCTTGGCTTGCCCGAAGATCTCACCAAAACACTCTCGTCACAGGTTTGGGGCTGGTCGGAAAGCATTGAAGCCAAACATGCCGAAGTGCTCAATCTCAACCTGCAGGATCGTCGTCTGCGTCTGGCGCTCGACCTTGCCCATCAGCTGGTGGGGACACCGCGACATCTGTCCCAGCATCCCGGTGGCTTTGTCCTGACGCGCGACCGCCTTGACGAACTGGTTCCGATCGAACCTGCCGCAATGGCTGATCGGGCGATCATTGAATGGGACAAGGACGACATTGATATATTGAAGTTCATGAAGGTCGACATTCTGGCACTCGGCATGCTGTCCTGCATGCGCCGGGCTTTCGATTTTCTGGCACAGCATAAAGACACCCAGCTTAATCTTGCCTCCATTCCTTCTGAGGATCCGCGGACCTATGCCATGATCAGACGCGCCGATACGCTGGGCACATTTCAGATTGAATCGCGTGCACAGATGGCGATGTTGCCGCGCATGAAACCCCGCACTTTCTATGATCTGGTCATCGAAGTGGCGATCGTCAGGCCAGGACCGATCCAGGGTGAGATGGTCCATCCCTATCTCAAGCGACGCGAAGGCCGCGAGGAGGTCATCTATCCCAGCCGGCAACTGGAAGCCGTGCTCGGCAAGACATTGGGGGTTCCGCTGTTTCAGGAACAGGCGATGCGGGTGGCCATCGAATGCGCCGGCTTTTCTGCTGGCGACGCCGATCAATTGCGCCGTGCAATGGCAACCTTCAAACATACAGGCGGGGTTTCCAAATTCGGTGAAAAGCTGATCGAAGGCATGGTGGCCAATGGCTATCCACGCGAATTTGCAATGCAAACCTTCAAGCAGCTTGAGAGCTTCGGCTCCTACGGCTTTCCGGAAAGCCATGCGGCGAGTTTCGCGCTCATCGCCTATGCCAGCAGCTGGATGAAATGCTGGCATCCCGATGTCTTCTGCGCCGCACTTTTGAACGCCCAACCGATGGGGTTTTACGCCCCGGCGCAGATTGTTCGGGACGCGCAATCCCATAATGTCGAGGTTCGTCCCGTCTGTATCAATGCGTCCCGCTGGGATTGTACCTTAGAGGCGCGCAACCCCGATGACGGCCGGCTGGCCGTTCGGTTGGGCCTGCGCATGGTGAAGGGATTGGGTAATGCCGATGCCGCGCGGCTGATTTCGGCGCGCGGTGATCGACCCTTTGCTTCGGTTGACGATCTCTGGCATCGCGCGGCAGTTGGTGTGGAAACGCTCAATGAACTGGCCAAGGCCGATGCTTTCAAACCCTCGCTCGGCCTGCAAAGACGGGAAGTCTTCTGGGCCATGAAGGCGCTCAGGGATGAGCCATTGCCGTTATTTTCTGCTGTTAGAAACCGGGAGCTGGCAACATCAGGCCAGACATTCCGGCAACAGAACGGGTTCAAAGAACAAATCGAGCCCAAGGTCAAGCTGGCGCCCATGACCGCCGGCAGCGAGGTGGTCGCCGATTACGGCCATACCGGTCTCACCTTGCGCCAGCATCCGTTAAGTTTTCTGCGCTCCGAGCTTGCAGATCGTGGCGTGGTGAGTTGCGCCAGAGCGACCGCCATGGGTGATCGCCACTGGGTCGACATTGCAGGGCTTGTGCTTGTGCGGCAGCGACCGGGATCCGCAAAAGGGGTCATGTTCGTGACGATTGAGGATGAAACCGCTGTTGCCAATCTCGTGATATGGACCAAAACATTCGAAAAGTTCCCTCGAATTATATTGGGGGCAAATATGATGGGTGTGCGTGGCCGCGTGCAACGAGAAGGCGAGGTCGTTCATATCGTCGTCCACCACTTGACCGATCTGTCACACGAACTCGCCAGCATCGGCTCACGTGAGTGTCGGTTTCCCCTCCCCCATGGCAGGGGCGATGAATTTCACCATGGATCCCCGACACCCGATCCGCGCGGCCTGCCCAAGCCACGCGATATGCCGGACCCCTACCTGCATCTTGACGAGATCGCAATGAAGACACGAAATTTCCGCTAGAATATCTGACTGCGAAGATCGCCACAAAAGCCAGGCCTGCGCATAGCGAGACCCGCCCTCGGCCATGATGTTCTCTCACCCTCGAAATTGGTCCGCTAGCGTACCAACGCCCCTTGCTCCAGACTGCTTGGTGCAGCAAAACCGCTGTATTCTGCACCATCAGACGTGCTCAAAGCCGTTTTCGCGCGCGCTTAATGATGTCTGGTGATGAAGGCTAAAACCTGCATGCACCCCCTCTTGTTTAGCGCTCACTTTCGTGCTTTCTGGTTGTCGGGTTTCGGCGATTGCAACCAGCCTGTCACCGACAGAGCCATTGGTTGCTGCGCTTGATTGGGCGTGTCTCGGAAGAGGCATCTCGCATGATGAGGGTCATGCGAAGAAAAATTTGGGGCTGGGATGAAATCTTCTGTTTATTGGATGCGTCGCAGCCTTGCGACGCGAAGCGCGACACTCCTTGCAACCACCGCGCTGACTGCCATTCTCGCAATGAACACATTACCGGCTTCTGCCCAGCTTGCCTGGGACGGCATCAACACCACTTCGGGTGCGGATGGCGGCGCTGGCACCTGGTCCGCGGGTTCGGCAACCAACTGGGTCGATGCCAATGGCAATAATGTTGCCTGGATCAATGGCAGCCATGCGGTGTTCGGCGATTTCACGGGTGCTTCCGGCGCAGTACAGGTCGTGGGCAATGTGGCGGCGAGTTCTCTGACCTTCAACCGCACCAGCTTTCCCGGCTATAATATTTATGGCGGGACCGTGATGGGCGTGGGGGCAGCCGGTACTGAGCTGTTTAGCGACGGATCGCTCGACGTCTCGGCAAATCTTGCGGGCGGCGACTGGATAAAGACCGGAACCGGGATTATCCGCTTTCTTTCTGCCAACAGCCATACTGGCACCACCTATATCAACCAGGGTGCCATCGCAATCAGCAATGCCAACGCATTGGGAAGCGCTGCGGGGGGCACCGTTGTTGCATCCGGCGCGGCCTTGATCTTCAACGGGAACTTCACCGTCGCCAATGAAGCCCTGACCCTTTCGGGCACCGGTCTGGGAAGCGGGGCGCTGACAAACAATGTGTCAAAATCGGTCTGGGGCGGTTCGGTCACATTGGCGGCTGACACGATGATTGGTGCTTCCGGCGCCGACCAGAGCCTGTCGCTGACGGGCGCAGTCGACAGTGGCGGCCATACGCTTACCTTCAATATTGGTTCCAACGCCAACGGACTGATCTCCGGCATCATGTCGGGCACAGGCGGGCTGACCAAAGGCAGCGCCGGAACATTGACCCTGAGCGGCGTCAACAGCTTTACCGGCGCCACGACAATTCTTGGTGGCTCGCTCGTCATGGGCGCACAAGATGCCCTGGCAACATCCTCAACAGTCCAGCTCGCAAACGGCACCTGGGATCTCAAGGGTTTCAATCAGACGGTCAAGGGACTGTCCAGCAACAACAGTTCGGCCAGTGTAGCGCTCGGTTCAGCCGCTCTCACGGTCAACAATGCCGGTAATTTCACCTACTATGGCGACATTACCGGAACGGGAAGCCTCACAAAGTCAGGTGCCGGAACTTTGACACTGGGCGGTGTGACAAGTTACACAGGCGCAACCGCGATCAATGGCGGTATTTTGCGAACCGGCGTTGCAAACGCTCTTACCCAATCGACAGGCATCGCGCTCAACGGCGGCACCTTCGATTTGTCCGGCTACAATCAGACAGTCGGCGCCCTGAATGGCGGCACCGGAGCCAGCGTGACTTTGGGATCTGCCATGCTGACCGTTGACACCGCCACAAACAATAGTTTCTGGGGAAGCATTTCCGGTGGGGGCGGTCTGACAAAAGCCGGTTCCGGCCTATTGGATCTGCGTTCTGCGAACAGCTATTCAGGCGCAACCGCTGTGACTGGCGGCACGCTGAGAGTAGGCCCGGGCGCTTCCCTCGCCAATTCTTCAGCCATCTCGATCAGCAATGGCGGCACTCTCAGTTTGACGGCAGCCAATGCGCTCTCCTCCAACGCTGCCGTCAGCCTGACAGGTAACGGATCCCAGCTTGGACTCGCCGCCGATCAGCAGATCGGTTCCCTTGCCGGCACGGCGGGCACGTCGATCTATGTCGACCCAGGGGTGACACTGACGACCGGAACCAGCAATACCAGCTCGATTTTTTCTGGCAATATCGGCAGCAATGGCGAGGGAAATCTCGTCAAGCTCGGCAGCGGCGGCCTGACCTTGTCCGCTACCAACAATTATAGCGGCACCACCACTGTTCAGGCTGGCTCGCTGATCGTCAACGGCTCCATTGCCGCTTCCTCCCTGACCACAGTCCAAGCCGGTGCCGCCTTGGGTGGCGGCGGCCGCGTGGGAGCGACCAGGATCAAAGACGGCGGCACACTTGCCGCCGGCGCACCGGTCGGTACATTGCACATTGATGGAAACCTGACACTCGATCAGGGAAGTCAGATCGCCTATGAGGCGGGTGCGCCGGGCGTGGACTATTCGACGCCCGGGACATCCGATAGTCTTTCGGTCACCGGAAATCTCACACTGAACGGCGCCAAGCTCAACGTCACCGACGCGGGTGGATTTGGCCCCGGGCTTTATCGCATCTTCGATTACACCGGCACGCTCACAACCACCAATGGCGGCTTGTCAATCAACCAGGCGCCGGCCGGAGCGCCCCTCACCATTCAAATTCTGACCGCAGACAAGCAGATCAATCTCATCAATGTCGGCAATCAGACGCTTGGGTTCTGGAATGCCGACGGCACTGCAAGCGCCAGCCAATTGGGCGGTGGAAGCGGAACCTGGTCGGTGGTCTCCCCGGTCTGGACCGATGAAAGCGGTAGTCTGACCGCTCCGATGCAGCCACAGCCAGGCTTTGCCATATTCGGTGGCAATGCCGGGACCGTGACAATCAACAACAGCGCCGGATCCGTCCAGGCGACAGGCATGCAGTTCGCCTCCGATGGATACCGGATGACCGGCGATGCCTTGACGCTCATCGCAGATGCAGATCATCCGGCACCTGTGGAAATAAGAGTGGGCGACGGCAGTGCGTCAAGCGGATCCTATGTCACAAGCATCGACAATGTAATCACCGGCAGCGACGGGCTCAACAAGACCGGCGCCGGAACGCTTGTGCTAAACGGATCCAATCTCTATTCCGGCGGCACAACATTGTCGGCAGGCAGGCTTTCCGTGTCCTCTGACGCAAATCTCGGCGCAGTCAACGGCGGCCTGACCTTTGCGGGAGGCGTCCTCGAACTTGGTTCCTCGTTCGATCTTGCAACCGCGCGCTCCGTGCAACTGACCGCAGCGGGTGGAACAATCGACACCAATGGTTTCAATTCGACCCTGCGTCGCGAGATCACCGGCAATGGCGATCTGATCAAAGCTGGCACCGGCACGCTGACACTCAATGGCATGAACAGCTTCACCGGCAAGACCCGGATCGATGCAGGCGGAACGCTGGCTCTGGCGGGCCAGGGCCGGATCAATAGCTCCAGTGGTGTCGAAGTCAATGGTACGCTTGACATCTCAGCCGCCGCAGCCGCGCAGATCAAGACATTGTCTGGCAATGGATCGGTTGTTCTGGGCTCCAATTATCTAAGCATAGCACAGGCCGCAGGCGTCTTTTCGGGCGCAGTCACCGGGACTGGCGGCGTCATGGTGACCCGCGGCAGCCAGGTTCTGTCCGGCAACAGCAGCTTCTCGGGCACATTGGGGATCTCCGAGGGAGCTACGGTTCGCATCGGCGATGGCGGCAGCGCGGGATCAATCACCGGCGACATCAACAATTGGGGCATGTTGGTATTCGACCGCTCTGACGCTCTGACCTATGGCGGGACGATCACGGGTGGCAAAGGCACGCTCGGGATCACAGGTGGCGGGACATTGACGCTGACAGGCGCCAATAGTTACAATGCCAACACCATTATCGACCAGGCGACATTGATGATCGGCAATGGTGGAACAGGCGGACGTCTGGGCTACGGTGATACCATATTTGCTGGTACCAGCGCCCTGGTGTTCAATCGCAGCAACAGCTACGCCTATCGGGGAGCGCTGATTGGCGACGGCACGCTCCGGCAGATCGGCAGCGGCACCACCATCCTTGCCGGCGATCTGACGCGATTTACCGGAAACACCGAGGTTTCAGGCGGTACATTGCAGCTCGAGAGCCTGCCAGTCGGCGACATGACGGTTGCAAACACCGCAACAATCGATTTCGCTCTGCTCAAGGATGCAGTCTTTCAAGGCGCAGTGACGGGCAATGGCCAGTTGCTCAAATCGACGAATTCCGTGTTGACACTCTCCGGCGACAATAACGGTTTCACAGGCCAGACAAAGGTTAATGCCGGCACGCTTGTCATTACCGGATCATTTGGCGGCGACTACAGTGTCGGAAACGGCGCAGTGCTGATTGCTGACGGCAACATGAAGGGTGGCCTCACCGTAACAGCCGGCGGTCTACTGGGCGGAACTGGTGTCCTGGGCGATCTGACAATCGAAACGGGCGGCGTGCATGCGCCGGGTCATTCGCCTGGTACCCAGACCATCGTGGGCGACTATATCAACCATGGCACTTTGCTGGTGGATGTCACACCTGATGTCTCCGACAGGCTGGTGGTTACCGGTGGGGTCGATATTTCAGGCGCAACACTCAGCCTGTTGCTGTCGCCGGCCACAGCCGAGAGCTGGAACCCACTCAACGGCCCTTACACGCTCATCGCAAATCAGGGCAGTGATGCCGTTTTGGGGCGTTTTGCCTCGGTGAGCAAAAACCTGGTCTTCCTTAATGAGACCCTCGATTATGCGGGCGGTGATGGCAATGATGTGACCTTGCAGCTCAACCGCAATGATGTCGGCTTCGACGATGTCGCCGCGACACGCAACCAACGCAGCACGGCACGGGCGATTGCATCGCTGCCTTCCGGAAACGCGGTCTGGAACACCATCGCCTTGCAGCCCGACGATCAATCGGCACGGGCAGCCTTTGACGCGCTTTCAGGCGAAATTCATGCCTCGGCGAAATCGGGCCTGATCAATGACAGCCATATCCTGCGCGATGCCATCAATGATCGACTGCGCGCGGCTTTTGCCACCGCTGAAGTAAAAACCTCCTCCGCATCGACCGCCAATCTCGCGGCATGGGGCCAGGCACTTGGCTCCTGGGGGCGTTTCAACGGCAATGACAATGCGGCCGCCTTCGACACTTCAACCGGCGGCTTCGTGACCGGCTTAGATACACAGCTTGGCGACACATCCCGCCTCGGACTGGTCGCCGGATACAGCCATTTGAGCATGCATGCCAAAGACCGCAGCTCGTCGGCTTCCGCACAGAGCTTGCATCTTGGCCTTTATGGCGGCAGCCAATTTGATGCGATCAGCCTGCGTGCCGGAGCGGCCTACAGCTTCAATGCGCTTGAGACGAACCGCTATGTTGGCATCCCAGGGCTTACTGACTTCCATGATGCCGATTATGATGCATCAACCTTGCAGCTTTTCGGCGAACTGGGCTACCGCATCGATACCGACCTTGCCGTGTTCGAACCCTTCGCCAATCTCGCTTATGTCAATCTACATACCGATGGCTTCAGCGAGACCGGCGGGGCGGCTGCGCTTTCAGCAGGCAGCAATTCAACCCAAACCACCTTCACGACGATCGGCTTGCGCAGCTCGAGCACCTTCACGCTCAATCATCTCACAGCCAATGTGAATGGCATGGTCGGCTGGCGTCATGCCTATGGTGACCTCGACCCGGTTACCCGCCTTTCTTTTGAAGGATCAGACAGTTTCCAGATGACGGGCGTGGCGATCGGCAAAAACGCGGCTGTGGTTGAATTGGGCGTCGATTTTAATCTCGCCCCCAATACAACATTGGGCGCTGCCTATCGGGGTCAGTTCCTGGAAGGCGCCATCGAGAACGGCTTTAACACCAAACTCGCTGTCAAATTCTAGCAGGACAATCATCAGGCGGCGATGACAATTGCCGCCTGATCTGAGCGCGCTCCGATCGGCAGTCCCCTCTCCATGATACGCTGATCAACTGCAATGAACACCGCTAAAACACCGCCTATGTTTTGCCGGCTATATATTTCTCCGCAGGAATTGGTATACCCTCCGGATTGATGCTCTGTATTCTACGCACAACCACTGATTTCAGGACGTATAGCAGAGCCATGCCATCAACGCTTTCTCTCCATGATTATGATTTGACGCTTCGGGACATCAATGCCATCTGCCGCGAGGCCTTAAATCGCGACAGACTCAGCTTTGACAGCGATTTCTTTGCGCTCGGGGCCGATTCCCTGACCTTGGTGGAAATTCAGCTGCTGATCGAAGACAAGTTTGGCATTGCGGTCGACTGGCGTGATATATTGCGATGCCGCAGTGTCTCTTCGCTGGCTTATTTTCTCTGTTCACGAGACTATCAGGATGCGCAGCCGCATAAGCAGGCAGCATTTAACGGCGTGACATTCTGCTACCGTGTCATCGGTTCCCTCAACGCCAACAGCGTGCCCAAGCTGATCATCGGCGGCGGCTTTCAGGACATGTATTCCCTGCCGCATCTCGAAAGCCTGCTTGCTTCAGACGGGCCGCTTATTTTCGTTGATGTGCCAGGGACCGGTGCTGCCGACGACATTCCGGAGAATGCCGGCTTTGCTTTCCTCGCGGCCTGCATCAATAAAATTCTCGAGATCGAGACCCTCGCAGAAGTCGATTTGATCGGTATTTCCTATGGCGGATTGATCGGGCTTGAATTTTCATACCAGTGGCCAGAAAAAATTGCCCATATGATCCTGGTGGGGGTCGCTGAAACCCACCCGCTGGCCGTGAAAGCGAAGCTCGATCACGCGCTTAGCCTGCTGCTTTCGGGTGCCAGAGAACAGGCAGCCGTTGAAATTGTCGAAAGCCTGATGTGCATGGACGCAACAAAAGAAGTGCAACTGCGGGACGAACTCTACAAATTATTGAAAACCGCTTTGATGTCCTATGCTGAAATACAGCAATCCCGCTTCGAGGCGCTACGCAAACGAATGACAGAGCGAAAGCCTAGAACCGCCCCGGTCAAGCTTGACGCACCAACGCTGTTTGTGACCGGCGAACATGACAGCATCACTTTGGCAGAAGATATCGCGGCCTGCGCGGCGCTTTTTGAAACCGCCACCTTCTTCACGATTACCGAGGCTGACCATCTCGTCTTCATCGAGAGACCAACCGAGCTGGCCGAGGTGATCATTCGCTTTGTCCATGGGATCGACTTCACCCAGGCGCCCTATCTCAAGCAATACCACCGTCTCGATTAGGCAGCGCTGGCCTGATCGCAGCGCCGATCAAGAGCCGTTCAAGCGCCGTTCAAGCGCCGCAAAGCCCAAAGCCCCGTCAAGGCGCCAATGCGGCGCCTTGCAGACCGTCGCCAACGTACTGCGTGCCGTCCAGGAATTCGTCCAGGAATTCACCTAGGAGTTCACTTAGGATTTCACCGGGAAATTATCCCTCGCATTCGAACCGAATCCGGCGCCCTCCTGTGACAGAGAATTTCGGTCTTGACTAAAGGGGCGCTGAAAGCCGATGGGACACGTTCTTGACCACCGTATAGTGGTGCAGCCCTTCCGCACCGCCTTCACGGCCAAGTCCGCTCTCCTTCACACCCCCAAAGGGCGTTTCCGCGACAGAGGCTTCAAGCGTGTTGATCGAAACATTTCCCGCTTCAAGGCCCGACATCAGTCGATCGACATTATCCGCAGAGCGCGCAAAGCCATAAGCCGCCAGACCAAAAGGCAGCGCATTGGCCTTGGCAATGGCTGTCTCAACGCAAGCAACAGGGTTAATCAGAGCCAGCGGGCCAAACGGCTCCTCCGACATCGCGCGCGCATCATCGGGCAGTTCCGCCAAGGCTGTCGGCGCAAAGAAATATCCATTGCTGTTCAGCCGCTCGCCACCAAACAACAGTTTCGCCCCCCTCACCTTCGCATCCTCGACCAGCATTGCCAAAGCCTCCAGGCGGCGCGCATTGGCAACCGGCCCCATATCGATACTTTCCACCATTCCATTGCCGACGCGGATCGATTGCGCCGTTTCAACAAAGGCTGCGGTAAAACGCTCATAAAGCGCTTCGTGAACAAAGAAGCGGGTTGGTGAGGTGCAGACCTGACCGGAATTGCGATATTTGCGGCGTGCCGATATAATGCCGGCTGCCACCGGATCCGCATCCTCGCAGACAATTACCGGCGCGTGGCCGCCAAGCTCCATCAAGGCAGGCTTCATGTGCCGCGCCGCCATCTCCGTCAGATGCTTGCCGACGCTCGTTGATCCGGTAAAGGCAATTGCCCGGATTTCCGGGCGTGGGATCAGGAAACCGGAAATATCGGCCGGAATCCCGAAGACCAGATTAAGCACGCCGGCAGGCAAACCGGCATCCACCAGCGCCCGGGCAACATGAACCACCGCCGTTGGCGTTTCCTCCGAGGCTTTCAACACCACAGAGCAACCAGCAGCCAGTGCCCCGGCAATCTTGCGCGCCGGCTGGCTCATCGGAAAATTCCACGGCGCGAACGCCGCTACCGGACCGATCGGTTCATGCAGCACGATATAGCGAATGCCCGGGGCGCTCGGCACGACCCGCCCATAAAAGCGCACACATTCACCGGCATCCCACTCGAAGAACTCACAGCCTCGTATCACCTCAAGTCTTGCCTCACTCAGTGGCTTTCCATTCTCCAAGGTAATCGAACGGGCGATCTCTTCCTGCCGGTCACGCATCAGCGAGGCCGCCTTGAGGAGGACGGCAGCGCGCGCCGCAGGTGCCGTGTTCTTCCAGAGCTGGTAACCACTCCAGGCCGCCGCAACCGCTGCATCAAGATCCGCAGGCTCGGCAATGGCGACCCTGCCGATCTCGCTCTCGTCGGCCGGATTGATGATAGGAAGCGTGTTGTTGGTCTTGCGCCATTCGCCGCCTATGAAAAGCTGCACCTCGGTTTTTTGCATCACAAAGCCTCTGCGATCTAGAAATTCGGGCCCAGCCCGGATCAGTCATTGCGAAAGAATGCGTCGCTTTAATTCATGCGACAATCCACGTTAAATCCATATATCCATGACATTATTCTCATGAATTGATCAGCGGCTTGAATGGTTTTGTGCAACCGCCGGCAATCACCGCAGGTTGCGGTGTCGCTGCAGACCCCATTTCAGAAACCGTGTCAGCCGATCGCGCGAATGCCCGCAAGCAGCGCTTGCGAAAGCTCTGTTTCTGGCGAACACCAATCCAACACAATATCGTAGTGGTTACGGTTCGCGACCTCGATCTGTCTCACCACCCCGCCTGCTTCTGCCCAACAAGCGGCAAAGGCGCGCGACTGCCGCGTGAAGCCCTCTGCCTCCTGTTGCGACCACGCCACAGTGATCGGGCAGCCCCGTTGCGGAATGTGGCGAATTGGACTGAGTGCATCAATATCGGCAGGACCAAGCCTCAGCCATTGTTGCGGAAATGTTGCGGCCAGCGGCGCCAGTTCAAACAGGCCACTGACGGGCATGCCAAATTTGACGATATCGGCTGGAAGCCGAAAATCATCTTGCCACCCTTCTGCCAACAACGCCGCCGCAAGATGACCACCCGCTGAACTGCCGCCGACCGTGATGCGCTCTCGATCAAGTTGAAATTGCTGCGCATTGCGCCAGACAAAGCCTAGCGCAGCCCGCACCTCACGGGTTATTTCTGCGAGACTGACATCGGGCGCCAGCCGATAGTCAACCACGACGGTCGCGATGCCTTCGGCCGCCAACATGCCGGCCATCATCGCGGAATCCTCCTTGCCGAGCGCCCGCCAATAGCCGCCATGGATGAACAGGAAGACCGGCAGCAATCCTTGCGAGCCCGGCGGAGCGAAAATATCAATCCGCTGTCCGCTCTCCTCATCATAGACCACATCAAAATGTCGGCCCCAGCGCTCACGCTGCGCAATGCTTTCTGCGCGATAAAGCTGCATCTGCGCCGCAAATTCCGCCGCCGAAACGGTTGCCTTGGCATTATAGTCGCGCTCAAGGCGTGCCGGATCGATACCGGCTTCTGAAGACAAAGCGCTCATGCGTATACATCCTTGGTCATGCTCTATCTTTCCTCACATCACCAGGGATCCGACCCGGTTTTCAATCAGTCGAACAAGGCTGAGCGCTGTCATTTCCGAGGATTTGGGGTTGGTCCTGAGTGGCGCATTTTCAAAGCGCAGCTGCATGGTTCCAAATGCACCCTCGGCAAAGATCTCATGCAGGTTGCTCTCGGCATCAGGGTCCGCCACCAATGTGACCTGGGTCTGATCAAGGCCAATTCCCGCAAGTGCGGTGATTACTGCGACATTGGCATTCTGCGGAAAGGCATCGGCCGTGTCGCGGGCGCTGGCGCTGAAGATCACTGTGGGCTCGGTAATCCGCTCAAGGTCAATCAATTGCGCGGCACGGGTGCCCTGCCATGCCATTGCCGGCTTGGTAATCCGGTGTTCGACCCGATCAACGGCCAGTCTGGATGCGGCGGCGAGCGCATCAATACCGCCAAGCGCGCCGGGCGGAATGATCAGCTTGCAGCCTTTCTGCGCAGCCAGTGCCTGCAGCTCTTCAAGGCGCCCCGCCTCGACAAATGCAGATGTCGACGACACCGCGAAATCCATGCCGTGCGAAAGTGCCGCCATGCCATAGGGAATAACACTCGAGCGACCCGCCATTTCGATCACCAGGCTCGCTTGCGTCGCGGCAAGGTCTTGTGGATCATCAATCAGCAGAGCGCCGTCCGGCAGCCCCTCCCGTGACCGCGAGCGGTCGCGCACGGCGACCGCAACGATATCAACCGGGCATTTGCGCTTAAGAAGAAGGCCGGCGACCCGGCTGCCAATGGCGCCCCAGCCGATCAGTGCAATTCTTTCAGATCCCGACATAGCCCTGCACCTTGTCATGCTCACGCTCCAGATCGGCACCACTGCCCTGCCAGACCGTCCGTCCCTTCTCAACGATATAATGGCGATCGGCCAACCGCTTTAACACCGCAATATTCTTGTCGATCAACAGGATCGACTGCCCCATCTCACGCAAGCGCATGATGCAATGCCAGATCTCGGTGCGGATCACCGGTGCAAGTCCCTCGGTCGCTTCGTCCAGGATCAGCAATTGCGGATTGGTCATCAAGGCGCGTCCGATGGCCAGCATCTGCTGTTCGCCACCCGACAGCGTCCCGGCGGTCTGGCTGGCCCGCTCCTGCATGCGCGGAAACAGCGCGTAGACCTTCTGCAGATCCCAGGGAGACGCGCGCTTGCTGCGATTGGATGCAGTGGCAACGAGATTCTCCCGTACCGTCAGGGTGGGAAAGATCTGCCGACCCTCCGGAACAAGGCCCACTCCAAGCCGGGCGACTTTTTCCGGCCTGTAGCGCGTCGTATCGCGACCGGCTATCTCAACGCTGCCGCCCGTCGCTTCGAGCAGTCCCATCATTGTCCGTATCGTCGTGGTCTTGCCCATGCCATTGCGACCCATCAGGGTGACCAGTTCGCCCTCTTTCACTTCCAAACAGACATCATGCAGAACCTTTGAATGCCCATACCCAGCCTGAAGTCCCTGAATTTTCAGCACAGCTGTTCCTCCCCGCCAAGATAGGCATCCCGCACAGCCTGGCTTGACCTTATATCCTCCACCGTGCCCGTCAGAATGACACGCCCGTAGACCAGCACTGAAATGCGATCCGCGAGTGCGAACACCGCCTCCATGTCATGTTCCACAAGCAACATCGTTACCTTGCCGCGCAAGCCGTTGAGCAATTCGATCATCTCCCGACTTTCCAAGGCCCCCAGTCCCGCCATTGGTTCGTCCAGCAGGAGGAGTTTCGGATTGAGAGCCAAAGCCATCAGCAATTCCAGCTGCTTGCGCCCGCCACTCGACAGATCTCCGGCGCATTTGTCGGCATGATTGGCCAGCCGGCTTCCGGCGAGGATCTCCTCAACCGCGTGCCAGATTGACCTGCGCCCTTTCAAACGGTCGAAGATCTGGAAATTATGCCCTTCGCGCATCTGAACCGCCAGCGCGATATTCTCACGCACACTCATCTCGTCAAGCAGCGTGCTGATCTGGAAGGTGCGGCCCAGACCGCGCGCGACACGTCTGGCCGCGCTCAATTGTGTGATGTCTTCACCCATCAGGCGGATCGAACCGGAACTGGGGGCGAGTTCGCCGCACAATTGATTGATGATCGTGGATTTTCCCGCACCATTGGGGCCGATCAGCGCATGAATATGGCCCTGCTCCACGTCGAGGGTGACATGATCGGTCGCAACAAGCCCGGCAAAGCGCTTGACCAGATCACCAACTTCAAGAAGTTTGCTCACGTCCGCACCTCGACTTTGCGCAGTCGTGACGACCAATGCCGAATTCTCAGCCAGGCGCCGACAATCCCACCTTTTGTCCCCATCACCACAAGCAGAAGAACAAGGCCCATCGCAAGCTGCCAATGCTCGGTCCAGGAGGCAAGATAGGTCTGAAGAATGAGGAAGGCTGCCGCGCCCCAGAGCGGACCAAAGAAACTGCCTACCCCTCCCAGAATAACCATCACCATCAATTCCCCTGACTTGGTCCAGTGCAATGTGTCCGGGCTCGCAAAACGCATGAAGATGGTCAGCAGCGCGCCAGCGAGACCAGCGCCCATTCCAGCCAGGACAAAACCGTAGAGTTTGTAGCGATAGGTTTCGATCCCCATGGCGGTCATCCGTCTTTCACTCTGCCTTATGCCGGAAAGCACCGCGCCATAGGAGGAATGCACGACGCGCCAGAGAAAGCTGAGATAGAGGATCATCGAGACAAGGATGACATAATACATAGTTGTCTTGTCCCGCAGGCTAATGCCGAACAGATCATTGGCCTGGCGCACGATGATGCCGTCTTCGCCACCATAGGTCTTCAGTGAAACGAACAGGAAAAACAGCATCTGCGCGAAGGCCAGAGTTATCATGATGAATTGCACACCCGATGTGCGCAAGGCCAGAGCGCCGATGAACAGCGCAGCGATACCCGAAACCAGCACCGCTGCCGCAACCGTTATCGGAAATTGATCGGAGCCCGGGATGAACCCGAAAAGCAGGGTGTCCTCAGCATGGTGGAAATAGAGAATACCCACAACATACGACCCGATGCCGAAAAAAGCCGCGTGACCAAACGAAACCATCCCACCATAGCCGAGGATCAGGTTGAGACTTGCAGCGGCAATCGCGTAGATCATGATGCGGGCGACAAGGCTTGTGGCGGCATTCTGCCCCAAGGCGTCGGCCGCCAACGGAAACAACGCCAGCAAGCCACAGCCAGCAACAATGAGCAGCATACGATAAGACATGATCTATCCTCCCACCGGAAACAGGCCTTTTGGGCGGAACAGCAGAACGATGGCCATCAAAAGATAGATTCCCATCGAGGCAATTCCCACGCCCAAGGCATCGGCTTGCGCGGCAGCCATCACATTGCGCAGGATACCAGGCAGGAACGCGCGCAGACAGGTATCGATGATCCCCAGTGAAATGCCGGCGATGAAAGCGCCTTTGATTGAACCCACCCCGCCGATGACCACCACGACAAAAGTTGCAAGCAGGATCTGCTCTCCCATCCCGACCTGAACGGCAAGGATCGGACCGGTCATGAAGCCGGCAAGCCCGGCAAATGCCGCACCGAGTGCAAAGACCAGCGTGTAAAGCAGTCTGATATCAATACCCAATGCCCGCACCATATCCCGGTTTGTAGAGCCTGCGCGCACCAGCATGCCGATACGGGTCCTGTTGATGAAAAGATAAAGTCCGACTGCGACCAGCAGACCCGCGGCAATGATCATCAGCCTGAAAGGCGGGTAACTCAGACCCTCAAACAGCTCAACTGGCTGCGAGAGCGATGCGGGCAGCTGCGTGAAGACCGGCTGCCGCCCAAAAGTGAGAACGGTCAACTCATTGAAGATCAGGATCAGCGAGAAGGTCGCCAGCACCTGATCAAGATGATCGCGCTGATAAAGCTTCCGCATGATACCAAGTTCGATGGCAATACCCACCACCATGGCGGCGAGAATTGCCACTGGCAGCCCCAGCCAGAACATTCCCGACTGAACCGCGACAAAGGTGCCGATGAAGGCACCGATCATATAAAGCGACCCATGTGCCAGGTTGATCACGCCCATGATTCCGAAGATCAGCGTTAACCCGGCGGCAAGAAGAAACAGCATGACGCCGTAAAGAAGGCCATTGAGAAGTTGTTCGACGATGAGTGTCATTATGGAAACTGACCTTCAAAACAGATAATAACTGGGTGGCGCGCAACCTGTGCGCGCCCGCAACCCGGCTCAGAGCTTGCAAGCCTGCGCGTAGGAATCACCGTAATTCTCAATCAGTTTCTTCTTGATCCTGGTTGTCGGATTGCCGTCCTCGCCAGCCACGACATCGACCAGATACCAATCCTGCAGCGGATGCTGGTTCGGTCCGAAAGCGAAGCTGCCCCGGACAGACTGGAAATCAGCCTTGCGCAATGCTGTGCGCAGCGCTTCGATATCATCAACCCCGCCCGTCTGCTTTAAGGCCGAGGCAATCAGACGGCCAGCATCATAACCTTGCGTCCCATAATAGGTCAGCGGCCGGTCGGGAAAGGCTGCTTTCCATTTTGTCACCAGCGCATGACTTGCGGCATTGTCGATATCCGGGCTCCAGTGACTGGTCGCCATCAAGCCGATTGCCGCCGCGCCCAGAGATTTGAGGATAACTGCGTCACTGGATGGCTCCGAGAGAACCATCGGCACCTTGCCCAACAAACCGGCTTGCTGATATTGCCGCATGAATGCGATGCCCATACCGCCCGGATGCGACTGGAAAACCACGTCTGGATTGGCCGCGCGGATCTGCGCCATTTCTGCCGAATAATCGGTCTGATCAAGCTGGGTGTAGATTTCGCCGGCGATCTCGCCCTTGAAGCCGCGCTTGAAACCGGCGAGCGCATCCTTGCCCGCCTGATAATTGGGCGCCAGAATGAAGGCCCGCTTGAACCCCTCCTGCTCGGCGGCGATCCCCGACGCCTCATGCAGCGCGTCATTCTGCCACGAAACCACGAAGTAATTCGCATTGCAGTCCTTGCCCGCCATATTGGAGGGAGCGGCGTTGGCGCTGATATAGATGCCATCATTATCGACAATATCGGGCACCGCTGCACCCAGCACATTGGAGAAAATGATCCCGGTGAACAGCTTGACCCCGTCTTCAGACATGAACCGTTCAGCGATTTGGCGTCCGTTTCCCGGCTTGGCGGCATCGTCCTCAACCTTGAGCTCGACTGCAACACCGCCCAGTTTGCCGCCCTCCTCGTCGATTGCAAGCTGCAGGCCGTCGCGAATATCCTGGCCCAGATAACCGCCTGGGCCCGACAAGGTCGTTATCACACCGATCTTGACCGGTTCCGCAGCAGCGCTTGTCGCCAGCCCCGATAGAAGGCCGATCAGCAACAATTTGTCTTTCATCGCATTCCCCTTTGAATTTTTATTGCTTGTTCCCGGAAGGCGCCCGATCATTAGCCCGGGCGCTGGCGTTTCAAAGTGCCACCCAGCCCTCTGGCGGGTTCTTGCCGGGGTGGATGCTGCCGCAATGCGGGCAGGTCCGCAGTTTCTTGTCATTGTAGAAAGCAGCGTAAAGCGGGGGCAGATCATCCACGATGGATTCAAGATCGACCTCGGCGCGGTGCACCAGGCCACTGCACTCGAAACAATACCATTCTACAGCGTCAAGCGCGCCTTCGGGCCGCGCCGGCTCGATCACCAGTCCGATCGATCCCTCCTGCGGACGCTGCGGCGAGTGTCGGATATGGGCGGGCAGCAAGAATATATCGCCCTCGCGGATCGGCACATCATAAAACTCACCGGTCGCCGTGTCGTGCAGCTTCAGCAGCATGTCACCCTTGAGCTGGTAGAAGAATTCTTCGACCGGATCGTCATGATAATCCGTGCGCTTGTTGGGCCCGCCAACCACAGTGACCATCAACTCCGCATCCTTGAAGACCAGCTGGTTGCCGACCGGCGGCTTCAGCAGATGCTTGTGCTCATCAATCCATTTTTGAAAGTTAAATGCGGCTCGTCTTGTCATATTGTTCCCCTTTTCGGTTTGCTTTAGGAAAGTTTCAGATCACAGCGCTCAAACGCCTCCCGGATCACGCGTTTTTCGGCTTCGGTCAGTTCCAGCATTGGCGCACGCACCGGTCCACCCACCTGACCCAGCAATTCCTGCCAGTATTTCTGATGCGCTGTCGGCTTTTCCGCAGGTCGCGTCGACTTGAAGGCGTGACGCAGGCTGTCAAGGCTTTTGAACACCGCCCTTGCCTCATCGGCTTTGCCGGCAAAGGCAAGATCGGTGTAATCGCGCATGCGGCGGTCAGCACGGCTCTGCAATGTGTAGGGTGGCGACGAGCACAGATAGAGCTGCCAGCCCAGTTCCAGAATATTATCCAACCATTCCTCTTCCGATGCGGTGGAAACCAGAATGCGATCCCCGGCCAGTTGCGTGAGCTCGCGATACATCGCACGGGGAACCGAATATTTGATCGCTACCACCGTTTCAATGTCGGCCAGCCGATTGCATAATTGGGGGCTCATCAAATAGCCACTGTCGGGATGCGACCAGAGCGCAAGGCCGATATCCACACGCGAAGCGATGGTCTCATAGTAGCGCAGCAGCGTCTCGTCCTGGGCACGCAGGAAATGCAGTACCGGCGCATGGACAACAATATAATCTGCACCGCAGGCCTGTGCATGGCGAGCAAGGTCAATGACCACATCCATGTTTTGAT
This sequence comes from Brucella pseudogrignonensis, assembly GCF_002252525.1. Lineage (GTDB taxonomy): Bacteria > Pseudomonadota > Alphaproteobacteria > Rhizobiales > Rhizobiaceae > Brucella > Brucella pseudogrignonensis. Next base: position 235,089 of record NZ_NNRM01000039.1, read on the forward strand.
CCGAGCAGGACATGATCGTCTGCGCCTTATCGCCCACCGCCGAAACCGCCAGCTCAAACATCCGCTTGCGCTCGTCCACCGACATCGCGAAAAACTCGCCCTGCTTTCCGGCAACGAAAAGCCCGTCAATGCCAAGATCATTGATCCAGTGATCGACATTGTTGCGAAAGCCCTCTTCATCGATCGCGCCTTGATCGGTAAAAGGCGTGTTTGCCGCAGCCCAGATTCCTCGCATGGTCGCGCGCGAATGGGTCTTGGCATTATGCCGGTCATACTTCATCGGAAATTCCTCGCTTCAGCACGGGTCACTCCAAACCCGCTTGTCTCTGATCGAGCCTGACTTTCTTTCATTCGGGAAGTATTGTAAGTAGAATATATTCATAAACAAAAACACATAAGTGATCGCATGCGACCCACACTGCGTCAGATTGAATGCTTCCAAGCCGTCGTCGAACTGGGAAATTTCTCCCGCGCCGCCGAGCGCGTGAAAACCACCCAGGCCAATCTTTCTCACACGATCCGCGATCTCGAGGCTGTGCTTGACGCACGACTTTTCGATCGTACGACCCGCCGGGTGAACCTGACCGAAGCCGGACGCGCCTTCGCGGTCGGCGCGCTGGCAGGACTTGCCGAAATCGACCGCGCCTCCGATAGTGTACGTGATCTTGGCAAGCTGCGGCGCGGTCAGGTCAGTATCGCAGCACCGCCGCTTCTATGCACCACGATCCTGCCGCAGCTGGTTCGTCGCGTGGCCGATGAACACCCCAATCTCGTGGTAAAGATCGAGGATGTCGGTCCGGAAATCGTGCTCGAACAAGTGAGAACAGGTCGGTGCGACTTGGGAGTGGGTACGTTTTCAGGTGAGGATTCCGATGTCGAAAGCCAGACGGCACTGCGCGACCAGCTGATGATCTTCGTATCGCCCCATCATGATTTTGCCGGCTATGATCACGTCACCTGGTCGCAACTCGATGATCAGCCACTGATCACCCTCACCCAGAAAAGCAATATCCGCCTGTTGACCGAAATGGGGTTCGAACAGGCAGGACTGTCGTTGAGGCCGCATATGGAAGTCAACCAGATCCATAGCGTGCTTTCACTGGTCGAGGTCAATGCCGGAATTGCCGTGCTGCCTGCCTATGCGTTCACTGCCCTGCGCGGTCGCGGCATTGTGGGACGCCCGCTCACAGAACCGGCGATCATACGCGAAGTACGCCTGATCACCCCGCGTGATCGCGAACAATCGGCGGCGACCGCTGCGGTGCGTTTGATCCTGCGCGACCTGCTGCGTCAGATGATCCCCGAACTCCCAGGAAGCGGAAAAAGCTGCTGACCTAAGCCCATTTATACTTGCCTCCTTTGTCGTTGCGGGATCAAATGACAAATTCGTTGTTTAGAATCAGCTGAAAAGGCGACTGCAACAACCAACCACGGGACGCCGATCGCCACGGCAGCAAGGGAATGCAGCCTCATGAAAACCTATCAAAAACTAGTATCAGCAGCCCTGATTGCGGTTGCGCTCAACAGCACGGCGATCACCGCGGTCTTTGCCAAGACGCTGATCTATTGTTCTGAGGCCTCTCCCGAAATGTTCGACGCCGCACAGACGACGTCCGGCGCTGTTTACGACGCTTCTGCGCGCAATCTTTCCAATGGGCTTGTCAAGATCAAGCGTGGCTTTACCGAGCTCGAGCCCGGTCTCGCAGAAAGCTGGGAGGTATCGGCCGACGGCAAGGAGTATAGTTTTCATCTGCGCAAGGGCGTGAAGTTTCACACCACCAGTTATTTCACGCCGACCCGCGATTTCGATGCCGATGATGTCATCTTCACCTTCGATCGCCAGGGCAACAAGGACAATCCCTATTATAATCAGGGGACCTGGCCGCAATTCGGTGCCTATTCCTTTCCCGCGCTGATCGACAGGATTGAGCGGGTCGACGATTACACTGTCAAATTTGTACTGACGCGGCCCGAAGCAACATTCATTCCCAGCCTGTCGCTGACATTTGCAGTCATTCAGTCCAAGGAATATGCCGACAAGCTGGTGGCCGAAAATCGCATCGCCGAGTTCAGCCAGCAACCGATCGGAACTGGGCCCTACCAGTTTGTTGCCTATCAGAAGGACAGTGCCATTCGTTACCAGGCCAATCCCAATTATTGGGCCGGCAAGCAAAAGATCGACAATCTCATTTTCGCCATCACCCCCGATGCGGCCGTGCGCCATCAAAAGCTCAGTACGGGTGAATGCCACGTCATCGCCGCTCCCAATCCCGCCGATATAGCGGAGATGAAGAAAGATCCGGCAATCGAAATGCAGAACAAGGAAGGGTTGAACCTCTCCTTCCTGGCCTATAATACCCAGCAAAAGCCATTTGACGACGTGCGGGTGCGAAAGGCGCTCAACATGGCCGTCAACAAGCCGGCCATTATCGACGCGGTTTATCTGGGCTCAGCGGTCGTCTCCGTCAATCCGCTGCCGCCCAGTGTCTGGGGCTATAACAAGACAGTCAAGGATGACGCTTACGATCCCGAACAGGCGCGCAAGCTGCTTGCCGAAGCCGGTGTCAATGATCTCAACATGAAGATATGGGCAATGCCGGTGCAGCGGCCCTATATGCCCAATGCACGCCGGGCGGCTGAATTGATTCAGGCCGATTTTGCCAAGGTCGGGGTCACTGCCGAAATCGTCACCTATGACTGGGGTGAGTATCTCAAGCGCTCGCTCGACAAAGACCGGGATGGTGCGGTCATGCTGGGCTGGACAGGCGGCATCGCTGATCCCGATAATTTTCTTGCCGCTCTGTTGAGCTGCCAGGCCGTCGGCAGCGCCAATCGCGCCAACTGGTGCGACCAGGATTTTGAAAAGCTGATCCAGGCCGCCAAACTGACAACCGACCAGGCTGAGCGCAGAAAGCTTTATGAACAGGCGCAGCTGGTGTTCAAGGAACAGGCGCCATGGCTGACCATCGCCCATCAGATCGTCGAACAGCCGGTCAGCAAGAAGGTCAAGAACTTCCGGATCGACCCATTCGGGGGCTATCTTTTCGAGGATGTCGACATCGAGGAATAGGCCCGCAGCGACGCGAACCACATATATTGCTGACAAGCGGTTGAAGCCACACCGCTTGTTTTTGAGCGCCCCGCCGCAGCCCGGCGACAATGACTGACATATGCCGAGACTTGAAAAATGGATATCGTTGAACGCTTTCTAGCCTATACCCGCATCAACACCACCGCCGTGCCAAATGCGGATACCCTGCCCTCAAGCCAAGGGCAGCATATCCTTGCCCGCCTTCTCGCCAACGAGATGCGCGCGTTTGGCATGGAGGTCGAGGAGCGAGAGCATGCGATCGTTGTGGGCACATTGCCTGCCAATGTTGACCATAGCCAGATTGCAGAGTTTCCAACCATTGCCTGGGTTGCGCATCTTGATACCTCCGCCGAATACGCAACCGACACCCACGCGCATGTGGTCGATTATGCAGGTGGAGATATCCTGCTCAACAAGGCGACCGGCTCAGTGATCCGGCTTGAGGCCTTTCCTGAACTTCAGCACTATATTGGAGACAGGATCATCGTCACGGATGGCAGCAGTCTGCTGGGCGCAGACAACAAGTCAGCCATCGCCGAAATCATGCACGCCATGCAGGTCCTGACCGCGCATCCCGAGATCAAACACGGTATTGTCAAAGTGGTGTTCGTCCCCGACGAGGAAATTGGCCTGCTCGGCGCCAAGGCTCTTGACGTACCCTCCCTTCATGCCGATTTCGCCTATACGCTTGATTGCTGTGCGCGCGGGGAGATCGTCTATGAAAACTGGAACGCCGGTGAGTTTCACCTGTCGTTCAAAGGCCAGCCCGCCCACCCGATGTCAGCCAAGGGCAAGCTGCGCAACGCCATCCTCTATGCTCAGCAATTCATGGCGATGATGCCAGCCGGTGAGCGTCCCGAATATACCGAGGGCACCGAAGGCTATTACTGGGTCAAGGCGATCCAGGGAACGGTTGCCGAAACAAAGCTCACTATCGATATCCGCGATTTTACAACCCAAGGCTACGAAACGCGCCGCGCATTCATCGAGAATCTGGCAGCGAGTTTCAACCGTCTGTATGGCGAAGGCAGCGTGCAGCTCCACTATAAGCCCGTCTACAGAAATGTCGCCGAGACGCTACGCGGCAACAATTATTATCCTGTGCAGATCGCGCTTGAGGCCATGAAAACGCTCGGCGTCGAGCCACGTCCTTTACCTATGCGCGGCGGCTATGATGGCGCGGTCTTATCGGAAAAAGGCCTGCCCTGCCCCAATCTGTTCTGCGGCGCGCATAATTTCCACTCCATCTATGAATTTCTTCCAGTTTCTTCGCTGCAGAAAGCGTCGGAAATGGTTGTCGAGATCATCAAGACAGCACGCAAACCCAGCGGCTCTGCCTGACGCAAAAAGGCAGCAGCGATCGACGGCTTGATGGCAAATTCAGCAAGGCCTGCAGACGCTTTCTGCGCTCAAACCCTTTGCCGCCCGTCAAGCGACCGAGCAACCGGCCATCACCCGCTTTTAGGCATGGCGTTGCAGTGTGCGGCGCCCAGCGCCATGGGGTTTGCCATACGTGGCACGCCTCGCTGCCTGCGCGCATAAGGCAATTTTTTTGGAATAATGAAAAAGCGAGGGATCGTTTCCGCGTCATGGGTGTTGTTATCAGCAATCCATTGTGAGGAATTTCAATGACCAACAACAAAACACCCTACGCGCTCGTGGCCGATGACGATGTCATTATCCGCATGGACGTTGTCGACATTCTGGAGACGGCCGGCTTTCGGGTCAAGGAGGCGAGCAATGTTGAAGAAGCATTGGAATTGCTCGAAGCTGACGCCGACCGTTTTCAATTGCTGTTCACCGATGTCCAGATGCCGCCCAGCGAATTGACCGGTTTTGACCTCGCCCGCCGCTGCTCTCAAGACTGGCCTCATATCGGAATACTCATTGCCTCCGGCATGGTTCAGCCAGAAGGGGACGAACTGCCAAAAGGTGCGGTCTTTGTGCGAAAACCTTTCAGCGCAAATGTGGTTTATGATCACCTGCAGACGATTTTGCCGGATGGCAAGAAGCCGGAGCCACTCAAGACGATGGCGCTATAGCACCATTAGCAGCCGATCTTCAGATATCTGCAGACGAAATCAAACGGAATAGCGGCGGGCGAGGGGACGAGTTCGATTGAATAACCTCTCGCCTCAACAGTCTTGCTTATATTGACAGCCTTCTCGACTTCAAAGGCCTTATCCTTATGCGGCTGGGACCAATGCTGAATTTCTGCCAGCGCGCGCGCCTTGGCGGTTTTGGCGTCGGGACAAACCAGCAACACGTTGCGATGCAACTCGCCAAATTCAGCGGGGTCATATCCACCCAGATTGATAAAGAATAGCTTGTTGTTATCCAAATTGTTGCGCCGCGGCACAATCTGGATGTCGTAACCGTCGAAATGGCGGATCTCTCCCCAGCAGTCCACATGCAGGCTTTTCGGATTGCCCCACCATTGCGACCGCAAATCATCATAGCAGTCCGAGGCGGTCTTTCCGACACAGAAGCGTATGTCGTGCAGCTCGACATTCGAACCGCCACAATCACCACCAATCTGGAACATGAACAATTTCATCGCGGAACCTCGCATCAGGAAATGTCTTCTGCTCAATCTAACGCAGATGGCGACAGAGGCAAATAAAAAACCGATTATCTTCATAGGCTTAGCGAGATTACATGAATTGCGCCGCCCCGCAGATTGCTTTCCATGTCAAGCATGTCCTAATATAGAGATCCGTAAAGCGGCAACTGATCATCAGTTCTCTTGCTTGCCAGATGTGAAAGAGATCTTGATGAACAATGATTATGCGTTCTTGAACGCAGACGGACAATCTGCGGATGAAATACGCCGCTTTGATTGGGACAGCAGCCCGCTGGGCGCACCATCGCAATGGCCGGCCGCGCTGAAGACAGCGGTGCAGATGATGCTGGCATCGCATTTTCCCAAGGCAATTGTCTGGGGTCCGCATTTCATCACAGTTTTCAATGATGCTTTCCGTCCTATCCTTGGTGCCAAGGAAAACTGCATGGGCAAGTCTTTCAGGGCTATCTGGGCAGAGGCATGGCCCGAAATTCAGCCCATCGTCGAGAAGGCCTATCAGGGCGAAGCAACCTTCATCGAGGATTTTCCGCTGGTGATCAATCGCTACGGATATCCTGAAGAATGCTATTTCACGTTCTGCTACAGCCCGATCCGGCTTGAAAGTGGTGATGTCGGGGGGATGATCGACACGGTTGTCGAAACCACCGGAAAGGTTGAGGCCGAAAAGCGCGCCTCGATCTTCAATTCGGAACTCGCCCACCGCATCAAGAACACCTTCAGCATCGTCAATTCCATTGCCAATCAGACTTTTGTCGATGCCGACACCGAGCAGCGCAGCAAATTCACCGAAAGGCTGCATGCCCTTAGCCAGGCACACGAGATCCTGCGCCTGCAGAACAATTCGCAGAGCTCCCTCTCGCAACTTATAGGCGGTATTGCCTCTGCTCTGGGCGTAGCCGAGAAAATGGATATTGAGGGCCCCGAGATTGCAATAGGCTCAAAGGGCGTCGCATCGATATCGCTTCTCATTCACGAATTGACGACCAATGCCATTAAATATGGTGCACTTTCAAAAGAAGGTGGCCGCGTGCAGATCAGGATGGAGATTGTGAAACTGGACGGTACCGAGACGCTGACCCTTTACTGGAAAGAAAGCGGCGGACCCCAGATCACGGCACCAAGTCGAAAGGGCTTTGGCACAAAGCTGATCCGAACCGGCTTGCTTGGAACCGGCGATGTCAACCTGCGTTACGAGACGACCGGGCTTGAGGCGGTTATGACTGCCCCTCTCTTCAAACTCCGAGCTGACACGGGAAAATCTTGATCGTCAAGCGATATTAAGACCGTCCTGGAACCAATTGCCCTTCCGGTGATTATCATCGCGTGCACGGGAAGGCTTGCTAGAACGGAACAACTAGATTGGCGAATGAAGAGGCGCGCTGCGCCCATTTAATGGGACAGCTATATAGTTTGCGCAACGTTCTCAGAAGGATCATTGCGCAGCTGGACGCTGATGCGAAAAAAGCACTTATATCCAGCATTTCCGATGATATTGTTATCCTACAACAGCAAGTTGAGGGGTTGGATGACGACAAATCGCGTGCCTTTGTGACAGGAGCGCTGGAGGAAAACAGACGAGTTGCCCTGTTGATGAAGTGATGAAAACTGAAAAACCACGGGCTTTCCCGTGGTTTTTGCTTTTGGCTTATGCAAGATATATACCGCAGATAATCAAGCCAGTTTGATCATCTGGCGTCGGCAGATCAGCTGTGAAACCGGTGAATGTGCTGAATTGCGATCATAAACTCCGCTCTCGCATCCTCTGGGCAGATCCCATCATCAAGGACGGCGATCAGTTTCTCAAGCGGCTTGAGCATCGTGGCCGTCATCTCGGCCGGCCATCGATCCAGAATGAAAGCGGCGGCTTCCTCGGCGCTCCTGATCTGATTGGTCACGCCATTGATTCCGGCGACCTCAATCGGCTTATCCCAAAATCTGTTCATTGGCTTTCCCTTCTCTTTTAAAACGAGAATGGCAGCGCTTTGTTCCGCGCTTTAGAGCTTCCGCCACCGTGAAACCGGCTATCAATCCAGGCAATTTTCAGCGGAGTTGACCTTGCAGGAGCGCCCTTGCTACAAGGCAGGGATCCTCGTTGGGGTTGCATCCCCTTGCGCTCTCAAGCTGTCAGCCAAAGATGCAACGCGACTTTGTCCAAACTGAGACCCAAGTTGCAGGGAAATGCAGAATGCGGCCAGCTTCTCAGAGCATGCTTTGCATGCCGTTGCGCGCCATGTAATGCCTGGTTGCCAATCGGAGGCTCCGGGTTGGCCCCTTTAAGACCGATGTTAGAAACAGATTATTGATAGAATAGATATTTTTAGATGTTGAACTTTCCCACGCTCTCCAGCACCGCCTTTCCTGCATGCCTTCTGCGATTTGATTTCAATCGCGGGCGTCGCTTTTTGCAGTGCATCATTGCATGCAGCAGATGGTGTCGATGGACCCGTCGCTTCTTGAACCGGGACGCTCAGCCGGTCAGGGAATTGCCTCAGCGGATCCTTGCGAGAATGCCACGGCCTTGCACGCGGAACACTGCCAGCGCTGCAGGATCGACTTTTGTTGCCATTGTTTACGACCGGAAATAGCTTGACCACACGATCGGCATCCTTTCCACGATCATCGGTCCGTTTCGTCTGCTCCCCGGTTTCAAACCTTTCAAGCCAGAGATTATAAGAGACAATCATGCATGAGATCATCTGCCCCCATTGCAGCAAGGCTTTCAAGATTGATGAGGCAGGATATGCCGATATCCTAAAACAGGTCCGGGACACTGATTTCGAGACGCAGTTGCATGAGCGGCTGGAACTGGCCGAACACGACAAGCGCAACGCCGTTGAACTTGCGCAGGCCAGGGTCGCTCAGGAATTGCAGAAAGTTAGCTCAGCCAAAGATTCTGAAATCCAGCATCTACAGGCGAAGCTTGAAGCCGGCGAAGTTTCAGGAAAATTGGCGATCGCCGAGGCATTGAGCGCTGTGGAAAAGCAGCGCGACGCCCTGCTCAACGACCTTGAGAAGGCCCGACGCGATCAGGACGCATCCTCCAAACTCGCAGAGGCGAAGCTGGTCGCCGAACTGCAGAAGACGGCGTCAACCAAGGATGCCGAAATCCAGAGCCTCAAAGCCAGGCTTGATGCAAGTGAGCTTGCACAGAAACTTGCTGTGACCGAAGCGGTCAGTGTGGTTGAGAAGGAGCGCGAGGCGCTGAAGAATGGTCTTGCTCGGGTCGAGCTCGAAAAGCAACTGGCCGAAACAGCTCTCCGCGACAAGTATGAAACACAACTCAGAGATCGCGACGACGCCATCGAGCGCTTGCGCGATATGAAACTGAAGCTGTCGACAAAGATGATCGGTGAAACGCTCGAACAACATTGTGCCACAGAGTTCGACCGCATTCGGGCAACCGCATTTCCCCGCGCCTATTTTGAAAAGGACAATGATGCGCGTACCGGCAGCAAGGGTGACTTTGTTTTCCGCGATATGGACGACACCGGTGCCGAAATCGTTTCGATCATGTTCGAGATGAAGAATGAGAATGACGAGACGGCGACCAAGAAGCGGAATGAGGATTTTTTCAAAGAGCTCGACAAGGATCGCACCACCAAGGGCTGCGAATATGCGGTGCTGGTTTCGCTGCTTGAACCCGAGAGTGAACTTTACAATACCGGTATTGTCGACGTCTCGCACCGCTATCCAAAAATGTATGTGGTCCGGCCACAATTTTTCATGCCAATCATCACGCTTTTGCGCAATGCGGCGATGAGTGCTCTCAAATACAAGACTGAACTGGCGCTGGTGAAAGCGCAGCATGTCGACATCACTCATTTTGAATCTCAGCTTGACGATTTCAAAACGGCTTTCGGGCGAAACTGGCGGCTGGCCTCAGATGGCTTCGAAGAGGCGATCAGGCGGATCGATGAAGCCATCAAAGACTTGGAAAAAACCAAGGATGCGCTGCACAAATCAGCAAACAATCTTCGTCTTGCAAACGACAAGGCGGAGGATCTGACGGTCAAGCGTCTAACGCGAGGCAATCCGACGATGGCCGCCAAATTCGCCGAACTCAAACCGGCCGACTGAGCAAGACCTCAATGCGGAATTCCGTGCGTCTCGCGGGAGCCATGGCTATCATCCCTCCTCGCCGGATTTGATGGGCGGCTCTCGAAGCCGTTGCTGGGCCTGCATAGCGTGCAGCCGGTATTGGACGGCTAGGATTTCCGGCAAACTATCCGGCAATCGAATTCGCTGAGTGGGGACAGAAACCGCACCACCGAAACGAATTTTCTGTCACAGAACCCTTCAGTCCGCTATCCCCCTTGCCTGGAGCCGCCATGTTGCTTATTCCCACCCGCAATAGAAGCAGCGTTAAGAGGATCAGAGAGAATGGAAGATGCAATTATTCGTGTCACCGATCTGTCCGTCCTCTTCGACAATGCATCGGCTTTAGCCGCAGTCAGCGTCTCCATTGCGCCAGGAAAAATAACCGTGATCTGCGGCGCAAATGGTTCAGGGAAAAGCACCTTGTTGCGGAGTATGGCGCGACTACAAGCGCCCTCGCAAGGCACCGTCTTCTTCGAAGGAACGGATATCAGCCGTTTACGGCGCATTGATCTGGCCCGCAAGATCGCTGTTCTTGGACAGATGCCCGAAGTGCCGGCCGGGCTGACCGTAGAGGAACTGGTTGAAAATGGTCGACATCCGCATCGACGTTTGTTCTCAAGACTGGGACCGGAAGATCAACGATTTATTGAGGATGCAATTGCCCAGGTTGGTCTGCAAGACTTGCGTCAAAGGCATGTGGCATCGCTGTCTGGTGGTGAGCGGCAACGGGCCTGGGTTGCGCTCGCCCTTGCGCAGAATCCCACTGTACTTTTCCTCGATGAACCGACGAATTTCCTCGACATCCGACACCAATCTGAACTGTTATCGCTGTTGAAAAAGCTGAACCGGGAACGCGCGCTGACGATCGTTGCCGTCCTCCACGATCTCAACCAGGTGATTGAACTGGCAGATCATGTGATCCTGATGCGCGAAGGCCATGTGATGACAACAGGGGAGCCTGCAACCGTCTTCACAAAGCCGCATCTCAAACAGGCATTTGATTTCGAGATCGATATTACCCAGCATCCGGATTTACCGATCCCCTTCTGCCTTCCCCGCTGGGTCCATCATCGCGATCGGCCGTGAGAAAATGAAAATGAATGCTGCAACCACGATGCGATCGCGCGCTTTCGGGCTCGCTTTAATCCCGATCATCCTCGGAATCGTGTTGCTGGTGCTTCTGTCCTTTGCAGACCTGATTGCCGGCAGTGGTCAGGTCACAATAAAGGATCTGTTGCTGGCACCCGCAAGGCCGCAATCGGTTGCACAGATCATCATCGAAACGATCCGGCTCCCGCGGGTGTTTGCAGCCATCCTCGTCGGAGCGGCCCTCGCAACTGCCGGTACCATCATGCAGACGATCCTGCGCAATCCACTCGCCGCGCCTGATATTCTAGCAGTGACCAGCGGCGCACAACTCGCTCTCGTCATATCGAGCCTGTTGTTGCCCTTTGCGTTTCCTGGTTTCGCAGCAACCATTCTCGGCGGCGCGATCGGTGGGATGGTTTGCTTGTCCGTGGGGGGCGGATTGCGCGCGCAACCCGTCAGGCTGGCACTGGCGGGGGTTGCGGTCAGCCTGGCGTTTTCAGCACTGACCGCAGCAATCATTCTAACCGCAGACGATCGTGCATCCGGAATTATTCTCTGGTCTTCGGGCATTCTGGATCAGACCGGCTGGAACAAAATCCTATCGCTCGTTCCACTGGTTTTCGCCGGAATTATACTGCTGATCATGTTTGGCAGACAATTTGATGTCATGAATTTGGGCAATGATATTGCCTCAAGCCTCGGCCTGGGAAAAGCCACAGCCATCATTGGGCTTTTGCTGTCCGTCATCCTGGCTGGAGCAGCTGTCTCCATCGCCGGACCGATTGGCTTTATCGGCCTCGCCGTACCGAATTTCTTGCGGGCAGTTGGTTTAATCAAACATCGTATCCTGTTGCCAGCTGCATGTATTTGGGGTGCGGTCACCTTGTTGGGCGCCGACGTTATTGCGCAAGGGTTGAGCAAGGAAGGCAGGGTCGTTCCAACCGGGATTCTCGCGGCGTGTCTGGCTGCGCCCGTTCTGATCATGATACTTCGCAAGGTGAAAACGGAGGCAGGCAGTCGCGCCAATGTTTTGCTCGCCACCGTGCTGTTTGCTCGAAAGCCCATGCTTTATGGCTGCCTCTTGCTGGTCCTGTCCGCAGCAGTCTTCGCAGGGCTCACATTGGGCGACGGCATATTGGGCAGACAAATCGATTGGAGTATCGCCTATACGCTGCGCATGCCTCGGGTTTTGATCGCGATGGGCGCTGGCGCATTATTGGCCGTGGCAGGATTGTTGCTTCAGGCCGTGACCAGAAACCCGTTATCAGGGCCAGAAACGCTTGGGCTTGCGCAAGGGGCCGCGCTGGCAAGTCTGCTTGCACTCCTGGTAGGCTTTGTTCCGGGAAGCCCCCTCTTTGCCTTGTTCGCCGCCCTGGGTGCAGGTAGCGTCGTTGTCTTGATAGCGGTAGTCGGGCGTCGTTTATCGCCAGCGAGCATCGCCTTGACCGGACTGGCGATTGCAGCCAGCCTGTCAGCCTTAAGCACCCTTGTGGTGATTGAGGCCAAGCTGCAGGTCGCGGAAGCTCTTTCCTGGCTTGCGGGATCGACCCATGCGCGCAGTTGGCGGGATGTTGAAGCGCTTTCGCCCTGGCTGATCCTGCCGCTGCTGACATTGGCGCTTGCAAAGCGGCTTGATATACTCGCGCTCGGTCATGACGGGGCTCAATCGCTAGGGGTTGATCCCGCCTCAACCAGGATATGGGCGATGGTGCTCGCCGCCTTCTGTGTTGCAGGCGCGGTGGCTGCGGTCGGCGCCATCGGATTTGTGGGATTGATTGCACCGCATGCGGCGCGTCTATGCTGCGGCGCACGCTATCGGCATCTCCTGCCCGTCACGGCACTGATCGGCGCGATCCTGACTGTTTTGGCGGACATGATCGGACGTTCCATCATTGCGCCTCATGAAATCCCGGCAGGCATAGTGACCGCCTTCATCGGGACCCCATTGTTTATTGTCTTGATGCGCAAGCAATCCCGCTAGGGTACCGCACTCATCGCACGATTTCCATTCAGACTGCGAGCGCGCTGGTCGTTTTCTCAACCAGCCGCGCCATTGACCTGGTTGATCCGAATGGCCAGATATCACCACCGATCGCATAGACCTGTTTGGCGGCAACCATCGGCAGAACAGACCAGATGGCGCTTTGGCTCAGCTCATCGGGCACAGCGTCACCGAGCATCAGCAGTTTTGTATCGACGCTCACGCTTGCCAACTCTTCAAGCCCAATCGTTGTAAAGCCAAAGGGCTGAGTGCCAAACTCGGCACCAAGCGCGAACCCGGCTTGCAGAAGCGTCCTCATGATCAGAGAATTCGACGTGAAAACGCGCAACCGGGCAACCCCAGGCAACGGCTGTGCAACAATCAGCTTGACGGAATCGCGGTTGTTTTTTCCAACAGCAATCAGTCGCTCCTCAAATGACTGCCATTCTGCCTCCCCGATTCCCGCGCGATCGATGGCTTTTGCAACAGTTGAAAGATCGCGTTTTGTGGCCTCATAGAAATCCGGAGCATTGGTGCCTGCATCCAGGAGAAGCGTCGGAGCGATTGCTTTCAACCGGGCCGCAATCGTCGCATGGCGCAAGGCAGAGGTCACGATCAGGTCCGGTTTGATGCGCATCAGCGCTTCAAGGCTTGGTTGCTGGCGGCCCCCCACGTCAAGGGCGCCAACCAGCGCTTCATTGTCGATCCCAACCCATCGCCTGTAGCCACCCAGATCAGCCACGCCCGCAGGAACAAGCCCCAGTGAGAGAACCATTTCGGTCTCGGCCCATTCGAGGGTCACGATTTTGCGAGGCACGTCGGCGGCACCTATGCGCGGAAGCGCGGTCAAAGCCGCTCCAACCAGAAACCCGCGACGGGATAAGCCTGCTACCATCGAACGCTCGTCGTTGCCACAACGGATCGACCTTGGCCAAAATAGCACTGGCTTGTGGAATTGCACCCTGCCACATATTTCTTGTCGCCAAGATTATAGGCGTTGACCTGCAAGCGATAGTTACCAAGATCGTAACGCAGGAACGCGTCAAGCAGTGTATAGGATGGCACGTAGAATGTATTGAGCGTGTCACCCGCCGTCTTGCCAATACGACGCACCCCGCCGCCAACAATGAGCGTGCCATCGATGCTGTTTGGCAAAGGCATGTCATAGCTGACGAAAAGTGACTGCTGGTTCTTCGGAACCGTATAAGGCAGTTTGCCGATCTGAGCCGGATTCTGGCTTTCGCTGACTTCCGGATCCTGGAAGCTCAGTCCACCCGTGAGGTTCAACCGGTCCCACAAGCGTGCCGTTGCTTCCAGTTCAACCCCGCGAACACGCACTTCATCGGTTTGATAGTAAATGCCGGAGATACGATTGACGACATTTTGCTGTTCAGCCTCAAATGCCGAGAGTGTTAGCGAATAGTCATCGCCTTCCGGCGCGTATTTCAGACCGACCTCCTTCAAGGTACCGGTTGTCGGCTTCAACGGCGTGTCGGCAAGGGTAAGCGTCGGCAGGAACGACGTCGAATAAAGCGCGTAGGGGACAAAACCTGAATCGAAAATATAAGCTACGCCGACCCGCCCGGTGAATTTATCGGGATTCTGATCATAATCCACGCTGCGGCCCGTAGACAGGGTCGTCTGCTCGGAATCGATGCGGGCAAAATCCTTGCGTCCACCGAGCGTAACGCGAAGTTTTCCCGCCTCGATTTGATCCTGCACATAGATTCCGGTCTGATACTGCTTTTGCAACAGACGTGTCGTGGGCGAAAGCCTGGCTATGGATTTGTCGTAGGTCGGGTTGAACAGGTCTTGAGAAGGACCACTCGCAGACGCTGTGTGATTGTCCAACCGCTGCCACTGCTGATCAACACCAAACAGCAAGGTATGAGACAATGGGCCGGTCTCGAAACGGGATTCCAGTTGCGTGTCAAACGCAATTGCATCCAGTTCCGGCTGAGCGAGGTAATTGGTGCGCGGAATGGTATGACCGTCCCAGCCACTCGATGGCAGGACGCCGGTGAACAGGTTGCGGTAGTCGGTTTTCATGTGCGAGTAGCGGAAATTCTGACGCAGCGTGAAGGTATCATTGAAGCGATGTTCAAATGCATATCCGACGTAGCCGATTTCCTTTTTGTAGACGGCGCTGCGTGGGTCTCCATCGGAAAAATCACGGGCAATGTTTTGCCCTGACGGGGTCGGAAGAACACTGCCATAAGCCGGAATGATAACACCGGCCTGTCCCATATCATCTTTGAGATAGCCGCCCGATACGATCAGGCTCGTCTCCGCATCCGGACGCCATGCGATGCTTGGATTGATCGCAAAACGATTGTTCTTTCCGAAATCATAGGAAGTATCGCTGTCACGGAACATGCCATTGAGCCGATAGGTCAGTCGCGGATCATTATTGATCGACCCGGTGGTGTCGAAACCCAATTCTTTGCGCGCGAAGCTGCCACCACGCAGATAGACCTCATGCGCGGCTTCAGCCTGCGGCTGTTTGCTGACCATATTGACGATGCCGCCAACGTTACTCTGTCCAAACAAGGCCGAACTTGCCCCGCGCAGGATTTCCACGCTTTCAAGCGAATAGGGTTCGACGACAAAGCCGGAGTAACCACCCGACTGGCTTGCAATCTGGGGAATGCGCAAACCGTCGAGATAAAGATCCGCAGGAAAACCGCGGACGGTAAAATAATCAGATCGAACGTCTGCACCGTAACGCTGAGCGTTCACATTTGCGCTGTAAAGCATCGCTTCACTCACCGACTGAACAGCTCTGTCATTCATATTATCGCGGGTTACAACGGAGACTGATTGCGGGACTTCACGAAGAGCCATGTCACTTTTGGTGGCGGCGCGGCTGTAGTCAGAAATATATCCCTTCACCGGGATGCGCGGCCCGGTGCCTCCGCTTGTCTGAACCTCAATAGTATTGAGTTGAATAGCACCCGCTTCCTGAGCCATCGCCGGCTTGGACAGCACAAGTGCAGCCACACCCGACAGCAACATCGCCTTGAGTAACGCCTGCAAAGAGAAACGATCTGTTTTGTGATTTGGATTTCGTTCGCAGGCAGCGACGCCACTCGTCTTCAATTCGGCTCTCCTGGTCGTTCATCAAGCGAACGATTTATGTCCCGCTGACGATAACGACCGCAGGCTTTGACTGTCATCTTTGAGGTTGCGCAATTGTAGAATTCAGAATAATTCTAAATTACACACGCATATCCATGCGTTGCGCGCCAGAATATATTCATCATCAGCTGTTGAGTCAGGCCAAACTCGGTTGCAATCGGGTCAAAATTCTGCAATTTCCGTCAAATATGACTTTTTTAGTCAAATTGGGCCAATTGGAAGTTAGAATGCGACCGAAGCATGCCATCGACTATCAGAACATCGACCGACCGCTGGCTGTGATGCGGCGTGAATACAAAACGACTACAAATTTCGGCTGGCATAGTCATCGACGCGGGCAGTTTCTGGTGGGAAACAGCGGCTATATGACCGCGATGACCGAAGAAGGCGCGTTCATGCTACCCGGCGGCTACGCAATACTCATTGCCCCTGACTTGCCGCATGCGGTTCAAACCTTCGGAGAATGCAGAATGCATTCTGTCTATCTGGAGGAAAGCGTCTTGCGGGGCTTCTGGGGGCCGACAAGGATTGTGAAAGTTTCAGCGCTGCTTGATGCAAGCATAGAGGCGCTCGCCAATGAACCGGTGCTCTATGATGAAAGCGGCAGAGGACACCATCTTGCGGCGCTCATTCTTGATGAAATTCGCAATGCAGATCCACAACCCTATACCGTTCCGCTCCCGTCCGAAAAGCAGCTGCGCAGACTCTGCCGGGATCTGCTCGATAATCCAGGCAATAAACTCACCATCGATGACTGGGCTGATAAGGTCGGTATGAGCCGTCGGACAATGACGCGCAAATTTCGATCGGAAACAGGCATGAGTTTCATCGAATGGCGACAGCGACTGCGGGTCTCGCATGTCATGCGTCGCTTAGCAGAGGGGATCCCACTCGCTGTGGCAGGAACGGAAGCCGGCTATCAGAGCCTCTCAACATTGCGCAAAATACTCAAGACATGGTCCTCTTGAACCGCCCCATTTGGCGCAGCAGCAGCGATCGCAACGGCTGATCCGATGCAGGGGTTGGGTGACCGCAACAAAGCGTTCTTGCTGATCGGATTTGAAAAATCAACTTCAAGCCGATTGAACGCTTTGCGTCGACATGAGCAGACCCAGACGAACCAAGTTCAGCGGATGAGCAGCACAGTTTATCGCACCCGTTTCAGGCTGAGCCTTCGCAATTGCCTTGTGAATGCTCGCATCCTGATTGTCTGCGGTGATAAGCTGACGAGCGGCACATTCTTTGGAGCATCCCTGGTTACTCGATGAATTGTCGCTCCCCTCTCACATGGGCGGGGCTCAGAGGACTTTTCGTAAGCAATGGGCCCCTTTATTCGCGAGGAATGCATTCACGCTGCAGCTTCCTTTTGACATGAAGCGGGTGATCGATCACCTGATTGCAGACGCGAAGCGGCATATGGAATGAAGCCCGCTCTTAAATTTTGTGATCGCGCGCGATCCTTGCCGCCCTTAAACGCTGCGTTTTAGCATCCAAGACGGATTTTTCTTGGACCATGATCGCTTTGGCTGTCTTATCGGTCGCGGCTTTCTGCGCTTCCATCCGAGAGAGTACAGGTTTGAAAAGCGCATTGGTGGTGTGGTGTTTGATCAATTTTCTGATCTCCCGTTTTCACCTTTCGTATTGCTAACGCGCACGGCTCCTCGAACAACCGCCGCCACTACGCTGCAAGACGTTAGAAAGTTTAGACCATTCGCTGGAAAATGGCTTCTTGATATCTAGAGAGCGAATGGGTGCCGGTTGGGCCAAGTGAAGAATAGACTCATTCTTTGACGGGGGATAGTTCCTGACCGAATAATTTGATGGCCTATGCAATTAAACCTCCCTGTTAACGTTTGATCACCTTTATGATGCAGCAAATAAAAAAGGCCGAGCGTGCACTCGACCCTTTCGACGTAATCTTCAAATCAATGCCAGTACATCCGTGGTCAAAGATAGAGGAAAACGTCCTTATGCAGCCTGAAGATTACACGCCGACATTTTACCGGACTTACGATCCTGTTCGAGATCGTAAGTCAGCTTCTGGCCTTCTGTGAGTGAAAACAGGCCAGAGCGTTCAACGGCCGAGATGTGAACGAACGCATCCGCACCACCATTGTCAGGCTGAATGAAGCCAAAGCCTTTTGTCGAATTGAACCACTTAACTGTTCCGGTGTTCATGATGAACCCTTTCGTAAAGATTATAAATAACGACACGAGTTTACGTGGCGTAAACAGATACGATTTTTAAAAAGGGGGTTCGTTCAGCGCACCATGCTAACTGTGCAATAAGCAAAAACTCTTCAAGAAAATATCGATGCCCATCATGTAATATTTTTGATGGAAGTTGTCAAATAACATTTTCGAAATATTGTAATGAGGCATTTATTATAGAGAAAAATATTTAAAAATAAGACAGATATTTCGAGAAATTCTATACGATAATTTACTTTTATTCTTTCTTTTTTTATCGTGTCATTCAGCGAGCCACGCGACCACCGGCGATCATAGCGCTGGTGACATGGAGGACGCCTTCTCGGGGCTGGCGGTGGCTCCTGATCGATCGGTCGAGTGGTCCGCGACCAAGCCAGAATTGTGCGAGGCTCTAGTGACAAGGAATGACAGTATCATTGGCATGTCGAATTGACATGGCTGAATAATTAGGTTGATATCAATCTATATAAGCAAGATACCAATCGCTTTTCATAGCCGCAGGCCGCGGAGTGGCGAGGCAGCGTAATCATTGCGACGCTGCATGGGTCAGGGAAACCCTGCTGACGGACAGGCCGACCGGTCGGATGACAGGATATACACGTCAATTTTTAATGGGAGAGAGATCATGAAGATCGTCACCAGCCTGAGTTTTCAGGGTCAGTGCCGTGAAGCCTTCGAATTCTATGCAAGAGTTCTCGGTGGAAAGATTACGGCCGCGATGCCCTATGGCGACGGCCCGCCGGATATGCCGCTGACCGATGAAAAATACAAAACATGGCTGATGCATTGCTGGCTCGAAGTGGGTGACCAGGCCTTGATGGGTGCAGACATGGATGTGCAATGGGCTCGCAATGTGGACAAGCCAAAAAACGGCTTTGACGTCACGTTGCACACGTCGGACAAAGCCGAAGCCCAGCGCTGGTTCGAGCAGCTTTCTGAAGGTGGCAAAGCGGTGATGCCGTTCGGCGAAACCTTCTGGTCACCAGGCTTCGGCTCCCTTGTTGATCGGTTCGGCATTCCCTGGATGGTGAATACCATTCCAGCATCCGACTGGAAGCCGTCCCAGAGCTGATCCACAAACAAGCACCGAAAACGCGCGCAGGTGCCGAAGGCAGCGCTAACCGCACCTGCTGGGAGCAATTCTCCTCCAGCGTCCAAGGATGCCGAAGATACCTATCGGGGAAGAGCATGCGCATTTCCTACCGTTGGATGATCGTCGCGGCAGGCGGCCTTCTGGGATGTGTCGCCGCCGGGGCCATGTTCTCATTGCCCGTTCTGCTGCGACCCATCGCTCAGGAGACGGGGTGGTCGATCACCGGAATATCCTCGGCAATGACGTTCGGCTTTCTCGCGATGGCGGCGGCAAGTATCGTATGGGGAAGCTTCTCCGATCGGTTCGGCCCCCGCCCGATCGTGCTGGCAGGCTCGGTGATGCTTGCTTTGAGCCTTGCACGCGCCAGCCGGGCTGAAACTCTTGGCGAATTCCAACTGATTTTTGGTCTGCTGGTCGGGACAGCGACTGCCGCCGTCTTCGCACCAATGATGGCATGCGTCACCGGCTGGTTCGAAACCAGGCGCGGCCTGGCAGTCTCGTTGGTTTCCGCCGGCATGGGCATGGCTCCGTTGACCATGGCACCTTTGACGGCGTGGCTGGTGACACTGCACGATTGGCGCAGCGCAATGTTGATTATTGCCGGCATTGCCGCCAGCCTGATGATACCTGCAGCTTGCCTGGTGCGTAGCCCTCCAGCGATGCATAAAGGTTCAAACGAAATGCTGGCCGATGCGCTCCAGGCGGATATGTCAGTGCAACAGGCAGTCCGATCGCCACAATTCTTCACACTGATGTTGACAAATTTCTTTTG
Organism: Brucella pseudogrignonensis; assembly: GCF_002252525.1. Taxonomy (GTDB): domain Bacteria; phylum Pseudomonadota; class Alphaproteobacteria; order Rhizobiales; family Rhizobiaceae; genus Brucella; species Brucella pseudogrignonensis. The sequence goes on from NZ_NNRM01000039.1 coordinate 255,146, forward strand.
CTGTGCAACGCATTCCGGCCTAATCTTTCACACGGTGAGCTATGCCGTGACCTGCGGCATCCCGATGATTTCAGCGGTCTCGATCTATAGCGTTGAAGGACTGGCCGGCATGTTTGGCCGTATCGGTTTCGGGCTCGCCGGCGACCGGTTCGGCGCCCAGCGGGCATTGGTAATGGGACTTCTCGCTCAGGCCTTTGGCGTGCTTGCCTATGTTTTTATCTCAACACTTGCACCCTTCTACGCGCTCGCTGCATTGGTGGGTTTCATCTATGCCGGTACAATGCCACTTTACGCCGTGATCATAAGAGAAAATTTTCCGATGAAAATGATGGGTACCATCATTGGAGGTACAGCCATGGCTGGCAGCCTTGGCATGTCGACAGGACCCCTTCTGGGTGGGTTGGTCTATGATCGCTTCGATTCCTATGTCCTGATGTATATTGGCTCATCGGGCATGGGGGTGGCGGCCGTGCTGATCCTGATGACGTTTCGCCCATTTCCATCACGCCAAAGCACGATGGCGGCAATTTGAAGAACCCTTTGCCCAGGTTCTCCCCTCATCTATCGGCTTCCATCGACTGTTGATCGCCAGCCAAGTTTTCATGCGCCGCCATTCGTCGCGCATGCGGACGGACTCAGCCTGTTGCTGCCTTATGCAGCTTGTCAAACAATTGCCGATGACATCACGCAGATCCTCCGCATGTCCAGTCAAAGCACAACGCGCAGAAAGGGCCTTTCCCGACGCACCGCCCCTTGAGAAGGCAATGAGCTTGCCTGCGATGGCAAAGCCATTCATAACTACAGTCATAACCCTGTTCGATTGGATAGAAGGGCGTTCCGACGCCGCGTTTCGCGCAACCGGAGCCGGACCGGCTATCGCCAGCCAGCAAGTCTACGGCCTCACCGACAGGACATCTGGTTGCCAGCAGATCCTGAAACAGCAGGTTAAGGGACGGGAAGCGCAATGGATCTGGCCAGTATCATCTCAATTGTTCTCGCCGCCACTTTCATCGGGTTCATCATCCTCTTTCTGATGATCCATTTCGTTCTGCGCGACTGAAGAACGCCAGCCCCTGTTTGACTGCGGTTCGCATTCCGATCCCATTTTCATTTCGCGACCTTTTCCCAATCACCAAAATGCCAGGTTCCGCCATCATTTCCATCAGATTGCGCAGGCCCAATTTTAAGCCAAGATAATATCAGATCATCCACTGACCAAAAGCTTGCAACAAAACCTAGAGGTGGAAGGGCGGCATAAAAAGCTTGCGTTATGCACATAAATGAGTCAACTCTTGTACAAGAAAGGATGTACAAAAATGCCCTTCAATATCAATGATCCTACCGTCGATGCGTTGCTGGATCAAATAATGAAACAAAGTGGCGTCCGAACAAAAGTCGGTGCGATCCGCATGGCACTACAGCATGAAGCTGATCGTCTCAGCCACCAGACGCCCTTGCGAGACAAGCTAGCAGCGATCCGTGCGAAAAAAAGGCGGGTTCTGGGTACAGCTGTTCCTGACGTGAACCATAAGCAACAGATGGATGAGTTGTGGGAGGAAGAGGATTGAGTTTTGTAGATGCCTCCATCATTGTTGCTATTCTAAATGAAGAGCCGGGGTATCAGGAAATCGAGAAGCGGCTAAATGAGGAGAAGAAGGGCCTGTATGTTTCTCCCCTTGTTCGTTTTGAGGCTACGATGGCGATTGCACGTATCTCAATAGAGGCCGCCAAAGGTAAGGTTGACCGGTCGGCTATCATAGCGGAAGCGAAAGCTATCGTTGACGAGATAATTGACGTGCTGGATGCCAAAGACATTTCCATCGATGCGAAAGTCGGCAACCTCGCAACCGAGGCTGCAATACACTATGGAAAAGTGGCCGGCCATAAAGCTAAGCTGAACTTTGGTGACTGTTTTGCCTACGCTGCGGCCAAAGCATACCGACTGCCGCTTCTATATAAAGGCAATGATTTTTCAGAAACTGATTTGGCTTAACGATTTTCCGAAAAGCCGCCAGAGAACGACTCGCGGATATTTCCATTGAGATTAATATAGTCGCGATATTGTCCAAACATATACAAGGAAGAAACATCGACTCTACTGGATTGTGTTGCGAAGATATGAGTTGAACGGAGGATGGGTTCTCTCTGGGCGCAATTATGCTGCGAGTGCTTTGGAGTGTTGTTTGGTAGAGAGTGCATTTGCGCTGAAACGATGCCTTTTTGTTTACACATCCTGTGAACGCGTTCTATACCGGCGAGCGTGATACCGGCTGCCGTTTCTGACTTGAAACCAAGCACGAAGCGTGTGGGTCGTGTTATGCGACGGCGATCCTGCTCAATCATGTTGTTCATGTATTTGCTGGAGCGAATGACAATAGGTCTGCCGATCTGTCTAAGCCGGTTCTCTGCATCACATTGTAGAACAGTAATCCTATTGGTCTCGTTTCCATCGATGCTGATGCACACTGGCCTGCCATCGCACGCTATATGTACAGCCGCTCGCCTTTGACCTTGATGTACGTCTCATCGCGGTTGCATTTGCGTGTTACCTGACGCTTTTCCGATTGAACAGTTCAAGCAGTTTTGCACTGAAGCAGATGACCCAGCTGTGGACGGTTGAATGATCGAGATCAATGCCACATTCCGCCATCATTTCCTTCAGATTGCGCAGGCTCAAATTGAAAGCCCAGATAATATCAGTCATCCATTGACCAACAGCTTGCAACAAAAACCGGCCGAGGGACGCGCTAAATTTGCTCCAGCCCCGACCGCGGCTTTCGATGTCAAGGCAAGCCTAAGCGATCTCATCACGGTTGCGCCGCCGCAGAGACGCTCTGGAACGATGGCCGAAATTAAGAGGTTGAAGATTAACAAACGAGATGGTTTGAAGGACCTTTTGCAGTTGCCAACTCCAAGAAAGCATCGCTCTGCCGAGCCTATCGCCAAACCTCGCCCACAATCTCCGTTTTCTACTCCAGATAACCCATCAAAGGTTTGCGGTCCATGTCATGAACAAAAATGGTCAGCAGGATAAGCTCGCTGTTGTTTGTTCGCGCGAAGAATACCGCCCCCCCCACGGAACGAGCAGGAAGATCGATTGTCCCCACAGGTATCACAAGGATAAATTATGAGTCGTCTTTGAGGCATAAAACCCAACGAATGCAGGGTTTATCGTTCTACATTAAGAAGAGATGGTGCTTCGCTCGCATCCTTTCGATGAGCAACAAGGGCGAGCGGGCCATCTCCGGCGCCAGATCGCGCTATGCAACGACGCCGTCATCGGACGCTGGATTATTCAGCCGTGTAGCAAAAGCCGTTTGAGCCGCATTGCGTGCCTGCCTGTCAGCCAGTTCGTTGCCGATCACACCAGCGTGGCCCTTGCACCATGTCATGGCCACATGCGGGTAGCGTTCTAGAAGGTGATCGAGTTTCCGCCAGATCTCCATGTCAGGAATGGTGCGCCGCCGGAGGTGACGTTTTGCCGTAAGCCGCTTCCAGCCATTGTTTCGCCAGATCGCTCTCCAGCGATGGCAACCCTCCATGACATAGGCGGAGTCGGTCCAAAGCGTGACCGCGCAAGTCGGCATGGCGGTGGCGATCCAGTTCATCGCATTCAGCACGGCAAGAACTTCGAAACTGTTGTTGGATATGCCCGGTGCACTGCCAGACGCAGCATATCGCTGACAATTGCCCTCGTAGACAATGAATGCCCAGCCCCCCGAGTGCGAAGCAACGTCAAAGGAACCGTCCGTATGGATGTGGTAGCTGCTGTCCATAATGACGTGATAGCACTGGTTCGTGGGTTGATCGAGCCGTTTCTATCGTCGGCGCCGGACCCGGTCCGGCTTGGTGATCTGTCTGCTGAGAGAAAGACCAGCGAGGCGAACCAGCTGCACCTATGAGTTTCGAGGTGTCGTCGGCTGCCGTTCTCACCGGATAAAGACGCACGCGCAAGCAAAAGACAAAAATTTGTCGGGAAGCGTAGGTCAGCACGTACGACAGGCGTCACTTTCCTATTCGCGCCTTGCGGCTCTAATTCCCTGATTGAATTTCTGTCGCAAGCTTAAGGTGTCACAGTCTGGCCAGAGCGAGGGATCTACGCGCGCCGATCATATTCGCTTGCCATGTCCGCGCCAGTATTACAGTCAAATTTCCGGCAAGTCATAAAATATGCGGCTAGGTTTGGTTGAGTTGAAAGATAAGACTAAGGAATTTCGGTTGTAAGACAGATGAACTTATGCTCAGATCATGTCGTTCGGATCTTCTTGATGTATAACCGTGAAGCATTACGAAAGGGAATTGCATGGAATTGCTAAATCCCCTTGTCGACCCCGATGCAACATTCATCTCTACAGGCAGATTACCGCCTGCTGATCGCGTCAAAACACTCGTGACTGAGGCGTATGAGCGGTTCGGCAGCGTCGGACTCGGCAAGAACTCACAAGTATACCCGGCTCTGGCAAGGGTGCCCGAGCGCCTGTTCGGCATATGTGTGGCCGGTATCGACGGTCAACTGTTCGCCGTGGGAGATGCCGATCATGAATTCACCATTATGAGCGTCTCCAAACCATTCATCTTTGCGCTCATCTGTGATCTGATCGGCGCAACGGGTGCCCGTGAGCGGTTGGGCGTAAATGCGACAGGCCATGCTTTCAATTCGCTTGCAGGTATCGAGCGCGACAAGGATGGGCGCACCAATCCAATGGTCAATGCCGGCGCCATTGCAACGACAAGTCTGGTACCGGGCAAGACCGAAGCCGAGAAGTGGCATTTCATTCAACAAGGCCTGTCTCGCTTTGCGGGGCGCAATCTTTCCGTCAATGAAGAGGTCTATGTTTCAGCTTCGGAAACGAATTTCCGCAACCGGAGCATTGCCTGGATGCTGGAGAGCACCGGTCGTCTCTACAGCAATCCCGTCGAAGCGGTGGAACTCTACACGCGGCAATGTTCATTGAACGTGAGTGCCAGAGACCTCGCAGTCATGGGTGCCACCCTGGCGCATGGGGGCGTCAATCCGCTGACAAAAGAGCAGGTGGTCAAACCTGATGTCTGTCACTATGCCCTCGCAGTGATGCTCACTGCCGGGCTTTACGAAACGTCAGGAGACTGGCTCTACGAGATCGGACTGCCTGGCAAAAGCGGCATCGGCGGCGGTATTGTCACTGTATCGCCCGGTAAAGGCGGTCTGGGGACATTCGCCCCACCGCTCGATGACGCCGGAAACAGCGTCAGGGGACAACTGACCGCGCAATTTTTGTCGCAACGGCTTGGGCTCGATCTGCTCATGTCGTCACCGACAAGCTAGGACTGGACTGTATGGATTGATCTGGCTGACGGCGAGAGGGGATATCGGTAATGGCAGTTTCTACACCCGCTTCACACTCCGAAGAACGCACTTCGTGGATTCCAATGGTCGCTATCGCCTTCGGCCAGGCCATCATGTCTTTCAATGTTGCCTCCCTACCGGTCGCATTGGGTGGCATGGTCGAAAGCTTCGACGTTGCGCCAACAGTCGTTGCCACAGGCATCGTGGCCTATTCCATGATTGTCGCAGGCTTCGTGATGTTGGGCGCCAAACTTGTGCAACGTTTTGGTGCCTTGCAAGTCTTCCGACTGGCCGTCATCATATTCGGCCTTGCACAGATCCTGATGACATTTAGTCCCAACGCAACCGTCATGATTACGGCGCAAGCGCTGTGTGGTGCAGCAGGTGCGGTCATCGTCCCTGCACTCGTTGCCCTGATAGCGGAGAATTACCAAGGCAATCAACAGGCAACCGCTCTTGGCGCACTCGGGTCTGCGCGCGCTGGTGCCGGTGTTCTGGCCTTCCTGATCGGTGGCGTTCTTGGAACCTATATTGGCTGGCGCCCAGTTTTCGGTATCCTCATTGCTGTATCTGTGCTGGTTCTAGTTCTCAGCTTCCGGTTGAAGCCAGATCGGGGGCGGCCAGATGTGAAAATCGATCTGGTCGGCGTTGCGCTCGCTGCGGCAGCCATCATCTCAATCAGCTTCGGATTTAACAATCTGAACGGCTGGGGACTCATGCTCGCACGTCCAACGGCTCCTTTCAATGTTCTGGGGCTCTCCCCTGCACCGATCCTCGTCGTCGCCGGTATCGTATTGGGGCAGGCATTCTTTCTTTGGACCCGTCGCCGCGAAGCCCACAACAAGACGCCCCTGCTGCCACTGCAGGTGTTGGATTCACCGCAGGAGCGTGCCGCGGTATTTGCCATGTTTGCGGTCGTTGCGCTGGAGGCTGCGCTGAATTTCTCGGTCCCGCTTTATATACAGATCGTCCAGGGACGCTCGCCACTTGCAACTGCGGTCGCCATGCTTCCGTTCAACCTGACGGTCTTCTTCGCTGCAATGCTGATCGTGAGGACCTATGGAAAACTCACGCCACGGCAGATCGGTCGTTTCGGCTTCGGGCTCTGTGCTGTAGCGCTTATCTGGCTGGCCTTTGTCGTCCGTAACGACTGGAGTTCCGTTCCGGTCCTCTTTGGCCTGATCCTGTTCGGCATCGGACAAGGGTCACTTGTCACGCTTTTATTCAATGTGCTGGTGACGGCTTCACCAAAGGAACTTGCCGGAGACGTTGGTTCCTTGCGAGGAACCACCAACAACCTTGCAGCCGCTGTCGGTACTGCCGTCGCAGGAGCCCTTCTCGTCGGCCTGCTCAGCAGCGCCGTCATGCGGCAACTGGCTCAGAACCCGACCTTGCCCATAGAGATTCAAACGGAGGTTAATCTCGACAGCATCACGTTCGTCAGTAATGATCAGCTGGAAAGTGTCATTAACGCGACATCGGCTAGCCCAGAGCAGAAAGCAGAAGCATTACGGATCAATACAGAATCTCGCCTGCTTGCCCTTAAGATCGGCTTCCTCATCATGGCGGGCCTCGCTCTCGTCTCGATCCTTCCCGCCAGCCGATTGCCCAACTATCGGCCCGGGGAAATCCCCGAACCATAGAGCCTCGCTAAGGATGAGTGTGCCTTTATTGCCATTTTTCGGGTCGATAACACCCGTTGTGATGGGACATCCCTTGGGAAACATACGGCATGACAGAGAAAGCTCGTTCGGCGGACCATTCGCGCTGTCTTACTATTGGGGAGCGCCGGCTAACCCGACACGGACTTTTGGAGGGCACGCTGTCGATTACCGAAACATGCAGACTCTGACCGCGATACATTGTCTTTAAGCGCACTTGCTCGCATTGCTATTTGCAGCCTGCTGTCAACCGGCACAGGAGCTCCTCCGTCTACGTGTCCGCCGGACAGAAGGATACAACCGCCAATTCCGCAAGCGTGGCGTTGAGCGGCGTGCCGGACACAGTGACGGTGATGATGAAGGATAGCAAGTAGCCATCTATCCTGAGTCGTAGTCGTACGGCGATGTTAGCAGCCGCATCATAAGGCCCATCATTGCCGCGCGGTCGACCGGTATAGGTGGTAAACTCCTTCTCAAGTGCTTGCAATGCAGGATCGGCCGTCGCGTCGATCTGCAATCTCAGGCGCTCGATGAGCTGGATGCTCTATTCGTCGAAGTTGGCAATGCGTGGCACCAGCCCTTTCGGATGCAGGCTGAGCCGCGTCCGAGCACCGTTCGAGACCACTGATCACTTTAACGGTTATTGGCAGGATGTCAGTATGAGGCACGATGCGACACGCGCAATCAAAGCCGCGGGTTTATCTCAACGAAGCGATGGGGATGGCCGCGCTGGCGGGCCAGCTTTTCCGGGAATTGCTGGAGACCCCCATTCCTGACGGGATGGGTGCCCCCCGGACGCTTTGCTTGCAGGATGCGATGTTGAATGGCCGCTATTTCACATCGATACGGCTTTAGAACGGCATTTGCGATGCGACCTCAACCGTCCTCCCTGTGCTACCGCGATGAGGTGGGCGGTTGATGCTCACGAATTTCATCCGATAAAGTGTCGCTACGCGGAAACGACCCGACTATCACTCAACAGCCCGGCTTCCTCCATTATCGGATAAGCAACGGACACGATATGCGCATTGATGCGTTTGAGATCACGCAACATATCGAGATGGATGGAGCTTGTCCGAAGGCTCTCGATCCTTCCATCACGAAGCCTTGCCAGATGCTGTTCGGAGGAAAGCTTCTCCATGCGCCGTACTTCGATCTTGATCTCCATCAAACGCTTCGCGAGGTTGAAATCTCGAGTCGCAATGATGGTTTGGGCGGTCCGGAGATTGTCGACCGTCAGATCGAAGAGATGGGTCAGCTCCCCAAATCCGTCCTCTGAAAACGTCAAGCCCAATGCGGCTTTCTTGGCGAGTGTCGGCAGCAGGCTTTTCTCGACAATGTCGCCGATATGTTCCAGATTAACCGCATAATCGATCAGCTCAGCGGATCGCCTTTGATTTTCCGCGCTCATTTCCTGGCGACCGAGTTGCGAAAGATAGACCTTTACCTCCTGATGCAGAAAATCAACACGCTGTTCGAGCTCTGAAATGGTCGTCGCCGCAGCGGGGTCGCTGTTATGAAATGCCGAAGAGGCACGCATCAGCATACGCTCAATCAGATCACCGATGCCCAATACCTCGCGGGTAGCGCTCGCCAACGCCATCACCGGCGTCGTCAGTTGCTGTCCATCAAGAAAGCGGGGGCCTGTTTCATTTTGCTGAGGTTGGGGAACCAGTCGAAACATCAGTTTGGAGAACACGCCCGCAAGCGGCCATGCGACGATCGCAAGTACAATGTTGAACACCAGATGTGCATCGACCGGGAGCTTTATTGGTGACAACGATAAGCTCGCGGCGAGATCTGCGCCATATTGGGCGAAAGGCAGTGCGATCAGACAACCAACCGCACGAACAACCAGATTGCCCAAAGTGACCCGTCTTGCAGAGGCCTCGCCGCTCAGGGAAGCAATCACCGGCGGCACAGCGCCACCCAGATTGGCGCCAAGAACCAGAACAATGATTAAGGCGGAAGGCAAAAGGCCGGTCGCCGCAAGCGACAGGATCAGCACCACCGCTGCCAGACTCGATGATGAAATAACCGCAATCGCCGCGGAAAAAAGTAGCGCAATTGGCCAAGCATTGTCCAGCATGGCAATGAAACTCGCCACGGCTGGAGAGTGACGCACCGGTTCCGTCGCCATGCTAAGAAGATGCAGGGAAAGCAGCATCAGCCCGACACCCATCAGCATGGTGCCGACGCCGCGCCGACTGCCCGTTGCCTTCTTTTGCATGCCTATGCCGGCGAGGATGAGCAATGGCGACATCCATTCTATCCCGGTGGAGACAATCCACGCCGTGACCGCTGTACCAACATTGGCGCCCAGCAGTACAATCTGCGCCATGCTTTGCTGGATAAATTCGCGTTCGACAAAGGAAGCAACCATCAGTGCAGTGGCCGTGGAACTCTGAAGACCGATCGTTGCAACAAACCCGGCTGCAAAGGAACGGAGTCGCGTACTGGTGCCGCGCGCGAGCCCGGCGCGCAAGCTGGCCCCGAACGCCCGTTGGACGCCATCTTTCACCTGTGTCAATCCAAACAGTAGCAGTGCAACCGCACCGCACAGGTTGATTATGACGATCGTCGATTCCATAAAACTGCTCCGACAGCCTTCTTCAGACGGTTCGCGCGACGTTGCTCATCGCAAAAGCTTCAATTCGGTCCCATGACAGCTAAACTCTGCGCGTCAAGCACTGTCTCCCCGAACCAGTTCAAGCGACTAACGCAAACATTGCCCCGATCAATCAGGTCATTGTCGTCACCCGCCTGCGCGGCATGCGCACGTCCACGCGGGACGATAATCTCTGTCTTGTCACCCTTCTTCGACAGGATTTCCGCCCGGGTTCCAATTTTATCGCGACCGATGCGGGGTTGAACGATTGCAGCAGGTAGACCCTCTGGCAGATTGACGCTCAACCAGTGCCCTTCCAGAAAAATCGCTTCCCGCTGCGCCAATATCCGACGGATAAAGCCGGCAAGCCAATCAGTATCGCTTTCGGCTTCTGCCGCCTGTTTGACGCGCGAAAACCCGATGGCCGGAATACCCCAGAATGTCGCCTCACGCGCGATCCCCAACGTGCCGGAATAAGCAAGATCCTCAGCGACATTGCGACCGTCATTGATCCCGGACAGCACCAGATCCGGCTTCTTCTGTCCGTCAAAAAGCCAGGCCATTGCCGCAACCACGCAGTCGGCCGGTGTCCCTGAACAGGCGTATCGGCGCTCGGTATGCTCAACCATCGTCAGCGGTCGCCCGATGGTGATCGATGCTCCGGCAGCGGTCCGCTTGCCATCAGGGGCCACCACCCAAACATCATCACTGAGGTACCGTGCAGCTCTGGCCAGCCGGTCAAGGCCTGGTGCGTCAATGCCATCATCGTTTGCAACAAGAATTCTCATTTCATCTCCATTCAGATCGACAGCTGCGATCCTGACATTGCCGTGGTCACAAGAGTGGTCAGATAGGGCTTTAGTTCTTCAAGTTTTTCGGATGTGCACGAATGCCCCAGTGCCATGGGTTTTCCAGCCGCCTGCCACAGCGCCAGGTTCTCGGACCGGGTTGGATGCGTGGGAAGGCGAATCCAGGTTGCCCGCCCTTGTTCGAGCAGGGCCTGAGCCGGCGTGTTTTCGGGAACGTGCCCCGTCAGCAGAACCGCTGCCTGTTCATCGACAGCTTGTCTGAGCGCGCCTATCGATGGCCCGGCACTGCCCATGCCGTCATAGGTCATCAAAGGGCAGTCCGGCAAAGCCGATCCTTCCCGCCAGTCCAAGGCGCGTTCCAGTTTGTGGCGTAAACTTCTTGCTGTCTGTGCAGAGACTGCGTCAGGGACGCCGATCTGGGCGATCAGTGACCGGCGCATATCGTGATGAATTGCAAAAGATCCGGGCAAGATCGCCATCAGCTCCAGTGGCTTCCCGGATAATGGCACCGGAAGGACCAGCTTGCCTCTATGAGCCTCGATGAAATCTCCGATCTGACCAATGCGATCGCCCGCAGAAACCGGGTCGCCGCCATAAGAAGCGTCCAGAATGACCAAATCACAACGAGGCAGTGCGTCCATCACGAAAACCTCGCTGTTTGGAACCACATCCGCGCAATACACAACACGCTTTGATGGTGTCGTAACCGAAAACCAGACCCCGCCCGCCACATGTCCCGAACGGCCGGATAGGATCTCGCTCTCACCCATCCGGATGGATTGCCCCGGCGTGAACAGTTTTATGCGCGCATCTTTTAATGGATGCGCCCGACGATGCGACGGATCAGCATATTGGTTCAGCATCGCTTCCGCGTCGTCATGCGTTTCACGCGTCATATAGAAGGTACCTTGAAACCCGCATGCGCGAAGCCAATACAAACCTCCGATATGATCTTCATGGGCGTGCGAGATAAACACCGCATCTAGCGTCGCCACATCGCGTTCAGCAATGGCCGGATAATAGTCCCGTCCTTTTGCGCCCACCTTGATGCCCACATCGAACAGAAGGCGGCGATCACTGTGGATGCCGACGCTGGTTCGACCCTTTTCGCCAAAACCGCCATAGAGTTCAATCATCATCATCGCGACGCTCCATCCGGAATGACCCAGCCGGAATTGATAGCGATATGGATCGTTTCGCCTTGCTGGCCACCCAAGCCATCGGCAAGGTCAAACGTGAGTTCCGTGCTGGGATGATTGACCGGACAGGCTTCAATCCGCGCGCCGCCACCCCGATAGATGCGGCGCCTGACCGAAAGCGCGATGCCCGTATCGTCGCACAGCTCAATATTCTGCGATCGAATACAGATTTTTGCGTCAGCCTGCACCGCCTGCCCCGGCACGCAGCGCATGACCGCCTTCTGTCCCAACACCTCAACTGCACATTGGCCATCTTTTTCCGCACCGATGACTTGCGCAGGAAGCACCATGCCATGGGCTATGAACGAAGCCACCATCTCGCTCTGAGGTCGCTCATAAAGCTCCCGCGGCGTTGCGAATTGGATAAGCTTTCCCCTGTCCATCACCGCAATTCGGTCCGCCAGGGCCATGGCTTCTGCCTGATCATGGGTGATGTAGACAATTGTTGTGCCTGTGCGCTTGTGGAAAGATGCAAACTCATCCTCCATCGAAGCGCGCAGGTGCACATCCAAATTGGCGAGAGGTTCATCAAACAAGACCAGCGAAGGCGCAGCTACCAGACATCGCGCAAGTGCCACGCGCTGACGCTGGCCGCCAGACAGACTGGCGGGGCGCCGATCACCAAGGCCCGTGAGATCAACCAATGTGAGTGCTTCCGTCACGCGGCGTTCCAGTTCTGGCTTTGCAACGCGTGCCACGCGAAGGCTGTAACCGACGTTTTCTGCAACCGTCATATGCGGCCATAATGCATAGTTCTGAAACACGATGCCGACCCTGCGGTTTTCTGGCTCGACATGCCTGTCGGCGGCTGACATGACATTGTCACCCACCTGGATTGCCCCACTGGTGATCTTTTCAAAGCCCGCGATCGCACGCAATAAGGTGGTTTTCCCGCAGCCTGACGGTCCAAGAACCGCTACAAATTCACCATTTTTAATGTCCAGTGTCACATCCGAAAGCGCATCGAAGTTTCCGAAGCTTTTGGTGACATTGTTAATTTTCAATCCCGCCATGGCAGCACTCCATCAGGCAGACGCCGCGCGAACAGGTTCGTCGACAGCATGAGAAAGATTGTGACCACGATCGTTACAATCGACGTGGCAGCGGCATAGGTGGAATCGCCACCCTGTTCGAAGGAGAAAATGACGACACCGATCGTTTCAGAACCTGACGCCCACAAGAGTGCAGATACTGTCAGCTCACTGAACGCAGTCAGAAAGATGAGAACCCCACCGGCAAGCGTCGCCGGCGCAACAAGGGGAAAGATGATCGTCCGCAAGCGCATGAACAATGATGCGCCCGCCACCTGGGCTGCCTCTTCCAGCGACCTGTCAATCTGGTGAAGCCCGCTCACGGTCGGTCGCAGGGCAAGGACAAAGAAGCGCGCAAGATAGGCGTAGAGAATGATCCAGATCGTGTTGTAGATATGAAAGCCCAACAGCGGTAGCGGCTTTAGAAACAGCAGCAGCGACGCAATCGCCATAACAACACCCGGCAATGCGTAGGGCAGCTCAGCAGTCAGATTGAACAGTCTGGTCCACCAGCGCTTACGCCAGGTTGTGATATAGGCCAGAGGTACAGCGATCAGCACTGCGAAGAATGCTGCCGCAAGCGACAGTCCAAAACTGTTGAGGAATGCGCGTTTGGTTGCGGCATGTTCGAACAGGATGAAGGAGTAGTTCGAGAATGTCAGGGTTTCCCATCTCAACGGCGTGCCATAGGCATTGACGAGAGAAGTCAGAACAAGGCCAAAAATCGGCAATAGAAGCACCGCCACGACAATCAGCATCATCACGATCTCGGTCCATATCCTGTAACCTCCCAGTTCAAACGGACTGGCCGGAAGCGATGTGGAGGCGATCCGGTAATCGCGCCAGCGGGAAACATAATCCTGTGCGACAATCCCCGCGATCGCGATAACGCCGATCAAAGTCGACAATGTTGCGACATCGCTGAGAACAGCAGGTCCACCACCGCTCAATCGCTGGTAAATCAAGGTTGGCAGCACGAGATAGTTGGCGGGAATCCCCAGAAAGGCCGGAATACCAAAATTACCAACACAGGACACGAAAGTCAGGGCGGTCGCACCGATGATCGACGGCGCCATTAGGGGGACAATGATCGTTCGCAATACAGTCAGTTTGTTTGCGCCACTGCTCAACGCAGCTTCGATCAGTTCACGGGGGAGCTTACGCAGTCCCGCTCTGACGATTAGAAACACCAGCGGCCCGTACTGAACACCAAGAAGCGCAATGATGCCGGTGGATGAATAGAGCGGGTTGCGCGATCCGAGTGGCGGGGCCATTCCGATCATTTTGAGGAAGGGACTTGCCGGACCAAACAATTGCAGCCAGGCAAGCGCTGTCACCTGCGGGGCGATCAGCAGCGGAGTGACATACAGAAAGATGAAAATCGCCCGCCCGCGAATATCGGTCAGGCTGACGAGCAGAGCAACACTGGTCCCCAGCACCACCGCAAAAAGGGTTCCAAAAATCCCGACATAGATCGAATTCCAGGTTGCCGCCCAGGTCGCAGACGAGGAAAAGACCCGGCTCATTGCTTCGAGCGCCGTGCCTTGGGCCGGGAACACAACCTCGACAAGCAGGCGCCCCATCGGCAAAAGCGAAAGCAGCGACACGACAATAATCGTCACGGCGATCAGAGCCCTGTCCCGGCCCTGACCGCTGGTTACAGCGATTTTTTCCATCTGTCTCTGGTCCTAGCCGCCAAACATTCCCGTGAAGCGCGATTTGTCGGCATCCGTGTTCTTTAGAACCTTCTGCGTATCGATCGGCATGATCTTCACAGTCAAGCCGTCAGGAAGCCATGCGGGTTTTCCGACCGACGTCTTAGCCGGCAAATAGCCCTGCTTCAAAGCAAGTTGCTGGCCAGCATCGGAGAGGATGAAACGAATGAATTTCTTGGCATCCTCAGGATTTTTGCTTGATGAAAGAATGGCGACAGGTTCGGTGACCGCGGGAACCCCTTCTTCAGGAAAGACAAACTCGACCGGAGAGCCTTTCGCTTTGGCATTGAGCGCCATGAAATCAACCAGAATTCCATAGGGCTTTTCCCCGCTGGCGATTGATTTGAGCACCGCGCCATTTCCGCGAACGCTGACCACTTCATTCGCCTTGAGCGCCTCAAAAAACTTCCAGCCTAGATTGTCATTGGCGACAAATCCACTGAGCAGAAAAGCCGCCGCCCCCGAATAAAGTGGGCTCGGCATGACCACCATCCCCTTATATCCCGGCTTTTCCAAATCGGACCAATGTTGGGGCTTTTGATCGGCAGCTGAGTTATAGGCGATGCCCGTGGTGATCAGCTTGCTGCCAAAGTAATATCTGTCAGGATCAAATGAACCGGCTTCAAATCCGTCGAGGCTCGCCTCGGAAAACTGCAACAAACGCTTATCGGCTTTCAGGCTTTCCATACTCACCGCGTCGGCAATCAGAAGCACATCGGCTTGCGGAGCGCCGGCTGAAAACTCAGCAGCAAGCTTACTCATAATATCGCTGGTCCCGGAACGGTACACCTGAACATCAATGTCGGGATTAAGCTTCTTGAATTCTTCAACTGTACGTGCAGCATCGGCATCGGGTTGCGATGTGTAAAGCGTCAGCGTTCCCGCGAAAGCGGTCCCGGTCATCATCAGACTGGCAAGCCCTGCCGTGAGGATTCTCATCCCCCAGATTCTTCTCTTCATTGCTTCCTCCCTTAGAAACGACGTCAAACGGCGTTCCTGTTCCTCCCTGTAGCGGGACGTTAATCACGTCCTCAGCAATCATAATAGTGTTCATTTGTTCTTTGTCAAATACAATTGAACAGTTGACGACAGGGGGATGATTGTTGCTATAGATCGACTTGTAACGGAAAAACCGGGGAGCGAGCAGCAGGAATGGCAGGCAATAACTGGCCGTTGAGATCCTCTGATCTCAAAGTTAAGACCGTCTGGCTCTACTATGTTGAGGGCATGACTCAGGAACAAATCGCCGAGCAGCTCGGTGTCAGTCGCGTCAAGATCATGCGCACACTTGCAGCTGCAACCTCGGAAGGGATCGTTGTCACGCGGATCAATGCCGCAACAGCCGAACAAGTCGAACTGGAACGTCGGCTGGAGGAAAAATGGGGCCTCTCATCCGCCATAGTTGTACCCACGCCAGAGAATGGCGGCAATCTGGAAAAGGCTCTCGGCAACGCCGTCGCTTCCTATCTTGACCAGGAAATGCAGGATGGAATGACCCTGGCTATCGGCGGGGGTGCCACGCTCTACGCCTGCGTTCAATTTCTAGAGCAAAGAAAACTTAACGACGCTTGCGTTGTCGCCTTGGTGGGAAGCCTTCCGCATTCACGCTGGATAAATCCGTCTGTTGTTGCGGCAAGAGTCGCCGAAGTCTACCAGGTCGACAGTTATCAGATCACCGCACCCGTTATTCTCGACGAACAGGGGCTTCGCAACTTGTTGTGGCGCCAGACAGAACTTCGAAGTTTAAAGGCGCTCGCGGCAAAAGCCGACATCGCGCTTCTGACGGTCGGTGAAATCTCGGAAAATGCCACAATTTTCCGCCATGGCATTGTTCCCTCCGACCTCATCAGCCCATTGCAGGCTTGCGGTGCCGTCGCCAATATTCTGTGTTACTTCGTCGACGAAAATGGACATCTCGTCGATCACGAAATCAACCAGCGGGTGATGTCGATCGAACTGAGCACAGTTGCGGGCGTCGAAAGGGTCGTGCTCGCGGCGGGAGGTCCCACAAAGGTCACCGCGATGAAGGCCGCACTTAAAATTGTCAAAGCGAGCGTGCTCATCACCGACAGCCAGACGGCAGCCGCTCTTTTGCAAGATTGACCGCACCTCGCTATCACCTTGATGAGTGCGATGCCGCCAGCGGTCTAGACTTTGCGACTACGCAGGAAATCGACAAGACCGACATGGGTGATGGCTTCGAACTCACGGGTTGCCTGATCGAACTGTTGTCGCTGGGCCAGCATCATCAGCAATACTGCCCGCATTTCCGAGGAAACGCCGAACCTTTCCCAACGCTTGGCGACGTGGGTGGGAATACCTGCCGCATCACAAAAATCGGCAATGCTACTGTATCCCAGTTCCAGCAAAGCCACGCGCAGATCAGACGCGGACATCCGCTCTTCGACGGCATGGTCGTGCAGTCGCTCAGCAAAAAGCTGGATATCTCGCGGTGACGATTCCGCAATTTTTGTCAGAAATCCCCCGACTTCGTTCAGTAATCTTGACATTTTAATCTCTCCTCACATTCAAACGCTCCTGATCATTGAATAGGAGTATCAGGGGATAGCGGACAATAGTCTGACACGTGAACAAGCGCAATCGTAATCACTATGCAGGGGTCTGGGCTGCCGGTGGTCCGACAATGATAATGCTCGTCCGTCTATGCACGGGTCCCGCCAATTCTCCGTCGCATTCTGGCAAGATTTGATATCGACAACATCTCAAACCCACCATGGGTGACTGCGGTTCGAAAACTGCATCAACTGCGAGAGGTGGATCGCGTGCGACAGCGGGCGTGCGATATTGTCCTGCACGGAATTTCGGGATTCCGTTGTGCAAGCCTGCCAAGCCGGTTGAAAGAATATGATCGCGATTTCAGTCAAAACCCGGTAACTGAAAATAGTCTTTCACGCTGCGATACGCATTCGCAATGAGCTAAGTGAAATTAATACGCTATCGATGATGGGAATCAATCCATACTGCCTCCAACGAAGTGTGACTGGTTTCCGCTGTTGATAGTTCTATACGGAAGGAAACCTGATGAGCGTATTCATCCAAACGGGCTTGGCACATTTAATCTGCAATGGAGTTAACGTGGGAGAAGTTGAATATAACGTGTCCCTCGCGTCTGATGGGCTTGAACACTCTATGCGCGGTCGTATCTGGGCGAACAAAGGGGTGATTGCCAAAGCGCTTGATGCCTCCGTGATAGGCCTTCTGTTAACGGATCAAACTTTGATTGGGCTTCAGGTCGAAGAACTGGATCGGGATGGGGCGGCGCTGGTAACTGCACGCATCTGATACGGTCACTCACTCATGGCCAGCATCCGCCCCAACAATGACAGATGTCTGTGTCGCAGGTGAAAAGTCTACCCATAAAAGCGTCACGTTATTCAGCCGTTGTCTAACTCGCTGCCTATCGTTTTTTTATGCGAAAGACTTCTATCGCAGCCGGATTGGCGATAGGTTGCTTTTCGGTGTTGGTCCCATGCCCTAAGCCCTCTCCAACACCCCGACCCCAGCGGCGACAAACAACCGCTGGGGTTGTTGTCTGAGGATGAATATCAAGGAATGTCGACCCTGTTCTTGCCCGCTCTGGCCTTTTTTGTTCACCGAGTTTGGAACTGAAGAAACGAGTGGATCAACAACAGTATAAAACATCGAGCCTTCGCACCAGAGATGTTTCTACTGTCCTATTCTCTCGCACAGAGATCAACAGTCTGGGAGCTGATAAAGACATATCTTTCCCCGCATGCGAATAACGCCGGACTCTACGTCAGCCTTCCCTTGCTGTGCCCCTATCATCGGTTCCAATCGTCGAAAAAGCGCGGCATGATTAGAAATTGACGATGTTGACTTTCCAAAACTATCACAACTTACAATCGAAGTCCCGCGTGTCAAATCCGGACCCACGCATATCGTGAAAACTATCCTGTTCCATTTTCTACTCATGCTGTTTGCCCTGCTTTCTCCGGCGAAGGCGAGCGATAGTATGAAGCTCAGCGCCTACCTTGAACGACTGAATGACGGCGCTGCCGCTCAGCGGCTGGCGATCGAAGTGGCGGAGTTAATTCGGCTGAACGATAAAGCTTCGATGGCAAAGCTCGCAGAGGTGTTTGAGGGAAGGATGGAGAATTGCTCGACTATGTCAGCCGATTTGACGACAGCGCCGCGCACCGCTTCGCTCTGCCCCTGCAGCCGTGCCAATATGCCAGTATTTCTCTCAGAATGATCGTTATGAGGCTTCTCGATGGCGGGAAGCCACACTTGAGAAGCCGTAGCATCATGCTCGAGGGCACGGATATTGACGCGATTTTTGCCGAGCATATGTGGCGCTGCGAAACATTGTCAGGATTAACTTATTTAACCACAATCGGGACGAGATGATCGATGACGGGCGAGAGTTGCCTTGACAACCAAGAGGGGAATTAGGACGCCGGCTACAATAACGCCAGTGACATAATGTTCAAACACTGTCGAATTGAAAGCAAAAGCAGTTGGACGCGTCGATAGGTGGGGCGCCACCGGAGCCGTTCTGGTGTGCACAAGGGTGCCAACATGTTGCCGGACGGGCTCTTCAGTGCAACTGTTGCACAGCAAGCGTAGCCATGCTTGCATCTTGATGATCCAACACTTTGATTGCGTCAGTGCAACTGCAGGGCTTGTTTCAAAGATGAGATGGCACAGGTCGGCTTCCGTCCTGTCGCATCCGTCACACGGTCTGGCGCCTGGCACCCGGAAAGCTCGGCCTGCGCCTAAGCGCACTTAGCCTGGATGGCGTTATAGCTGCTTGTGCACTGCCGGCTTCGATAACATCCCCCGTCGAAACAAGCCATGTAACAGCTTTCGGAAGAAGATACAGCGTCAATGCACAACCCGATATTTAGGCGAAGACCTCTGTGCGCTGTACGACGCAGGCGCTTCCGTTACAAGCAGATTGTGACGCTCAGAGAACGCGGCAAAAAGACTACGAGCTGTCTCGGACTCGATTTCACCGCGGAGCGCTGCCACACAGGCCTGCAAAGTAATATGATGGGTTGAATCCCGCAATGATGGCGGCAACTCTAAAAGATATTGATAGGCATGCTGCACGGTGTTGATCTCTATCGGAAAGCCAAGGCCCACGAGGATGGATAGGGGTTTGTTAAAAAGATCACATGTCATCGCATTCTCCTTTCTGTCCGATAAGCTCGATCTTCTGTCGTTCCTCAACAATGGGAGGCTCAGGCTCACTCTTCTCTGTCTTGTCGGGTGTGGCGATAAAATACCGAAATGGCGCATAAACTCTAAATAGATTAATCCGCGTCTCGCTGATCAGCAGCTTCGAGAATATCAATAAGATCGGCGACTTTGCCGGAAGGCGGCCGCCGTCCCTCATTGACAAGGGCCTCGTCCGCATTCAGCCATGCCAAAGCCTCCGCGAGCTCGGCTGCCGACGCGCCTGTTGCGGTTAGCTCTGCGGCCAATACCTCGTCAGTTGACCCCAGAACCGCGATTATTTCCTGCATTTTCATACGAACGTCCTCCGTCATACTGTCGGATTAGCTCACCTATAAACCGCTTAGGAAATAGTTCTCGGTCGCGGCATGACAAGGAGCGGGACGCTCATTTTTAATGTCGGCGTTTCTAATAGATCGGCCCGACAGGCACGCCGCGCGTTTAAGTCTTTTCAACACCCGCCGCCGCTCAAACTTAGCCAGCCGGACTTCCGAACTCTACGACAGTTGATGAATCTTTCATGAAGAGATGCAGAAGCGCTTGTGCGGAGGGGTGGTTAAATTCATTCAACTCCCGGCGATGAGAAGCTCAAACGCCAGCTATTGCGACCAAAAGAGAAGCGGAGGCTCCACCTCCCGCTGTTGAGCCTCGCAACATCGTCTCCCTAAATCGTTGCGCGCCTTATACCCTGGATGCTTCACACAAAGACTTGCTGTTTCTTAAAGCATTCAAGCTTCGATCCAAATCCAGAAATCCAGAAATCCAGAGACAACATTCAGCTCAAATTCCACACGTGAAAGGCGCGATTGAAAGACAGTCAAAGATCTACTCGCCCTCTCGTTTAACCGGTAAGGAATGAATTTGGCGCTGCTGCGCTCTGCTTCTTTTATCCGCATATAAATGGGAATCGGCCTTGTTGAGAAGGTCAGAGAGCGGCTCTCCCGGCTCCCATTCGGCAGCCCCCATACTCGCCGATAACGAAATCATTTGTCCTGCCAACTCAACCTCATTTTTTTCCAAGCTGCCTCTGATCTGGTTGACCAACTCCAACGCTTCAACTCGTTCTGCAGAAGGGAGAACTATGCCGAATTCGTCACCACCCAGGCGAGCGACAAGATCCCGAGGTCCGACCGTATCCGCGACTAACCGCGAAAATTCGATCAGAACTCGGTCACCTTGTGCGTGCCCATAGGTGTCGTTGATTGCTTTGAACTGATCGAGATCGGTAACTATAACCGAGAACGTCGTGTTCGAGGCGAGCGCCCTCTGTTCCTCAAGCGTCAACAATCGATAGAATGCTCTTCGATTTGCCACGCCTGTCAACTCGTCCGTTTCAGACAAGCGGCTCAGTCCATTCTGAAGCTTTTCGACCATCATTATAGCGAAGCCTAGGTTCCAGACACTGCTGCAAAATATCGTGCAAAGCAAAGCGAAAGACGCCAGCTGATAAAAAAGGGAAAACGATATAATATTTGCAATCACACAAATATTGCCGATAATTACTAGTATTTGTCCCAAAGAGGCGCCCACAAAGGCTGCTGAGGAAACTTTTGCGCCCACCTCCCCATGCCAATTGATAAACAGGTAATATGCACAGCTGGCCATGACGGTTGTCTGTCCTGTTGCATAGATAATACTTCTGATACGATCGTGGTCCTTGAAGATGACCATGCAAAAAAAAGCGCAGAGCGAGAACCCAATTGCTACAATTCGCCCGCCCGCACAGTCATTGAAGCGCCGCAACCCAATAAGGTAGTGGCAGAATGCAAACACAATGATCGTATTACCGAATACGGCGGGCCAGAACCGGCCCTGGGCACCCTGGGAAATGAGGACTGCCCCTCCGAGCAATGACAACAAATTGGCCTGGAACCAATTCAGAGCGGCACTATCGGTGCGGTATTTAAGCGCGAAAGCGCACCAAACAATTGATATTGTTGTGCCTTTTAGGAAAATGACCGCATAAAGAGTTACAAAGTCGAGGTGAAACATTGGCGACTTATTCTGTTGATCCGCATTTTACTTATTAATTAATGTGAATGAACTCAATCAGTATTGTACGCCATCGATGACCACACCCCGTTGATGTCGTTAAACATCGTCGCTTGCCGCACCGATCTATGTTTTCCGGGTGGTCGAAAGCGGACAATGCACCTGTCCACTCTGCTCTTGGTCGTACCGAGTACATTACCAAAAGTAACCCAAGCAGCATTGTTTTGCGTTTCTCTAATCGTTATGCGGTCTGGAAAGGCCATCCCCTCTGAAACGCCTGAAGATGTCCTCACCAAGGAAGCTGCTGGGGAAGTATTTTCTGTAGATACGTACGGCAATCCTCAAGTTGGCAGAGCGTCCTGCACTTCTTGCGGAGATCAACAAGCAAAATCGACAGGTTCCGACGGGACTCAATTCTCTCGAAATCCGCAGCGGTCGGACGAACCAGCAATCGTTCCCTTGCATCAATTTGTTAGATTGGACGAACTGAATTTTCAAACACCTAGAAAAATCACGCTTCGAATATGGTAGTGGTTGAAGCCGTGTAGAGACATACTCTCGGGTGACACATTTGGGAGGATAAAAAAGTTTTGTCTCAGGCTTGAAACCTCTTTTAGCCTAATTAAATTTCTTCTGTCGGCTGCTCAATGAGGGCTGATGCTGAACGCGAGGCTTTCAGCTGTTTAACCATGTTGCTTTAAGGAGAATGTGGCTATGACAACAACACATGATTACTCACCGCTGTTTCGCTCCAGCGTGGGCTTTGACCGAATTTTTAGTCGACTGGAAAATGCTCAGCGCGGGAGAACCATTAGTGACTGGCCGCCTTACGATATAACGAAAAACGGCGAAGACAGTTATTCTATCACAATAGCTGTTGCGGGATTCGCTGATAATGATCTCGATATCACCTATCAGTCAAATCTCGTCACCGTAACAGGCAAGAAGCAAGAGGCCGATGATGCAGAATACTTGTATCGTGGGATTGCAGGACGTTCTTTTGAACACCGCTTTCAGCTCGCTGATCACGTCAGGGTTGCAGGCGCAGATTTGAACAAAGGCCTGCTGACGATCAATCTTGTACAGGAAATTCCTGAAGAGATGAAGCCGCGAAAGATCGAGATTGGCAAAATCTCAGCACTTGAGGATAAGTCAATCAACGCAAAGCATGCCGCATAAACTATCACAGACGATCGGCAGGGTTGCTCCGCAGCAATGCGGAGCAACCTTCTCTGAGGACCATTGCTTTGGTCAATTGGCACGTGCGATTTTGCCTAACAGGGCCTTGGTAGGAGATGGCGAAGGACAAAAGACGCAGAAACCAATATTGTCAAATTCGCATAAGCGAAGTTAAGAACCAGCATTTGTAAAACATCTTCCAAAGAGACTTCAGCATACCGGAAGCTTTTCACATTCTTATCGCAATCATCGTACATTCAACGAGGGCGGTTACCGACAGTTTGAAACGCTGTCCCGTACAGCCGAAATCAATTCCCATGCATCGTTGGAGTATGCCTTCCGTTGTACAATGGGTGGCAAAATCCCAGCACATCAACTCCGAAGGCCAAATCTTAAACGAGGTACCTCGGCGTTGTCTCGATCCAGAATACGCCGGATTGAATTCATGAAGCGAACCCACAATAAAGACGTATGGCCCGCCCCGTTGCAAGAGGATTTTACGCTGTTCTGATCAGTCTACGTCAACATATACGGTCTCATGAGCAAGCTCATGACTAAGATGGACATCCGCACGCTTAGAGCCCCAGTAACAACTTCGGAAACAGGTGCCATTTTTTGCCCGGGCTTTCCAAACGCCGTTCTACTGTCAGGCCATCTTCACGATCCTTCTTGCAAACTTCGTTGGCTACGCGTTCCTTGTATGTAGCCGATCCTATTACACAGCCACTGGGTAGCTGCGTTAAAGCCAAGTTCCTTGCGCAATGCAGCCCATGCTATCCGCGCCAACTTATTTGCTTACGCTACAACCACGGCGTTACGGTGTACGCTCGCGCTCGATCATGGACTTCAGCCAATGCCCCAGAGGCGTGTCAGTACTTGAAAGGGACGGAAACGCTGCGCGAGTTCCCTGAATGAGCAGAGTGCGTAAATAAGTGTTGCCACGTTTTGATATTCCAAGCAGCCGGGGGGTGCCGCCGGTGCTGTGCTGTTTAGGGACCAGTCCGAGCCAGGCACCCAGATCGCGCGCTTTCTTGAAGCTGCTTGCATCTCCCACTGTAGCCACCAGGGCCGTAGCATTGAGAAAACCTATGCTGGGGATACACGTCAGTCTACGCATGGCCGCATCATTGCGTGCAAGTTGGATAAATTCAGAATTCAAGGCTTCGATCTTCGTATCGAGGCCCTTCCATTCCACACGCAAATCGCCAACCAGCTGACGCATACGTGGAGATAATATTTCGTTGCTCTCTGCGAGCAGAGCATCCATGCCGATCTCGAACTCTTTCCGTCCGACCGGGAAGATGATCCCACGTTCCAACAGAATTGCGCGAAGCTGAATGATTAGATTCCTTCGCTCTGCAACAAGGCGACTATGCACCCGATGCAGTGTCTGGATATCCAATTGCTCTTGGCTCTTAAGATCGATAAACGCATGGTATAATCAATTAGGGTCTAACGACGCATCGTCCTGCGAGTAACTACCGCGCCAGTTGCATCAACACCCACGACGCTACAAGATGTCTTGCCCAGATCAACTCCGAGGATCACAATAGTCATTGGCTCGTTCCTTTCTTCTTCGCACACGACAGCATCTTAACAGACGCTGGGGAAAGGGCCGGGCCATTCCATAATAACTGGGTTTTGTGGCAAGCGTTAGCAACTCTAATGAGCTTCAGTCACTTACTCCACCGAAAACTCTTGGGCGAGAGGGCACAAAAGGCCTTTCTGACGCTTGTAATTGAGAGTCGAGAGTTTCGCAGCTAGCCTGTCGGAACTAAAATAAGCCTCATACTATTTGGCTTCTGTCAGAGTAACAGGAGTTTAATCGTGACTGGCGGGCCAGCGGCCGTCGTCATCCTGAGTGAGCGGGATAAGAACTTCCTTGATTCGCAGGTGCGTAAGTATAAAGCGCCGCGTTCCTTGTCAGATCGTTGCCTGATGATTTTACTGTGCGCTCAGGGTTTGCACATCAATTACGTTGCCGAACGTCTGAGTATTCACGAACATACCGTTGGTAAGTGGCGCCGCCCGTTTTGCTCAGGATGGTATTGAAGGTTTAAAAGAAGAGTATCGTGCAGGTCGACCGCGAAGGGTTTACAACGCGCAGGTTGCTCAGGTTGTTGAACGCACGTTTAACACTATACCCAGAGATGCACGCGCTGGTCCATTCATTCGACAGCGGCCCATAGTGGGCTTTCGCACACAGCTATCCGGCGGATGGCGCACACCGTTCATCTGCAGAACTCGAAACCGACATTAACGACTTTATAAAAGCCCATAACGAAAACCCTGCACCCTATAAATGGGCTAAGTCTGCCGATCAAATTCCCGCGTTCGCCAAGCGTTTCTGCCAGAAAAGAATGAGCCGAACTTTAGATTCTGGTGATTGGAGACCGCCCGCATTTGTCAGATAAAGGATCTTGAGGCTGTTGCTCTTTCGGGCAGCCCCAATTTAGGCGGCGTCTTAACGCTCGGAAAAGCATATGGGCCCAATAGTACTAACGTGGCAATATCACGTTAGTGATTGATGCGGTTGAAGAAGTTCTGGTCGAGATTTCTCTGGCAATGTTTCCATGGCACTCAGTAAATACGTTCCGCAGGTTAGATTTGGGGGAATGTTGGGCAAGATTTACCTTACTGTGCTATCCTCCGGATCGCCTACGTATCATAACCTTTGTCCTCAAGTAGCGTGGGCCCGATTAACGCACTCCACCGAGACCTCTACGTTCGAGTAGTCACCAACCTGATCACCCGTGATTAAAGAATGATCAGGCGGCCCTCTGCATCAACATTTCGAGGATTATGCCCGAGAGGCCGCTCCAGAACGCCGCAGGGCTATCACCGGCATCTCTTTTTCCTGTTGCTCGGGGCAGATGAAGACGAGCATAAGTCCTAGCATTTGCCACGATACTAGAGTTACAGTCTGGTAGACCTACACGAGCAGTTGATCCCAGTCACCAGCACGTTGCCAACTACCCGTTGTGATAGATCGTTTCTTTATGACAGTTCAGAGTGTGAGCGCTAACATAGTCGATTGCAATAAGTTGATTATTTGCAACGCGTTCCGTCAAAACTCGCTCTAAAGTCACTCACCATTGCATTTAACAAGGTTGGTTGTGACAAATAGTATCCCTGAGTATGAGTCGCCCCAGCGATCATAGCGTCAATAAGATGAGTCCGGGTTTCCACACCTTCTACTACCACTATTGGAGCGACGCATTTTGCGAAACCAATTAAAAAATCCAGACTGTTTCCGCCAGAAATGTTCTCTTTTATTTCACGCACAAATCCTCCATCGATTTTAATAATATCGACCTTCATTCTTAAAAGCTGCCACGGCGTCACCTGACCGCGGCCGAAATCGTCGATGGCAACCAGACATCCCAGTTGACGTGCGGATGATAAAAATTCATTTGCAGTAAATACGTCGCCGAAAGCATGAGTTTCAGTAATCTCCAAGATCAAGCGATCAGCTAAGTGTGAACGCGCGAGAAGCTGATTGTAGATTAAATTCCAGCTTGACTTATTCCGAAGGCTATCCGTCGATATATTGCAGCCTAAAACCGCGCGCTGATCTGCTTCTAATTCATCCAGAATGAGCTTAATCATATGTCTGTCAAGGACGGGCGTTTTTCTAAGAAGTTCGAGAGAAGGAATAAAATCTCCAGCATTTAATACGGTATTATTCTCCGAAACCAAACGAGCTAGACACTCACCATAAAACAGACAATCTCTGTTAGCTGTCGAATGAATTCCTTGGACCGCGATATGAATACGATTTTCTGTGATCGCATTCAATGCTTTTGAAGCGATCCTCTCGTCTTCTATTCCTACTTCACTGCACATCAGCCACCTCTAGAAAGGTTAGGTATTACCTATCATAAGATCAATATAAGTGAGATTATCATGGGTATATAAATTCAAGCCGCCGATATGGGAAATCGGCGACTTTTATTTATCAGAACTTCATATTCAAAGTTGCATTGAACCCATTCTGCTTGGCTCCGCTGCCAAACTGACCGACATAACTCAAACCAAACTTCGCACTATCCGTAAGAGCCATATCAAATCCCGCTTCAACCAAAGCAGCATCCCTGGCAATGGCTACACCTTCAACGGTGAAAGGATTGCTTCCCGCAAAGAGATGGGTGGATTCAGGTGTTATATCACCGTAGGAGCGACGCCATCCCAACGTACCTTTAAGGCTCGCGTTGGCACCATCGAGTGGAAGTGGTGCCGATGCATGCATACCAAGCGTGGTGAATGTTGTGTTTGTATTGTTGCCATCGACAGTAAGTGCAGCCGCTCCACCCCTCTCTGTGACGCCATCAGTGTGAAGGCGTACATGTGAGAAATTCGCAAAAGGCTCAAAGGCAGCGACAGTTGTATCTATACGATATCCCAGTTCGCCGAATGCCTGCAGCGTTCTAGCATGATAATCTGCACCGAGGCTGTCACTGAAGCCACTGTAAGAGACCGAACGAGAAGAGTCTATGCTGTGCCAGGTATGAACAAGACCAGCACGAAGACCGATTGGTCCCCACTGATTGCCCCCATAAATGCCCAGATGCCAGTTGTCACTGTCTGCGGAAGCATTGCGGCCCTTCCCATTTAGGTCCGTTTGGCTATAGCCACCAACAACACCCAAACGCCAGCCAGAGTTAAGGCCAACATCGACACCTGAAAGGAAACCACCAGTGATTGTCTTAAGTCCACCAGCTTTAGAATTTCCGTCATGGTTTACCCAGGAACCAAAACCGGAGGCCCATACACCGTAGTCCAGAGACGCCGGTTTAACTGCGTCAAAAGGCTTTGGAGCACGGCCATTTGGTGACTGAGCAAAATTCAGAACCGGCACGTTTTGTGAACCAACACCGTCAAACGCGGAACGAAGACGATTGTTAATCGCGTCTGCAGTCAGGTTTGCTGTATCAATTAAACCAGTATTGACGGAGTCATGTACATCGCCCGAAAGCTGATTGAAAGCATCGCGTGCTTCAGCCTCATCTGTAAGGAACAGAATGGAATTATAAAGCTCTAAAGCGGAACCCTCTTGAGCAAGGCTATGAAGAGCGCGGGCTGTTGAAATTTCATTGTTCGATTTTGCCACTTTTTCGAAGACGACATCATCAATGGGATCGGCGACCAAACCTATTTTCAAATCGACCTTGTTGACCTGATGGTCCAAAGAAGTCGTCAAAAATATTGATTTAGATATGGCTTCGGAGAATGTTCCCTCAATACCATTTACGGCAGTCAGGATCGTGTATGTCTGACCATCCTGATAGCTGACCTTGTTGTCCAAAGCGAAGACGTCAAGGCGCCCCCCCTCAAGGCTTGCCTTACCAGTTGCGTCAATGCGGTCACTTGCTCCATTTCCTGCTACCTCGACTTCATAAACTGAGTCAGCACCGAATGTCACATCGCCACCAACGGTGACAGTTCCGATCGAATTGCCCGGGCGAAGTGTGCCTTGAGCAGTCAAATCGCCACCGATATCCCAGTTGCCTCCCATAAAAGAGGTTTGATCGACAAGAACATTCCCGGAAACTGTGATCGGGGTATCCGTTGTTCCACCACCAGTTGATGATCCGGAATACAGCTCTACGTTTCCTGCAATCAATGCACCAGTCGAATGGAAGGAATACGTACTACCTGTCGCAACGATATTCCCGCCGATTGACGTGCCTTCAGCGAAAGACATTTGAGTACCAGATTCAGTTTTAAGGTCCTGGATACCCGAAATCTTTCCGTTGAACTTTGCATTCTCTTCGACATTAACGTGCGTCTGACCTGAGCCTTTTTGGTCCGTATCGACGATATCTCCGCTTGCTTCAGATCCAGCCTTTAAGGTGATGTTCATGTTGGCGTCTGAACCGCCTTCATAGCGGGCAACGTTCACTAACATTCCATTGTTATCGACAGCAACAGTACCGGCTCCAAATGTAACATTCGCGATCTCTTCTGCTGAAGAAAAAGTAACGAAAATCGTGGGCCCTTGCGCGCTCTTAAGAACAGTACCTTCAATATTTAAGGTGCCGGATCCGTTTATTTCGAGTGCAGCTGCATCGAGACCGCTGGCCGCAACAGTGCCACCTATAAGGGATACTGTTCCGCCATCCCTTACAGAAACGCCTGATGCAGCCTTACCAGTGGTCTTGATGACTGTATCGGTTACAAAAATGACGCCAGCAGTGCCGGATACATCATTATTTGCAATTATCCCGTAGCCTTTCGCACCAGAGGTTTCGATAACAGAGTTTGATAGATTGATGGTTGAGAACGTTTCCGCAAATACACCGAAACCATTAATTCCTGATGTTGTGACGTTAACGGTTCCGTCGATTTTACCGCCATCAATGGCATGCAGACCAAAAGCATCATTACCTGTAGTCGTAACTTTGGCAGCATTCTTAAGCGTGATAACTGATTGATCTAAGCCGTGTGGCGTGCTGCCGTTCAAACCCGCCTGAATACCATGAGCCTTTGACCCTTTTGTAGAAACATCCGCATCAGAAATGATCATCGATTTTTTGCCTGCTAGCAAACCAAATGAGCGATCGCCTTCCGTAGTGACACTTCCACCATTCAGCTTAATGTGACCGCCATTATCTGCAAAAGCACCATAAGACCAATCCTTATTAGTTTGAACTTTTACATCAGTGGCGACCACTTTACCGCCAGTCGTTTTACGATCATCGTTGGCTATTAAGCCATGGCCGTATCCGCCATCCGTGGTTACTGAACCACCAGTTTGATTGATGGTTGATGCCGATTCAGCAAAAATACCGAAACCATTCTTTCCGGATGTCTTAATATCAGCGGAGCTATTAATGGTTCCGCCGTCGATGGCATGAAGTGCAAAAGCGTCACTGCCCGCAGTTGACACAGTTGAACCTGCATTCAAATTAACGACAGACTTATCTGAACCATCACCTGTTGACCCGTTTGCGCCAGCCTGAACAGCGTGTGATTTATCATTTATCGTGAATACTGCGGCTTGGCCGCTAACAGTTGAGTTCTTGGCGGCCAAGATACCGAAAGCTCGTGAGCCTTCAGTTGTTATTTTCGCTCCGTCAAGGAAGATAGCTCCGCCATTGTCCGCGAATGCACCGTGCGCCCAATCTCCACCTGTTTCGATAACCGTACCAATGGCCGTAACTTTTCCAGCTTCAGCATTCGCAATATCATTATTAGCGATCAGCGCATGACCATAGTAACCAGTGGTTACAATATTTCCCCCGTCCTGAGTAATTTTCGAATAGGATTCAGCAAAGATACCGAAGCCATTCATGCCGGATGTCTCAATATCAGCGGAGCTGTTAATGGTTCCACCGTCGATTGCATGAAGACCAACTGAATGTGAACCGGTCGTCACTACCTTGATATTGTCAGCCAAACTGATTTCAGATTTGTCCTGGCCGTTAGCATTCGAGCCTTTTGCGCCAGCCTGAACGCCATGCGCTTTGCCGCCTTCGGTGGCAATACTGATAGGACCATTTTTACCCGAAATCTCGAGATGGCTAGCCGCACTCACCCCCTGAGATACCAAAACACCCCAGGCGCGCCTAGACGGTCCAGTCGTGCCAGCCTTAACTTTTGAAACTTCTTCAGAAGTGATAATTCTTGTGGTGCCGTCCCGGTGAATGACTGCGGCTTTGTCTGTTACAACTATTGAAATAGGATCTGCCTGAGCAGTTGAAGCCAAGCCGAAGACCAACAGCATAGCTGTTGAGGCCAAGGTTGATTTCTTATTTCTAGAAAAAATAGACATATGTGCCCCCCAGGCTCCATTGAAAATTTTCGGGGGCGGAACGGTCAACGCCTTATAGGAATCCCGGTTACTAAACCCCAACTAATAGGGAGTAGTAGACAAAATTAATTGTTTATCTAATAAAAAAAATCTGCATTTGCGTCTTTCTTGCCGGCGTTGCGCTTAAGCAACAACTCTACTGCGCTTCTCTAGTCCGTCATACTGAAAAAATTTCTAACAAGCTTTAATATCTTTGTATTTCAATATGTTATAAAAATCCGAGATCATAATGAAATGGATTCTGTTATTCAACGACCGTAAACTATTGAGCGAGCAACGAATGCCACTCGCTTAAATCGTAGTCCGTTAAGAAATATCTTGGCAAGAGAACCGGAAACGACCAACGACAAAGCGTCTAGAACAGTGTTCTGCCTTCGATAAGAGTTTTACTGCAACGGTATATTCGGTGGCTCTAGCAATGGGGTTCTACTTGATACTCTCAAAAGCTTCTGCAAAACCTTTCAAAGAGACTTCCATTGTTTTCTCTCTTCGATCGGACGCACCTTCAAACCCCACGGAAATCCTGCTCGCTTTCTTAAGGGCATCTACTGCCTGAGGACCAAATTCAAGGGGTACGATGCAACCGGCAGGTATGCATGTTTTAAATGGGATGCGCGGTGCATTTTCTGGAGTTTTATCGAGGCCCAAAGAGACGCCCTTGCTCACATTAATTCCGAAAGGCAATATCATACTTCCCGTTGCAGAATCTCCTGAACGTATGATTTCTACGGCGATTAGGCGCTGCTTGGTGTTAGGTTGGCCCTCAATCTGCCCGGCCACCTGCTGAACAGCCGCGCAAAGCCGTTTTCCGCTCGCTTCCTTACAAACAACCTGCCAGTCGTCATATGTTTGGGTTACGGCATTTGCATCGTCAGATGCTGCAAGAGCAGGAAAGCTGATAGCGAAGACGATGACGCAACTTGCCCCGGCAGATTTCATCAGATTGAACATGCGACCCCTCGTATATGACAGCGCATCGCGAAAAAGTAAAACTGTTTTCGTGATGCGCGTTAAGAACAAATGACTAGAGCGCTGATCTGGCCCAATAAGATCGGAAGCGCTCTAGAAGTGCCGGAGAATAGCATTCTCCGGCTTCTCTCTATAATGTATTACAGCTTAGAATTTCCACTGCAGCCGCGCCTTAGCGCCATTATCCTGGGACCCCTTGCTAAACTGTCCAGAATACGAGACGCCGATGCTCAAACCATCGTTTAGTTTCCGATCAAGCCCGAACTCCAGCACTCCAACGTCTTGTGCAATCGGCACACCACCAGTCGAGAATGCATTTCCTCCTACCACAAAGCTTGTAGTAGCGGCAGGGTTGAGATCATTATAAGCATGCCGCCAACCGGCAGAACCATAGAATTTTGTTGCTCCATCCTCAGACACTGCGAAACTCGCACGTAAACCAAGGGTTGAGAAAACGGTACTGGAATTGCTGCTATCAGCCCTCAATGCAGCCGCGCCACCATCCTCTGTAAAGCTTCCGCTATTCAGATGCACATATGCCAAGTTTGCAAACGGCTCTGCCACGACACTCATGACATCGAATTGATGCGATACTTCACCATAAACCTGCGTGACATGATTGCGATAACTGGCGGACAACGCATCGGTATAGCCTGTGAAGCTGATAGAACGTGAGGTATCAATCTCCTGCCAGCTATAGGCAGCACCCAACTTCACATCGAGCATGCCGGCTTTACCGCCGCCATAGACACCTACGTGATAGCCAGCCGCCTCGCCACTTGAATCCAACCATCGTGTATTGAAGTTTGAATGGCTATAGCCAGCAAGTGCGCCTATGCGCCAAGAATTGTTAAGCGCGGCGTCTACTCCTGCAAATCCTCCACCAATGGTGCGGTCAAGATCAGACGCACCATTGTTTGTTGTGTTTTCAAACCGTCCGCCCGAGCCGAAACCATGGCTCCACCAAGAAACGCCATCGTCTTTAACCGCTTCTCCCGCTCCAATACCTCCCAAGCTGCTGCGCAAACGTCCAAAGGCTGCTTCACGAACGAAACGACTGTCTTCTATTGCAACAGCTTGACCAGAAGAATGTATCTCACCACCCAATTGTGTGAACGCACGTTTTGCCTCATTCTCGTCAGTCAAATAACCGATTGCCTGATACAGTGGATTGTGAATATCCAGGAACTGCAGAGCACCTGCAACAGCATTCTGATTTTTATTTAGCCCGCTGATTTGATCAAATGAACGGCTCTGAGACACGCGCAACACAACAGCGTTAGGATTGCTATAATCAGCGGTCAATCCATAGAATGTCGAGATATAAGTGTCACCAGTTAGCGTGTATGTGCCCGAAACACCGTTTTGTGCAGTAAGCACCTGGAATGAAGCATCCAGTGCATATCTTTCACCCGTCAGGTTTTCAACATTCAGAACGGAACCGTTCTCAATTGAGGCGCTTCCGCCGGCAATAAGGCTGTCATTCACACCTGATTGTGCAACCTCGACCTGCCAGAGAGATCCGCTTTGCTGTTGAATGTTCCCAGTCACATTCAAAGTGCCAATGCTTTGGCCGGTAGCAAGCACAGAACCATTTTCAAGAGTTAGGTTGCCAACTCGTCCTGTTCCACGCAAAATTGCACCGTTGCCGATCTCAAAATTACTTTGACCTAATTGAGAGTTGGCAATCACGGCTCCCTCTTCGACATAAAATGTGCCGTTAAAATCGCCGTCGCCAGAAAGTGTTAGCGCTCCGGCTCCCGCTTTCACGAAGGAACCCGCGCCAGCAAGGACATTGCTCAGTTCGCCAGCCTGTTGCTGACCAAAAACAACAAGGCCGTTATTGCTAATCTTCCCCTTACCAAAGCTTGAGGCTGTTCCCAGAGCAACACTGCTGGCAACGTTCGTGCTGCCTTCATATTGGTTGTTGTTTCCAAGCTGGGTTACTCCACCTCCTGTAAGGACAAAGGAGCCAGTGCCCGAGATATCACCCGTAAAATCAACTCTGTCCGATCGGTTAAGAACAAGCGTACCATTATTGGCAACGTCACCAATAATCGATCCACCGGTAGCGCCATTGCCGACAACGAGTGCTCCACCCTCGATTGTTGTGCCACCGGTGTAACTATTGGCATTGGTCAGTGTGACGGTACCGCTTCCGGTCTTGGTCAGCTCTGCTGCGCCATTCAGCACGCCATCAACTTGTCCTGCACTGACAGAAATCGCGTCCGTTGCATTGATCACCGCAGTGCTCGCAAGTGTGCCGCCTGAAAGCGTATAATCGTCAACATTTACAGTGCCGTTCTGGACAGTGCCCGACGACTGAACCAGTGCCTGCTGCGTCTGCGACGTACCGCCGAGTTCCAGCGTGCCGCCATTGATGGTGGTCGTGCCACTTTCAGCACCCAGTGTCCCATTGCCGGAAACAGCCAGCGTGCCGCTCGTCACGGTTGTGCCACCGGTATGTGTGTTTTTACCCGTAAGAATAACTGTGCCGTCTCCGCCCGAGGAACTGTCAGCAAACGTTATTTTGCCGGCTTGCGCTGAATTGGCATCCGAGAATTCGCCCGTAAAGGTGTTATTGTTACCATTTGCGTCGAGCGTGTTGGTTGCTGAAGAATCAAGCGTAAAGTCATTTGAGTATGTCTTATCATTCTCGTTTGCAACTAACGTCCCGCCAGTAAAAACAGGATTTACACTGTCTCCCAATTTACTGGCATCATATTCCGTTCCCGCACCCGCAATATCTGTTGCTGTTCCTGGAACGATAATCCCGCCATCAGCTGTTATAGTGAACTTTCCCTGGCTGATCGCAGACCCTGCCGGCGTCCAGTTCGCAGAAAGACCAGAGGTCGATGCGTATCCAAATGTGTAAGTTCCTGGTTGAAGATCGAGGAATTCGGCATACTGAAAATTATAAACGCCGCTCGGATGCGGTGTATCTGTCAAGGTCTGTCCATCAGAACTTGCGTAAAAATAATTCTGCCCGAGGATAAGGCCTTCCGGCATGTTACCGTTGGTATAAGGTCCGGGGTACATCACAAAATTCTGGGTTCCGACTTCACTTTCATCTTTGGAAAGTTTCGCAGCGCCTTCTGCCGCGATTGTACCGGTGTGCCAACTGCCATAGACAATTCGGGCAGTATAGAGACCATCTGAGCTACCGGGGGAAAGTATATATCCCAGAGAATCGGTGTGTGCATGCGCGGCCATTGGCGCAGCCATTACACCCAGAGTTACCAATCCAACCTTGTTGAAATACCTGTATTGCTGATTAAAACTTGCAACAGAGGCGAGAATATTGATTGAAACAGAGGCGAGCAAACTCGTCCTGCGTCGTTTCGCTCCACTCAGGTCCTCGCCACAAGCGATTGCATCCCGACCAATCAGGAAATTTTCGATATTTGAAGACATTTTTTCCCCACCGCCGCACAGAAGAATGCTAGCTAAAAATTACTGTAACTTCTCGTGTAGCGGGCTGTTACCAAGGGAACAATACTTGCGAATGTAACGAAAGTTGCTCAATGTAACGAAATGCAACGAATAGTGTAGGATTCTGGTTACACGTCACTTAGAATCTAACTATTTAGCCTTCGTGGGATAAGCATTCGAATTTGAGTTCCGTGAGATGGAGCGCTTTCTGACTCGATGGTCCCGCGATGTATGGCCACAATTTTCGACACAAGGTATAACCCCAAGCCAGAACCTTCAACTGTATCCGC
The DNA here is from genome assembly GCF_002252525.1 of Brucella pseudogrignonensis. Classification (GTDB taxonomy): domain Bacteria; phylum Pseudomonadota; class Alphaproteobacteria; order Rhizobiales; family Rhizobiaceae; genus Brucella; species Brucella pseudogrignonensis. Next base: position 290,390 of record NZ_NNRM01000039.1, read on the forward strand.
GTTACTGCCTCTGGTAAATTTGTTAAATATATCAGGCAGTTCATCAGTAAGAATACCTTTTCCCTCATCTGAAACTTCGATCACCACGTCCTGTTCTCGTGAGAACACTGATAGCTGGATCACTGGCACTTCACCCGTGACGCTATATTTAACAGAATTATCGACTAAATTGGTCAAAGCGAGGTCAAGCATGCCTGGGTCTGCTGTAATTTCAGCATCCCCAAGTTCTTCGCTTATAATCAAATGGATCTCCACACCGTGCATATCAGCAACGCGTCGATGAGATTTTCGAATAAACTCGCCAACGTGAATAATTCTCATTTTTGGCTTGTAAGATGGTCCCTGAATCCGACTCCGAACTAAATTTGCTTCTAGTAAGTCGATCAGTCTGACAATTGAGCGTCGAATGCGGGATATGCGTGTGCGGTTCTCCACGTCGTTTACTGGCAATGCCAATTCAATACTGTCTACGCTTGAACGAATTGCGGCGAGCGGTGTTCTGTATTGATGTGAAACCACTTCCAAAAATCTTATCTGAGATGTTTGAGACTGAATTTCGGCGCGCAATGCATTCTCCGCAGTGGTTCGCGCTTCCACAAGCTCTTTCGTTCTTTCCTCGACAAGCATCCCGGCCAACCGCTCTGCTGATCTCGCCTGCCTCAGGGCGTCTTTGTGCATTTTGTGGTTCTTAATTTCCAAATCACGCAATCTGACGGCGAGTGAACCCGTGAGCAAAAGTGTCTGGACGAGAATGGCCGCTCCATAGGCATGTAAAGTCCAGTTTGGAAGCCCTTGTATACCGAGCCTTTGAAGCATTGTGAGAGTAGCACCAACTCCCATGCTGCAGAACGCAGCGGTTCGCATTTTACTAGCAGTTCCCTCTTTATTAACTAAATATAAACTGCACAAAACAGTTACAAATACACCGCTAATACTCAAAATCGATCCGAAGGGACCAAACACAACAGTATTGCCGGTTAGAGCAAAGCCAACACCAACAAGGCCACAAAAAGCGGTAAACAAGTAGAAAAAGCGTACTTTCGGTGCGTAACGCCTGAGGTTAAGTATTTTCATATATGCGAGAGCGCTTGCTGCTAGTCCCGCCCACGCACTAAACCCTATAAATGCATCATTGCCTGCACCCCATCGACTGAATAAATATATATGACTTAAACCGAGATTACCGAAGTAAATCATTATGACGCCCAGAGTGCTAAGCGCGAGCAGTGGATATTCCGACTTACGTGAAAAGAAATAAAAAACAAGCTGCGTAAGCAGCAAGATAAACATTCCTCCAAACCATGTCCCATATACAAGTCCCCGTGTCGCAGAATACTGACTACTTTTCTCTAGAAGTCCCAGATTCAGGCTTAACTGAGTGGCGGAGTTCAGATTAACGACATGAACATAAACGGTAGTGATTTTTCCCGGAGCATGCGATACTGCAACGGCAGGATCAATGCCGGATATGCCATTATTCAGCAAGGGGCGATGATCACCTGTTTCAAATTTAACAAAGTCGGAAACGTCTTGGTCAAACCCAGGCCTCGCCACATAAACATCGACAAAATCGAGGTAATTCGGCGAAATCGATAAAACGCCCTCGCCCTGCGTTACGCTCGGAATAGACAATTTTAGCCATAGCGCAGCTTCTAAGAAGCCACTGTTAAACGTCGATCCGGCAATCGGCATAAACTCGCCGGCGAATTCGCCTCGAAGAATATCCTCGAATTGCACATTAAAACTTCTGTCAATCAGAACAGAAACACTACCAGGTAGTTGAGGCTCTTTGTCCATTTCTTGTGCAGCGAGCTTGCTTGTACCAGTAAAGTGCACTAACAATAAAAGGAGAATAGAACCTAAAAGACTCCTAAGAGAAGCAACCGGCATCATAATTTTGGTCTTATTAACGTTCAGTTGTTGATCTCTAATGCTCCCCATTGCCTTGCCCATCGAAGCTCCCGAACTTTCATCTGAAAAATTAAATCGTCAAACTGATACACGCGAATGAACCTATCCGCACCAGATAAACCACCCCTTCAAATTATTCTCGTAGAGGATGACTTCGATTTGAGGCAAAGTCTCGCAGATTATCTGAGGCTACGGGAAATGATCGTGACAGAAGCAGCCTCGGGACTGGAGTTTTACAAAGAACTAAACAAAGGAACCTTTGATGTGGCGGTTGTCGACATTAATCTTCCCGACACCACCGGATACGAAATAGTCCGAGAGCTTTCATCGCTCAATTCCATTGGAATCATTATGTTGACAGCCCGTACCGCACGCCAGGATCGAGTGGATGGGTATAGTACGGGCGCTGACTTGTACATGACTAAGCCCGTCGATGGCGAGGAACTAGGACTGGCTATTACTAATCTGGCAAAGAGAACTCGCGCAAACAAAAAGATTGTTAGCACAAATAAAGACGATACACTCCGGTTTAATCGTCATGAGCGAGCTGTTTACAATTCGGACAACCAAAAGGTACTACTTTCAGTCAGAGAATCGTTGATCTTTGATTATCTAACATTGAACTCCGGGAGGACGGTTAAAAGAGATGAGATCAGTAAACTATTATTCGATGACACTATAAAGCCGGAGAGCAGAAGCCTCGATGCAGCATTAGCACGTCTACGTTTTAAATTTAAGAATTCAGGAATTCGCTTTCCCATTCAAATTGTACATGGTTTGGGAATAAAGATAGACAAAACTGTCATTTTTTAGATCAGGACTATTACTCAATTTGCTCCTCTCGACGTGCTCCCGTTAATTAGGCCATTCAGAACTGGAATTCCAGTTATGTTGAGGTGCACCCCGAATTTGTACCACGGAGAGCTGGAATTTTCCGGGTTTAAGGCTCAAAGCGGCGGGGATGCCGTTGAGCCATTCATAAGCGAAATCGGCACCTTATTGCCAATGGCGCTATGTGGCCGGAATTCGTTATAGATCCTATGCAAGCTCGCCGCGGAGCTTGATAATTTGCCTCCGCTTTTCCATGGAGGATGATCATGAGCGCTGAACGTGTCAACGATTGTTATGTCGCCCTCGAACTCAGCCAACGCACATGGCTGATCGGCTTTCTTTTGCCCGGCACGGATAAGGTTCAGATAATGACGGTTGCCGGTGGTGACGCCGAAGCTCTTCTGTCGGCGCTCGGAAGGATTGAAAGCCTGGCAGGAACTCGGTTGGCTGCAGAATGCACCATGGTGTCGATGCGGGTCTGCTACGAGGCCGGTTATGACGGCTTCTGGCTTGCCCGTTATCTTATCGATCGCGGCATCGATACCACAATCCTGGACCCATCCAGCTTTCTGGTTTCGCGACGAGGCCGACGTGTGAAGACAGATCGCATCGATGTCGAAGCGATGGTGTTTACGCTGAAGGCGTATTTGCTCGGAGACAGGTCAGTTTGTCGACCAGTTCGGCTGCCCTCAGTCGCGGAAGAAGACGCGAAGCGTCTTTCTCGGGAACGCACGCAATTGAAGAGGGAGCGCACGCGGCACGTCAATCGCATCCGCGCCTTGCTCGTGCTTCACGGTATCCGCTCTGTTCCTGGTCTTTGGGGAGGACGCTGGAAGGAGGCACTTTCGAATATCCGGACCGGTGATGGCAGGGAATTAGGGCGGTTCATCTTCCGTGAGCTTTGCCGCCAGTTTGAACGGCTCGATCTCGTGCACTCGCAGCTCAAGAGCTTAGAGAAGGAGCGCATTCAGGCTTGCGAGACCGAAGGAGCCATCAACGACAGCGGGAAGATCAGGGTGCTGAAGCAGCTTGACGGCATCGGTGAAGTGGGTGCCACACAGTTGGTCGCCGAAGTGTACCATCGAACATTCAAAAACCGAAAGCATCTGGCCTCTTACCTAGGACTGTCACCCAGCCCCTATTCCAGTGGCGAGGTCCATCGGGATCAAGGCATCAGCAAAGCCGGAAACAAACAGGCTCGAGTGATGCTCGTCGAACTGGCGTGGTGCTGGCTTAAATACCAGCCACAGAGCGAACTGACGCGATGGTATCGCGCCCGCTTCTCGGGGCATGGAAGTCGGTCCGGGAAGGTCGGAATAGTCGCCTTGGCCCGCAAACTCGCAATAGCGTTCTGGCGGTTTATCGAAGATGGCGTAGTCCCTGAAGGGGCTACACTAGCAGTCGCCACCAAGTAAGGTTTGACTGCCGACGGGCAGTTGAAGGGGAAGCGCGGCTACCGTGCGTAGAGATGGACATCAGACGCCGAGTTGTAGTTTGGTAACGCGCTTCAAGCAGACGCCTGGCCACCATGAATCGGGATTATGGTCGGGAGCAATGGCTCCAGCCGAATACAAGTCGAGGCACCAGTGTGCCAGATCGCCAGACGACTGCGAATAACTGGAGGAAAGCAATTTTGGGCAAGATGGAAGAAGGATTGACAAACACCGCTTCATACAAGTCTCTACGCCAATCCTCCATCTTAATGCGGGCGTCGTCAAGACTCATGAACCAGTGGGCGTTCAGGCACTCGGCTCTGAACTTGCCATTGATGGGGGAGACGGTCCCGCTCCAACCCGGTTCGTCGTATGATGAATAGCCAACTCAACCAGGAGCCATTGATATGATTGCCAGCACAATCGGCCTTGATCTGGCCAAGCATAACTTTCACGTCCATGCGGTGGATGCCGCGGGTTTAGTGATTAAAACCGCTGCGCTCCGGCGAAGCGAGATGATCAAGTTCTTTCAGAGTGCTAAGCCATGCCTTGTTGGCATGGAAGCTTGCGCTACCGCACACTACTGGGCCCGCGAACTGACGAAGCTTGGCCACGAAGTCAAATTGATCCCGCCTTCGTACGTTAAGCCGTTTGTACGGCGCGGCGCTAAGAATGATGCTGCGGACGCTGCAGCCATCTGCGAAGCCGTCCGTCGACCTGATATGCGTTTCGTTGCGATCAAATCGGAAGCCAACCAGGGCTTCCTGATGTTACATCGAGCTCGAGGTCTGCTGGTGAGACAACGGACCATGGCAGTATGTGCGATCCGCGCTCACCTTGCTGAGTTTGGAATTATCTTCGGTCAAGGTCGACAACGCATCGAGACCATAATCCCTTCGATAGAGGAAGTCGCAGCGTCGTTACCAGAACATGCCCGGTTCGCATTGAACAGTCTTATGCGAACGGTCGGCGAGTTGAACACGCAGATAGAGGGAATTGAGACGAAGCTGGCGGAAGTGGGCCGATCAGATCCAGTCTCCAATCTGCTATCTTCGATCCCAGGTGTCGGCCCAATCACGTCTACGGCTATCGCTGCGACCGTTCCGAACGCGAGAATGTTTCGCTCTGGTCGAGAGTTTGCCGCCTGGCTGGGCTTGACCCCACGTCAAAACTCCAGCGGTGGCACAACTCGATTAGGAGGCATAACGAAGCAAGGAGATGCGTACCTGCGTCATCTGCTTGTGATCGGTGCCAGAAACATCGTTCGGTATCCAAAAGCGCGAGCGAAAGTCGGCGGAGCTTGGATCGACGCTTTGCTGCAACGACGGCGTCCTATGATTGTGGCCGTCGCCGTGGCCAACAAGCTTGCCCGGATCATCTGGGCGATGATGACGAATGGAGAAATGTTCAGAGAGGCACACGTTAAGGCCGCATAAGGCCGCAACCCAATCCAGTTGGTGTAAGGTGCAGAAGCAACAGATGGTCATCCAGCGGAGCTGAGGATCGAGCAAACCCGGAGAGCTTTAGGCGCCATTCAAGCGCGACCCGTTGATGAGGCCTCGATCCGCGTACTCCATCAGGGCCAGCGACCATTGTATCGGTCGCAGTTAAAGGCCGAATACATGAACGCACCCGAATGATGACCTGAACTTGCAGAAAGCCTCTTGCGCCCGCGGGGCCGTCTATACATGAAGCTCTCGATGTAGCTGTTATCTGTCGGCTTGCCGGGCCGGGAGAAGTCGAGCACCACCCCCTTATGGTAAGCCCATAGATCCAGGTCACGAGAGATAAATTCGCTGCCATTATCCACACGAATAACCGCAGGATAACCGACCTGACGACATATCCGTTCGAGGGTCTGCACCACATCCTCACCACGATAACTGAAGCGGGCATCAACTGCTGGCGAGAAGCGTGAGAATGTATCAACCACCGTCAGGATGCGGATCTTCCGTCCTGTCGCCAATTGATCATGGACAAAATCCATTGCCCAAACATGGTTGGAATGGGTCGCATCTGTGCGATCAGCGCGAGGCTTCGCCTTCACCGCCGTAACGTGTTGCTACGATCAAGAAGTATGCCGATGCAAAATCACCAGAACGTCCGTTCTGGCCCATGACCATCGTGCGAAGCCCGAAAGGCTGGCGGGTCCCAAAACAGTCGACGGTCAAATTGTAGAGAACTACTGGCGCTCGCATCAGGTGCCTGTTGCTAACTGCCGGAAAACAGTGGACACAGACAAATCCTCGAAGACTGGCTGAAAAGCTACGTTCCGGAGGATCTATTTAACGAGAACGGTTCATTGAAACCCGAATTGCGTGAGCTCGCTCCAAAGGGCAAGTTACGTATGGCTGCCAACCCACATACCAATGGTGGATTGCTGCGCACCGAACTTTACACACCCGATATCCGTGGTTATGCTGTGGCTGTGGATCAACCCGGCCTGATCAAGGCCCAATCAACCAAAATTCTTGGTGAATATCTCCGCGACGTTTTAAAGCTGAACGAACGGGAAAAGAACTTTCGCATCTTTGGCCCAGATGAAACAGCTTCCAACCGTCTAAGTGCTGTTTTCGACGTAAGCGACCGTGTTTGGATGGCGGAAACGTTTGATACCGATGATCATCTGTCCTCAGACGGGCGAGTAATGGAAATACTGAGCGAGAACTTATGCCAAGGTTGGCTCGAAGGCTATTTGCTGACTGGAAGGCACGGCTTTTTCTCTTGCTATGAGGCTTTTGTTCACATCGTTGATGCGATATTCAATCAGCATGCCAAATGGTTGCAGGTTGCGCAAAATTCGAATGGCGAGAGCCAATATCATCGCTCAACTATCTCCTGACATCCCACGTATGGCGTCAGTATCATAACGGCTTTTCCCATCAGGACCCAGGTTTTGTTGATCTTGTTGCGAACAAAAGTGCAGACGTGGTTCGAGTATATTTTCCACCGGACGCCAACACGTTGCTGTGGATTGGCGATCATTGCCTGAAAACCTGGGACCGCGTCAATGTGATCGTGGCGGGCAAGCAACCCGAACCACAATGGCTTGCAATGGAGAACGCCATACGCCATTGCGAAGCGGGTCTGGGCATATGGGATTGGGCCGGCGCTGAAGACGGTCTGGAACCAGACATTCTGATAGCTTGCGCGGGCCATGTCCCGACAATGGAAACCCTCGCTGCTGTTGATCTACTGCGTCACTCTCTACCGCATCTGCGCACCCGCGTCGTCAACGTCGTGGACCTGATGATTTTACAGTCACCTCAGCATCATCCTCACGGCATTTCTGATGAAGATTTTGATCAGATTCTCACAACCCACCGTCCGGTCATCTTCGCATATCACGGCTATCCTTATCTCATTCATAGGCTCATTTATAACCGGGCCAACCACCCAAACTTCCATGTGCGAGGCTTCATCGAAAAGGGAACAACAACAACGCCTTTCGATATAGCGGTTCTCAACGAACTGGATCGCTTTCATCTAGCGATTGAGGCGATAAGACGTCTGCCACTAGGTAACGAGATTGCGTTCCCTCTGATTGCCGGTTTAGAAGAAAAACTGGCCTTGCATAAGAAATATGTTTGCGAGCACGGAGAGGACATGCCCGAAATCAGGGATTGGAAATGGCCTTACACGAGATGAGCATTCTGAACCGGATCAGACCTACTTGTCATTTTTGGCTAGGACTAATTGTGATGAACTCGGAGGTCTCCGAGCAGGAGCGACAACCGGCCTCCTATTATTGCTATATGCGCGAGCATTAACTCTCAGCTGACTGCAGTCTTTTTCAGCGCTCGGAAGACCTGCGCTGACAAAATGAAACTATGGTTCCGTTACGACAAAAACTGCTAATCTAGTGGTTCTTTTGGCCAGCGGCGCTTAACGAACCCTGCCGGAACAATCGTGGAAGGATGAGAACAACTCCGTCGTTGCCAAGTTTTGTCATGTATGATCATTCCGACCAGCATTGCGATGACGAAGAGAACAGTTTGAGGAAGCCCCATCGACAATGCCGCGAGGGCGGGACCGGGACAGAAGCCGCCAATGCCCCATCCCAGACCGAACAGCGCCGAGCCAATGATAAGAGGGGCATCGATCCGTCGGCGCGTTGGCACATGAAAACTGTCGTCGAATATTGGATGCTGCATCCGCTTCGTTATATGAACACCAATGAAGGCCATGACAACCGCGCCACCAAGAACAAAAGCAAGACTTGGGTCCCATACGCCGAAAATGTCTAGAAAGCCTTGTACACGAACGGGATTGAGCATTCCAGACATAGACAGTCCAAAACCAAAAACGGCACCGGATGCAAGAGCGCTGCAGAATTGATAAAACTTTAAGTTCATAGCCCCAGACCTCGCAGCACAGTAACAGCAATCACTCCTGTTCCCAGAAAGGTAACAACCGCTGCAATTGATCGCGGTGAGAGACGAGCCAGCCCTAACACACCGTGCCCGCTCGTGCAGCCTGACCCCATGCGCGCACCGAAGCCGACAAGAAGTCCGGCGACGATGATCAGTGGCCATCCAGTAGTAATTTGCACAGCGGGCCAGGTGCCGAAAACGGTCAGATAACTAATTGGCCCGATTACCAATCCCACGACGAACGCAAGGTTTGTTAACGACGCGCTTCTCTGTAAAAGTCGCCCGACGATTCCACTTACTCCAGCAATCCTGCCGTTAAGGATCAGGAGCATCGCTGCTGAAACCCCGATTAACATCCCGCCGATAAGTGAGGATAGATAAGTGATCATTCTACACCCTCCACGCAAAAGATGTCATAAAGGGCAGCGACCAATTGAGCCGCCTTGTCTTCTGTGAGACGATAGAAAATCTGTTTTCCATCTCGTCGCGTCTCGACTATTCTGGAGCTGCGCAATACGGTTAGGTGCTGCGACAGGTGTGGTTGACCAACCCCGATTTTTTCTTCAAGTTCACCTACGGAGTATTCGCTCTCCACCAGGCAGCATACGATCATCAGACGCGCTGGATGGGACAGTGTCTTGAGCAGGTCTGCCACTTCGCCCGCGCGCAGAGATAGTTCAATGGAAGATAGCCCCGCTTTCATTATTGCCATCCTGTCTACGGTCATTCCCATGCAGCCCCTTCCAATGCATCCAGTGGAAACTTCAGATAACGCTTACCGTCGGCTTCTGGCTCAGGTAGACGTCCACCACTTATGTTCACCTGCAAAGCATGCAGGATGAGCCTTGGCATTGGCAGCGTTTTGTCGCGCTCTTTCCGCAATGCAACGAATGTTTCTTCCAACTCGCCAGCAATGTGCGAATTGAAGTTTCTCTGGTTCGCTACAGTGCTCTCCCAACGCGGCGTACGGCCACCAGGCTGGTAATCATGTCCGGTGGATAGCCGCGTCTCATCAGGAAGTGCTATGATATTCTGGATTGACTCCCACAATGCTCGCGCATCGCCGCCGGGAAAATCGGCCCGCGCCGTACCGCTATCTGGCATAAAAACTGTCTCATGCACAAAGGCGGCATCGCCAACCACGTAAGTGATGGAGGCGAGCGTATGCCCCGGCGAGAACAGAACCCTGGCATCAATGGAACCGATGTTGAACGTCTCGCCATCGGCAAACAGCCGATCCCATTGTGAGCCATCGGTGGCAAGCTCGGGCCAGTTGTAGATCTCCTTCCACAGCTTCTGGACTCTGATTACATGCTCGCCTATCGCCGTCTTTGCGCCCGTTTTCTCCTTAAGGTACTGAGCTGCGGAAAAGTGGTCGGCGTGTGGATGGGTGTCGAGAATCCATTCGACTGTCAGTCCACTATCACGGACGTATTCGAGAATTGTGTCTGCATTGATCTCCGCCGTTGACCCCGACTTTTCATCAAAGTCGAGAACGGGATCTACAATTGCGCACATACCGGTCGTCGGATCGGACACCACTTCCTGAACACTGGAGGTTCGCCTATCGAAAAAGCCTTTTACCTGCGGGCGACGGTCAGCGAAGCGTTGAAGCCACGATGCTGCGACACTGGTATCAAAGCCGAGCTGCTGTCCGAATGGTACGACGTCTTCAACAGATATGCGTCCGTCCAACACCTCACCGATCAGATGAAGGCTGAGCGAACGCGTACCTGTTTTGCAATGCGCAAGCACGGGGCCATCGGATTTTCTGACCACCGCCTGAAACGCACGCACATCAGCTTCAGTGATCGTATTCATTGCGACCGGAATATACGCATAAGAGAGATCGCATTGGTGGGCTGCATCGCATTCAGCCTGGTTTCCAGGTTGGTCTGCATCCTCACCGTCGGGACGGTTGTTGACCAGCGTTCTGAAGCCACTTCGATCTAGTACCCTGAGCTCTTCCGGGCCTGGCTGCGAAGATACCGACAGCCTCTCGGATATTCTGGTGACGGGCATCTTACCCTCCGATAATAACATTATATAATATACTATAATGTATAATATTTTGGTTTTCAAGCCCCCCTCGAAAATGCAGATTTTCACAACCTGCGCAGAAGCTCTAACGAAAAAGATCGCCGGAGAAGAACGCTATACCTTTAAATTTTTAGGCCACTGGCAAAGGGTCTCGATAGAGGTATGATGATATGCATCCAATGTCCGGAGGTACCTCAATGGGCCGATTGCATACAGAAAAACACCTCGTATACCGGATCGGATGGCTTCGTGCAGCGGTACTCGGCGCCAATGATGGTATTGTCTCAACGGCAAGCCTCATTTTGGGCGTCGCATCTGCTTCAACGGGAACGACGCAGATAGTAGTCGCTGGCATCGCGGGCCTTGTCGCAGGCGCGATGTCTATGGCGGCGGGTGAGTATGTTTCTGTCAGCTCTCAATCCGATACGGAGTTGGCAGATCTTGCCAGAGAACGCAAGGAACTCGAAACTCAGCCCGGAGCAGAGCTCAATGAATTGATGCAAGCCTATATTGATCGCGGCCTAACCCCGGAATTGGCCCGGCAGGTGGCAATACAGCTGACCTCACGCAATGCTCTGGAAGCGCATGCCCGTGACGAACTGGGAATTGTCGAACACATGGAAGCACGGCCTGTGCAAGCAGCGCTGACCTCAGCGGTCACGTTCTCGATCGGGGCCGTCCTACCCTTACTGATGGCGGTCATCGCGCCTGCCTCCATCTTGCTTTACGCGGTTGCTATCTCTTCCTTGTTGTTTCTGGCGTTTCTAGGCGCCATCGGCGCCAAGGCGGGAGGAGCTAATATACTTAAGGCAACCGTTCGCGTCACCTTTTGGGGCGCATTGGCGATGGCAATCACGGCTGGTATTGGGGCCCTGGTCGGCACAGCGGTCTGACCGTCGATCTGAGTTTTTAGGGAATACATATGTAAAGAAAAATTAAAGTAGTCGGTGAGAGGCATGGCTCTAGAATTTGCTCATTCTATAGGTCGGGGAGACTGAAGATGCGGTTCTCGGTTGAAGATCGATCAAAAACAATCCTGCTGATTTTTGCCTTGTGTGGACTTGTGATGGGGCTCGGCCTTCACTTTTCCGGCTATTCATCGGGAGCACGGATAATCTGGGCAATTGCCACTTTGCCTGTGCTGGCAACTTTGTTTGTCGAGATTTTCAGGAGTTTATGGCGAACAGAGTTCGGGTTGGATATTGTCGCGGCGTTGTCAATGTCGGCCGCACTGGCATTTGGGGAAATGCTGGCGGCTTCGATTGTCGCCCTCATGTACACCGGCGGAGCCTTCCTTGAAAGCTTCGCCGAAGGACGAGCACGTCGTGAGATTCACGCTTTGCTGTCCCGTGCACCGCGAACAACAATGCGTTATATCGACGACAATCTCGAAGAGATTGCCGTTGATACTGTTCGTCCGGGTGACCGCCTGCTAATTCGTCAGGGGGATGTCATCCCTGTCGACGGAAGTATTGCGTCTGCAAAGGCCTTTGTGAACACGTCTGCGCTGACGGGAGAATCCCTTCCGGTCTCGCTTGCGGCCGGAGCCGATGTATTGAGCGGATCAATGAATGCTGGTAATGCATTCGATATCGTTGCCAGACACGAAGCGAAAGACAGTACCTACGCTGGCATTGTTCGCCTCGTTGAAGAGGCCCAGCATTCGAAGGCTCCAATGTCGAGACTGGCGGATCGGTGGTCTGTCGGTTTTCTGATCGTGACAGTCGTGATTGCCTTCGGTGCATGGTGGTTCACGGCAGACCCGATAAGGTCGGTTGCCGTCCTCGTCGTGGCGACGCCATGTCCTCTCATCCTGGCGGTACCTGTCGCTCTTGTTGCCGGTCTATCGCGCACCGCTCATTTCGGCGTGCTGGTGAAGGGTGCTGGTCCCTTGGAAAACATGGCTCGTATCAACACGTTGGTGCTGGACAAGACTGGAACACTGACAGATGGTCGCCCACAAATTACTTCGATCCACCCGCAGCCTGGATTGAGCGAAAATGATCTACTGCGTTTCGCCGCCTCCCTTGACCAGGTGTCCAAACATCCGATGGCGCAGGCTCTTGTACTAGCCGCTCAGCGGCGCGGTATAAATCTTGTATTGCCGACCGATGTGAGCGAACTGGCAGGAGATGGAGTGGCGGGCTGGGTCGATGGCAAAAGCGTCGTTGTCGGCGGACACAGCTTCGTTGAGAGGCAGGTCAACGCAATACTGAGTGAAATCCCCCATACAGAAGCTGGAGCGGCCCTGGTTGCAGTCGCGATAGACGGTAGCATCACGGGTTATATCATTATGGCCGATCCCTTGCGCGGCGAAGTGGTCGATACGTTACGGGGCTTACGCAAAGATGGCGTCAAGCGAATAGTGCTGGCGACAGGTGATCGTGCTGCAGTGGCCAAACGCATCACTAAGGGTTTGGGATTTGATGCCATCTACTCCGAACTTTCACCCGATCAAAAGGTGCTGACCGTGCTCAGCGAGCGTAAGAACGGCCCCGTGATGATGGTCGGAGATGGGGTCAACGACGCGCCCGCACTTGCAGCGGCTGATGTTGGCGTTGCCATGGGTGCGAGGGGAGCGGCGGCTTCGGCAGAGGCGGCCGATGTCGTTCTTCTCGTAGATAGAATAGACAGACTTCGCACCGGGATAGAAATTGCCAAGCGATCAAGACGCATTGCTGTCGAAAGTGTTGTGGTTGGGATTGGTCTTTCAGTTATCGCCATGATCGCAGCAGCGTTGGGTTATCTGCTGCCTGTCCGGGGCGCATTGCTCCAGGAAGCGATTGATGTCACCGTCATTGTTAATGCGCTGCGAGTGTTGAGAATCTCACCAACCGCCAGCTGATGGTCGCGGTGGTTTTGTTGCGCCACAGCTCACCCTTTGACGCATACAGTTTTCTATCGCCAAAACGCGATTTTCGGTCGGTTCCGCCGCTTCAAAAGCCACTGAATGAAATGATTGTCAGTCAGGTTTTTGAAGCCGCTCTCTGTTTCTTTTTCCGCAGCCTAAGTGCTGGTGTTTATCGGCGATTATGAGGGCACCACCCGTCACCACTACCTGGGCCCTTCAGGACTAGGCCCCGACAATGGCATCGTGACGCTCAACAGCCCGTTGTGTTTGTAACCCGGCAGCTAAGTTAGCAGATAGTAGATTTAGTGTGCCAGTCAGAGACATTGGTTCCTTTAAAGCGGGCATAAACTGGTAGCACGAACTGATCCGTTATGTGTGTTTTCCGGAAGATTTTTACGTAGAGTCAAGAACACCCAGTGTGTCTCAGGCGGTTTTGGCCTGTTGTGTGCTTTTGTTCGAAGTCGCAAGTAATGATCTTTAGAGTGAGCAAACCGAATCGTGTTGATTTTGGCATCATTTGGTGATACTTGTGACGCCTCTGCAGGGAGTCGAATTATGCGCTCAACCATCAATCTTGATGACAAGCTTTTAGAAAAAGCCAGATTGTTGACCGGAACGAAAGAGACAGCCGCTTTAGTCCGACAAGCGCTAGAAACACTTGTGCGACTAGAGACTGGTAAACGCCTTATTGCTCTTGGAGGCACGATGCCGGACGTTGAAGCAGCTCCTCGCCGTCGGAGCTCAGAGAAGAAGTGATTTTGGCAGACACTTCAATTTGGATTGACCATTTCCGCAGCGGCGATAATGAGCTTATTAAGATTATCGCTGATGACCTTTTGCTTTGCCATCCAGCGATTATAGGCGAACTTGCGTTGGGCAGTCTCCGAGACAGGACGAGTGTATTGGCTTTTTTGAATGTGCAGCGTGAAGCTGAAGTCGCAACACATGACGAAGTCATGACCATGATTGAAAAGCACTGCATTTTTAGCATGGGCATTGGCTATACTGATGCCCAACTGCTGGCATCAGTTCTTCTCGACCGGCGAACTTCACTGTGGACCCGAGACAAGCGCTTAAAGGTTACGGCTGAAAAAGCCGGTGCACGGCTTTACGAGCGGCTGCACAATTAATAATGAAATGACATTATCCATTTCACGGCTTGTTTTGAGGAAGAATATTGCGATCAACATTTAAAATGATCAATCCAATCATCTGATTGCCGGCCAAGATTCTTGCCAGCTATCTCCCATCAAAAGCAATATGGCCCCTAAATACCTTGAAGGGAAATGAACCCGCGATCTGAGCCTTTGGTCTTTCCAAGCTATTGATAGAGTTGCGCAATGAGCTGAAAGCACTCATCAGTCCGAAGCAGCCCGCGAGAATTGCAGACATTGCAATAAAGTCTGAAGCAATAATCACCACGTCATTCCGCAAAGGTGGCCAGTTAGTATCGCCCACGCGCTGATCCCAACATCAATCAGGATATTTTTCTCCTGCTTGCTTTTGCAATCGATATTGCGGAGGCTGTTGCCGGGCTCCCATCCGGGAGAGCTCTTGGGAGGAAAGACATGCAGCATTACAGACTGAAATCGCTTTCCCTTGCCGCAGTCATTGCCGTTGCAGGTCATCTGCCTTCGGCTCAAGCGGCATCGCCAGCTCCGGCAGAAGGCCGGAATGGTATGGTGGTTACAGCCCAGCATCTTGCCTCGCAGGTCGGTATCGATGTGCTGAAGAACGGCGGCAACGCCGTCGATGCTGCGGTTGCGGTCGGCTACGCGCTGGCGGTTGTCTATCCAACGGCCGGTAATCTCGGCGGCGGCGGCTTCATGACGATCCGCTTCAAGGACGGCAAGAGCACCTTTCTGGATTTTCGCGAGCGCGCGCCGCTTGCCGCCACTAAGACCATGTATCTGGACAAGGATGGCAAGCCGATCAATGGCGCCAGCACTGAAACCTATCTGGCCATCGGTGTACCAGGAACGGTGGCTGGCCTTGAGGAAGCACGCGAAAAATATGGCACCCGCAAGCGCGAGGAGTTGATCGACCCGGCGCTGAAACTCGCCAAAAACGGTTTCACACTTGAACTTGGCGATATTCTCTCCTTAGCCGATGGCAACGAAAGACTGGCGAAAGACCCGGCAGCGGCGAGAATCTTCCTGAAAGACGGCAAGCCGCTTCCTCTGGGTGAAAAGCTTGTCCAGCCCGATTTGGCAAAGTCGCTTTCGGCCATTTCGGAAAAGGGTCCGGCAGCCTTCTATCAGGGCGATATCGCCGATCTGATCGTCAAGTCGAGCAAGGAATATGGCGGCATTCTCGCCAAGGCCGATTTCGAGCAGTACAAGGTTCGAGAGCTGGAACCGGTGAAGTGCAGCTATCGCGGCTATGACATCGTCTCATCGCCGCCGCCTTCTTCGGGCGGACTGATCATCTGTGAAATCCTGAACGTGCTTGAAGGCTACCCGATTTCTTATCTCGGCTATGGCTCGGCGGAAACCACGCGTTTGATGGTGGAAGCGATGCGCCATGCCTATGTCGACCGCAACGCGGCATTGGGCGACCCTGATTTCGTCGATAATCCAATCGAGAAGCTCACCAGCAAGGCCTATGCCGCAGAAATCCGCAGTCGCATTGATCCTTATCGCGCCGGTGTCAGCGAGGCGCTGAAACCAGCCGAGTTCAAGGAGTCCACAGAAACCACGCATTATTCCATTGTGGATAAGGACGGCAATGCTGTCGCCGTGACCTATACGCTTAATGGATCGTTCGGCACGGCCAAGGTGGCCGAGGGCACCGGCATTCTTCTCAACAACGAGATGGACGACTTCACCATCAAGCCGGGCGTAGCCAATCTCTATGGCCTCATACAAGGCGAAGCCAACGCCATCGAACCACGGAAGTCACCGCTGTCCTCAATGAGCCCTACCATCGTATCGAAGGATGGCAAGCCGTTCATGGTCATCGGTAGCCCCGGCGGTTCGCGCATCATCACGATCACGCTCGAGGCAATCATGAATATCATCGATCATGGTATGGACATTCAGGAGGCAATTGACGCCCCGCGCATCCACCACCAGTGGCTGCCCGACCAGGTCTATATGGAAGCAAACGCGCTTTCGCCGGATACGATCCGGCTACTGACGCGTATGGGCTATACGGTTGGAGTAGACGCTGACTGGCCGGTCTGGGGTGAGGCAGCCGGCATACTTGTCGGTGGCAAGGATATGGCGGCCATCGAAAAGGGCGGCAATAGCCGCTATTACGGTGCTATTGACAGTCGTGCAGTCGGTGGTGCCGCCATAGGATATTAGAGCACAAATCTCATCGACTGCCTTGACTGCCAGTTAAAATTCTCAGGTGCTAACGACCGGAATGGGGCCGTCTCCGGAAGATCCGCTTTGGGCCTGAACAAGCCGAAAGCGGACACTCCTGTTACGCACCAGTGCCTTTGATTCTTATCCGCACCCATTCCCCCCTTCATTTTCTCCCCTCTTTTACGAGCAGCGAGATAAAGTAGATGCCACCAATGCTCACCGTCATGATGCCGACGGGGAGTTGTGTTTGGAAGGCGTGCTGGGCTGCGTAATCAGCGGCTGCAAGCAGACTGCTGCCTGTAAGGGCTGATGCAATGAGGGTGACGCCTGCAGAACGAGTGATCCGCCGTGCAATCTGTGGAGCTGCAAGCGCAATGAAGGTGATGGGGCCTGCCGCAGCCGTGACGGTTGCGGTGAGTGCTACACCAAGGATCATTACTGACACCCGCGTAATATTGGCATTAACGCCTGAGGCTCGTGCCGCATCATCACCCATTTCGAGCTGCCGCATGGGTCTTGCAAGCAGGATGGTGAAAGGCATGATGATGATAAGAACAATTACAACCGGTATGAGCTGATCAAAACTGAGACCATTGAGAGAACCCGCTCCCCAGATAGCCGCCGACATCGCAACATTGAGATCAGCCACCTTGATCATCCAGCCATTGAAGGCGGATAACATCGCCGAGATGCCGATGCCGACAATGATCAACCGGAAGCCCTGCATGCCATTGCGCCAGGCAAGTCCATAAACTGCTAAAGCTGTGAGAATACCACCTATGAGCGCGCCAGCGGCGATCTCATAATAGCCGCCCGACAAAAGCAGAATGACAAACAGTGCACCTGTATATGATCCTGCTGCAAAACCGATAATGTCGGGACTGCCTAACGGATTGCGCGTGAGCGACTGGAAGATCGCACCACTCATGCCAAGTGCTGCACCTAACAAAATGGCGAGAAGCACTCGCGGCAGCCGCCATTCGACAACAATCATCCGCACCATATCATCGCCATGACCACGCAAGGCATCAAGCACATTGAGGACCGGAATCTGGTAACTGCCAGAAGTGAGCGATGCCAATATTATGAGCAGGATCAGCACGATGAGGATCACGCCAGTCAGCAGGCTACGACGATGCAGGCGCAAGGAGAGCTGATCACCAAACAGGCGGAGCGTGGCTGTATATCCGTGTTTGTCGGTCATAATCCGCTGACCTTTCTGCGGCGTGCCAGCGCGATAAGAACGGGTGCACCAATGAAGGCTGTCACGATTCCGGCTTCAAGCTCTCCGGGATAAAGCACCAGACGTCCTGCAATATCCGCACTCAACAGAAGGACCGGTGAGAAGATCAGCGTGAAGGCAATAATCCGTCGCTGATCGGGGCCAGTAAACCATCGCACCATATGCGGCACAATCAGTCCGACAAAGCCAATCGGACCGCAAGCAGCAGTCCCTGCCCCCGCAAGCAGTGTGACAGCAATCACCACAAGAATGCGCGCTTTGAGAATATCTGAACCCAAAGCACGAGCCAGATCATCCCCAAGTGCGACAGCATTTAGCGATCGGGCTGCCAGCAGTGCAATGACCAGCCCTGCCAGAATAAACGGCGCAACCAGTGTCACCACATGCATGTCACGACCGGCGATAGAGCCAATCGACCACATACGTAGCGCATCAAAGGTCTGAGGATTGAGTAATGTCATGGCGGAGCCAATGCCGCTCAGGACAGCAGACAAAGCCACCCCTGCCAGAACCAGCCTGACGGGTGTTGCACCTTCGCGACCTGTTGCACCCAATGCATAGACAATCAGCGTGATGACAATAGCCCCGGCAAAGGCCGCCCAGATATATGTACCAATCGACTGCCAGCCCAGAAGGCCGACGGCCAGTGTGACAAAGAAGGCAGACCCAGCATTCACACCCAAAATTCCCGGATCTGCCAGAGGGTTTCTCGTCGCAGCCTGTATCAGCGCACCCGAAACGCCAAAGGCTGCACCGCATAACAGCCCAAGCAGGGTGCGAGGCAGCCGATAATCAAGCAAAATGATCTGCTCAGCCGATCTTCTGTCCTGGCCTGACAAGGCTTGAAGCAGAACATCAGGCGACAGCATCCGCGTCCCCAAAAGAAGGCTTAAAAGGCTCAGCGCAATCAGCAAGCCAAAGCCGCACAGCATCCACACAAGGCTCAGCTGCATTGCTGGCGCAGAGATATTGATGCGACCTTCAGCTTTCACTGACAAGGCTGCTGTAGCCAAACCAGCTGCCTCTCGCCCTGTCGTATCTTCAATCCTCTTCACTTAAGCCCTAAACCCGCGCCTGTCCTTCGATCCAGTAACCGATTGCATCAATGCACCTTTTTTCAAAGCCAAGGGTATCGCGGAAATGTTTGCGACACTGCGAAACGGCAAGTGCTTCACCGGCAATGTAGATATAGCCCGGACCTTCTGGCAGCTGATCGATGCTCTCGGCAATCCGCGGCAGCTCTGTATAGCCAGGGCGATCTGGCTTCAAACCATGACAGACATGCCAGTGAATGCTGGCATCTGCTTTTGTCGCAATCTCTTGCTGGTCCTCATCGAGCGGAACTTCCACATGCACAATCGCCTGAAACCGATCGGGCAGTTCTTCCAAAACACGACCAACAGCGGGCAGGCCGGTAATATCCGTGAGCATCAAAATCCATGTGCTGCCCTTCGGGATCCATAGCCGGCCTTCCGGATTACAAATGCCCACAACATCGCCAACTTTGGCAGACATCGCCCAGCCTGTAGCAACTCCACCCTCATGCACGACGATATCTATCGTCATCTCGCAGCGTGATGCATCCCAGCGACGGACCGTATAGGGACGGTTTGGACAATGTTGAGAACCATCTGGTCTGCCCCATTTGCCATTCTCCATCAGAACCGGCAGCGTCACGGCCGTGTCAGGGTCAGGCCGCAACGCAAGCCGCACCCATTCATCCGCATGACCGGATGGGAGCAGCCGTTCTCCGCCAACAACCTTCAGAACAACCCGGATGAGAGATGGAGAGAGTTGTTCAATATCAATCGTCTCTCCTAAGAAATAGTCCTCCACATAAGGATCGTGATGATGACCATAATCCTCATCGTGGGCGTGATTATGGTCATGTGAGTGGGTTTCGTGACTATGCGTATCGTCGTGCATCTGTATCATGGATGCTGCTCCGCTTTGCGTGCGGCGTCAGCCAGACGCGGGACAAACTTCGGAAAACCATAGGGAATAGAGAGAACGCTCAAAGCCGATGTCGACCAGACCGACACCGGATCATCGAGCGCTACGTATGATCCTCGCTTCACGGCATCAAGCGCCGCAAACAAGGGCTGCGCCTCCGCTGCTGACCGTGCACCCTCCCCGTACCACATGATCAGAATATCAGCGTCAATGCTCCCAATATTCTCAAGGCTTACTGAGGTGGATGTCTCATCAGGGTCTAAGGTGGCGAGTGCCTCGACGCCTGAAGACACTTTCAAGCCCATTTTTGTCAGTGCCTGAACACGTGGGTCGGAAGGAAGATAAACAATAATTCCTGAACTGCCGGGGATATAAGAGCCGAACGTAAATGTTTTACCCTGAAGTTCGGGGTGTTCTTTGCCAAACTCCTCCAAAAGAGCTTCTGTTTTGGTGATCAGAGTTTTGGCTTCTTTGGGCTTGCCCAGAGCCTCACCGATGATTTTAGTTTGCTCTCGCCAATCTGCCTGCCACGGTCCAGAACGATAGACAACTGTCGGCGCAATTGCTGAAAGCCTCTTGTAAGCAACTGCGTCAATACCGGAATAGATACCAAGAATAAGATCGGGATTTAAAGCCGCTATAGCCTCGTAGTTAAGATCACCACTTAGCAAAAGTGGCGTTTCTCCATCCAGCTTCGCTTCATCCCATGGAAACATTCCACTCGGAAATGAACCATAGCGGGTCATCGCTATTGGTACTGTTCCCAGAGCGAGTACAACGTCTTCACCGCTCCATCCGAGCGTGATGATGCGCTTTGGCTCGGATGGGATTTCGGTTTTCCCAAGTGCATGCGAAACCCTCACAATAGCAGTTGCATCCTCGCTCTGGGCTAAAGTCACAGGATGAACAAGCAGCAGGGTAATGAAAATCCAGCGGATGATCCGAATATAGTGCTTCAGCATAGTTATGCCTCTAATCCAAAGTAAAAAGCCTTTGGGAGCGCTCACGCGCTCCGGAAAACTCTAGAATTTATAAGTGCCCGTTACAGTGAAGCTTCGTGGCGCTCCGATCAGATTAGCGTTGTCCGTATAGCCGACACCTTTGTAATAATATTTATCAAACACATTATAGACATTGAGTCTGAAGTCCGTGTTTTCGGTCGGGCTGTAAGCAACCATCAAATCCAGAAGGCCAAATGCATCCTGCTTTGCGTTAACGTAACCGTTCACGTTGCCTTCGATTGCGCTCTGAAAGCGACCAGACGCCCCCACTCGCCAACCGTTTAAATCTCCAGGAAGCGTGTATACGGTTGATAGTGTAAGCAGATGCTGAGGCTTATCTCGCCCATATCGGTCGCCCGCTTTACCGCCTGTCGAATTTTCAAGATACTTTGCATTGATGTAGGTGTATCCCGCGAAAACGCGCCAGTCTTCAGTGATCAGACCCGATACTTCGGCCTCAAATCCACGGCTGCGAACCTTACCCGCCGCTGAATAACACTCAATACCTCCGTCACAGGGAGGCAGTTGATCCGGTAGATTTTTCTGGTCGATCTGAAACGCTGCAAGACTTGCATTAAGCCTGCCACCAAGAAACTCACCTTTGATACCGGCTTCATAATTCGTGCCGGTCACCGGATTAAGCAATGCGCCATTACTCCCGGTATAATTCTGCGGTTTAAAGATAGAGGTTACACTGCCGTAAACAGTGAAAACGTCGTTGAGATCATAAGTGGCCGCGACGTAGGGTGTAAACTCATGCTCAGCATCGAACGCGGTAGCTTCAGTATAAGTACCACTACGGAAGAATGTATTCGTTTCATACCAGCTCAGACGACCGCCAACGAACACATTAAGAGGATCAGTCACGTTAAGCTTGGCTGTTCCATAAAGACCGTAATTAATTTCTTTAGACTGCCGCTCCCACATGTAGTTGAACTCAGGCATGGGAACGTCAACGGACTGCTGCCAATTGAAGGGATCGAATTGATATGGAAACTCTGAAGGCCAGCCACCGGGGCCATCATCGTTGATATTACGTCTGTAGTTTCCGCCAATGGAAAGTTCATGGGTACGTCCGAGCAGGTCAAATTTACCCTGAGCATTCACATCAAAAGCGGTCTGCTTATGATGATAATCGTACTTGCCAATATTATATTGCAACTCATCGCTTGCGGGATCCAAACGATACAGTGAAGCGCCTAGCATATCCATCTTAGCGTCAAGATAGCTGCCTTTGACCTTAATCACCCAATCATTATCAAGTTCATGCTTAATCTCACCAAAGACATTGGTGTTTGCCTTATTCCAGTATGTCCATGACGGACTCGAGCGCACAGAACGATCGAAATCGTAAAAGCTGCCATCGGGACGAGTTGGCAATCCGTTCCAGTCCGCTCCGGGGCTTTTCTCGCGATTATAATATCCGCCCAATGTCAGCATCGTATCTTCGGTCAGATCTGCTTCAAGAATCCCGTAATATAACTGACGCTGTCGTTCATAATCCTGCGTGAAAGTATCCGAATCCTGGAGCGATGTAACCATGCGCCCGCGCAACGTACCTGCAGCATTTAAGGAGCCGCCAGCATCAAGCGTTCCCATGTAATTATTCCAGCTGCCTGCCGTTCCAGTTACGATGATCTGGCGTTCAGCCGTTGGGCGTTTCCGCACCAGATTAATGGACGCTGATGGATTTCCGGCACCTTCGAGCAAGCCGGCAGCCCCTCTTACGACTTCAACCCGATCATACATTGCAAGGGTCGATGAGCCGACAACATCTGAATCCTGACTGATGGTTAGGCCATCGACCATAATATTGTCGACCTGAAATCCCCGTGCGAAATAATTGCTTCGCTCGCCACCCGTTGCACCAACCGTAATGCCTGTCGTATTCGCTAAGGCATCTTCAACTGTGACCATCCCCGCGTCTCGCATCCGCGCATTTGTCACAACGCTAACAGATTGAGGAGTTTCGCGAATTGAAAGGTTTAATCCCGTTGCAGTGGACATTTCACCAGTCGTGTAAGAGCCGGAACCTTCCGTAACTGATCCCTGACCCACAACCGTAATCGTATTAAGCACAGTTGTGCCATCCGGTGCGGCCACAACACCTGATGATGCCGAGGATGGATCCGCAATTGTAACTGTAGTTGGATTTGTAAATCGCCAATTCAAGCCAGTCCCGACCAAAGCTGTGCCGATTGCCTGAGAAGTAGACATCGATCCTCTGACCGCTTTGGCGACCTTAGATGCAGAGGCCGTCTCAACGAACACCACAGCGACACCAGAAAGGCGACCGATATCGTTCAATGTCTGACGAACCGATTTCGACGGAATATTGAAATCATGAATTTTCTCGGCGGGTGCCTGAGCATATGCTGCCGTAAGCAACAGGGACGCACTTGTCGTCACTGATAATATTGTCGTCGCAAGCAGCAACGCAAATCTGCGTGTCCCAGCACTGGAATTCATGATTAATTCTTTCCCGTATCCATAATGGTGCGGACGCGAGAATACCGCGCCCCTCTCATTGGACTTAACGCTCGGGAAGACAATGCACCCTCATAAAAAGGTGAATTATTTTATCCTGTTTATGAAAACGGCCTTCATGGCCTGATCACAACAAGGCGCTCGCTTAGCTTATTCATCTTGAATCCGACAGAACTCTGCAATGAAGACAGCGCCGCATTGGTATCATTGAGCGAAAAACTGCCACTTATCCGGCGCGCGCCCAAAGCGGACCCGACGATAATAATCCGGCCATCGCGATAGCGTTCGATCCGTTGTAAAACATCCTGCAAGCTTGCATTGTTAAATACAAAGCGTCCGTCATGCCATGCCAAGGCATCATCCAATTCAATATCGTGCGGCGTGGAAAGACCGTCATTGCTATACGCCACGGCTTCGCCCGGCTTCAGCACGACCTGATCTGAAGAATTGCCAAGCTCGACGCGCAAACTGCCATGCTCAAGCGTGACTTCAACGCCCTCGTTATCCAGAGCAACATCAAAAGCCGTACCCAGAACACGTGAGCTTCCATTGGCGGCCTCTACGATGAAAGGCACACTCGATGGTTTAACCTCAAAAAATGCTGTGCCGCGCAGGAGTTTTACCTGACGAAAATCGTCATTCAAGCGAACGTCAATTGCAGTATCAGCATCAAGCAAAACCGACGAACCGTCATCAAGTAAAATCTGACGCGTTTCGCCTCGTGCAGACACATAGTCTGCGCTCATATCCTGCCAGAAATTCGGTTTCTCAAGCCATATCCAGCCGCTTCCC
The DNA here is from genome assembly GCF_002252525.1 of Brucella pseudogrignonensis. Classification (GTDB taxonomy): domain Bacteria; phylum Pseudomonadota; class Alphaproteobacteria; order Rhizobiales; family Rhizobiaceae; genus Brucella; species Brucella pseudogrignonensis. The sequence continues at coordinate 314,616 of NZ_NNRM01000039.1, forward strand.
AGCAAAAAGATCATTGCCAGTGTGCCTGCACCCGCCTTGCTGCCAGTCTTTTTGCGCTTACGTAATTCTCTGATACGGCTGAGATGACCAGAAAGAGATGACGCCTCTTCACGCGCTATTTCTGTTCCGGGCGCAACACTTGATGACCAAAGAGCACTGATCGACCGATAGGCATCTTCATTACCGATATTTAGCCGCTGCCACGCACGAAAATTCTGCTTATCTTCACGCGACGGCTTTCCGTTCATACGCGTAAACCAAGCTATAGCCTCCTTTTCGGCCTTAGCGCGATCAGAAATTTCAACGTTATGCTCTTCCATTTGCACCGAGTATATCAAAAATTTACAGCAGCAGCGCCTCGCTTGCCGTCTCGTTAATATAACGATTATTCTGCAACCTACCCCTCAGTCTTTTTACTCAGCGGCGTTTTTACAGGAAAGAATGGCTTTTGCCATATCTCGTTCTACCGTGCTGTATGAAATATCGAGCGCTTCAGCAATTTCATCATAAGAGCAGCCGTGAATGCGGTTAAGAAGGAAAATATGCCTAGCGCGCTCGGGAAGCGAGCGGATTGCCTCATCGATCCTGCGAACATCGTTGATCGCAATGACAATCTGCTCAGGAGTTGGGACAGGGACAGCATATTGCTCTTCCGTCAACATTTCTGGCAGTTTTTTATGTCGGTTTTCAACTCGTATCAAGTCGATGACCGCATTACGAACACAGCGCCTAAGATATGCAGGCGTCAGAATAATATGCTCTCTGGTCTTTCCCCAAAGTCGAACAAACACATCCTGAACAACATCAGACGCATTCGGCGCACCTATTTTTCGAACGACCATACGTTCAAGACGCTGCCGCTCAGCCCTGTAAAGAGCATCTATCTCGTCAGACTTTGCGTCCATTCGAAGCCACAATCAGTTATGGGCAACACTGCCATCAAGCTATATCTTTGCTCATACAAAACATGACTGAAATATACAAGAATAGAATATAAGTGGATTGCGGAAACCGGTTGCAATTTACAAACTTCCAGGCCGAGATGGCCGGTTATTAATTGCTTGGAAGTATTGCTCGTGCAAATATGGAATTTAGCACCCAGAAATCATTATTGCTTTGATTGCCAGTCAGATACCTTGGGCTGCGTCTCTCCCCGATGTTGTAAGTGGACTATTGCATGTAAAAAACGTCCTGCATGCTGAAACGGATCGAACAGTTTCGATAGGTTTCAGCTTCGCTAAGCAAGATACTGCAAGCCGCCAGACGCACCTATGGAATAGCTGCTCTCGCCCAGTTGCGCTAGTCCGATGAGCCGATTGCCCTTGTTAGGGAATCTGCGAGATCAATTGGATCAATTTCCTAGCGCCGAGTCGGTCGCGTGTATTTTTCTTGGGATAGGAGAGGTGATTGGTATCAAAATGCCGGCACAGGAGCATCAAGGCGTTCTGTCGTGTTCGCATTCTGCGGCCAACGAACAAGCGCAGCTCGACCAGCCTCGGTCAGTTCATAAATCCCACGATCAAGCCTGGCGAACCAACCATACACGTTCGACTGTAGAATTTTGGCTGCCTCGGGGACAGTCGTCTTTAGGTGCCGCAGCCGTTGCGGACCGGCCTCCAACGCCGAGGCACAACCTAACGCTTGTTGACGGTACGCTGTCATCATCGGCATTCTCGTGCTGCCGCCGACGACCGGATCGCCCTTTCGTTTCCGGTGTTCACTGACAAGCCGAGACCTTCTCTTCGTGTTAGTTCGCGGCATTGGGGAGACGGCGCTGACGAGAACTGAAACTTCACCGCTTTCCCACACTCCCAACATGCCGATGCCGAGCCGGCGGCAAAGGTCACGGTAACGCTTGTCATTTTCTCTCCCCTTTCGGCGAGACATCCGCGCGGCGATCCACACCTCATCAGAGACCGCGGCCCTATCGACAGCTTGCAGGATCAGTTCTAGATTGAACGCGAGCTTCAACTCACATACGACCACGACTGGTGGAGCGTCATCGCTCAAACCGACGAGATCACAACCACTAATCTCACCCTTGACGATTAGGCCCGCCTTCTCGAGGAAGGATTTCACGGGAAGGTAGAGCGCAGTTTCCATGTCTGAGAATTAAACGGTTCGGCGTTGCGTAGCAAGCCCGGAGAGCAACAGAACGTTCGTATCCAACCGGCCTGACATCGAAACCTCAACATTGAGCCTAAATAATTAGTTCGGATACCAGTAATCTTATCTAACCTATCATCGGACTGGAGGTTGGCTGCTCCCAAAGTGGTCGGAAGCGCTCATCATTTACTTTCATACTAACACCATCGAGTCCGTCCAATTGAGCTCCCAGTTGTCGGGCCGAAACTCCAAGCAAAGCTCACCTGATAGACGTTGTTGATGTCCGGACAGGCGCCCGCCGTCCGCGTGTAAGCAGGGCAGATTTGTCGGCATTTCGATGTTTCTGATACCAAGTCAAGAACCGGATCGCTCCATTCCCAGCAAACGCGCTCGGCTCTCTTTCAAAATAACCGACCAAGAACGATGATCACGACTTCAATGTTCAGATAAGGCTTCCTGCCAATTTTGGCCGCCATAAAAGAAGCCCAACACAACAACTTCTTGATCAGTGACATTGAAGGCGATCGTGACTCTACGTTCAAAGCCAACGGTTCTCAGTCCTTCGCGTATATCGTTACGCAAGGTGCCTCGTTCAGAAGCGTATTCGAAGCCGCGAATATAATTTTCAAGCCTATCGATGTATCCGAGCGCTGTCTGAGGCGAAGCTCTTTCGGCTATCCAGTCATAAAGAGCCAGAAGATCTGCCTCCGCTTCCGGTGATAAGATAACCCTCCTGCCGATCACTTTCGAACTTTCATGCGTTCAGCATGTCGAGTGCGAACTGACGCAAAAGCAGAATCGACACTTACCGCCCGTGAAGGGTCGGATTTCATTCCGTCATACGATGCAGCAATTTCATTATGTAGCCAGCGCTCAATCACTTCATCCCGCTCTCTTAATGCACGGATGCCAGCACGAACAACCTCACTAACTGAGGCGTAATCCCCACTTCTGACTTTGGATTCGATGAAGGCTGCTTGCTCACTAGGCAGGCTAATCGTACGTTTTTCGTTATTGGCCATTCTACTTTTCTTTTCGATGACATCAAGCATGGTATGAATAATTCATACAATTAATTGAGCTTCATGAAAAGGGCATATCTATTAAATGCAGAAAGCCAAAAATGGCAATTTCGAACATATGCTACCCCAAACAGCTATTCTAGAGGTCGGAACATCCAGACGCCGCACATTTCCAGATTACCAGTCAAGATTCTTGATGATTGCCCCTCCTCAACGGCAATATCGCCCGTCTATCTTGGAGAGAAGCGGATTGGTGCCCCGTTGATCCCATAAATAAAGTTTGAAGCTTAGCTGGTAGGAATCATGTCTGGCCATTCCCGTGCGCCATGAAGTACGCGGAGGATACGAACAGCCGATTGTGTTACAGCATAAGCCGCGACGTATGGGGTGCCGTTTATCACCAGCTCCCGCGTCCCGGCAATTCTGCCAACCCGACCACTCGCAGGAAAATCAACTAGGCGACGAGCAGCCGCGACTATTCGTTCGTCGACCATGATTGCAGATGAGGGATTCTCCGCCTCAATGAAAGTGAAGATGGCGTCTCGATCTGATAACGCAAATGCAGACCAGTTGAGCTTCACGACTTGAGCGCCGCTGCTTTAAGGCGCGCTGCCGCCCGTCGTCTTTCGAAATGAGCTGTGACTTCATCATCCGGCACGTCGGGTCGCGTGTCGTGAAGCGCTTCAAGAACCTTGCTGCGAAACCAAGCATCGTGCGCTTCGCTGCCTGATATAAGTTCTAGCGGTAGTGCCCCCTCGTTCGCCGTCCGTGTGAGTAAGATACGAACTACGTCCGACACCGTAAGACCCATACTTTCCAGAACCGCAGAGGCACGATCTCTAACTTCTGCATCAATGCGAGTTTGAACGAGTGCGTTAGAAGCCATAAGTTTCTCCAACTTAAAGCTTAGTTGTAATGCATATGAATTACACAGTCTATAGAAAATTTCTGTGTTCGCCAAGTCACTTCATTTTCCGCCTTGGAGCGATACGATCCACTCGTCCCAATCATTGGCCGACGTACCGATTTCCAGTCAAGAATATTGGCGCCAACCCTTTCCAACTGGAATAGTCCCCTAATTGGCCGGACAGTTTCTGCCACTTAAATAAGTGATAGGACACTGTTCACATTATGACTGGTAATAGCATTAAGATGGAAATTCTTTCCGGCCCTGAGCGGCGTCGACGCTGGAGTACAGCGGAGAAGCTTGCGATTGTCCACGAAACCTACGAGACGGACGCGACGGTCAGTCTGGTCGCCGGTCGCCATGGCATTGCGCCTAACCAGCTGTTCGCGTGGCGCAAACTTGCCTCACAGGGTGCATTGGTTGCAACGGCAACCGAAGAGTAGGTTGTCCCTGCCTCGGAATACCGGGCGTTTCAGGCTCAGGTGAAGGAGTTACAGCGGCCTATGCCCAAGCCGAATGGCTCGGTGTGTCAATACTCGGAGCGGGATTTAGCTTCGTTGCCTTACTGGTATGGGGAACCACGCTTCACTTAGCGATCAAGGCGATAAAGTCAGAATGATATACGCCTGCCACTTTTGGCTCCCCATCCGTGGCGTCCTAGCGTAATCTTGAACTTCAATCTGAGATCGGATGGGGTCACGTTCGCCAGCGATGACGATCCCGCTCTCGTTACGCTTTTGTTTTTAAAGTCAGATACTCACTGCCTTTATGTATGCGTTAGCCTTCCGTCCTCCTTCACATTACGCAAATCCGTTGTCATCTGGAACCATGATTTTGGCCGGCTTTACAATCTTTCCTGTATCCAAATTCTGTGTTTTCGCATTGCGGTACGCGTTGATCTGAGAGAGTGAAACTAACGACCGCGTAAAAAGCTGACAATTAGATCTGACCCAGATGTTGAGACCAATCGTTCGACTTTTGACGAGAGCTAAGAATGCACGAACCGTCAAAAAGGTCCGTGCATCAACTTGAGGGTATTTATTTTGGTGAGTGGAATTTACTTTTTACGGCATGGCATGTCAGTCCCCTCGGCATTGATCGCTGTGCCTTCAGCGGTTTCAATGCCGTAGAGGAGTTTCGAACGCGCTTCGATTGACGCAAGCAGGGCTTCACCAAGGCCTAATGCTCGTTCTGACTGACGCACGCTGTAATCCGTCAGATATCTGGAAGCCAGCTCCGGCTTTTCGGCCTTGTAAAGGATGTCAGCTGTCGCCTGAACTTCAGGAATGTCATCGATCTGTTTAGCTTCGAAGGCTTCAAGGGCTTGTGTAATTTCAGGCATGAATGTTTCTGGGTTTGCGCACGCATGGTACATAATTCGCTTAAACAAACGTCCCGCAAACTGTGTCGCTTCCTGCGACTGATATTCAGCATTTAGGAAGGTGGAGCCTGCATCACGGAAAAGGTATCTGTGAATGCCATACTCAGGGATGACCTTATCGATCCCAATATGATAGGGCACAAACGGCGCGGTAACAGAACCTGTTGGTGCAACCCATAGCAGATTCAAACCTGAATGCGATGTATCACGCAGCTGAGCGACTTCACCGTAACCGGAACGCTCAGTTGATACACGCGGATCACGGACCAGTTTCATCATTTTTTTCAGTGTGACCGGCGCCATATCGTGGAGTTCTTTTTCCACGGTTTCAATTGTCCAGTGCTTTTGACCGGTTCGCATCGGGCGGTCTTGTTCGCTATAGACGGCATGCACGTTAAACGGTTTATCGCCATCACGTTTCCACCAACCCTGCTCGATGGCGAAATCATAAAAATTCGGGGAAGCCAGGTAGTCGTTGTTGCCAGTGATGTCGGCTGGAATATCGCCAATATAGCCAGGATATGAAACGCGCACATCATCTGGACCTAAGCGTTCAGCGACCCATAAGCCTTTGCCGCCTGCGAATTGCAGTACTACCCAACCTTCATTCTTATCGGCAATCAGATGCGAGTTACCGCCGTAGGTGGTATAACCATGCTTATTGATAAGATCGCCGATAATCTCGACGGCTTCACGCGCCGTTTTAGCACGCTCCAAAGCAATACGGGCCAGATCGCTGTATTGTGGACCCGTTTGCGGGTTTGGTGTCATTTCAACCAGTTCGTCGCGTGAGTTCGACCAGATATCCCGTAACGCCACGCCGTGCTCGTTCAAACCGCCATTGGTCAGCGGTGCGGGAAAGCCTTCGAAATCGCTATAATTCATGTTTATGTATTTGAAAGTCTCAGGAACCTGAGGGATTTCAATGAGTTTGCCTGGCATATAGGCCTTGTCAGTTGCTCCTACCGATATTGTCGCACCTTCGGGATGCTTTTTAGCTGGCACAACAGTCAACCAATGCCCCGAAACTTCCTCACCTGTACCACCTATCAATACAGATCCGTCTTCAGTCAGATTTTTTCCAACATAAAAGCCATAGCTCGCAAATGCATTCGAGTATAATGACGATAATATCAATACATTCAAAGATATAATTTTACCAAATTTACCTGTTTTCATCATTTCAACTTTCATTTATCATTTCATTTTGCACATTGATTAAAAACGGTCAGACATTTATGTGCTCGTCACGAGATTATTTATATCGAAATAATTGTGATTATTAAATATTTAATCGACAAAGATCATATGTAACTTATTGAAGCGTTGTCCGGTCTGACTGAGGTGGCTTCTGATTCCGAGAGCAATTACGCGATTTGCCAGTTTTGATTTTTTGTCATGCTGCACACGACAGATGCGCACCGATAACAGTGCCGCCTAGAGCACCATCCAATCGGCGCATGGCCATTAATAAGGATGATACATGAAAATCTAATTTTGAGCTTTCATATGATAGGTCACCTGCTGATACGGTATTTTTATTCCGGCTGCATCAAAGGACGTTTTCACTGATCTGGTCGTGTTGCGAACCACATCCCAATAATTGTTGCTGTCAACCCAATAGCGATAGCACAAAATAATTGCACTATCGCCGAGCTCATCGACGAAAAATGCCGCTTTAGGATCCGCCCGAACGCCCACTTGTGACGAAACAATGTTCTCAATTATTTTGAAAGCGTCATCGATGCTGTCATCGTATCCTATGCTAACCTTGAAGTCGTGCATCCGCGCTTTAAGGCGACTGTAATTGGTAACAGAGGTGTTCCAAAGAGTAGAATTTGGAACCATAATGTATAGGCCGTCGTAAGATAAGCTCGGTCGTAAACAGGCCTATCTCTTCAACAGTACCCACCACACTGCCTGCGCTTATAAACTCTCCAACTCGAAACGGCCGAAGAACCAGAAGCATAATGCCAGCTGCAATATTCTGAAGCGTTCCTTGCAAGGCGAGGCCAATGGCGAGACCGATTGCTCCCACTGCCGCAAGTATTGAGGCGGTCTGGACGCCGAACTGGCCCAGAACCATCACAAGAACAATAGCAAGTATTCCATAGCGGATCACTCCGCCAAAAAATTTTGAGATTGTTTTATCAAGCCCACGGATGTTTGATAGTGACGTTACTGCCCAGCGTTGAAGTGTTCCAGCTAATATCCATCCTGCGCAAAGGATCAAAATTGCACCGAGTGTCGATTGAGAATAGCGCAAAAGCAGATCTGATGTCTGGAACAGAAATTGATTAGTATTTTCAAAGATTTCGGTCGCTTTTTGTTCCATTATTCCTATCTCAATTGCGAGCATTTTGAATTTGGTGGGCCGATCATCACATGTCGGCTGAATGCTCCGGTGCGCTATGGACCAATTGCGTTTCTGGTGTGTGAACCAATGCCAGATAACGCTCAAACTGGACCAGTACATCCGAGATCAATTGTTCTTTCGTCATGCCCATGACATCATAGCCCCGACCGCCGCTTGAAAAATACGTTCTGGCTTCAAAGCGAAATTCCGGTTTTCCCACGGCCATAGTCGAGAAAGCCGGAATCTGGTGTGAGGCGGGCATTATTCCGTAAATGAAGTCACGAACACCCTCTGCAGAGGAGCGCAGCGCTATCGAACCGTTGTCTTCCGACACCACAACCGTGTCGCGTCCACGATTGTTGAGTTCTGACGCAACTTCGGAAAGTGCCTTCATCGCCGGACCTTCGACAAACGTTAGCACTTCACGTTCGGAAGGCGCATGCAGCATTAACCCCAATCTGCGCTGCCAGGTCAGACCTGCTGCTGGCTGTGCCGTTGGCGCATTTGGAATTCCCGCATGTGCGACTTGCTGGGCAAGATCGGCTCGCATGCCTTTGAAAAGTGACCAAACAAGAACGAGTATGACGATGGAAAACGGAAGTGCACTTGCGATTGTCACCGATTGAAGGGCACCCAATCCACCGGCAACAAGCAGACTGGCAGCCACGATACCTTCAAGCGCGCACCAGAAAACCCGTTGAGCGGTGGTCGTTTCAGTCTCGCCCCCCGCAGCAATAGAATCCACAACCAACGACCCTGAGTCGGAAGATGTAATAAAGAAAATCGCTACCAGGAGGACGGCAAGCGTTGAGGTCAATGTCGTCCAGGGCAGGTATTCAAAGAAATGGAACAGACCAACCGACACGTCAGCAGCTATCTCGGCTCCCAACTTCCCATTGGCGATAGTTGTGTCAATCAGGATCGCAGAGTTTCCAAAAACCGTCATCCAGAAAAATGTGAAGCCAGCTGGAATAAACAAAACAGCTGTAACAAATTCACGTACGGTGCGACCTCTCGAAATACGAGCGATGAACATGCCGACAAAAGGTGACCAGGAAATCCACCAAGCCCAATAGAAAAGTGTCCAGTCATCAATCCATGGTGTGGGCTGGTAGGCATATATATTGAACGTTCTCAGTACTAAGGAATCCAGATAAAGACCGATATTCTGAACAAAATCGCGAAAAAGCTGTGCTGTTGGTCCCACAACGAGGACAAACAGCATAAGCAAAATTGCTATCAAAAGGTTCACTTCTGATAAAATGCGAACGCCTTTATCAAGTCCTGTGACGACGGATATGGTCGCAAGGCCGGTGATAACCAATATCAGCGGAAGCTGAACCTCTAACCCAATGGGAACTCCGGTGAGATAATTCAGCCCGGCATTAATTTGTGAGACGCCAAGTCCAAGAGAGGTTGCAATACCGAACATTGTTCCGACAATCGCAAAAATATCAACAGCGTGACCAACAGGGCCGTTAATCCGTTCCTTCAACAGAGGATAAAGGCCTGATCGGATCGTTAGAGGAAGATTGTAGCGATAGCCAAAATACGCAAGTGACAGACCCACAACCGCATAGATCGCCCACGCGTGAATCCCCCAATGAAAAAAAGTCACAGCCATTGCTTGTCGTGTCGCTTCAATCGAGCGCGGTTCAGCTGTTGGCGGGGCCATGAAATGGGACACTGGCTCGCCAACAGCATAATACATCAATCCGATGCCCATACCGGCAGCAAACAGCATCGCGATCCACGACATAAAGCTAAAGTCTGGAGTAGAGTCATCAGGTCCTAATTTAAGGCGACCATATCGCCCCAAACTAAGCAGCAAAACGCTGGCAAGAAAAATTCCTACGACCAAAAGGTAGAACCAACCAAAATTCAAAAGAATACTGGTTTGCAACGCAGCAAAAATTTCAGCGGCTTGATCTGGAACGATTACACCGACTGCCAAGAATAATCCTATTATAATTATCGAACCAAAAAAAACAGGCGGATTGATAATAAATTTGGCTAGCATTGTCTCTCGCAGAACTGGGACACAGAAGGGGTAAATGTCAACCTAGGATCGGACACAATTTTGTCAATATTATTAGAAAAATTTATAATTATCTATAAATCATACTATCAATTATAATGAAAATAATACCGAAATAAGAAAAAAATGTTAAAGAGCCAATATTTAATAATAATATTCTTTATATTCGTTGCGTTATTCATCTTTATGGCTATTTAAAATAAATTCCGCCATACGCGCATTATCACAATTCTTTTCTCTTTCCCGCCCCTTAGTGCATTTACTAAGCATAATCTTTCTATGTTCATGGTTTTTGGTGTAATGCTCAACGGGAACTGGTCTAGTAACGAAATAGGCGTTCAGACGACTCATTATCCCCAATAGCACGGTCAGAGCTTTTGGTGATCAAAGGCATAGGGCACAAATCTGAGTATGTGGCACGTGATCTTGTGACCTCAGCCATTGAGAAGCTTGCGGGGCGAGACATAGATTTGAGTTCTGTAGCGAGGCAAGTGGAGCGTCAGATTATAGATAAGGCAAAAAAAGAAAAAGGGCCGATTTGGAACCGGCCCCATTCCGGAAACTATGACGCTGGCAAAATAGCCACATCGCGCATATTGCTTTCCAGTTTCTCAACGGTGCCGATTTTGGTGGCAGCGCCAGTTTCAAGATTTACCGTGTAAACCGTGTTGTCTGCAACGAGATGGGCCGTGTTTTTGCCTTCCGCCATTCCATGAATATCGAACGCGTAAGTCTCCGGGCTCCCCTCGATTTCAAGATTGCCGATTGTTTTCAGCGTTCCGTCATTTGGCTTCGTTTGCTGCACAAGTGTTTTATTGCCAGCATCGATATTAAACATAGCTGTCTTTTCAGGCTTACCGATTGAATTGGTGTAAGCAGCGGCGACAATTTTGCTTTCAGCGCCCTCACCTGTATCACCCTTTTCATATGCCAGCTTACCATCTACCGTGACTTCACCCGTATCCGGATGCACACGATGATTTGTCGTGCCCGTCATAAAACGAAGCCGATCAGCCATTGGATTAAAATCAACAACGACAGCCTGCCCTTCAGCCATTGGCAACATCGTATTCATTTTGGCGATTTCTGTTATCGCTCCACTATCGATATTGATTGCGACGATCCGATGATCCCCGGTAACGCCGACAACAGTCTTATCGACAGGTCGAAAATCAATACCAACCAGATTGTCAACGCCATCGACTTCCATCGTCTTTGTGACTTTGCCGTCATCTGTGTCAAACATCACCAGCGTCTTGTCACCGACAAGGCCAAGCGCAGGTGCGGCTATGCCATGAATAATCGAAACGCCAAAAATTGTGGATGTAGCCAGTACCAGCTGAATAATATGCATCATTGTCCTCCATTGTTTCGTTGTTCGAAGCTGCCGTTAGGGTCGTAGATTTCGGCGCCTCTGATTATCAGACACATGCGACCACCAGTTTGGATGCAGTGGAGAAAAATAAAATTCCAATGCATCTGTTTGCCTGTTTCCTGCGTATAGAAATCAAGGTTAAATTAGCTGACGGATGAGGAGATGAGTGGAATGGGCGGGCAAACGGATGAGCTAGCAAAGGCTATTGCTGCCTGCGTGCGGCGTGATCGGTCAGGACTCCGAGCTATCTTTGATCAGGAATCGGGACGATTGCTGGCCGTTGCCCACCGCATTCTGCGCCGCCGCGAACTTGCGGAAGAGGTTTTGCAGGAAGCGCTCATTCGCATCTGGACCCATGCCCATCAATATGCGCCCGATCAGGGCTCTGCCAAAGGGTGGATTTATGCGATTGTGCGTAATCGCGCTTTGAATGTGTTGCGCGACGGAAAACGTGAGCAGACAGTGGATGATGTCGACGCTTTAAGCGAAGCCGAACACTCAAATGACATTTTGACAGCTTGGCATCAACTTGATCAAACAAGCCAGCTAAGAGAATGTCTTGATGCTCTAGACAAAGACAAGCGAGATGGCATTCTTATGGCTTACGTCGGTGGCTACACGCATGGTGAAATTGCTGGGCGATTACAAATACCTTTGGGCACCGCAAAATCCTGGGTAAGACGAGGTCTGAGCGCATTGCGGGCATGTATGACATGATAAAATCATTTGATAATACGCCGGAACTTGCTGACGAATATGTGCTCGGTCTGCTTAATCCGGACGAAGTCCTTCAGCTCGAAGCCGAAATTATCCGCAATGACGAGCTGAGGCAGGACGTTGCCCGCAGCCGTGAGCGATTTTTGGCGCTCGATTCATCCGCTACGCCGATGCGCGTCGATGAACACGTCTGGGAAACTGTTGAAAATCAGCTTTCGGATAGGCCTGCCCCGGCAATAACACCTGTCAAAAATGCCAACGATAACAAGCCTGGTGTTAATGGATGGCGACTTGCAGCACTCTCGGCATCGGCTGCATCAATCCTTCTTGCTATTGGTCTTGGATGGTCGCTTACAAGAACCATTGAACCGGTTGTGATCGCTGTTTTGCTGGATGATACTGGAAACGTTCAGGCTATCGTTGAAGATTTCGGCAATGAAAATGCGCGCGTCCGCCTGTTAAACGATGTCGAAATTCCATCGGGCAAAACCATTCAGGTCTGGACGCTTCCTTCTCAAGACATGGGGCCTGTCTCAATGGGTCTTCTTGAAGGCGCGCATTCAGCTCAGTTGAAGGGGCCAGATTTGCCTCTGCCGCGTGGTGAGCAGCTTTATGAGCTTACATTAGAGCCTGCGGGTGGTTCGCCTACGGGACGTCCGACAGGACCAGTTCTGTCAAAAGGTTACGCAAAAACACCGTTGTAAACGCAATCGCATTATTAGTAATTCGTTCAACCACCTGCAAAAGAATGTAATGCTCACCTTTGATGGATATCACGCATTTATCCAGACGCCATTTGTCGCCAAGGCGTAAGGTACGGCGACGTAGGTGTTAGCATGGGCCTGCCCGAAAATCGCAGTCCATTGGTAAACTGTCTTATTTTTGATGAAGATATCGCGATAAGCCAGCCCATCTTCGACGATGCGAAAACTCAGTGGAAAGCGGTATACAACCACACCGCTTCTACAATTATCGCGATGGATAACAATAGCGACGCTAAATCCAAGAGCGAGGCTGAGGCAGCACACGTTATCGTTTCTGATGTTTACACTTAGGTTAGCCCAAAAGCCCCGTCCAAAAGGCCCTAGATAAACATCCACCAAGACGATTTTGAATAAAGATCAAGGTCATGCTTTCAAGACCGCTCAGCCTTCTCCTCTACACGGCTGGAGAACCAATTTGCCAGCAAAGCACCGGAAATATTATGCCAGACACTGAAAATAGCGGGTGGGTTCTAGTTTGAAGTGCGACTTGCAAATGATAACAATGAGTTATCCAATGCAAGGAACCCGTCATGGACCGCACCTATTCGCATATTGATCTGGATGAACGTCGCAGAATAGCACGCTGGCGCACTGCAAAGCTTTCCGTTGACGTTATTGCTGAGAAGCTTGGAAGGCATCGCTCGACGATTTTTCGTGAACTGAAACGCAATCAGTTTAATGATGATGAGATTAAGGATTTAAACGGCTATTACTGTACGATTGCTGAGCAGAAATGCCGCGAGCGGCGTTCGAAGCAACGCAAGCTCATTCGGTATGATGAGCTACGGCAGTCCGTGATAGATCACATCAGCGATGGATGGTCGCCGCAACAGATTGCTGGGAGAATGCGGTTGGAGCAACATCCCATATCTGTCAGTCACGAAACAATCTATCAGTTTGTGTATTCCACCGACGGTCGAAAAGAAGAGCTTTGGAAATATCTGCCGGAACGTCGTGCCCGACGCCGCCCACGTCATGCCCGGCGTCATCATGGACGCCGCTTTCCACCAGAACTGAGCATCCTTTATCATCCAGACATGGTTGCCAGGCGCAAGCAGTTCGGACACTGATGGTGTGGATACCCCTTCCCCGATCGTAGGAAGATCAGGCATACTGCGGGTGCGGGGTTAATCTGGCACAGGAGACGTGTTCATGGAAGGCGCCGCAATAATTGGTATTGATCTCGCTAAGTCTGTATTCCAACTGCATGGAGCAGACGTCACTGGCAAACCTCTGTTTCGGAAAAAGCTGACGAGAGATCAGTTAAGTGTCTTTCTGGCAAGCCAGTCGCCGACAGTAGTCGCAATGGAGGCTTGTGGTTCTGCGCATTATTGGGGGCGCGAGATTGGTGCCCTTGGCCATGACGTCAGGCTCATTCCACCTATCTACGTTAAGCCCTTTGTTAAAAGACATAAGAATGATGCCGCCGACGCGGAAGCCATTAGTGAAGCCGCTATCCGACCAACCATGCGGTTCGTTCCGGTTAAGTCTGCTGAACAGCAGTCAAGGGCCATGGTCTTTAAGACACGAGATCTTTTGGTTCGTCAAAGGAACCAAATCGTCAATGCTCTGCGCGGACACTTGATGGAATACGGGATTGTTGTACCTGCGGGCCTTACTTTTGTGCGCAAACTTGAACGGGAGATAGAAGATCCCGATACACCGTTGCCTTTGCTGGTAGTGGAGCTCGGACATCTACTTATGGATCAGCTCCAGAGCTGCAATACGAAGATTGCTGTTGTCGAGCGGCAGATGAAGGAAGAAGCGAAGCGTGACCCAGAGGCGCTACTCCTGCAAACAGCTCCGGGCATTGGCCCTGTCAGCGCTATGGCTATCAAAGCTTTTGGGCCGGATATGAACAGCTTTCGTCGCGGCCGTGATTTTGCGGCGTGGCTTGGCCTTGTACCCTTGCAGAAGTCGACTGGCGGCAAACAAAAACTTGGTCGTACTTCGAAAATGGGACAACGCGACATCCGCCGCCTACTAATCATTGGGGCAATGACCCGCATTCGATGGGCGATCAAGAATGGAGTCCCTGAAGGCTCGTGGCTTCAGAAAATGCTGCAACGTAAACCACGATTGCTCATCGCTATCGCCTTAGCAAATAAGACTGCGCGAGCGATCTGGGCAATGATGACAAAAGGTGAAGAATATCGGGGAGAACCTGTTTCGGCTTAATACCGAAACGGAAATCTCCGATTATGTGAGGAGGACGTTGGAAAGTAAGGGCAAACAGATCGGCAAGATCGAGATCAGGAAAACCAGGCATTCCCAAAGGGCTTCGCGCCCGCGCCACTGACATGGACCTGACCTTCGCATCGCCATACCGGCCCGCGGCATAAATGGCCGCTTCAACAGAGGCCTGACACATGACCGTAACCGATCTCACGTTCGAGCAATCCAAAAATAATCCTTGCATTACCGGGGGTATCCACACATGGGAATGCGACCTCATCCAGTTTCGCAAGAGGTTCGGCAAGGCCAATGTGACGTCTCTGGTCGAGCGGGTGAGCCGCTTTACTGTGTTGCTACGTAACAATGATCGTCAGTCACGGCCGGTGATGGATGGCGTGATTAGGGTACTCCAACCCCTGCCCCAAATGGCCCGCCGATCAATCACGTTTGATCGTGGCACTGAGTTTACAGAGTGGTCGTATCTACAGAATGGAATAGGGTCGCAAATATGGTTCTGCGATCCGCAATCACCCTGGCAGAAAGGCACCGTTGAAAACACCAACAGACGCACAAGACGTTGGCTCCCCCGAGACCTTGATCCGCTCACCCTCAGTGATCGAGACCTCGCATTCATCTGTCATCGGCTCAACAATACGCCGCGCAAATGTTTGGGGTACAAAACGCCCGCAGAAGT
>NZ_NNRM01000040.1 GCF_002252525.1 Brucella pseudogrignonensis
TGGCGGAAAACGGTGACGCTTGAAGATGATATCTGATGTCTGTATCGCCAAAATTTACGCCCAAACCGTCAGGCAGGCAACTGTAGCCCAGTTAACGTGACAACACCCCTGTGACAGCTTTGCTAATTTCGGGAAACGCCTCACGAACCCATGCTGTCAACGTTGCACGACCGGGATAGCCCAAAGCGCGCATCGTTGCAGAAACACAACGACCATGCGTGCGGTAGTGCTCAACAGCCACTTCCTTCTGCGCCTGTGTGAACTTCGGCGCTCGGGGCGCAAATCCTAAACGCAGATCGAGATGGTGCTCATATTCCAGGTACCAGCCCTTCAAAGCGTTCTTGCTTGGATAGCCCAACTGGCGAATAGTCGCTTTCGGGCGCTTGCCCAGCTTGATGTAAAGCGCAACTGCTTCCATCCGGTCTTCGTAGGAATACATGAACTACCTCCCTGATAGTCCAAGTTTTCGTCCGCACCCCCACACCATCACTTCTCAGCGGCAATCAACAATCAGCCCTAGCGGAGGACCAGTGCTGGGGCAAAGTCGAAGTTGTCGAGCGCAAAACCCGTCCTAGCGTTAAGTGTGGAACAGTCGGAAAGCTGTCCTTCCGTGAATCGGTGAAAGTATTGGAAACGCGAAATGGATGGGGCCGCGTAACCCATTTTTATGATGCCTCGTGCTCAGGCGGCAAATCCCAGTATGTGGATTCAGGGCGAGCGGTATGTGACAAATCCAATGGCATTGTTGGCGGAAAGTTTGCCGAATGGGTCAAACTTGATGCCTTATCCAAGGAAAGGCCAGCGCAAGCTAAAGCAGGGAATTCTGCTATTGAGCAGGCTCTGAAGGATTCTGATCGATATGATGAACATAAGAATCGCTTCATCGCAGCCGCAGAAGAGCTAATGGCATCAGGTCAGTGCAAAGTGCAGGATTTCATTGATCAAGGCGGCTGGGTGCGTTCCACGCAGAAAAGCAGAGGTGTAGGTATCTACTTCACCTATTGTGACGGAGGTTCGAAGCGCGTTTATCTCGATGTGAACACGGGCAAGGTTTCCACAGAATAGGTTGGTTGGTACCCCCCTCTGTGACAACCAACGTGCCTCTTTTGATATCAGTCAATCAAATACCACAACGCAATTGCAAATTAATCATGATGCATTTCTTGCTAAAACGATCTTATTAGAAACTCCAACGATCTATTGGTTTGAACGTTAGAGTTTCTGATGCAAGATAATATAGTTCAATAAACACTTTGTACGAGATATAAGACAGGTTTATTCTCGACATTGTGTTTCTTGAAGAACCTCCATAGAATCTGGCTGATTCAGATTATCAGCGGTTAGCGTGACAGTTCCGATTTTTACTAATGGTTGGGTCGACTGTTCACCCTTAAATGCCTTGATTCCACGTTCAACAGCCATAACGCCTATTTCTTGTGCTTTTTGGGAGACAATCGCCTGGATTTCACCTGCCTTCATCTGGCTAACCATCGTAGGAGACGCGTCAAACCCAACCACCTTGATATCGCCTAGTCTATCAGCCGCTCTAAGAGCAGCAACTGTTCCTTGGGCTCCGAAATCAGTTGTAGTGAACACTCCCTTAAAATCTTTCTCCTGTTGCATCACAGCTGAAACGATGGATGTGCTTTTCTGGATGTCTGTTCCACCAAATTGCTCATCCAGCACCCTCATGCCCAATTCCTTTGCCTTTTCAGTGAATCCCCGGCCCCGCGCTTCGGTTGTCGATACGCCAGGCTGAAAATTGAGAAGAAGTACAGAGCCCTTTCCACCGGTGAGTTTGTTAAGCTCTTCGGCTGCAGCAACACCGCCTTGATAATCATCGGTTGAAATTTGCGCAACGGTAGACGATGCGTCTTGAAGCGTGGTGTCAACGAGGACTACTTTCGTTCCACTCTCTGCAACCTGCTCGATTGGAACAACCATCGCCACGTCATGTGTTGGCGCAATGAGTAAAATATCTGGTCGAGCTGCCGCAACCGCATTAACGATAGGAATTTGATCGGTCGGGTTGAAGTTTTCCGGCGCTTGAAAGTCTAAAGTAGCATTGTGACGTGCTGCTTCTTTCTTAGCACCGCACATCATAGTGATATAAAACGGATCGCCTTTGACCCCGGCCACCATCGTAATTTTCGGTGAATTCTCCGATGCCCTTGCGTGAAAAGTGCTCGCCAAGGACGCCGCGACAAATGACATAGCTAACAGTTTCGCTACATCCTTGCTCTCAATATTTTTCATTTCAGTTCCCTTTTTGTTATAGAATGGTTCATCTATTTTTAAATTGAATTCATCCGGCAAAGTTGCGCTTACGCCCGTCCAGATAAACGGCAATCACCAACACCAGACCAATTGCAAACTGCTGCCAGAAAGCCTGGATACCGGTAATGACGAAGCCATTTAGCAGAACGACAGGGATTAGAGTTCCTATAACCGTACCAGTAACGGTTCCAATGCCACCCAGCAGGCTGGCACCGCCAAGAACGACAGCTGTGATCACTTTAAGGTTGTCTTCCAAGTGTCCGCCAATTGTGGTCGTGCCAAACCGCGATAGCGACATGACCGAAGCCATCCCTGCAAGCGCACCTGCAATCATGTAAACCTTGACGAGATGACGGTTGACGGAGATCCCCGCTCGTTCAGCAGCTGCTGCGCTTGCACCAATTGCAAGCGTATGGCGACCGAAGCGGGTCTGATTGAGGATAATTGCCATTACGACGGCGGCTAAGCCTGCGAGTACAACCAACCACGGCAGAACGCCGAACAGACGCCCTACACCTAGAGATCGCACGAGCGGAAGCGGAGCCATCAAATCGATACCGTTAGCGATGACCAGGGCGAGACCCATTGCCATGCCGAAACTGCCCAGTGTCGCGATGAGCGGAGATACTTTCGCACGTGTAACAAGCAGGCCATTAACCGCTCCCCATGCCGCACCACTCACAATGCTGACGGCGATTCCGCAGATAATTCCAGCAGTACCTCCAACACTGTTCATCACCAGGCATCCCAGAACGCCGGAGAAGACAAGTACAGCGCCAACTGAGAGATCAATGCCGCCAGTAATGATGACAAACAATTGCCCCAACGCCATAACCATCAATATGCACGCATCTGTCGCAATATTGCGGAAATTGGCCACTGATGCGAAAGACTGCCCTGCGAGCACCGTGAAGCAAGCGATCATCGCAATGAGAATAAGAGTGATCCAGGTCAACTGTCCTGTTGCGAAACGCGAAAATACTCTTGGCGCAGATTTATTAGGCTCACTGATGGGACTTGTGTTGTTCAAAATTGTCTTAATCATTTCGATTTCCAGTTCCTGAGTCGGCCCCGGTCATTGCTGCAACAATGTCTTCCGCCTTGATTTCTTTTGTTTTCAACTGAGCAACACGTCGTCCAAGACGCATTACCTCCACTCTGTCAGAAACCGCCATCACATCAGGCATGCTGTGGCTGATGAGTACGACACCGAC
Organism: Brucella pseudogrignonensis; assembly: GCF_002252525.1. GTDB lineage: Bacteria > Pseudomonadota > Alphaproteobacteria > Rhizobiales > Rhizobiaceae > Brucella > Brucella pseudogrignonensis. Next base: position 3,492 of record NZ_NNRM01000040.1, read on the forward strand.
GCCGGAGTCGCGTACTCGGCAAATAAGGTCGAGAACGCTCTTCGTTTGAACCACGCCGAGCGCAGCAGTCGGTTCATCCAGAAAAATGATTTTGTTGGCCCAAGCAGCTGCACGGCTTACTGCGACACCTTGGCGTTGGCCGCCGGACATTGATATAATTGGTGAATCTATGTCTTGAATACGGACGCCGAGTTCCTGAAACTTGGTTACAGCCTGACGATGCATTGCTGGTTTATCAAGAAATCCGAGCTTCCCCCAGATCCCCCCTCGGAAAAGCTCTCTACCTAGATAAAGATTGGCGACGGGATCGAGCGTTGGAGCAAGTGCTAGGTCTTGGTAGACGGTTTCAATCCCCCGTTGTCGTGCGCTGATTGGATGAAGATGGCTGACCTCCTCGCCATCAATACTGATTGTCCCCTCGTCGGGAGTGATTACACCCGAAAGTGTTTTGACCAAGGTGCTTTTGCCAGCACCGTTGTCACCTACCAAGGCTACGATTTCGCCGGGAAAGACGGAAAAATCGGCCCCCCTTAAAGCCTGAACTTTACCATAGGTCTTTTTGAGACCTCTGGCCTCTAATAGAGGCATCTGCATATCACATGTTCCTATCTGTCGGCATTAAATCAGTTGGCTCTTCATGGAACGGCTAATGCGTCATTGGCCTGTTGTTGATCTGGCTTCATTGTTGTTCGACAACTAAAAGCTTGTCAACATTTTTCTCAGTATGGCGATATTCGCTCTTGCGTCTTTCCGCACTTCTGATTAGTTGTTGAATGAATTCTTAGTTTATCGACAACATGGAGCACTAAATGCTGAACTTCGATCCAGAACAGTATCTTTCCGTTGAAAAGGGTGCCGTTGCCCTAGCTGACACAATTGATCAGGTTATAGGTCGAGAGTTCGATAATGGGATGCGTAACATCGCTTTTTGGGGCGTAGGGGGCGTAGCGTTCCTGAATATGCCAGCAGTTCGCATGTTGCAGACAATGTCACCTTTCCCGACTATTGCCGATATGGGTGCGGAAGTTGTTCTGACGGATAATGTGAATGTCGGGTCTGGAACTCTTATCGTCTTCACCTCGGTCTCGGGCACAACGAAAGAAGCTGTTGCGGCACTCGACTTTGCTAAAAAAAAGGGAGCGCGTGTTCTGACACTTTGCGGCACTGAGGAAACGCCGCTTGCCGAGCTTGCGGATGTTTCCCTTTTCAATAAGTGCGCTGATCCGACTTCCAGTGAAAACTACTACCTGCAAACGCTCTTCATTGCGTTATCAATTATACGTCGAACGACTGAATACCCACAGTACAAGCGTGTTATTTCAGAGCTCAAGACGCTTCCTGAGTTGCTCGTAGGAGTAAAGCAACAATTTGAAAGTAGAGCCGCTGATTTTGCTGCCGAAATCAAGGATGAGCAGCACCACATAATTACCGGTGCAGGCAATTCATGGTACGAAGCTTGGTATTATGCGATGTGCATTCTTGAAGAGATGCAATGGATCTGGACGCGACCTATTCATGCATCCGACTTCTTTCACGGCACTCTGGAACTTCTTGAAGCCGATACAAGCGTCTGGATTCTCAAGGGTGAAGATTCAACGAGACCGTTGGCGGAGCGGGTCGAAAAGTTCGCGACGACGGTAACGAAGAAAGTTCGGGTTTTCGACAGTCGCGACTTTGCCCTGCCGGGTCTTTCAGAAGACGTACGTGCACTCGTCAGCCCAGTCGTGTTCGCTGCAGCCTTCGAGCGCTTAAGTGTGCATCTGGAAAAGGTCCGCGATCACGACCTGACCACTCGTCGCTATTACAAGAAGGGCAATTTCTAATCTCGCAGTGCTATTCCGTTCGAGTTCAGACCGCGTTCGTCATTATTGGAAGTAGAACAGATGTCAAACAAACTGCCGCCTTCGATCTGCTTGGCAGGAAACCTTAATCTGGATCTCATGATTTCTGGAATAAAGCAGCTTCCTTCCTGGGGTGAGGAACAGTTCGGAACGGAGAGACGGTGCGTCACTGCTGGCCAAGCGGGCTACATGGGTATCGCCGCGGCGCGTCTAGGCAGCAAAGTCTCGATATTAGGCCTTGTTGGCGCTGATAGTGACGGCGTCTTAATCCAGGATGACTTGAGGCGAGAGAATATCGACTGCTCTGGCATACGGGCCGTCGAAGGGCAGGCAACGGGTCTCACTGTTGCGATCATTCGCGAGGACGGTGAACGCTGTTTCGTATCAGAAATCGGCGCGTCATCGGTGTTTAACGTTGATTGTATTCTATCACAGTGGGACCTGGTCGCCAGACATCGAGCACTTGCCATCGTGGGAATCTTTAATACCCCGTCAATAACAATTGGTGGAATTCAGGCCTGTTTCGACAAGGCTCGCGAACAAGGCATCATGACCGTGTTCGACTCAGGATGGGATTCCGGTGGATGGCAGGAGCAGACACGCAAGGACACCATAGAGCTACTATCGAGCGTGGACCTGTTTCTTCCAAATGAAGATGAAGCTTGTGCGATTACACAATTACCTGACGTGCATTCGGCCCTGGGTGTTCTTGCTGAAGCATGTTCCGGTACAGTCGTAATAAAAATGGGCGGCAAAGGCTCAATAGCCCGCGTGGCCGACGAGACTATCATTGTCCCTGCACGACTTGTGAAAAGTGCAAATGCCGTGGGTGCTGGCGACGTCTATGACGCAGCACTCGTTAGTTCACTGCAACTTGGGGCCGAATTCAAGACCGCTATGGAGTTCGCGAGCGATGCCGCAGCATACTATGTGGCGCGCCTTGATGATCGGTTTCCGCGCCCCACCGATATTACATCCCACAACCCACTCTTACAGAAAATGCAGGAGATGAGCCTTTGACGGTCATTGATTTCAGGACTTACCCAGTCCAGGTAAACGAACTATATGAGATAGATCCCAGCCTGAAGGGGCCAGTAAAGGAAATTTTTGGCTTCTATTGTGGCTCTCAGCCCTTGTCTACGCTGATCGGACAGCTGGATGTTGCTGGCATAGACAAGGCAGTTCTGGCCACTATTGACTGCACCACGGCACATGGAGCCGCAGTTGTCCCAAATGAGGTACTCGCGAAACTGGTTGCCAGAAGTGATCGTCTTGTTGGCCTTGCTTCTGTTGATCCTCGGAATCCCTCTGCACCACACCAGCTTGAACACGCTATAGAAAACCTCGGATTGAAAGGGCTTAATCTTGACCCTGCGCTCCAGCAGTTTCAGGTAGCAGATGAAAAGACTGCATTCCCAGTTTATGAAAAGGCAAACCAACTCGGAATATCCGTGACCTTTCAAATGGGTCTCAACTGGGCACCGCTTGCACGTCTTGGTGATGCAAATCCTGTATCCCTTGAACGTGTAGCAACAACGTTCCCTGATCTGCGCATCGTAATTGCTCATTGCGCTTGGCCATATACGATGGAAGCTCTCGCCTTGGCGATCAAGCATCCGAACATATATCTGGATACAGCAATCCTGTACTCAGCTCGGCCTGAATCCTCATTAGCCGCGGTATATGCCAACCAGTATGGCCTCGATGTCATAGAGGCAAGCCTGCGCGAGAAAATTGTTTTCGCTTCAGATTATCCGCGCGTCGATCCAAAGCGCGTCGCTCGTGCAGTCAGAATGCTCGGTCTCAGACCGCTCACGGAAAAAATGATCTTTGGCGAAAATGCTGCAACTCTCTTGAATAGGAAAGCTGCCCAATGAAATCCATTGTAAAGCGCTTAACAATCGACACTAAGGGCGATGTTGAACTTATCAATATCACACCTATTGTGAAAGACGTTGTAACATCGGCTGGTGTGTCGGACGGTATCGTTTACGTGACGACCATGCACACCACAAGCGGCATAACCGTCAATGAAGGGTTACCCGATGTCGAGGCTGATCTCCTTACAATGCTTGAGAATACCGCATCGGAATTCGGCGACTATCGCCATCAGCGGTTTCTACCCAGTGATGGTCAGATGGCAGTGAATTCTTGCTCGCATCAGCGCAGCCTGCTGACAGGAATGCAGGTGGCATTTCCAATCGAAAATGGGGCTATGGTCATGGGCGAGCGGCAAACGATCTATTTTGCCGAATTCGATGGCCCTTTGCATCGCAAGTATGTGGTGCATGTTCTGGGTATCTGAGAGGCTTTATTCGGGCTATAGGTTGAATTGTATAGATTAAACAGCGAAGAAGACGCATTTGAAACTTGCGTCTTCAATCGGGACCGAAACAATGAACTTGAAACTTGTGCCGTCCAAGGAAAATACAGCCGAAAGACTGCGGGACGAAATTCTGCGCATGCTTGACGGCTTGGTGCCAGGTGATCAGCTTCCGACAGAACAAAAACTGTCGGAAACGATTGGCGCATCGCGTTCCATTATCCGTGAGGCGCTCAAATTACTTGAAAATGACGGTATTGTAACCGCAATTCAAGGCAAAGGACGTTTTCTATCGGCTGTTGGCGGTCTGCGTGTTGAACGACCAGTAACCGAGTATGAAAGCGTCACTGAGATGCTGGAGAATCTTGGTTATCGTGTGACAAACCTTGTCCTCGATATTTCCGAAGCTGAAGCATCTGAAGTGGAGGCTAGAGCCTTGGGTCTTGCGCCTGGAGCAGCAATCTTACGTCTTGTAAGGCTTCGCTGCGGCGATGATGAGCCACTCGTTTTCGAGATCGATGCAGTGCCAAGAGATACCCTGCCCGGCCCAACTGCCTACCGTGACTGGAGTGGCTCTCTGACAAAAATCCTGGAATTTCATGGGAAAAAGGTGGAGAGTTCAATTGCTCGTATAACCGCAGCCAATTTACCTGGCGATTATGCCGAACGGTTCAATTTATCTGGGCTTTATCCGTGGCTTCTGGTCGAAGAAACATGTATTACTCCGGAAGGGGAACGCGTTATTTTCTCGTCAGGATATCACCGAGGCTCTGAAATTGGTTTCAACGTATTGCGTCGGCGCAGTAATTAGGGCGTCGGGTTAAGTTTGAGAAACAAGAAGGGTTCCCTCGATCCGATTTTGCTGATTCAAGAGTGAGATGGCGGTCTGGTTAATCCCTTTCGGCATAACGCATTTGCCGTTATGCCCCCCTGATACTCCCAAACTCGCAAACATCTCAGGGGAGCAAGTCCTGAGCCCGACCCCTGGCACCAAGATCAGACATGGTGTTATGCGATTTTAACATGAACTTGGCCGTTAGATGATCTGGAGAAATACTTTCACATCAGGTACTCATAAGAAATAAAATAATAAGGGGAAGTAATATGTTGGGATTTGATTTTACCGCGATCATTTAAAGTACCGTTAAAACTGTCTTTTTTGGAAATCTAGAAGTTTCCGAATGGCTGACGTCTGCAGGAAGTTTTCCTAGGTATCAGACGTAAGCAGCCACAATCACTGCAGGTACGCTGAAGTGATCCGCTTACTATTTCGACGAGTGATTGTTAACCGAAGAGAACTCTCACATCTATAAGCTCCAGTAAGAGTATATTTCATGAACAGAGTAAACACGGTACTGCAAGCTGAATTTGACCAGAACGTTGACCGCTCGAAGATGCAGGTTTCCAAAACCGATGTCGCCCTTGAAATTAGCGATATGCATAAGTGGTATGGTGAGTTTCACGTTTTGCGGGACATCAACCTGAAGGTCATGCGCGGCGAGCGCATCGTTGTGGCGGGGCCTTCTGGCTCGGGCAAATCGACCATGATTCGCTGCATCAACCGCCTGGAAGAACACCAGAAGGGCAAGATCGTCGTCGACAACATCGAACTGACCAACGACCTCAAGAAGATCGATGAAGTGCGTCGTGAAGTTGGCATGGTGTTCCAGCACTTCAATCTCTTCCCGCATCTGACCATTCTGGAAAACTGCACGCTTGCGCCGATCTGGGTTCGCAAGATGCCGAAGAAACGGGCGGAAGAAATCGCCATGCACTATCTGGCCCGCGTGAAGATTCCGGAACAGGCCAACAAATATCCGGGCCAGCTTTCGGGCGGCCAGCAGCAGCGCGTGGCGATTGCCCGTGCATTGTGCATGAACCCGAAAGTCATGCTGTTCGACGAACCGACATCGGCTCTCGACCCGGAAATGGTGAAAGAAGTGCTCGATACGATGGTGAGCCTCGCTGCCGAAGGCATGACTATGATCTGCGTGACGCACGAAATGGGCTTTGCCCGTCAGGTTGCCAACCGAGTAATCTTCATGGATCAGGGCCAGATCGTTGAACAGAACTCACCGGACCAATTCTTCGACAATCCGCAGCATGAACGCACCAAGCTGTTTCTGAGCCAGATCCTGCACTGAAGCTTCTGGGGGATGTACAGTAAAAGGGGTATCCGATGAAGTACGTTATTATGGCATCATTATCAATGTTTTTGCTAACAGGTACAGCATTGGCTGGGTCAACCCTTGATCGGGTTAACGAGAAAAAAGAAATGGTCGGGGCTACAAATGTGGTTTGGCCACCACAAGGGTTTCTAGACGAGAATAACATACTTGTCGGATTTGATATCGATGTTGCTACTGAAATAGCCAAACGTCTTGGTGTCAACGTGCGCTTTGAGACACCAGGATGGGCCACGATGACCGATGGGCAGTTGTAGGGTCGATATGATAAGGGTGTTGGATCCGTCGCACCAAAAACAGTAGGTGCCGAAGTCATAGATTTTGAAGTGAATCTACTACTACAGCCAGTTTTCTGCATCATCCGTCCTATGACTTTAATGATGACGTCATCAGAGTCGGCAGCACAATTTGGACAACACTGGTAGGAAGTTATCTTTGTGCATAACCACAATTTTTTTCAATACGATACCTGCCCATATCGAAGTGCAGTCCCTCTTCTGATCGCGGCAAATACTTGTTTTCTATGCAATATAATCATCAAACTGGCAACTAATTCCAGTGCCAGTAGTACTACGAGGAGGAATGAAAAGATGAAACTGATGTTATCCGCCTTGCTAACCGCAGGCATGGTTCTAGCGGCGGGAGTTTCAGCTTACGCTGGCGAAACACTCGACCGAGTGATGTCTAAAAAGGTGATGGTTGTAGCCACAAACGCGAGCTGGCCGCCCCAAGGTTTTTTGGATGATTCCAATAACCTGGTTGGGTTTGATATTGATGTATCGAATGAAATTGGCAAAAGGCTAGGTGTAGAAGTAAAATTCGAAACTCCGGACTTTGCGACTATTAGTGGCGGTCGGTGGCAAGGACGCTACGATGTAGGCGTTGGTTCTGTTACTCCGACAAAAGCGCGATCCCAAGTGGTTAGCTTTGCTGGAATTTATTACTACAGCCCGTACGTATATGTAATTCATAAAGACAGCGACGCAAAGTCGGTGGCAGATCTGAATGGCAAGATTATTGGTGTCGAAACAGCGACAACTTCGGAGGACTATATCCGCCGTCAGCTTGAAATCGACGCACCGGGTATGCCTCCGATTGAATACAAACTGGAACCTGGTGAAATCCGGACATATGCCGATTCCATGTTACCCTTCGATGACTTGCGATTGGGGAATGGTGTCCGGCTTGACGCCATCATCGCTCCTGAGCAGACCGCGCAGAACGCTATCAAGAATGGATATCCAGTCAAGATCATAGAAGGCGAGTATGCCTTTAGGGAACCTCTGGTCGCAGTGGCGGAGAAAACCGACCCTGAGTGGAGCGCCAAACTTGGTGAAGTCATCGGGCAGATGAAGAGCGATGGAACTTTGGCAGCACTCACTTCAAAGTGGTACGGCAAAGATTATAGCGCCGACTGACATCTTCTAACAACCGTGTGAGCCGTATAGGTCGGCTCACACGGTTATACATATTCCGGTGTATCAATGAGCTATCCCAACACTTATTACAGTCAGACTAAAGCCGAAGATCTGGTACGGACCAGCATTGATAGTGAGCATTTTGCCGACGTAACGATAATTGGTGGGGGGCTGGCAGGGTTAACGGCTGGCCTAGAACTATCCAAGTCTGGCAAAAAAGTGATTATATTGGAAGCTGAAAGCATAGGATTTGGCGCGTCAGGACGAAATGGCGGGTTTGTCACGCCGGGCTTTGCCGCTGGAGATGAGATTATTACCAGACATGCTGGGCATGATGCCGCCCAAGCACTTCATAGACTGTCAATCGAGGGTGTCGAAATCGTTAGACAAAACATACTCGGTCTCGGAATTGACGAAGCAGAGCTTTCTCCAGGCATCATGAGTGCGCGGCGCTATGACGATGGTGACATTCTGAAGCATTACACCGAGCGTTTGAACCGTGAATATAACTATACCGTTGAATTTCTTCCAACAGATCAAACGCGCACTGTTTTGAAATCACGAAGGTATTTTCAGTCTGTTCGTGATTTAAACGCCTTTCACATACATCCGTTGAACTATCTGCGCGCTCTTGCGCGCGAGATCGAGAGGCTTGGTGGCTTGATATTTGAGAACAGCCGCGTGCTACAACTGAAAGATCACAGCGACGGAAAGATCGTCAATACCGCACAGGGATCGATCAAAAGCGGTGTCGTGCTTATAACTACAGGTGGTTATACAGACGGGTTAATCCCCAAATTGAAACGTTCTTTTCTACCGATTGCGACGTATGTGATGATCAGCGAAGATGCACCAGAGCTAATAGCATCTGCAGTTGGTACAAGTTGTGGTATTGGAGACAATCGTCGTGCGGGAGACTATTATCGAGTCGTTGATAATGGGCGCAGACTTTTGTGGGGCGGGCGGATTACGACGCGAGCGGCAGATACTCCGGGCGTTGTTCATGAACTACGAAATGAGATGGTAGGAACCTATCCGCAGCTCGCCTCCCTAAAGACAGAGCTCGCATGGTCTGGACTGATGTCCTATGCGCGTCATCAAATGCCACAAATTGGAAAACTTGATCCTGCAACTTGGTATTGTACAGCTTTCGGTGGTCACGGGCTTAACACAACTGCAGTCGGCGGTAAAATTGTAGCGGAGGCGATATCCGCACAAAGTGATCGCTACCGCTTGTTCGAAAAATTCGGACTTGTCTGGGCTGGTGGCGGTGCTGGTCTGGTCGCGGCGCAACTGACCTATTGGAAATTGCAAATGCAGGATTGGTTGGTTGAGCGTCAGATCGGCTGAGGAGAGAAGTATGATTGGAAGTTTTTTCTTAACACGTCCAGAACTGGCGAAGCGTCTGTTCCAGACTGCGTTTTTTTTAGTCCTGGTGACATTGCTGTGCTCTATCAATTTTCATTTTTCCGGCGTAACAGCTTGGCTTTCTATTGATCCCAAACTGGCGAAAACAACCTTTACGGCGTCAACGTTTCTTTCGTCAGTACTTCTCGTGATAGTTCTTTTTGCGAACTGGTATTCGTTAAAGTTGCTACCAAGAAGCGTACAGGTGGCCGCAATATGGGTGGAATTGTTCATTCTGCTCATGATATTCTTTTATTCCTTCAATCTATCTTTTAACTTTATATTCCGAAAGATAGGTTTTCTGATTACTCAGGGTGTGGTGACTACCCTTTATATCTCGGCAGCTGCAATCTTTTTTGCAACGATCATTGCGTTGATTGGTGCTGTGGCAAAATTGTCGAAGAATGGCCTTATTTACGGATTGGCAACGTTTTATACCTCTTTGTTTCGTGGTCTTCCTCTTCTAATGCAGATCTATATTATTTATCTAGGTCTACCACAGATCGGTTATGTGATCGGCCCTATCCCCGCTGGCATACTTGCGCTTTCTCTTTGCTACGGCGCATACATGACAGAGGTTTTTCGCGCGGGCATTGAGAGTATCTCTGCCGGACAGCGTGAAGGAGCTGCAGCACTAGGGCTTAGCCCGGCCCAGACCATGTGGTTAGTTATCCTTCCGCAAGCCATGCGCATCATAATTCCGCCGACCGGAAACCAGTTCATCGCTATGCTCAAGGATTCCTCGCTCGTGTCGGTTATTGGTGTCTGGGAACTCATGTATCTCGCCCGTACCCAGGGGCAAACAGAGTTCAGGCATATTGAGATGCTGATCACAGCCTCAATGATTTACTGGATGCTTTCCATCGGTCTCGAGTTTGGTCAGGCCAAGCTGGAGGCTCACTTTAAGCGATCACTCCGACGTTGACGAACGTTTCTTTACGCGGCTGATCCCCAGTTGGAGATCAGCCGAAAAATCAATAGGTTGTGTAATTGTTGTCGAACTGAAAAATTTATCCTTAAACCCATAGTAGTGTCTGCGCATTTAACAGCGATATTAATCTCCATGGCGAGTATAGAAGTCCTTAACGGACGACACAATCTTACTGGCGTGTTTCTGATGTTGGCTGCAATGTCAGTCGTGCCCTTTATCGATGTACTGGCAAAAAAGCTTGTAACTGATGGAATTCCGGCATTACAGATTGTATATCTCAGAATGCTATGCGGTACGATCCTCCTCCTTCCAATGATGCTTTCAACGCATCGTAAAGAAATTGCACCTCCGCAAGGCTGGACAAATGCATTCCTTCTTGGGTTTTTCAATTTTGCCACCGGCGCCTGTTTTTTTGGTGCGTTAGGATACCTGTCTATTGCCGATACTGCTGCTATCAGCTTCGTACAACCACTATTTGTTACAATTCTTTCCAGGCTGTTTCTCACTGAGCAGGTTGGCTTGCAACGCTGGATTGCCTTGTTTGTAGGGTTTGGTGCCACGCTTCTAGTTATCAGGCCGTCCATGAATTCCATCAGTCTCGGAACTATCTTAGCGCTAGGCTCCGGCCTGTCGATGGCATGTTACGTAATCTTGGTAAAACAAGTAACACGTAGTGGTACACATGCTTCTGCTGTTGCCTTAACTTTTCAAACACACTTTACTGCATGTGTTGTCGCTACACCCTTGATGTTTTCGTTGTGGCATAATCTCTCGAATGAGCAATGGACCATGGCGATTAGTCTCACCTTGATTGGACTTGTTGGACAATATTTGATTATCAATGCGTACAGGTATGGAGAGGCTTCGTTTGTGGCACCGATTGCATATACAGAGATAATAACCTCCACGATTGCAAGTTGGTATTTCTTCAAACAAGTCCCTGACATTATTACGTTTGTAGGAGTTGCGGTTCTAATTGGGAGTTCGATTTATCTGGCAAAGCAGTACACCCCGAGAAAAATCTCGTAGAACGGTTGCCCTCTACGCTTGAACGAAACCGATAACATCGCGATTGTTATCGCCCTCCCATTCTTCCGTGTACTCCAATTGCATCATGTTGTCCGAAACTTGGCTCATAGTTCTGCAAGCCGCATTCGCATAGCTTGAGAAGGCCATCATTGTAATGGCCGTCGATATCAATAGTTTCTTCATGTTGCCCCCTTGTTATCTGCTGTATCGGCTTTCCAGATTTGATAGATCGCTTTGCGTCGTTCAAAGGCCTCCGGCCCGCCTTCCATGATAGATATAACACTCGCCTGGCAGGCCCTGTCATCGATGTTACCAACCGATATGACGATTTCATCGTCGCTGGCACTGCAGGTGGTGATAGTCTCCGCATCGCCTAGAACCGGAAAGTTTGCATTATGGGTTGCGAATATGAATTGCTGTTTTGGCTTCAAATTCCGAAGAAGCTTCACCACTTCCTCGTACACAGTCTGACTATCAAGGGTACCCATGCGCCGAAGACCGCTGGATTTTCTAGCGCGCGCAA
>NZ_NNRM01000004.1 GCF_002252525.1 Brucella pseudogrignonensis
GTACGGAAGTAGAACTGTGGACGGTAGTTGGTGAAGAATGGTGTATGACGACCACCTTCGTCCTTGGTCAGAATGTAAGCTTCTGCCTTGAACTTGGTGTGTGGCTTAACCGAACCTGGCTTGCAGAGAACCTGACCACGTTCAACGTCTTCACGACCAACGCCGCGAACCAGTGCGCCGATGTTGTCGCCAGCCTGGCCCTGATCGAGCAGCTTGCGGAACATTTCAACGCCGGTAACGGTCGTCTTGCCGGTTGCCTTGATGCCGACGATTTCGACTTCTTCGCCAACCTTGACAATACCGCGCTCAACGCGACCAGTAACAACCGTACCACGACCCGAAATCGAGAACACGTCTTCGATTGGCATCAGGAATGGCTGGTCGATTGGACGCTCTGGAGTTGGGATGTACGAGTCAACTGCGTCCATCAGGTTGCGGATTGCGTCTTCGCCGAGTTCCTTCGAGGAATCTTCGAGAGCTGCAAGAGCCGAACCCTTAACGATTGGCACTTCGTCGCCTGGGAAGTCGTACTTCGACAGAAGTTCACGAACTTCGAGTTCTACGAGTTCGAGAAGTTCAGCATCGTCAACCTGATCGCACTTGTTCAGGAACACGACGATCGCAGGAACGCCAACCTGACGAGCGAGCAGGATGTGCTCACGGGTCTGTGGCATCGGGCCGTCAGCTGCCGAAACAACCAGGATCGCGCCGTCCATCTGTGCAGCGCCGGTGATCATGTTCTTAACATAGTCAGCGTGGCCTGGGCAGTCGACGTGTGCGTAGTGACGGTTTGCAGTTTCATATTCAACGTGAGCCGTCGAAAT